>CAZHXN010000042.1:29529-35899 GCA_964536415.1 uncultured bacterium
GGTCGCCCAATCTCCCTCGCCCTTGAGCCTGATCCAGCAAGCCCAAATGCGTTCGGCCCAAGGGGAGCCAGACGCCGCGATCGCGCTGCTCACGACCGCAGCCGCCCAATTCGCTGCCGAAGGGGATGCCCTGAATCAGGCAATGGCCCTGGGTAACCTGGCCGCTACGCACCTCAGCCTTGGTCAGGGACCTGCAGCGACAGCCGCCCTCGATCGTGCCCTTGACCTGGTAACCACCCAGCCCCAGACCCCAGGCCAACAACGCATTCTCGCCCAACTTTGGGAGGTTCAGGGCCAACAGGAGATGGAACGGGGCCAACCCCAAGCCGCCCTCGATCGCTGGACGCAGGCGGCGAGGGTTTACGCCGACCAAAATCTGGCTACCCTCCAGTTGCAAAATCATCTGAATCAGAGCCGTGCCCTGCAAGCACTCGGTCTTTATCCCCGTGCCTGCCAAACGTTGCTCCGAAGCTTAGCCCTCGCGGAAACTACCTGTGATTTAACTGCGGCTAGCCTCAATACCTTAAGCACGACGGCTGCGACACCGGAACGGGTGCAGGTGATGACCCAGTTGGCCAATGTGCTACGGGTGCTGGGCCATCTCGATCAGGCGGTGGCTCTCTTAGAAATCGCTCATGGCCAAGCCCAAGGTCTGGGTGCGGCTGAAACCACGGCGAGGGTGACCCTCCAGCAGGGCAATGTCTGGCGGGCGCAGGCGGTTCAACCAACGCGAACGACGACCCAACGGGTGCAAGCGAGACAAGCGGCGATCGCAGCCTATCAACAAGCCGCCCAGACCCTGCACCCCCTCCTCAGCCGCCAAGCCCAGGCCAACCTGCTCAGTTTTTTAGTTGCAACGGGTGACCAGCGGGCCGCGATCGCCCTGTGGCTAGATCTCAAGCCGGGGTTAGCCCAACTTCCTCCCAACCGCACGGGCCTAGAAATCCGCCTGAACTTGGTTGAAAGTCTCTTAACCTTGCTCGCCTCGTCCGCAGGGAGAGGGACTGGGGGAGAGGGCCTAGGGGTTACCAGCGCCGACGTGGAGGCCCTAATTAAAACCACCGTCCAGCAGGCAACCACTCTGGGCGACGATCGTCTGCAAGCCTATGCCCTGGGAAGTTGGGGCCGGTTGGTAGCCTTACCAGGCCAACCGACGGGGGCAATACGCCAAGGGCGTCGCGAAGCGATCGCCCTGACCCAGCGTGCCCTTGCCTTGGTTCCTCCCTTCCAAGCGCCGGAGGTGACCTATCCCCTGTTCTGGCAATTAGGTCGCCTCCAGGCTGAGCAAGGGGAACGGGAAGCCGCGATCGCTGCCTACGGTCAAGCGATCCAAATTCTCGCCAGTTTGCGCGGGGATCTGGTGGCGGTGAACCCGGAGGTGCAATTTTCCTTCCGGGAACAGGTGGAACCGATCTATCGCGAGTTTGTGGGACTGCTGGTGGGGGGAGCCAACCCTGCGCAAACGGATCTGCAACGAGCACGCCAGGTGATTGAATCCCTCCAGGTGGCGGAACTGGATAACTTCTTCCAGGATGCCTGTGCCGAAACCAAACCTCAGTCGATTGATCAACTAGACCAGACCGCCGCCGTCGTTTACCCCATTATCTTGCCCGATCGCCTCACGGTCATTGTCTCGATCCCGAACCAGCCGCTATTGCACTACTCCAGCGCGATCGCGCGATCGGACCTCGAATCAACCCTGCGCGATCTACGGCTGGCGCTGCAACCGGGAGCGTTCCCCGATGAGTATTTAGCCACAGCGCAATCCCTGTACGACCTTCTGATTCGGCCTGCGGCGGCTCAGTTAACCCAGCATCAGATCAAAACCCTGGTCTTTATTCTTGATGGCTACCTGCGCAATGTGCCAATGGCCGTTTTAAACGATGGTGAACATTTTCTGATGGAGCAATACAACATTGCGCTCACACCCGGTCTCCAACTTTTGGCCAGTCAACCCCTCAGCCAAACCCCGATACGGACGTTGATGGGGGGGGTGGCGGAAGGCCGTCAGGGGTTTGCACCGTTACCGGCAGTGCAAGGAGAATTGGCGGAAATTGCAGCGGAGGTACCGGCGGAGGTCCTATTAAACCAAACCTTTACCCGCGAAAACCTTCAGTCCCGAATGATGAGCCAAGCCTTTCCAGTGGTGCATCTGGCCACCCACGGCCAATTTAGCTCTCAAGCGGAGGATACGTTTATCCTGACCTGGGACGATCGCATTAATGTCAAGCAATTGGATCAACTCCTCCGCTCCCGTGCCCAGGGGAAAAAGAACCCGTTGGAGTTATTGGTGCTGAGTGCCTGCGAGACGGCACGGGGGGACGATCGTGCGGCCTTGGGGTTAGCGGGAGTGGCGGTGCGATCGGGTGCCCGCAGTACAGTCGCGACCCTATGGCAGGTGAATGATGTCTCAACAGCAGCCTTTATGGCCCAGTTCTATCAGGAACTAACAAAACCGGGGATCACAAAGGCCCAAGCCCTACGCAACGCGCAAATCACCCTAAAACAGCAGCCTGATTTCCAAAGTCCGTTCTTCTGGGCACCCTTTATCCTGGTGGGCAATTGGCAGTAAGGTTCAGCCTGAAGTGAAGGTGGATGACAGGCAATCCCATGTAAAGCCTGCCTCAAGTTAACGAGACCATAACAGTTTAGCTTCAGTTTTTCAACCGTAGCTCTCCCTATAGGCGTTAGCCTCAAGATAATTCATTAATCGCGTTCCAGACAAACTGCTAGGTCTAGATTTGCTGACGGGGGTGGTAGAGAGGAACTGATATTCCCTGAACTGGATCGTAAGCTGAAACATAATTTAAGCTGAAACATAATTGTATTTGTGTCCGTGACGCCATAGAGACGGGCAACGATCGCGTCAATTTCAGCTTTGTAGGTGGTGACGGCTTGTCTCTAGGCAGTGAGGTATGGTCAATCCAAATAAGAACGATACAGTTTTTCACTCATGCGACTAAAACAGGATGATTAAGTTTACGTGACGCATAGGCAAGCGAGGCTCTCAAATCATCCATTTCCAGATCAGGAAGTTCGTCTAAAATCTGTTCAGCACTCAATCCTGCTGCGAATAAATCCAAAACATCAGACACTCGAATTCTCATGCCACGAATACAGGGGCGACCACCGCACTGTCTAGGATTTACTGTAATTCGTTCAAGTAGCTTTGACATTTGAAAAAACTTCCCCAGAAAGTTCTATGTTAAATAATCTGATTCAGGTTAGTCTCCCAATTACAGCTAGAACGGCTACAAGCGAGAACAATTTGACCTGTAGCACCATTCTGTCGGCCTTGTAGGGCAGCACCGCAGGCTTCACAGGTGCGTTTCGTAAACTGGGCGTATTGGGTCGCATCTTTCTGGTTCATGTTACGCCCTTGCTGGGGATGCTTCACACAGCTAATACGAGGACTTGCATGTTTATGTTGAGCAGGTTGGGGCCAAAGAGGTTGTGAACAGATTTCACAGGAACCAAAGGGAGCTTGATTGTTTAACAGTTTTTGCGCCACACTTGCTCCGCTATCGGCAGGTAGGAGTTGAAGGAAAGTGTAGAGGAGATTGACTGTGCTAGGAAGGGCGATTTTGAAGACTGAACTTTGAGCGCTGGGATTGGTGTAGACCCAAAGAATTTGTTGGTCAATGCCGACAATTCCCATATTGCTGAAGGAGTCAGAACGCCAAATTCGGGTGTTAGGCAAATTAGCAATACTTGAAGCGATCTCTGAACCACGAGCAATGATGTTTGTGCCGGATCGTGAGGAAGTGAGGGAGAAGTGTTGAGCAGTCTTGAGTCGTGTAGGCTAGTCGATCGCAACAGCATGTTGGGCAGTTGCTAAATCTGCTTGAATAGCCTGCCGAGCTGCACCTGAATTTGGATAAACTGTGATACCAGAGAGGGTAAATTGCCAAGCAGTGGAATTGGCTACATCGGTAAAAGTTAAAGGCAAGACTTGGGAACTACTGCGAAGGCGATCGCTGAATTTGCGGAAGATATGAAACGAATCGAGTTGTTGCCGCACGTAAGCGTCATTAAATAGCCCAACAAATTTGCCCTGGGCACGGCTAACCGCAACGTTTGCCAGTCGAGATGCTGTACTTTGCATTCCTCCTTGGAGTAACTTTCCTACTTTCTTTTGAGGCGTACTATCAACTGAGTCGAAAACAATGAGATGTTGTTCAGAGCCTTGAAAGCGGTGAACGGTAGAGGCTTTTACTGTTTCCAGGTGTGTTTCCCTGAGGATGCGGTGAATTAAGCGTGACTGTGCTTTGTAGGGTGTAATAATGCCAACGCTTTCGGTTCCTGCCTGTTTTGACTTGTATGCAATATCGGCAGCGATGAGGGCAGAAATGAGGTTGAAGCGGCTATGAGATTCTTGATCACGAAAGCAGAAAGCAGAGGCGCGGCTCAGATCATAGAAGATGAGGGATTGACCTGGGTTTGGTTGGGCATCAACTATCGGTTGCGTTCGCGCTTGTACGCCTTCTCCGTCTTGAAGTTGATTGTTATAGAACAGGCAATTTGGAATCGCTGAAATGGAAGGATGCATCCGGTACTGGATCTGGAGCAGCACCATTCGCTCATCCCGTTGGTTTCGATTAACACGATCAATAATGCCTGCCTCTTCAAAAATATCGCGTTGCAGCCAAGTTCGAGCGTTATCTGTTTCTGCTTGAGAGATAGGACCGAGTTGGCGAAAGTCACCAAAGATGGCGATTCGTCGCTTTGCCAGTGTTGCCGCATAGACACAGTGAGGGATGTAAGCCATGCTGGCTTCGTCGATGATGACTGCATCGAATTGGCGTTCATAAATTTCCTGGGCGATCGTTGCTTTTGAGAGGGTGCAACCGACGACCATTGCTTTTCGGACTAGCTCAGATTCTTTCTGGCGTAGCTGTTGTTTTAGAGGGTGCAGTTCTTCTCGGATTCTGGCGATGCGCTCTTGTAAAGCAGACTTTTGCTGGGTGGTTAAACCAGAGGCACGAGATTGTTGAATTAATCGTTTCCGCTCGCGCTCAAGCCCTTCAATTTTTTCAATCAGTGGACCGTTTTGTCTTTTGGCAATACCCCGAACATTGATTAAGGGGTAGTCATCGTAAGTGCCGGGGGTGGCAATGCCAAAGCGGAGAATGAAGCCTTCGTTGTAGTAGCTAGATTTACAGAGGTACTTGGCGAGGCTTTTCATTGCCGTATCAACTGCTGTATTGCTATGGGCAAGTACCAGAACTGATTCCCCTGCATGGACGAGGGACGCAACCGTAAGTCCAAGGGTGCTCGTCTTTCCGGTTCCGGGTGGTCCCCAGATAAAGCTTACCGGATGCTGAAGAACATGGGTAATTGCTTCTGCTTGATAACAGTTGTAGTTGAGGGATTGTTGAATTTGAGTTTCGATACGGGGGCGAAAGTCGTCAAATTGAGTGTCGTTTGTTGGACGAGAGGTTGCTGAATCGCTGAGCAGGTTCAGAGCCAGTTTGCGGTTTGCGGTTTGGCTTGCGGTAGCAGTGTCGAGCCGTTTCTGTAATTCCTCAAGGAGAAACCACGGTTCAGTGGTCATCTTGACGGATGGGACTTGCTCACCGATTTTTTCCTCAATGGCAATGAGGAGATCAAAACCCTCGATCGACAGCAGAATTCCTGAATAGCGTTGTCCTTGGTGAACTAGATCGACTGGGGTGTCGTCGGGGAAGCGAATTTCGGTGTCAGTGGTGAAGGAATAGAGGTGTTTACCGCTGCGTTTACCAAGATGGCGACCATCGGTGATGGTAGTTGTCTGCCCACCCAGCTTTCGTAGAGATTTGATTTCGTCACTGAGAGCCTGACAGAATTGTTTTTGATATTGGGTGAAGTCTGATGGGTTGGATAAAGAGCGGACAGAGTTCATGACTGGCGACAGGAATTAAGCATCTATTTCAATTAATTTCAATTAAAAGTATTCACCCTGATATGGTTCAGGCTCAATGGAGTATTGTCGGCATAACTAACTATTAATTATGCCGCGATTGGCAGCATAATACTTGCAGCATAATACCTTTTAGATAGGGAGAAGATTAAACTCGCCTGCAACATGGCTAGCACTGGATCTAACACATTATACATGATAACTATTGCGTTGTCAAAAACGGCTGAATGCTTGATATGCACATATTCACGATAGCTGTATAAGCTTTGCCGCATCACGCTTCTAGCTTTTAGAGAGGTAGGTGTTATAAGGAATTCAGTAGCTATACACTTTACCCAAAAGTGTTGAATCTTAAGATTTTCTTTTCTAAAAATAGACACACTAATCCTGTGGTAAACTGGTTTTGTCAACAAAGGACTAATTTTTGGAGCCAGTGGGTATAACTGATATTTTCACACATAAAAGCCTGTA
>CAZHXN010000043.1:0-6449 GCA_964536415.1 uncultured bacterium
AACCGGGGACAGGGGGTTCCCCGCTAAGGCAGGCTGCATAGCTTCCGATAAATAAGCAGACACTTCTCGACAGTATTGATTGCAGATCTCGGACATACGAAAGGCCTCCGTGCGCGGATAGGGGGCATCAATGGTCACATCAGCAATCACCCGGCCCGGTCGCGGAGCCATCACAATCACCCGCTGCGACAGATAGACCGCTTCGTAGATATTGTGAGTCACGAACAAAACCGTCCAGCGCTGTTGCTGCCATAACTCCAGGAGATCATTATTCAGCTTGCTGCGGGTGATTTCATCCAATGCCCCAAAGGGTTCATCCATCAGCAACAGGCTCGGCTGGGTCACCAGAGCACGGGCGATCGACACCCGCATTTTCATCCCCCCCGATAGCTCACGGGGATAGTGGCGATCCCAACCCGCTAGCCCCACCAAATGCAGCGCTTCCTGGGCCGCGATCTGGGCGGCACGCCGTGACATCCCGTTCAGTTTTAAGGGCAAACAAACATTGTCTAATACCGTTGCCCACGGCATGAGGGCTGCTTCCTGGAAGACGAAAGCGAGGTTCTGGGGATCTGGGGTCCGAGGGCTGGCAGCCGTCATGGCGAGATCATGGCCCCACTCAATTCGCCCCGTCGATAACCCGCTCAATCCCGCCACCAGGCGCAAAACCGTACTTTTGCCACACCCTGACGGCCCCACCAGACTGATAAATTGGGATGCCTGCACCGTCAGGTGCATATCTTGCAGGGCTACGGTGCCATTCGCAAAGACTTTACTGACATGGTTGAGGCTAAAGGCAACACGGTCGTTCATAGGTGAGTGTTCATCGGTAACGGGCGGTCATTGGCGGTAAAACTCAACCCCCTTGTTAACAAATTGTAATGTATAGGCATCCTGGTACGGAGTATCGGGTTTAAACACCCCTTGTGCCTGCATCGTCTCAAATAATTCCCGCCAGCGATCGTCCACCATTGCGCCAATCCCCTGGGTGGTCGCTTCGCCGGAGACCACAATGCCGTATTCCTTCATCTTGGCCATGCCATAGGCCAGTAACTCATCGGTCATTTGGGGATTTTCCTGCTTGATTAACTGGTTCGCGGGGGTGGGATCACCCTCCAGGTAGCTATACCAGCCCTTAATCGAGGCATCGACGAAACGCTGGACCAAATCCGGGTTTTTCTCCATGACTTCCCGGCGTGTCTCGATCGTGGTGTCGTAGGGTGTATACCCATAGTCCGCTAGCAAGAGGACCACGGGTTTAAATCCCCCTTCTTGTTCCACTGTCAGCGGTTCCGAGGTGAGGTAGCCCTGTTGCGCCGACTGTTTATCCGCTAGGAAGGGGGCGACGTTGAAATTGTAGGGGCGCTGCTGATCATCGGTAAAACTAAACTTTTGCCGGAGGAAAGGCCAATAGCTAATGGCAGCCCCTTTAGACACAAAGATCGGTCGCCCCTTGAGGTCAGCGAGGGTATTGACCCCGGTGTTGGGGTGGGCAATCAACACCTGGGGGGATTTCTGGAAAATGGCGGCCACCGTAACCTTGGGGATGCCTTCCTGGATAGCAATGATGGCATCGGTACTATTATTCATAAAGAAGTCAACCGCTTTACCCATCAACAATTGGGTGCCGTTGACCTGGGGACCGCCCATGCGGATGGTGACCTCTAAACCGTAGTCAGCATAAATCCCCGTCGCCACGGCCTGATAGAACCCGCCATGTTCCGCTTGCGCGTACCAATTGGTGCCAAACGTTACCTTCTCTAAAGCCCCAGAAGAACTGGTGTGGGTTGGTGCCCCGGTGGAGGGCGATCCCGGCGGCCCGGTCCGATTACACGCCCACAACAGACTACTGGATAGGGCTAAGGAGCCGTATTGCAACACTTGGCGGCGATTCAGCAACCTGGCCATCACTTTTCCTCGGATCTCGCTGATGGGTGACTATGGAAAAACAGAACATTCTATGCCGGGGAACTATGCAGCTACGGACGCTCAGAAGCGCACCCCTTCAACGTGGGATAACCGCCTCGGCCATGCCGATCGCCGGTAAGCGCCTACCCCCCCTTGCCACCCCTTGGCCGCAGCCGCCCATCAGGACGCTACTCCCCATCGCAACCGCCGCAAGGCTGGCTTAAGCACCGCGATTGAGTGCCCCCTCAATTTGGGTAAATTCCTGCTCAAGACGATTCTTGAGCTTCTGGGGAATGGGACGGTTGGGATAGGCGGCATAGTGACTCGCCAAGCCATTCAGCGCTGTACGCATGGTGGTGAAGGAGGGCAACTTTTCCAGTGACGCATCGCGACGATAGCGGGCGGCGTAGTCGTTGATCAGTTGCCGAGTTTGGGCCTGCGCCGCTGCCTTGTCGGGGGTGTCATCGGGCAGGTTAATCGCCGTCCGCAAACTCTCTACTAAGGTCAGGGTATCTTGACGATAGTTACCCGTGAGCAGGGAGTTGTTGCTACAGCCCGTGACGCCGATCACCACAACCAGGACGAACGCTAACAGATACGACAAATAACGTTTCATAAATACCTTCAAATTGCCAATATTGCTACAAATCCACGCAGGCATAGTGTTTATCGTATAGCAATCCTCACCCAATTCATTGCGTCACCGGGGGAAGCAGGAACAGCAGAGGCCAGTTTGGTTATAACGCTGCTTCTCCCACCAGTTTCTCTTGTCACTGCACCTTGCAAACGGGTGACCGGGCGAGGGTAGGGTTAATGGACAGGGTTAATGGGCATAGATTTGACGGACCCGATCGGCCAACTCAGCGATCGGGGCATCTTTGCGGCAAACCCCTTCGGCTCCGGCAGCTAGGACATCGGAACTTGCTGCTTCCTGTTCCGGTGTTAGTAAGATCAGCAATTTTGAGGATTGTACATAGGACTCAGCTTGTACCTCTCGCATTTTGGAAATAAAGTCAGCGAGGGACATATCGGGCAGGGTGGCATCGACGATCGCGACATCAACATCGATCGATTCCAACAGTACCAGTCCGGTCTCACCGTTGGTGGCTTCGCTGGCGACTTCAATACCGGGTTGCGATCGCAGGGCGGTGCGCAGGGCAATCCGGGTGGGTTCGTCGTCTTCCACGAGGATGACTTGGATATCGGCCATAGCTTTCCTTGACCTTTGCCAAAGATGATGGTTTTTAGAATACGCAATGCATAACTCAGTTTAAGCTGTTATCTGCTGCCCTGCGCCCAATGCCCCAGGGTTTTATCGCAAACATGATGCCTGTCTCTGTCCCCCGTCTGCAACTCAGCCATGTTAGCCAACGCCTAACCCAGGCGGCGGGTAAGCCCCTCCAGGGAGTGGCTTTGCTCCAGGATATTAGCTTTCGGGTAGAGCCGGGTGAGTTTGTCGCGATCGTGGGTCCCTCCGGTGCGGGTAAAACGAGTTTGCTACGTCTGCTGAACCGCCTCAGTGACCCGACGGAGGGTCAGATTTTTTTGGATGGTGGCGATATTCGCCAAATGCCGGTTTTGCACCTGCGTCGCCAGGTCAATCTCGTGCTTCAGGAGTCGAAATTGTTGGGGATGACGGTGGCTGAAGCCTTAGCCTATCCCCTCCAGCTACGGGGCTATAGTCGCACGGCGATTCAACACCAGGTACGGGTCTGGCAAGAGCGTTTGCGTTTGCCTGCCGATTGGCTCGATCGCACGGAACTTAATCTTTCGGTGGGACAACGGCAGCAGGTGGCGATCGCCCGTGCCCTGATTGCTTTACCCCCAGAGCCGCAACTGCTCAAGACGGTGCTGCTGCTGGATGAACCCACGGCAGCCCTGGATGCTGGACGGGCCGACTTTATCCTTTCCCTGCTGCGCGATCTCGCAACTGAGCAACAACTCAGCCTCCTGATGGTTAACCATCAACTGGATCTGGTGGAGCGTTTTTGCAGTCGGGTACTCTATCTCCAGTCGGGGCAACTGCTACAGGATAGCTTTGCGCCTGAAACGGATTGGGCGGCTCTGCGCGATCGGCTCATGCTGGCTGAGCGTCAACAAGCGGAGGAGTGGGGGGACCCTTTATCGGACTAGCGGGTCACTGGGCTGATGCTATCCCACGATCGCACAGCGTCTCCGCAGGAGAATCGTCGCTTGATTCGCCACCGGCAGTCTACCCTGGGGATTTTGCTGAATACATCTGCCTCGTTCGTAAAGGCTTTCGATATTGCCACTTCATCGTCCCCCATAGAATCACCTTAGCCAGAGTGCATGAGTTGAGGAGATTCCTGGAGGTATTGCCCCACTAAATAGAGTGAACCACAGAGAACCAGAGGCGCTGATGGAGAGACATCTTCTGCAACTGCATTTTCAACCAAAAACTGCCGCCTAGCCTGACTCGCCATCGCCAAGGCCATCGGCAGATCAGCACAGGTACGGCAATCCCGCAAATCGGGACAAAGGGAACGCGCCAGGATAGCCAATTGTTCTGGATCGGCACTATTGTGTCCAGGGATGGGCAGTAGGTAGAGCGCGTCGCCCGATCGCAGCAGCGTAGACAGGATCGCCTCATGTTCCTTCGTCGCCAGCATCCCCATCACCCAGAAACGGGGCAGGGAAGTGAGACCGTCATCCCGGAAGCGATCAAGGTAAGTCCGCAGGACGATCGCTGCCGCCGGATTATGGGCACCATCCACCAGTAACGGCTGGCCCTGCCAGGTCGTCCACTGTATCCGTCCCGGCCAGTGCGTCCGCGCCATCCCCGCTTGGATGGCCTCATCCGTAATCGTCCATCCCTGTTGCCGTAATTGTTGAATTGTCGCGATCGCGATCGCCGAATTGATCAACTGAAACTCCCCCGCCAACGGCAACGGATACTCAATCTCACCCACCCTAGCCCAACCCATTCCCCACGGCCCCGCACCGAAGGCATCACCCGGTCTCGCACGCTCTCCGCTCTCTGCTCTCCGCTCTCCTAAACACTCAGCCGCCTGCACCCACACCACCGGACACCCCAGCGCCTGCGCCCTCGCCTGCGCCACCATCATCGCCTCCTCCGGTAGGGGACCAATCACTGCTGGACAGCCCGCCTTGAGAATACCTGCCTTTTCCCGTGCGATATCGGCTAGGGTTGGTCCCAGGACTTGCCAGTGCTCCCGGCTCAGGGACGTAATCACACTGACGAGCGGGCGATCGCAGACATTCGTCGCATCCAGGCGTCCGCCCAGCCCGACTTCAATCACCGCAATATCCACCAGTTGCTGGGCAAAGTACACCCAGGCTGCCGTCGTCAGCACTTCAAACAGGGTGGGCAAGTTAGCCGCCACGGCTGGGTTGTGGCTACGGGCCAGGTGGGGTTGGAGATGCTGGATGATATCAGTCAGGATTAGGGTTAAATCCCTCACCGCGATCGGGGTGTCATTCAGGCAGATCCGCTCCGTCCAACTGATGAGGTGGGGGGAGGTATAGCGCCCGGTGCGATAGCCTGCGGCAGTTAGGATCGAGGATAGGTAGGCACAGACAGAGCCTTTCCCATTGGTGCCAGCCACATGGACGATCGGGACCCGATGATGGGGATTTCCCCACTGGGCCAATAGTCGCTCAACCCGCTCTAGATCCAGGCGCACACCAAAGCGCTGAAAGGGACCGAGCAGGGCCGTAATGGGATCAGAGGTGGACGGGAGATCAGGGGGGGCCATCTGGTTACAGACCACGGAGGTAAACTCAGGCAGGTGGAGGCAGTTCTCTCATATTTTGCCCGATCGGCACCCATCGTGTATATTCAGCCTCCTTATTTAGGTACTCAGATGAATCAGTATTTAAGCGACAAAATGCTGCTAGCAAATAAGTGTATAAACTGTTTCCAGCTAATCTCAACAGTAATGGTTTATGCTACAAAATTTTCAACCACTGATCTGACTGAATGCCCAATTGAAAACCCATCTGGATGACTTTACAGCGTAATTTCGGGGTAATAAGGCCCCCGTTGATGCCTTTCGGGAGTGCCTGGACTAGCTTCAAAATCTTGGTGTGAATGCGATCGCGTTGAAGCCCTGGACTGCTTGGCCCGGTGGTGAGTTTAGTTGGGGTTATGGACCTTGCTCTCATCGACTTTACCGGGGGTCAGGCTTAGCTTTCTGTTTTGGACTGGGCTAACCGCAGGGGGAAGAGGACCCCCGTACTGTCTAGCCAGACCAAACCGGCCCCCAGGGTTTCGGCCAGAACACTGATCAAGCGGTAAAGGGCAACGGTACTGAGTAGGATACCGGGTGAATAGTATTGGCCCAGGAGGGCGATCGCGGTCGCCTCGAAGATGCCCAACCCGCCTGGCGCACCGGGCACGATCAAGCCCAATAACCAGGCAAAGCTAAAGGCACTGATCACCGTCGGCAGTTGATCCCAGGCGATCGGGGCAAGGGCCAGCAGCGTCAGACAAAACCCTAGCCCCCGCAAGCCCAGAAAGCCCAATTCGCCGAGTAAGGGTTCCAAGGGATAGCGGTGAA
>CAZHXN010000043.1:6463-6675 GCA_964536415.1 uncultured bacterium
CATGAGATTGCTGGTCTGGACCGTTGAATTCCCCAAGGCTTTGGCTTTGAGTTGGGCAGCCCGCTGCAAGACCGGGTTAAAACAACGGGGATGGATAATCAGTAACACCCCAATCAAGCTCAGAAGTTGCCAGCCCCAATTCCCCTGTTGCCGACCCAGGAGGGCGATCAGGAGGGCCGCCGCCGCCATCAGCAGGGGTTCCATTACCACAC
>CAZHXN010000043.1:6719-8269 GCA_964536415.1 uncultured bacterium
TCCGACCATAAAAGTGCCAAACATTCCCCGGCAGGTATTTCGCCAGATTAGTGCGCAGATACACCTGAATCAGCCAGGTGGGATGCAAGGTGCCCTCGGTTGCATGGCGCTCGGCCCGCAGGAGCTTCAGTAACCACGTCCATACCCAGGCGGCCCAAATATGGGATAGCAGCGTCACCCCCAGGGCAACCACCAGGATCGCCAGGGCTGACCCATCCAGACGAATGGCGACGACCTCTTGCCAGTGTTTCTTCAGCGTGGCTCCCAGAAAGAAGAGCGTTCCCCCCAGGATGGCCCAACGCAGAAAACCTTTCAGGGATTTCTGTAAAAACTGCATAACCTAGCTTGCGACACTGCTCCCATGCCAAAGGTTCGTGATATCTTAAGGTTAAGGTGAACTATTGTAAAGAAAATTAGGATTTCGTAAAAAGCTATTGCGCTGCTTCTACGGTCTGGCTAGCAGCCGAATTCCCCTAATTCACGCCTACTCTTGTCGTTGTTTTATTGCGGCTACTCCACTATGCAACACCGTTTTCCTCAACGCTTGGCTCAGATTGTGTTGGCGATCGCTGCCGTTGTCATCACCTGGTTCCTGGCGGCTCCAGCCTATGCCTACGATAATCCGGATCTCCTGCCGGACCATCCGACCCCGATTATCGATCTGGCCCAAACTCTGACCAGTGCGCAGGAAGATGCGTTGATTGAGGAGTTAAACCATTTTGAGGTAGATACAGGTTGGAAGTTGCGGGTGTTGACCCAGTACGATCGCACGCCAGGGTTAGCAATTCGAGACTTTTGGGGCCTAGATGATAAAAGTATTTTATTAGTGGCCGATGCCCGTGGCGGTAACCTGCTCAATTTTAATGTGGGGTTTGATGTGTACAAGTACTTACCCCGAACCTTCTGGGTAGAGTTGCAAACGCGCTATGGTAATCAGTATTTCGTTCGGGAGAACGGTGAAGATCAGTCGATTGTGGAGTCACTCCATGCGATTAAGGGGTGTTTAGAGCAAGGTGGTTGCCGGGTAGTGCCTGGTCTACCTCGGGAGCAGTGGGTGTTGACCTTGGTAACCTCAGTCGTGGGAGGGGTAATTTTTGGCTTTGCGGCCCACCCGCGTAAGCCGGGGCAAGTGTTCGCATGGCAATGGGCCTTAATTTTTTCTCCCCTCTGGGGCATTTTGTTTGTGGCGTTTGGGGTTGGTCCTGTGGTAAGCCGCACATCGGAATGGCTACCGCTGTTCCGGAATGTGATTGGGTTTATGATCGGCGCACTGGTGGCCTATTTAACACCCGTCTTTAGCTCCCCCTCAGCCTCGGAAACGTAATTAGATAACCTTGGCTGATCGCAGCACCTGCTCAAACCAGGCACGATCGGCTGCTGCCAGTGGCGAGATCGGCATTGGGGGATCATCCATCACAACTTTATAGTTTGCGCGTATAGTTTGCGCGCTCGTAGACCTGAGCAAACAAAGCATGAAGATCGATCGTTGATTCTGGGTCCGATTCTCGCAATGGCCGTGTAAATGGGGGGATGAGATCTACCCAATTAAA
>CAZHXN010000043.1:8292-19722 GCA_964536415.1 uncultured bacterium
GGCCTGGGGACGCTCCTGGCTACGACTGGCGAGAAACGGCATCCAGCTAAAGACCATCGGTAGATCAGGGGGAATCTTTGTCGCTTGTATCTTTGTGTTTGGGTATTTGTGTTTGGGTAGTTTTCTCGCCGCAGGAGCTTAGGGAGGATCTCCATGCTAGCAAGCAAACTTAGGGCGAGCGGGAATTACCGATCGCGCTGCTCTGCTATCAGTATGGCTCTCCTCAGTAGCGTCAGTTTTCTCACGGCTTCACCCAGTTTGGCTGCATCCCCTGCCCTCTGTCCATCTGATTTAGCGGGTGAGATCACGGCCATCACCGATCGCCCGGAATTTGCGCGATCGCGCTGGGGCATTCTGGTGCAATCCCTGGCAACCACTACCGAGTCACCCCAAACCCTCTACGAACGGGATGCCGAGCATTATTTTATCCCCGCCTCCAATGCCAAACTTCTCAGCACCGCCGCTGTTTTGCAGCGCTTGGGTCCCCAGTTTCGGATTGCCACGACGGTTTACCAGGTGCCCGATCCTGACGCCACGGTCTTGCAGATCGTGGGACGGGCTGATCCCAGTTTGACGGATACGGGATTAACCTCGCTGGCCCAGCAGTTAAAACAGGCAGGCATTCGCCAGATCGATCGCCTGATTCTGGATGACACCTATCTGGGCGGAACGTTGGTGAACCCTAATTGGGAATGGGAGGATATCCAGGCGGGCTATGGCGCTCCTTTGAATAGCCTGATCGTTAACCAAAACGCTATTCATTTGCAGTTAGTCCCCCAGCGCCTCGGTGAACCCCTGGGTATTGTCTGGGAGGATGCGATCGCGGCCCAAACTTGGCAGGTGGAGAACCGGTCACAAACCGTT
Source organism: uncultured bacterium (assembly GCA_964536415.1). Taxonomy (GTDB): domain Bacteria; phylum Cyanobacteriota; class Cyanobacteriia; order B231; family B231; genus Trichothermofontia. The sequence goes on from CAZHXN010000043.1 coordinate 9,157, forward strand.
GCCCCCCAGGCCCCCGAATTCGTCACAGTGGGTCGTGATCTCAGCCGTCCGGTGGCCAAGATTGCGGGGCACCTGCGGGTAGGTTCGGAGCCGGAACCAGTGGCGATCGCCGTCGTGAACCCAACAGAACACTTTGGCCAACGCTGGCAACAGGTATTAGAAGTGCAGGGAATTACGGTTAAGGAGATTAGGGTGACGACGACACCAATCCCGGCAGGTGCGATCGTCCGGGCCACCTGGCAGTCTCCGCCCCTCGCGGAACTGTTGCAGGAAACCAATCAGTACAGCAATAACTTCTACGCAGAGGCTCTCCTAGCCATCCTGGGCCGGGAGAAGATGCCCGTCGCTCCCGACCAATCCCCGACAGAGGCAGGGCTGGCGGTCATGGCCGGCACTCTCAGCCAACTGGGCATCGATGCCGAGGGATATGCGCTGGCCGATGGCTCAGGACTTTCCCGGCGTAATCTGGCCACGCCGACGGCCTTTGTGCAAACCCTCCAAACAATGGCGCGATCGCCCCATGCAGCTACCTATCGGCATTCCCTCGCCGTGATGGGTAAAACAGGTACCCTCAGACGACGCTTAGCCCATGCAACCCTGCCCCCGATCCAGGCCAAATCAGGCGCAATGCAAGGGATAGCAAGCCTATCGGGGTATCTGGATCGTCCCGATGCGTCCCCCCTCGTGTTCAGTATCCTCATCAATCAGTCCACTGCTTCCCACGGGATACTGACACAGACGATCGATGATCTGGTGCAGGTGCTCATCCGGCTGCGATCGTGTCCGGAACCGACTCAGGGACTTTGAAACGCATCCTTCAGGGCCGCCCGTGCCGACAGATGATTACGGGTAGACGTGAGAATCTCCAACTCCCGCTCCAGACGACTGGCCGTATCCTGCATTTCCAACAACGCCTGTTGTTCCGGAACCACGCGATATAGGTTGCTGGCCACCCAATAGGAAAGCTCGATCGGCAAATCCGGCACCTCTTCCGGAAAATCAATCTCCTGCCCTGTGAGCTTATTCGAGAGATAAAACACTTCCCGCAAGGCTTGCCGCACTTCCTGGGCCAGGGGCCGCAGATCCTTTGTTGGGGGCTGATCTTCCATCCATTCCACCAACCCAACGCGGTAGGGCTTTTCACGGGTATATTCCAAGATTCGGAAGCGTTGCTGCCCCAGGGTAATCATTTTCATGCGATCGTCCGGTAACCGTTGGTATTGCAAAATTTCTGCACAACAGCCCACACTGACCGGCTCCTCCCGGACTGGATCGAACATCACCACCCCAAAGCGACGATCGTCCTCCAGGATGGTGTTCATCATGATCCGATACCGGAACTCGAAAATATGTAGCGGTAAGGGTCTGCCTGGAAATAGAACCACTTCCGGCAGCGGGAAAATCGGGAGTTCGCGCACAGCGATCGACGAAAAAGAGGTCATTGTTAAACCCAAGCCTGTTTTCAGTCTAGCTTACCAAGGCGCATCCCAGAAAAGAGCTTACAAGTCTAACCGGGATCAGTCGGGAACCCCAGAGACACAGAGAAACACCTTCGTGTTCCTTTGTGCCCTTAGTGCCTTTGTGGTTGACTCCAAAACTAAAGCTTAACCTCAATATCAACCCCAGCCGGTAAATCCAATTTCATCAAAGCATCGATCGTCTTCGGAGACGGTTGATAAATATCAATAATCCGGCGATGGGTACGGGTTTCAAAATGCTCCCGCGAATCCTTATCCACATGGGGCGATCGCAGCAAACAATAAATACGGCGCTTAGTTGGCAGCGGAATCGGACCAATGGCCGTCGCCTGGGTACGATTGGCCGTATCCACAATCTTTTCACAGGATGTATCGAGGAGGCGACGATCGAACGCTTTCAATCGAATCCGAATTTTTTGCTGTTGCAGAGTAGCCATAGGACGTTAGTTAGAAACTCAATAAGGGATATAGGTTCAATTGTCAAGGTACGGAAAATAGAAGCCTGGAAATAGAGCCAAAAACTGACTGACTATCAGCCCAACCCTCCACAAGGGAAAGCAGCCAGCCATTGCTGACCGACTGCTCCCCAAAGTTATTCCGCTTAGGGAGGCGCTAGGCGATTATTCTAGGATCTTGGAAACCACACCCGAACCAACAGTACGACCGCCTTCACGGATGGCGAAACGCATTTGTTGCTCGATCGCGATCGGCTTGATCAGTTCCACCGTCATCTTGATCCGGTCACCGGGCATGACCATTTCCGGTGCGCCGCCTTCGTCATCGGTGAAGTCCGCAATGGTACCGGTCACGTCGGTCGTTCGCACGTAGAACTGGGGACGATACCCCTTGAAGAAGGGCGTTTTCCGACCACCTTCCGAATCCTTGAGGACATAGACTTCTGCCTCAAACTTGGTGTGGGGCGTGATCGAACCGGGCTTGGCGATCACCATGCCGCGCTCGATGTCATCTTTCTTCAGACCCCGCAGCAGCAAGCCAACGTTGTCGCCAGCCATCCCTTCGTCCAGGGTCTTCTGGAACATTTCCACCCCGGTCACGGTGGTGTCACGGGTTTCGCGAATCCCAACGATCGACACCATATCGCCAATGTGGACCTTACCGCGCTCAATCCGGCCCGTGGCCACCGTCCCCCGACCAGAGATCGAGAATACGTCTTCCACCGCCATCAGGAAGGGCTTGTCCACATCCCGCTCCGGCGTGGGAATGTAGCTGTCCACCGCATCCATCAATTCATAGATCTTGTCCACCCAGGGATCATCTCCCCGCTTCAGGGAAGGATTTGCCGTCAGGGCATCCAGGGCCTTCAGGGCCGAGCCGCGAATGATGGGGATATTGTCACCGTCGAAGTCATAGCTGGAGAGCAGTTCCCGCACTTCCAGTTCCACCAGTTCCACCAGTTCGTCTTCCCCTTCCATCTGGTCTTCCTTGTTCAGGAATACCACCAGGTTAGGAACACCCACCTGACGGGCCAGCAGGATGTGCTCACGGGTCTGGGGTTCCGGACCATCGGCAGCCGATACCAACAGGATTGCGCCGTCCATCTGGGCCGCCCCGGTAATCATGTTCTTCACATAGTCAGCGTGACCAGGACAGTCCACGTGGGCATAGTGGCGGGAGTCGGTTTCGTATTCCACGTGGGCCGTATTGATCGTGATCCCCCGCGCCTTTTCTTCGGGAGCTGCGTCGATCTCGTCATACTTCCGAGCCTTCGCCTTCCCCAATGCCGACAGCGTCATCGTAATTGCCGCTGTCAATGTGGTTTTACCGTGGTCAACGTGACCGATCGTGCCAATGTTGACGTGGGGTTTAGTCCGTTCAAACTTTGCGCGTGCCATGAATTAACATTCCTCTCTGGTGATTTATGCGTTCCCTTTGCTTTTAGCGATGATCGCTTCGGCCACATTCCGAGGAACCTCAGCATAGTGGCTGAATTCCATCGAAAAAATACCCCGGCCCTGGGTCATTGAACGAATGTCGGTTGCGTAACCAAACATCTCGGCGAGGGGGACTTTCGCGCTAACCTTCGCGATCCCGTCTTCCGACCCCATGCCCTCAACTTGACCTCGACGGGAGTTCAAGTCACCAATGACATCGCCCAGGAAGTTTTCGGGGACTTCAACTTCCACCTTCATCGTCGGTTCAAGGAGGACGGGGGACGCCTTCATCACGGCATCCTTAATCGCCATCGAGCCAGCAATCTTGAAGGCCATTTCGGAGGAGTCTACTTCGTGGTAAGACCCATCCACCAGCGTTGCTTTCAAGTCAATCACTGGATACCCAGCTAGAATACCAGATTCGCAGGCTTCCTTCATGCCCTGTTCCGCTGCGGGCACGTATTCCTTGGGAATCGCCCCCCCCACGATCTTGGACACAAATTCAAAGCCACTCCCCGGTTCGCCTGGTTCAAGTTCAATAACGACATGACCGTATTGACCCTTACCCCCGGACTGGCGCACAAACTTGCCTTCAGTCCGCACGCTCTTGCGCACGGTTTCCCGATAGGCTACCTGGGGTGCCCCAACGTTGGCTTCCACTTTGAATTCCCGCATCATCCGATCGACGAGAATTTCCAGGTGCAATTCGCCCATGCCGGCGATTACGGTCTGGTTGGTTTCGGGGTCGATGCTCACCCGGAAGGTGGGATCTTCTTCCGACAGGGATTGGAGGGCTTTGGAGAGCTTCTCCATATCCTGTTTGGTCTTGGGTTCCACGGCGACGGAAATCACCGGTTCGGGGATAAAGAGCGATTCCAGGATCACTGGGCTGTCTTCCTGGCAAATGGTGTCGCCCGTGAAGGTATCCTTCAGCCCTAAGGCGGCACCCAGATCCCCCGCCCGCAGTTCGTCTACTTCAATGCGATCGTCGGCCTTGAGCACGATCAAGCGCGAAATCCGCTCTTTCTTGCCCTTAGTCGCATTCAACACGTAGCTTCCCTTTTGCAGGACACCGGAGTAGACCCGAATAAAAGTCAAACGCCCGTAGGGATCGGCCATGATCTTGAAGGCCAAGGCCGATAGGGGTTCGGCATCATCGGCGCGACGTTCAGCGGTATCGCCATTGGGCAGGGTGCCTTGGATCGGGGGGACATCCAGGGGCGAGGGCAGGTAATCAATGACCGCATCCAGCAACCGCTGCACACCCTTGTTTTTGAAGGCTGAGCCACAGAGCACGGGCACAATGGTGCCGTTGATGGTCCCCTTCCGCAGGGCAGCTTTGATCTCTTCAATGCTGATCTCTTCTTCGCCGAGATACTTCTCCATCAGATCGTCGTCGGCTTCAGCGACCGCTTCGATCAGTTTCACGCGGTACTCATCGGCCAATTCCTGCATATCGGCAGGAATATCGGTTTCCAGAATGTCGGTACCAACATCATTGGTGTAGATGTAGGCGCGCATTTGTACCAGATCGACGAGGCCCTTGAAGTCGCTTTCGGCCCCGATCGGGATTTGCACGGCCACCGCATTGGTCCGCAGGCGATCGAGCAGTTGGTTATAGACCTTGTAGAAGTTAGCCCCAGTGCGATCCATCTTGTTGACGAAGGCAATTCGGGGCACCTTGTAGCGATCGGCCTGACGCCACACGGTTTCTGATTGGGGTTGCACCCCCCCCACGGAACAGAAGACGGCGATCACCCCATCCAGCACCCGCATGGAGCGCTCGACTTCGATCGTAAAATCGACGTGGCCGGGGGTGTCAATGATGTTGATCTGGTGATCCAACCAGCTTGTGCTGATAGCGGCAGCCGTGATCGTAATGCCGCGCTCTCGTTCCTGAGCCATCCAGTCGGTCACAGCGGTGCCATCATGGACTTCGCCCATTTTGTGAACCACACCGGAATAGAACAAGATACGCTCGGTCGTTGTCGTTTTGCCCGCATCAATATGGGCCGCAATCCCAATATTGCGGATGCGTTCAAGCGGGACTGTCCTAGCCACAGCTACCTCCTATCACTCTGCCGTCAATCATGAATCGTACTACTTTGTTAAAATTCTATACAATTTTCTGACACAGTTGTTATGAGCAACCTTAAGGTTACTCGCCCCGCTTCCAGGCTGATTGAGAATCACCGAGAGTGTGACACTTTCCTACCCCAACAAACCACGAAGGTCTACCCCCACTGCTGGGAACTGGCTTGCTTGTACAGAATGCGGTGTTTCCCCGTTCCGTTAGTAGCGGTAATGGGCAAATGCCTTGTTGGCTTCCGCCATCCGGTGGGTTTCCTCCCGCTTCCGAATGGCACTGCCGGTTTCATTCGCGGCATCCATCAGTTCATTGGCTAACTTAGAAGCCATTGATTTGCCCGATCGTTGCCGTGCAAAGTGGATCAACCAACGCAGGGCCAAGGCCGTCCCGCGATCGGATCGCACTTCCATCGGCACCTGGTAGGTTGCCCCCCCGACCCGGCGAGCCTTCACCTCCACTAGGGGGGTTGCATTCCGAACCGCCGTTTCAAAGGTCTCCAGCGGATCATTACCGGTCCGCTGCTCAACCGTTTTGAGGGCATCGTAGACAATGCGAGAGGCCAGCGATTTCTTGCCACTTCCCATGATGCGCTGAACCATCATGCTGACCAGGCGGCTGTTATAAACTGGGTCAGGAGTCGTTGAACGTTTTTGAGCAACACCGCGACGCGACATGATCTGTTAGAACCTTGCTTGAGATCTTTGTAAGAGTCTGGAAATCTGGAATTCGTCTGAACATCTACCGTCCAAAACGGTGCCCAAAGTGCGATAGCTCAGTCAATCACCCGCTAGGCTTTGGGGTAGTACGCTTAGCCTTTGGCTAAAAAAACCCACTCGACCCTGTGCCTTTCACCGCACCTTGGAAGAACGGTTGACTATGCCTTGGGACGCTTGGCCCCATACTTGGACCGCCCCTGCCGCCGATCTTTCACACCAGCCGTGTCGAGCGTGCCCCGGATGATGTGATACCGCACACCGGGTAAATCCTTCACCCGTCCGCCCCGAATCATTACCACCGAGTGTTCTTGCAGGTTGTGGCCAATGCCAGGGATGTAGGCGGTGACCTCAAAACCAGAGGTCAGGCGCACCCGCGCCACTTTCCGCAGGGCCGAGTTGGGCTTTTTCGGTGTGGTGGTATAGACTCTGGTACAAACCCCCCGGCGCTGTGGGCAGCTTTTGAGAGCAGGGGATTTGGTCTTTTTCTTCGCTTTTTGGCGTTCTGAGCGAATGAGTTGTTGAATCGTGGGCATGGGGCGATCGAGCCTGATCTAGGACAAACTAAAATTTTTCAACAGTCTCTTAGTATATGAAGGACGTGTGACCTGTGTCAATTTTTTTGTTAAGTCTTGTGCCAAGGCGGGTTCTGGGGTTAATCAGCAAGATTGTGTTGGGGTGAAGCGATGCTATTGACAACGACGGATGTGATTCAGGGGGCGATCGTGGAGCGCTATCTAGGGGTAGTCACGGCGGAGGTCGTCTACGGCACCAACGCCTTTCGAGATTTTTTTGCCGGGATTCGCGATTTTGTCGGCGGTCGCACGGCCAGCTATGAACAGGTGTTTAAGCGGGGCCAGCAGGAAGCCCTAGAGGAGTTGAGTCGGCGGGCGGAGCGACTGGGAGCCAATGCGGTGATTGGGATTCACATGGACACGGGCACTGTGTCGGTGGATAAATCGGGGTCGTTGCTCCTGATCACGGCCTCTGGAACCGCCATTCGTTTGCAGGAAACTGACAATGGCTGGCCCCAGTAGCGCGTCAACATAAGGTTTTGCAAGGTTAGTAGTCACGACTTCAGTCGTTGCTGGCTAAAGCCAGCACTACCAACCTTCCAGGACTGCTTTGTTGAGCGACTAGCAGAGAGACGTAAGGCGGCACGTAGGACGGTCCTGATGATGGAGGGCAAGCAGGGATGCCTACCCCACCAGACGCGAACTATTGACTGGGGCCTTCAATCCCCTTCAACAACTGCGGCATATACCAGATTTGAACCGGGGTCGCCGTTTCCCCAGCCTTAAGGAAAGGTGTACCATCCTGGAACTGTAGGGGACCTTGATAGAGGTTAATGCTGCCATCCCCTAAGCCTTTGATAAAGGCGGACAGGGATTCGCGCTGCTGGGCATTGAGGGCATCGCCTATGACAAAGCCCACGGCTGAGGTGTCGGGGTTATTGATATCGTTCCAATCGGGTGGTGCCCAGACGAAATCGCCCTTAAAGTTACCCGCTTGGGCATCCGTAATCGCCTTGAGGTAGAGCGGTCCCCAGTTGTAAACCGGAACCCCCACACAAATCTCTGGTGCTAGTTCACACCCCTTGGGGGTTGTGTAGTGGAGAAATTTGACCGCTTTACCCGCTGCCGCTGCTTTCTTCCCTTCCACCGCTGCTTCGGGGGTGTCGATCCCGGTCATCACCACATCGTAGCCCCCATTGTAAAAATCATTGGCGACCTTGGTGGGATCGAGGGTAACGCCGGGGATATTGAACCAAAAACCAATCCAGGTGACCTTGAAGTTGAGATCCGCCGGGGCCTTGTTGCGGTAGTTTTGCCAGCAATAATCAGCCCCCAGGTAGGCTGCTGAGACCAGGCGGCGGGTTTCGTCGTTAATTAGGGGACCGAGGAAGCCAATTTTGCCCGTTTCCGTGGCAAGGGCGGCGGCACAGCCCGCGATCATGCGACCGTACTCCATCTGGGGCATGATGTTGCCCAGATTGGGCTGATTTTTATAGTTTTTGCCTTCTGCCCAGGCATAGTCACCGGAGGCATGAATCACAGCCACGTCTGGGTGTTTTTGAGCCGTCTCCAGGGCGTCATCCTTGAAGTCGTCGGAATTGAAAATGATCAGCTTAGCCCCTTTGGCAATGAGGTCATCGGCGACCTGGGAACCTTTAACATTGGGCCGATCGCTGGGGTTAACCTTATCGACATACTCAAGAACAACTTCCGGCTTCTTCGTTTTGACATATTCCATCCCTTCAAAGTGGGATTCGCTCCACCCAGCATCATTTTTGGGACCTACCATAATCAGCCCCACCGTAAAGGGGGTCTCTGTCTGGGCGGTTTCCGTAGCACTAGGACTGTCCGTTGCCGGAGGACGTTCGGTCATCGTGGGCGTTGAGGGGGTACAGGCACTCAGCACGAGACTGGCCAGGGCAGCCAAAGTCCAAGGGCGACCGGATTTTAAGGATCGGGGGAAGCGCGGTATCGTCAGGTTTGACAGCATAGGACGGCGGTAGACGGGTAGGGGCAAGAAAGTAACCGAAAGTATAAATCTACAGTTTGTCGATCGGGATTGTGGATTTTTTCAAGCTCGTTTGTTATGATGGCTCCCATTCTCCCTAAGGATAGGGGTACTCCTACGGTGAATAACAGTTATTAAAGTTACAGAAATTACTGAAGTTGTTTCTGATAGCGAACTGCCCCTGTTTTCTTGGTATTGATTTGGCCGAGTATTGATTTGGCCAACATCGGTTCGACCTCCTGTTCTGAGTTCTGCATATAGCGGGCCGCGATCGCCTGCCTAGGTCCTGTGAATCAACCGTCTTTAACGCATCCGGTCGTCCGTGATTCCCATCCTGCCCATCCTGCGCAGCAGACGTGGCAACCGCAATTCTCCGGTGGAGACACGGTGCAAACATCGCGGCCAAAGGAACCCACGTTTTACTACTTTGCCTATGGGTCGTGTATGTGCCCCGTCGATCTGAAGCGGACGCTGGGGGAGAATACCCACGACTATGTGATTGGTCCGGCGACGTTACCTGACTATCGCCTGAGTTTTAACCGCCATTCACGACGGCGGAACTGCGGTGCCCTGGATGTTGTGCCCGCTCCAGGCTACCGGGTGGAGGGGGTGTTATATCAGTTGCCGTGGCGGTTAAGTCACTGCTTAGACGAACGCGAGGAGATTCCAACAGGGGGCTATCGGCATGAATTTGTTGACGTTTACCGGGGAGCGCAGTTATTCCGGCAAGTTCGCACCTATGTGGTTGTGGACAAGCTCCCCCAAGAATTAGCCCCCAATGATTGGTATTTCAGTGTGGTCTTGCGAGGAGCAGTGACCTGTGGGTTATCGGAGCAGTATTGCTGGCAGTTGTTTGAACATATGCGACAGCTACAACAGCGGGGATAGGGAATTGTGGGCACAGGCAGGGGCTTGGGCTGGCAGCGGTGCCAAGATTGGGATTGTGCGCCAAAATTGCTAAAAACCAACCTGAGCCGATGGCGATTCCTGATTATCAGTCCTTGATGTTGCCGCTTCTCCACTTGGCGGCAGATCGACAAGATCACTTTCTGCGCGACGCGATCGAGCAACTCGCTGATCAGCTGATCAGTTTACCTTGACCCCTGATGAACGCCAAGCCTTGCTGCCCAGCGGTCGCCAAGCCACTTTTGACAATCGTGTGGGCTGGGCACGAACCTACCTGAAGAAAGCTGGCTTACTGCGATCAACGAAGCGAGGGTATTTCCAAATTACCGATCGCGGCTACGAAATTGCGGCTAGCAATCCGGCTGAGATAAACGTTAAATTCCTGGAGCAGTTTGAAGAGTTTATCGCTTTCCGGGCTGAATCTCGCAAAGAGAAAGATGACGAACAGCCACCTGATCGCCTGATCACAGCAGCACAGGGAACGCCTGAAGAGGAATTAGAAAATGCTTTTCAGAAGTTAAATGAAAACCTAGCAACCGAATTGCTGCAAACGATTAAGGATTGCTCACCCGCGTTTTTTGAACGCTTGGTGGTTGATCTGCTAGTCGCAATGGGATATGGCGGCACCCGTAAGGATGCTGGTCAGACCATTGGCCGCAGCGGCGATGGCGGTATCGATGGCGTGATCAAGGAAGATCGCTTGGGTTTAGATGTCATCTACGTGCAAGCCAAGCGTTGGGATAATCCCGTCGGTCGTTCCGAAATTCAGAAATTCGCCGGTGCCCTGCCAGGCGTTTGCGCTAAGAAAGGTGTATTTATTACCACTTCGAGTTTTACCAATGAAGCGCGGGACTTTGTCTCACGCATTGACAACAAAATTATCCTCGTTGATGGGGCAATGGTAGCTCAGTTTATGATTGAACATAATGTCGGGGCGTCGCGATCGTGCAAACCTACGCCATTAA
>CAZHXN010000043.1:19732-34962 GCA_964536415.1 uncultured bacterium
GCATCGATTCGGATTACTTTACCAATGGTTAAGGTGCATTCAGACGAATTCACGATCGATAAATAGCATTGTGGGGTAGGCAAGATGCCTGCCAACCCCCTACATCCATCTACCTCAATCGGGACGGGCAAGGATGCCCATCCCATCAGGTATTGATTAGCTTTTCCCTAAAACCAGGTTGAAGGTGCCGGACCGCAGGTCAAGGACTTATTCAATCCCTTCAATCCGGTCTTCCACTTCCTGGTACAACCGGCGCAGGAGATCCAGGTTGCTCTCGCTGGTTTCCCAGTAACCGCGACCATTGGCCTCCAGCAGCGTCGTCACCACCTTGCGGAACGAGTGGGGATTCAGGTTAAGCAGGCGGTTGCGCATCGCCTCATCCTTGATGAAGGTCGTGTTGGTATCTTCGTAGATCCAGTTATCGACCGCATTCGCCGTCGCCGACCAGCCCATCGTATTCACCAGCCGCTTCGACAGTTCCCGCACGCCTTCGTAGCCGTGGGACAACATCCCCTCGTACCACTTGGGATTCAGCAGCTTCGTCCGGGCATCCAATCGCACCGTTTCCGACAGGGTACGAACCTGGGCATTGGCCGTCGTCGTATCCGCCACATAGGCCGCCGGTTGCTTGCCATCGCCGCGCAGGCGAGATACCACCTTGGTGGGGTCGGAGTCGAAGTAGTGGGAGACATCGGTGAGCGAGATTTCCGAAGAATCCAGGTTTTGGAAGGTGACATCCACCGACTTGAGGCTGGACTCGAACAACTGCTGCGACTGCTCCATCATGCCGGGATTGTCGGAGTTAAACGCAAACGACTTGCGCGACAGGTACATATCCTGCAATTCCGACTCGTTCTCCCAGGTGCTATTTTCGATCGCCAAATTCACATTGGCCGCATAGGACCCCGACGCATTCGAGAACACCCGTGTCGCCGCCTGCCGCAGGTTGATCCCCAGTTCCGCCGCCTGTTGCAGGGCGTGCTTGCGCACAAAGTTCATGGCCAGGGGTTCGTCCGCTTCCGCTGCCAGCTTAATCGCCCGATCAAGCAACGCCATCTGATTAATAAACAGATCCCGGAACACCCCAGAGCAATTGACCACCACATCAATGCGGGGCCGCCCCAACACTTCTAGGGGAATCAGTTCCACCTTATTCACCCGCCCCAGGGAGTCGGGCACCGGCCGCGCCCCCACCAGCCACAACCTGGGCCAAGGATTCACCATAGGTCTTGATATTATCCGTGCCCCAGAGAACAAAGGCGACCGACTCTGGATACTGGCCCTGGTTTTCCTGGCGCTGACGATCGAGCAGGCGATCGACGACCACCTTAGCCGATTGGATCGCTGCCGCCGTTGGAATCGCCTGGGGATCGAGCGCATGGATATTTTTTCCCGTGGGCAGCACATCCGGATTGCGCACCGGATCACCACCAGGACCCGGCAGAATATATTCCCCTTCCAGGGCACGGAGCAATGCCCCCAGTTCGTTATCCGCCACGATCTGCTTCAGGCAAAACTCCAGGTACTCAAACAGGGGTTTAATCGCCTCCGGGGCCACCTTGTCATAGCCCAGCCCGTGGAGGGCCTCCAGCCAGGGGGTTTTACGGCCCATGTTGAGGAAATTCAAGGCTGTCACCTTGGAAACCCGACCATCCGCATCCGCCTGCTCCTTCACCAGGGCCGAAACCGCCGCCCGCACCGCCTGGGTGATCTGGTTGACCAGTTCAACATCGGCGAGCACACCGCGATCGCTATTGCGGTAAATCTCCTCGATATCGCGCCCGATGCTGTTGGCAATGATGCGCGGCAGGCCCATCACCTCCTCTTCGGGACGATCGATATTGGCAATGCTCACCAGGGTGGCGATCGCCTCCTCTGCCGTCGGCGGTTGACCAATCACGTGCAGGCCGCAGGGCAAGAGGCGAGATTCAATCTCTATCAACTTGCCGTAGACCCGACCGACCAGCGTATCCCGTTCCTCGGCGCTGAGATCCTGGGCATCGCCTTCCGGTAGGGCAATGTCCTTATCCAGATTGACCAGGCGGCACTTGTCCATAATCGAGTTGACGATCGCCGGCCCCCGGCCCGTATCCTTCAGGGTTTGGTAAGACCCAATCAGATCGCCCAATTCCTTCAGGCCCTTGTACAACCCGGCATTTTCCGCTGGTGGCGTCAGGTAGCTAATCGTTTCCGCATAGCTGCGGCGCTTGGCGATCGTTGCTTCCGAAGGATTATTCGCTGCATAGTAGTAGAGATTGGGAATGTTGCCGATCAGGTTATCGGGATAACAATCGCCGGACATCCCCATTTGCTTACCCGGCATGAACTCCAGCGACCCGTGGGTGCCAAAGTGCAGCACCGCATCCGCGTGCCAGATGTGCTCTAGATAGGTATAGTAAGCCGCAAAACCGTGGTGGGGGCTGGCCGATCGCGAGAACAGCAACCGCATCGGGTCACCCTCATAGCCAAAGGTGGGCTGGACGCCGATGAACACATTGCCAAACTGTTTGCCATAGATCAACAGGTTTTCACCATCCGTATTCAGGTGACCGGGCGGGGGACCCCAGGACTCATGCAGCCGCTCCGAGTAGGGCGTAAACCGCTCATACTCCAGCACCGACATCCGATAGGCGATATTCAACTCCGGACTGGCGTACTGGGCTTGGGCATCGTGGATCACCGCCTCCATCAGCGCCATTGGCGATTCGGGCATCTCTTGCACATCATAGCCGTTGTGCTTCAGAGCCTCCATCACCTTATAGATCGATCCGAACACATCCAGATAGGCCGCCGTCCCCACATTCCCCTTATCCGGCGGGAAGCTGAAGATGGTGATCGCCAGTTTCTTGTCTATCTTGGGCTTCCGGCGCAGGTTGGCCCACATCATCGCCCGACGGGCCACCGCTTCGACGCGATCCTGAATCGCGATCGCTTTGCCCGTCGCCCCATCGCGGCCAGAGAGGACGATCGGCTCGATCGCGCCGTCCAGTTCCGGAATCGCAATCTGCAACGCCACCTGGATTGGGTGCAGGCCCAAATCACTGGTTTCCCACTCTTCTGTCGTTTGGAAGACCAGGGGTAGCGCCACCATATAGGGTCGATTCAAGCGTTTGAGAGCCTCGATCGCCTTGGGATGATCCTGCCGTGCCGGACCACCGACGAGGGCAAAACCAGTCAGGGACACCACCGTGTCAACAATGGCATTGCCTTGGGCATTGTAGAAAAAGGCATCCACCGGTTTAGAAAAGTCCAGCCCCCCAGAGAACACCGGGACCACCCGTGCCCCCATACATTCGAGTTCCTGCACCACGGCCACATAGTGGGCATCATCCCCCGTAATCAAATGCGTCCGTTGCAGAACCAGCCCAATACAGGGGGCCAGAGGATCTTTGAGGTCATCGGCGATATCGTCCCGTTGCCCGTGCCAAGCCAGATACTCATCCAGTGACTCAAACATCCGGGGCGCGAGGGGATGCCAGATACCGATATCGGGATAGGTGACGGGATCGAGGTATTGCAGCGGCTGAGCCTGGATATCGGTGCCCTTGAAAACGTACTTATCTGCCAGCATTAACAGGAAATTTTCCAGGTTTTCCGCCGAGCCGCCCAGCCAGTATTGAAAGCTGAGCATGAAATTACGGGCATCCTGGGCCTTGTCGATCGGCAGGTACTTCAGCACCTTGGGCAGGGTTTGCAACAACTTGAGCATCCCATCCTGGAAGCTGGACCCGGCCTTTTCCTTCCGCTTCTTCATGAACTGGGCGATCATGCTCTTCGACTGGCCCAACTGCGCCATCGAAAAACTGCCCAACTTGTTCAGGCGCATCACCTGGGGCATCGAGGGAAAGACCACCGCAGCATCGAGGCGATCGCGGTGGGGTTCCACCGCAGCGACCACCTTATCGGCCAGGTCCTCAATAAAGATCAACGAGCCGATGAAAATATTGGCCGCTGCCACATCCTGCTCAAAAGCTTCGTAGTTTTCGGGACTCCGCAGTTCTTCGAGCAGATAGCCGCTGATTTCGATCGCGACACTGGCATTCGTCTGGTTAATTTTGCGGACCGCCGCCGACAGGGCACTCTGGTATTGCGGTTCCAGCACAACATAGACCACCTTGATCAGCGCCCGTCCTTGTAACGTGTCTGGCTGAATATGGCGGACGGTGGGCTTGACGTGGGTGAACATGCAGTTAAGCTCCTTGACCTTGCAAAGCACTGGGGGTGAACACTGGCTCCTCATGACGGGCTGGGGACCCTGCCGATTCGCCGACGGTGTCACCCAGCGATTCTCCAGCAGAGACGCCACACGATCCCAAAGCGATATGGGGGCAGATGACAGGTCGGCCCAACCGAGAGGCGCAGTCACTATCTGTCTAGCCTACCGCCCGAATGGTCAAAAACGGCAGGCAGAGAACACGAGGGTGACGGGATACCAAGACTTGATTAAGTATTTTTACCAGAAAATCCCGACTGTCTGGGCTGGGATGGTCCCATCCGACATAATTTGATAGAAAACGGAGGTGTTTTATGAAGATTTTTTAATATTGTTTGAAGTGTATACTCAGTTGGTCATCCGTCTAAGCAGAGAGGACACGATCGGCTGGACAGAAACGATCCAAGCTTTCTGGAACGCCCCCTGCCTCACCGCCAATAACGCTGTCCCCGGTAGGAGCTCCCCACCAAGAGACCCACAATTTGGGCATAGTCCAAACCTACCAAAAAGCTGGGAAGGGGAGTGAGGGCCTTCAGCCAGAGGCACAGGATGAGACACAGACATAAGGCCCACAGGGAGGCTGCCGTCAGCCTTACGTCGGAGCGGAGTCGTTCCATGAGATAAACAGCGAGGGCACCCACTCCCACACCAACAAAGAATTGAGTCAGGGGGGGAACAAACTTTAACCAGGGCAAGATCAGGGCTTGCAGGAGATCCCATTCGCTGAGGAGGAAGGCGAAGACAAGATCCCCAGCCCCAGCCAGAAAGACAGTCAGGGCCGCTATCTGGATGAGAGCTAGCCAGGGTTGGTGTTTCAGGTGCATCACCCTAGTGCTCAATCCTCTAGTAACGGATTGGGTTGCATTGGTTTGGGTTTAAGGGGTAGGTATTCCGGTTCTGGCTTGGGAACCGCACTGAGCGTGGGGAGGGGTTGGACGGCTCCGGGGATAGGGGCAGCGGGCGCTGGGGTAACGGGGACCGTTGACACAGGGGGAGCTGCTTCGGGTGCCGCCGTCACGGGGGCAGCGGCCATTGGGGGGGAGGCCGGCAGCGTCGCTGGGGTTGGCTTGGGATAAGTAACCCGCTCTGCTAACCCCAGGCAAAACTCGGTGGAAAGGTAAACAGCAGCAGTCACAGCTGTGACGTCAAAGGCTATGGTTAGGGCGTCTTGCATGGGGAACCTCCAAAATCAACGGCAACGCAATCGACATTGATGGATCACGATCCCAGGGCCACGATCGTGTAAGGTCTCTACTGGAGAACCAGCTCCCGATCACATGCTCCCGATCGCAAAAAGGTCAATGCAAGATTTCTACCATAAGACGTGGTCCAAACTGGGCCTTTATCCCCTGCAAGGATCGTGTATCCAGCGAAATGTTAGGTTGATGCGAGGGCCGATCGCCTTAGCGGTTTTGGGGATAGCATGTTGCCAATGGTGTTGAATGGTCCCTGCCATGATCAGCAAACTGCCGTGGGATAGCCATACGTCTAGCTTGGCCAGATCGGAGCGCGTGCGATGTCGTAGGCAAAAGCGACGGTTGGCCCCCAAACTGAGGGAAGCAATCACCGGATTGGTGCCTAACTCCGGCTCATTATCACTATGCCAACCCATGCTATCTTGCCCATCCCGATAGTAGTTCAGCAGGACACTATTAAAAGATGAACCGATGAGGACCTCGACCTGGGTTTTCAAACGGAGGAGAGTTGGCGTCCACGGTAGGGGATCTAATACAAGGCCCGAATAGGCGTAGCTTTTCCCCGTATCACCATACCAGGCAATTAGTCGGGGTTGACGGTAGCGTTTACCAAAAATCGTGATCGACTCCTGTCGCCAGGGGATGTCAGCCTGTAGCTCAGTAAAGGTGCGATCGGCTGCTGCTGGCGTCAAAAACGTTGGATAGAGCCATAGCTCACCCTCATCAATTGGAATAATTGTTGGAACAGCTACCTCAGGAGAAAACGTATCGTTTAGCATCATACAGCCCCTCCCTCCATCCTAAAATACAGTTTTACATTGGTGAGGATAGGTGCCTCCCACTGGTGTGACCTTTACCCTAAAATCCCTTGCCGAGAGCGGGCGAGGTGCTCATCGAGCCAAGGTTTGCAGTGCAAGTCCCTTCCTCCCTTGTGGGAGAAGGAGTGAGGATAGAGGCGTGAGCAGTGAGGGAAACTGAGCGACTATCTCCGTTCTCTTTCCTCTCTTCTCTTTCCTCACGTAAGGGGCAAAGATTGGTCAGATAACCAAGGTCTAAACCTTAACTGGGTACTCAGTCAATTAGGTAAAGGCTGTATTCGGTTCCTTTCTTCGCTTGTAGTTATTATTCACTTGTCGTTAGACAGCGCTTTCCAATTTCGGAAAGGATCGTAATGCTTTACTCACCAAGTGTTCTGGCCGTCACCCTGTCTCTACATCCAATCAGAATTGGTGTATTCAGAACCCCTATATTCCTGATTGACTGACAAATCTTTTCCCCTCATCCCTAAGTCCCTTCTCCCCCAAGGGGCAAAGGGACTTGAACCCAAAAACTTGGCTCGCAGGCCCCTCTCCCGCTCTGGGAGAGGGGTGGGGGTGAGGGCAGTTCGAGTTTTGTCAGTCAATCAGCCTGTATTCAGTGCGTCACCATAATACTCAGGTTAAGGAGAAGATGATCATGGCATCTAAAAAGTAATCAATGCTATAGATACTAATCTATAAGCATGGCTACAGACACGACTGCGATCAGCATGTCTCTATGCCCAGCCAGGGAGAGGAACTTGGGGGTGAGAGAACCAGGGAGCATAGACTCGATGTCGTCATCCAGGTTGAGCAAAAAAATTCTCTCCGCTCAGGGTCGTCACTGCTCGAAGATGCCAGGAAAGATGTAAAAATGTAAAGATGTAACGCAAGTCAACTCAACGAGGCCCAGCACAGTGTTTGTCCTCAGCGGCTATGAATATCTCCTTGGCTTTCTGATCGTTGCCGGGTTAGTGCCTGTACTCGCATTGGGAGCGTCTGCCCTGGTCCGCCCTCGCCGACAGGGGGCAGAGCGACGCACGACCTATGAGTCTGGGATGGAACCGATCGGGGGAGCCTGGATTCAATTTAATATTCGGTATTACATGTTTGCCCTCGTCTTCGTCATCTTCGACGTGGAGACGGTGTTTCTCTACCCGTGGGCCGTGGCCTTTCACCAACTGGGGGTGCTGGCTTTCATTGAAGCGCTGATTTTTATCGCGATTTTAGTTGTTGCCCTGATTTACGCTTGGCGGAAAGGAGCACTGGAATGGTCATGAATACGGATCAACAAGCCACCGCTGATGCTGCCCGTTTAACGGCTGAGCGTCTCATGAATCCGGTGGCCCACCCGCCCCAGGTGACCCAAGATCTGTCAGAGAATGTGATCCTGACGACGCTGGATGACCTTCACAACTGGGTGCGCTTGTCGAGCCTGTGGCCGATGATGTATGGGACGGCCTGTTGTTTTATTGAGTTTGCTGCCCTGATTGGCTCCCGGTTTGACTTCGATCGCTTTGGTCTCGTCCCACGGGCCAGTCCCCGCCAAGCGGATTTGATCATTACGGCGGGCACGATCACAATGAAAATGGCTCCGGCCTTGGTTCGTCTATATGAACAAATGCCCGACCCCAAGTATGTGATCGCGATGGGCGCTTGCACGATTACGGGGGGGATGTTCAGTATGGATTCCCCGACGGCGGTTCGAGGCGTGGACAAGTTGATTCCAGTCGATGTCTACATCCCTGGGTGCCCGCCGCGACCGGAAGCCATTTTCGATGCCATCATCAAACTACGCAAAAAAATTGCTAACGAATCCTTGCAGGAACGGGCGAGCTTTGGGCCAACGCCGCGCCTGTATACCCGATCGCACCAGATGAAGGTCGTGCCGCCAATTTTAACGGGGACCTACCTGCAATCTCCCACCCGTCAGGCGCCTAGCCCAGAACTCGCAGCGGCGATCGGGGTGCCGATTCCCCCCGCGTTGGCTGCCTCTGCAACTGCCCAACCCCAGGAGGTCGATCGTGGCTGACACGAATGAAGCGCAAGCAACCGGTGAAATTGTTGAAGCGGGTCCTATCTCCAGTTGGCTGACGGCCAACGGGTTTCACCATGAGGCCCTGGGGCGGGACCATCTGGGGGTAGAGATCCTCAAGCTCGATCGCGATGTCCTGTTGCCGATCGCGACGGCTCTTTATGCCTATGGCTTTAACTACCTTCAGTGTCAGGGGGCCTATGATGTCGGTCCGGGCGACCAGTTGGTTAGCTTCTATCACCTGATCAAGGTTCAAGACTATGTTGATCGGCCAGAGGAAGTTCGCCTCAAGGTTTTCCTGCCCCGTGAGGACCCGCGTGTGCCGTCGGTCTACTGGATTTGGAAGGGAGCCGACTGGCAAGAGCGGGAGAGCTATGACATGTTTGGGATTGTCTATGAAGGGCATCCCAACTTGAAGCGGATTCTGATGCCTGAAGACTGGGTGGGTTGGCCCCTGCGCAAGGACTATATCTCGCCCGACTTCTTTGAACTCCAGGATGCCTACTAAGGTAGCGTACCTCTCCTAGGGGGTGCAGATTGTGTGGGATGGCCTTCTAGGCTGTCCCCTGTTTTTTTGACGACTAGGGCACCCTTAAGTCAGGCAGCAAGGACACTCAGGTGCCAGACACCAGGAGCTGTACATGGCTCGTCGCTTTTGGGTCGACAGGGGCTATTGCTAGATTTGGAAGAGCCAACGGGCAAGGCCGAGGTAGATGCTGACCCCCAGGACATCGACTGCCGTTGTGATGAAGGGAGCCGACATCAGAGCGGGATCAAATTTCAAGGCTTTGAACAAAAAAGGAAGCCCCGTACCGGCAACCGCAGACAACACGGAAATCACGAACAGGCTCAGTCCCGCAGTCAGGCCGACTCGAATATCGCCGCCCCGTTGCAGGACATAGGCCCAGGCCATGACGATTACCCCTAGCATTAAACCCAGTAAGGTCCCCGCGATCGCCTCCCGACGGAGAATATTGAGCATTTCTCCCATCCGGACATCCCCCGTATTCAAACCCCGAATGACGACTGTTGAGGATTGGGAGCCGATGTTGCCGCCCGTGTCGATCAAGAGGGGAATAAAGGCAGCCAGGGCAATCACTTGGGCCAGGACATCCTCCTGGGCATGGATGACGCCACTGGTCAGGGTATTGGTCACCAGCAGAACCAGAAGCCAAACCACCCGTCTACGGGCGACCGTGAACAGGTTAGTTTTGAAATAATCATCTCCTCTGGCTTGCACCCCGCCAGCAGTATAGATATCTTCCGTGGCTTCATCTTCCAGGATATCGAGGACATCATCGACGGTGACAATCCCCACTAGGCGCTGCTCAGAATCAACGACAGGAACGGCCAGGAAATCGTAGTGTTGCAAGGTGTGGGCCACTTCCTCCTGATCCGTATCGGTATGCACGCAGATCGCATCGCGGGTCATGATGTCCCGAATCAACTGGTCGGGTTGGGCAACCACCAACTCCCGGAGGGATAAGATGCCACTGAGGTGACGGGAGGTGTCTGTGACATAAAGGCTATAAATGGTTTCGATGTGGGTTGCCACTTCGCGCACGTGTTCTAGGGCCTGTTCGGCGGTCCACTCCTCCTTTAGGGCCACGTACTCCGTGGTCATGATCCGCCCTGCGGTTTCTGATTTGTACCCCAGGAGGAGGGCCGTAGCCTCCCGTTCTTCCGGACTGAGGTGATGGAACAATTGCCGCACCACTTTGGCGGGCATTTCGTCCAGCAACCGTACCCGATCGTCGGGCGACATCTGATTGATAATTTCCAGAACAGCAGGCTGTTTGAAATCCTCTAGCAGGGCTTCCTGAACCGGAGGTTCGAGATATTCGTAAACCGCAATGGCCTCGTCTTTAGCCAGTAACCGAAAGGCGATCGCTTGCAGGTGGCTCGGCAGGGATTCGATGACATCAGCAATATCGGCGGGTTGGACGGGTTGCAGAATGGTTTTGGCCGCTTCAAACTGCGATCGCTCCAGCAACACCTGTAGTTGCAATCGCACCAGGTCCTGCAACTCAGCGCGATCGGGATTAGGACGAGTGGGTGACGGCATTTCCATCCTCACAAGGACTGGGTAAGCGGCAGATTTTTTTTGACTGCTAATTCAGGCATTGCTGCCAAGCAGCTATCCCATAGCCAACCTTAACCACGTCAGCTTACTCTAAGGGAAAGGCGCTTGCTTCGCCAAGTTCTCTAGATAACGTCTCCAGATAACATGGACAAAACTGACTCTCCGTTAACCCTAGGGTAGCCCGTCTCCGTCGTCAACCCATTGCAACCCTTGCCATGATTAACCCTATGCCTAAGTCTTCTGGTCTCTCGGTCGGCTGTCTCCGACGGGTGCATCATGTGGCCCTGAATGTCGCCGATCTCCAGCGATCGCGCCACTTTTACGGCACCCTGTTAGGACTCCATGAATTAACGGGTGATGAGGTACCCAGTACCCTGCGAGCGATGGTGCAGGCAGGGAAAGTGGCTAATTTCGTGACACCGGATGGTCTAGTGCTCGATCTCTTTTGGGAACCGACGTTAACGCCCCCCGATCCCGACCCCGATCGCCAGTTTACCCGTGCTAACCACCTGGCTTTCGACATTGCCCCTGACGTTTTTGATCAGGCGGTGGCTATCCTGCAACAGCAGCAGGTAGCGATCGCCCAGGGTCCCGTCACTCGTCCCACTGGGCGGGGCATCTATTTTTACGATCCCGATGGGTTTATGATCGAGATTCGCTGTGATCCCGGTTAACGCTGACCCCCTGTCGCTTGACCGGAAACTTCCTGATATTCTTGTAGCGGGTAGTGCCCAGGCGGTTACCGGCTACCCTTCACTGTTCAGATTGAGGACCCCCCTAACCTTGGCTAATAGCTGGTGGGAAATTCAAGTGCTTTGCGATCCAGTGCTGGATGACCTAGTCTTCTGGCGACTGCGGAAGTTTGGTTGTCGTGGCACTGCGACTGAAACCCAAGGAACCATGAGCCTGGTCAAAGCCTATTTGCCCGAAGGGCAAGCCCGTGTATTGGATCTGGCTGCCCTATCGCTTCTGCTCCGTCAGGATGCCCTCACTATTCAGCAACCTATCCCGATCGTCCAGTGGCATCTAATCGACGAAGAAGATTGGAGTAGCGCCTGGAAAGAGCATTGGCATCCCCAGGAAATTGGCGATCGCTTCCTCATCTGTCCTGCCTGGATCACCCCCCCCGCCGATACGCAACGTCTGATCCTACGCCTCGATCCCGGTGCTGCCTTTGGTACGGGCACCCATCCGACGACTCAACTCTGCCTGGAATCCCTAGAAATGCGCTTGGGGTTGGGGGAGACGGATAGTGTTATTGCCGATATTGGTTGTGGCTCAGGCATCCTCAGTATTGGGGCAGCACTGCTCGGTGCCAAAAAGATTTATGCTGTAGACATTGATGAGTTGGCAGTTCATGCTGCCAATAGCAATCGGGATTTGAATCAAATTGTGGCAGAACGGATGCAGGTGGAATTGGGCAGCGTTGACCGCCTGCGCGAGGTAGTTGAAACCCCGATCGATGGTATCTTATGCAACATTTTAGCTGAGGTGGTGGTGGATCTGCTGCCGCAATTAAATGATCTGATTAAGCCAGAAAGTTGGGGCATTATCAGTGGGGTTTTGCTGGATCAAGCCAAGCCAGTTGCTGACGCATTGGAGCAAAATGGCTGGGTGGTGGGAACCCTCTGGCGTCGCCAGGACTGGTGTTGCTTTAATGTGCGCCGATCGTAAAGGCGAGATGATGTCAACGATCGGCATCGCACCCGTCGGCTAGGGGGGAGGGTCCTAGTGACTTACGCCAGAACTTCCGGTAAACTGGGCGTACAGATCGGATGTGCCTCGATTAATTGTGACGGCTAATTGTGACGGCTCGCGGAACTTCCCAGAATTGTGCCTAGTCCAGCAGTAAAGACGGTTGTACTTTGGGTGGATTTCTGTGTCTATGTTTCGTTGGCTGTTGATAGTTCTATCCTGTTCCGAATCTGGCCTAGGGTTGAGAGGGTGTCAATGGCGATCGCTGCGATCGCTAGTAACCATTACACTTGCCGCAACGCCGATTCCGGTCACCATGTTGACCCAAATCCCGGCCCATTCCGTGATCATCCCATCACTCAGCTTACCGTTGTGAGGAGACTGTTAGCATGAGCTTGAATCCGTTCGCAACTTCACTCTTTCGTTGGCTCAACACGCCTGTTACGGTCAATACGCCCATGACTTTTGGGAGACGCCATTGGTGGATCTCCCTTTTCCTTTGGATATTGACGATCGCGCCCGCCAGTGCAGCCCTGGAACTGCGGGTTGCGATTGAAGAGGGGGCGAGTCGCATTCGGGTAGGGACCTCTACCAATGCCACCTTACGCAATGGGACTGGTCAAACCCTGGCTCAACTGTCCAGCATGAATGCCCAAGAAGCCAAACTCCAAGGGGGCATGGTTGCCCTCGCGGGTAAGCAGGCGGGCCAAATTTGGGTGGAACCCAGTGGGGATGGCCTGGTGTGGATCGGCAATCGGTGGTACCGGGGCCGGACGCTGCTAGTTCCCGTGAATGGTGGTCTTGCGGCAGTTAACTACGTCGATTTAGAGCAGTATCTCTACAGTGTGCTGGGGGCGGAAATGAGTCCGAACTGGCCCCAGGAAGCGCTCAAGGCTCAAGCCGTTGCCGCGCGGACCTTTGCCCTCAACCGTCGCCAAAAGGCAACCGGGCGTTACTTCGACGTGGACGATACCACCGCTTCCCAGGTCTATCGGGGGGTTAAGGATGAAGCCCCGACAACCCAGGCAGCCGTTAACGCAACAGCCGGCCAAGTTTTAACCTACAACGGTCAGATCATCGAGGCAGTATTCCATTCCTCCTCCGGTGGTCATACTGAAAACGTTGAGGATGTGTGGAGTAGCCCATTGCCATATCTGCGGGGTGTGCCCGACTTTGACCAAGGTGCCCCCGTTTTTCAGTGGAGCAAGGATTTCACCCAAGACCAACTCAGCCGCCTGATTTCCGGGGTGGGTAATGTGATTTCCATGACGCCGGTCCAGACAACGCCCCGAGGGCGGGTGGTGTCCATGAAGGTGGTGGGAACCGCCGGCCAGCGCACGATTAGTGGCCGGGATCTCCGCGAGGCCCTGGGCCTGCGCAGCACGTTATTTGCCGTTATCCCCAAGGGGGGGCAAAGCAAATCTACAGCCCCAACGGCCTTCCAGGTGGTCGGGCGGGGGTTTGGGCATGGCCTCGGTATGAGCCAATGGGGAGCCTACGGGATGGCGCAACAGGGCTATAACTATCAGCAAATTGTGTTGCACTATTACCGAGGGGCACAACTGGCCCGGATTGAGGTGCGTTAGCGGGCAGTCCGTTCGTCTGGACAGGGCAATCTGTTGAGGGGCAACGATCGTGACGTGCAAGGATACCCAATTCGCACACCACTGATTCGCACACCAGTTTAGTTGTATAACCTTGCGATCGCACAAGCTTGTAGAAGCAACGTGCGATCGCTCAGCTAAACGCGGAGACTCTTCAATCAGGTCCGAGCGATCGCACGAGCTGGCAGGGTGTATCCAGTCACGGCAACCGCGTTTCGGACTCTTATCTATATATTCATAGCCTCCTCAATATGGCAGCCTCCTCAATATGGCAGTGCTTCTGGCGCAGCAATCTCCGAACCCACCGCCACCTTGCCATTGGCTTGCATACCAGGGGTGTTGGTGACCGGCGCTGCCTTCTCCGCTTGGGAAAGCAAGCTAGCGGCAGGCGGCACCACCGGTTGGGCGACAGCTTCCGGCGTCGTTTGTTGAGTAACCCAGGCCAATCCGCCCATCGCCCCCGCCATGACAGCCGCATAGCCTAAGTACAGATGGCTGGGTTGGAGGTACAGACCCTTGTCCTTCATTGGATGGTACCAGGAAGGCACCACGCCCCGATTGGGATCATCCTTGGGCAGGGAAGCCGCCAGTTCCGTCCCATTCAGTCCCAGGGCATTGCCCAGTCGTCGAATAAAGCCGCGAATATAGATATCTTCGGGCAGTTGGTTGAGTTGGCCGGTTTCAAGGGCCGTAATCTGGTGGGTGGGAACCAGCGTGAGGCTATGGAGTTGCCCCAGGGAGAGGCGTTTTTTAGCCCGCGCTTGCTTGAGAATCCTCCCAATTTCTAATAGCCGTTCTTCCCGGGCTTGAGCGGCGGCGATCGCCTGTTGTTGAGCCTTGCGCAGGCGGGGTTTCTTAGGCAGTTCCCGCGTTGGATTCGGCACCCAATCATCTGCCAGGAGGGCCGCCGCACGATTTTCTGGCGCAGGGGCAGTTGGTGTTGTGTCAGATGTTGTGGGTGGGGGAACGGTGAAATCTGGGGGCGGGACCACCGTCACCAGATCCGGGTGCTGGGTGAATTGTTTTAAGGCAAGGCGAATGGCCTCTTGCCCGATCGTGTAGAGCAGAGATTGTAACTCTTCCGCGCCTTCACCCAAGGTTTGGCGCAATTGATCCCATGCTCGACGGTAGACCTCACTTTCGCAGAGAGCCACCTCAGCTTGATGAATAACACCTTGCCAAGCGTCTGGGGTGAATTCCAAACGATAGGCCGTTGGCGTCGCGATGCTATCGCAGGGCAGCGACATGGCTTCAGCCAGGGCGGGTCCAGACAGACAGGGGGAATGCATAGTCGTTTCCAGTCTCTAGAGGGTTGGGGACACGGTAGATGCTGGAAGTGATGCTCCAGGGGAGACTCAAGCAGATTCTCCGGGGGATTCTCCGGCGGAGAGGCGGCACGAACGATATGAACCGATCGGCAAGGCTGCTCAGAAATAGCCTTAACCCACCCAAACGATTACCCCGCTCACTGATCAGGACAAAACGCCGGAACTTCGTCAAACTTCACGTCTCCTCGTCACCCGGCCATCACGAGGAGAACGGGCATCTCCCCCATCCCCCATCGGCGTGCCCCTACTCTCCCCCCCCTCCCGACCCCCGGAGCCAAC
>CAZHXN010000044.1:0-2779 GCA_964536415.1 uncultured bacterium
TCAGCCACGGCAAACTGGAGGTTCCAGCCTGTGATTACCATTACTATGCATCACTACCGGAGAGTTTTAAGTGAATAATAATAGATAATAGTCTGTATATATAGTCTGTATATAGGCGATAAAAGCCTACCATCAAGCGTAAAGGATAGTCCAATACCAGAGTTTTGCGTCAAGTGTGGTCACCTGCCTGTCGTCAAGAATGGCTTCGTAGCCGGACGACAACACTTCAAGTGTCAGTCCTGTCACTATCAGTTCACAACTAAGAAGCTAGAGCAATGAATGTTCCACGTATGCGTAGGGGCGGGTTTACCCGAAATGGTGACGACTATCTCTGGGGGCAACCGCTCAAACCCACGCTCCGGCATTAAACCGGGATTTGGCTGATGGTGATGCTGCCCCCAAAACAATGGGCCACATCCGTCCCTGCCACGATCGCTCGCTTGGCATACTCTCCTACATATTGATATGTGCTCCCTTCGAGGACGTAATGAATTGGTAACGGTTGCACACAAGGGTCACAAAACACCATTTCCGGGTCCGCATCTCCTGCCTCCACATAGGGAAAGTTCACATTCCAAAAGTGCCCTGCTTCCGGCGGACGATCGAGCAATTCCGCCAGTACCCGTTCCGTCAGCCGCTGGACGATCGCCCAATCCACCGGTCGTTTTCCCTTGCGGTATTGCGACAGGGCCATACTGGGAATCCCGTGAAATGCCGCTTCGCGCACGGCTGCAACCGTGCCCGATGTGTAAATATCCACCCCCAGGTTGCCCCCCGCATTCACTCCCGCCAGAACCCAATGCACCGGAGAATGCAGATGCAGGCCAATTCGCACACAGTCTGCTGGTGTCCCCGCGATCGCCCAAGCTGTCTCCGAACGAGGCTCCACCGCGATCGGACGATGGGTGGTTACCTGATGGCCGCAGCCCGAAAACTCCGTATTCGGTGCAACCACTACCATATTCCCCGCGATTCCCTCCCGGAGACACTGCGCGAACGCCCGCTGCAGGGTTTGTAATCCGGGCGCATCAATGCCATCGTCATTTGTCAGAAGCAGTAACATGCACTAACCATCACAGAACTGAAGGGTCGATCATCTCCCCGCAAGGGGTAGCTAAGGGTTATGGGTCGCTCCAAAAATCACTCACATCGTAGCCCAAGTCCTGGAGCATTTGCCGCAGGAGGGGCAGGCTCAGGCCAATCACATTCGTGTGACACCCCTCCAGTTTTTCTACCCAAACGCCCCCCTTACCCTCTAGGGCAAAGCACCCAGCGCATTGGAGCGGCTCCCCCGTAGCCACATAGGCATGGATTTGGGTATCCGTCGGGTTGGCAAAAAAGACCTGGGTGACTTGGGAGCGCACCAAGGTCAGATCCTGCTGCAAATCGATCAGGGCATGGCCTGTATAGAGCTTGCCCACTTGGCCGCGCATCTGTTGCCAACGGGCGATCGCGGTTGCCGCATCCTCCGGTTTACCATGAATTTCCCCATTGATGGCTAATACCGAATCACACCCCACAACTAACCACGGGGGTAAATCCAGCAGGGGATATTCATCGCGAATGTGATCGGCGACGGTGGTTGCCTTGCAGCGGGCAAGCGTTTCCACTAGGGCCTGGGGGGCTGTGATCGCGACCTGGGATTCATCAAAATCACTGGGGCGGACGATCGGATTGATTCCAATCGCCTGCAAGAGCCGTCGCCGTGCCGGGGAGGCAGATGCTAATACGACCTGGAGCATAGCCATCAAAGAAGTGGTTAAAAACGCTGAATCAAGCGACTCGATCAAGCAACTGAGTCAAGCAATGAAAATACGGCCCATCAAACTGTCGGTTGTGGAACCGCAGGCCATTAAGACACGGTAAAGGAATTCACGACCGTTTCAAATAACCCCTGCACTTGGGGCCACCGCCGTTCCGAGGTGGAAGCATTAAAGGTAAACAGGCGATCGCCACTCACGACCACACTGGCCAAGTTATGGCGTTTCTGACCGTCTCGCTCAACGGCGTACTCTAGGACATAGTAGGTCTTGGCCGCCGTTTCGTGGGCCTCCGCATTGACCAGTTCAATGCGAGCATTACTGTCGGGTGTACTCCGTGCTGTTAAAGCTGGTTGCAGTGCCCGTTTGACTAATTCCTGGCCCACTTGGGAGGGCGTCCCCAGAGCACTCAAGGATTTCCCCGGCGCGATCGGGCTGATGACCACACTGACATTCTCTGTGGTCTCAATAATGTCATGGAAAACCACATCAGGGCCATCGGCTACCTGTACCTGAAGCCAGCCGGGGGGATAGAGAAATTCGTAGCCATCCGCCTGATCAATATAGTGATTCAGCGCACTGGCTGGGGAACCGCAGCTTTGTAGCACCACTGCCCCGATCGCCAACAGCAGGCTAACCCATCGTTTCAAACCGTCCATTGATGATGTCCTAATCAATTCCTGGGGTCAACTATAGAAATTGCTTCTGAAATATCGCCTCAAAAGCCGTTCCCATTGTCTCACAGGACTTGGGACTCGCACTGGAGCGACTCAAGCACGGGCCTTGCAGAGCAAATCGAGCACCACTTGTCCCACACTCACGATCGTCAGCATCGCAATCAAGACCAGGGGGGTTAACGCAGTGCCCGCGATCGCCAAGATCAGGAGGAAGGCGGCTGTGCCAAACCGAATCGCCGCGATCAGGGTGCGCTGGCGGGGATGCCCCAGGGAAACGGTGATGAGGTGTAAGATCCCCAGGGCTAGGAAACATAGGGCCAAGGCACCACTCATCAACCACCG
>CAZHXN010000044.1:2789-33391 GCA_964536415.1 uncultured bacterium
TGCCGGGAGGGGGAACGCAGGGTCACTGAAGATCAGGTGGTAAACCCCAACGCCCGTCGCTGCCAGCCCAATCATGAACAACAAATGGGTATACAGCCAGATGACGCCAGAGACAAAGCGCCCTTGGCGATAGGACTCCAAAGGCGAGGCATCGACACTATCGAAATAAATCCACCACAGGCTAAAGGCAATCATCAGGCCCAACAGCCCGGTTTCACCGGCAAAAAGCCCTAATTCCTGGCCAGAAATCCCGCGCACCACGCCGACGACAGATTCCCCTAAAACAATGATCGTAAACAGCCCCAACCGTTCCGAGACATGGGCCATGTGGGGGGGGACGTGCTGAAACGATCGCCCCGCCACGATCGGGGTGGCTAAATCGATCCCCATCGCGATCGCCCACAGGGCAAAGCGCCAAGGCGGCGGCATCGCGATCGACAGTAACCAGAGGGCAACCGAAAGACTGAAGCCGATCGCAAACACCGTGGTCAACGGACGGGCGATCGGGACATGGTAACCCGCCCGTAAATACTTGAAGATGAGGATGCCACGCACGACGATATAACACAGGGCAAACCCCACTGATGTTTCACCAAAGCCGTCATGGACCGTGACCGCCATAATGGCCACCACAAACATCTGCATGAGAGTCAACACCCGGTGGCCCAAGTCGTCCGTATCAAAGCGGGTGGCATAGAAGGTGGCCCCCACCCAGCACCACCACACTGGAATAAATAGGCCCACGAATTGTAAAAAACCGAGCCAGGTGACGTGCTTGCCGAAGGTATGCCCCAATTCAGCAACTGCAACGACAAAAATCAGGTCATAAAACAATTCCAGCCAGGTGGCATGACGTTCTTCTTCTAGGGTTTCATTGCCAGTGCGCAGACGCGGCGGTTCCCACAGGGGTTTTGACATAGGGCGTTAGGGAGAGAAATTCCAATATTTTGGACAAAATTGCCACACGATCGCACCTTCCCAATGCGATCGCGCTGGGTATCGGTAAGCTTGAGAAAGCCAAATTCAACTTTGACCCCTGTCTTAGGATAGAGGTTTCTTGGATGCAGTGTTGACGGCGTTGACGGAAAACAGCTTGTTGGTGCGGGTCAGGGGGGATTAAGTTTTCCTGTGTTTTCTCTGGGGGATAGCGGCGAGTATAGATAAGGTATGTGGGTAGTAACATCGAGGGACAATTCTCCGAGGGAAAGGCTGCACAAACGGTGAGTGAGACGGGTTTGTGATGTGAGTTGTGTGCTGGAGGGAAGGGGCGATGGCGCGAGGGATCACTGCTCCGGCACGCTCAGCGCCCTCTTTGAAGCAGGTGACCATCGCCAGATTGCGGTGAAGGTGATCGACGATCGGGGCAACAAGTTATTAATGATACAACCGATTTAAGTGCAGGACCTTAAAAATGATGCTGTCCAGTTTCCAGGTCAAAGACTTCCGCTGTTTTAAGGATATCAAGCTCGATCGGCTGGCGAGAGTCAACCTCATCGGGGGCAAAAACAACACCGGCAAAACCACCTTACTCGAAGCCCTATTTCTATCCTTAGGGCCTAATAATCCTGAATTACTCATCCGGATCAATGTTTTCAGAGGCATCCAACAGTTTAAGGTCGATACAGATGCGCTTTTTGAAGGACCCTGGCGATGGTTATTTAGAACTAGGAAACCTGACTGTAACATTGAAATTATCGAAATTGATACTGAAAATCAAGAACGAAAGTTAAAAATATTTTTTGAGAAGTCCAAAACCCATGTTTTAGGATCGGATCATACTCAAGAGGAAGTTTCTCTGACTTCAAAAACGTCTACTGGAAATAATGAAAACCAGATCATTCTTCGTCAAGTCATCAACGATATAGAATATGATTCAAAGTTCTTTGTCAATTCTAAGGGAGAATTTGAAGTTGAGCGTGCTCCTGAATTCTTACACTCAAGAGGTGTTTATATTACACCGCATATGATGACTAGGACAGATATAGAGTCCGTCGAATGATTTAGCCGTGCTGAGAAGGAAAATCGACAAGATTATCTGGCAAGAGCCTTGCAAGCGATCGAGCCAAGGGTAAAACACCTGACGCTCCTCCTTGAAGGGGGACAGCCAATGATTTTTAGTGATATTGGTATCGGTGAATTGATTCCTCTTAACTATATGGGGGCAGGTGTATCTCGATTACTCTATATTCTTCTGGCGATTATCGATGTGCCGCATGGTTTTGTCTTGATTGATTAAATTGAAAATGGTCTGCACTATTCTGTCTTGGTGGATGTGTGGAAAGCAATTCAAACCATATCTAGGGATCTCAACGTACAGTTTTTTGCGACTACCCACAGTCTGGAATATATTCGTGCCGCCCACCAAGCCCTGGCCGGATCTGATGACGATGCGCTCAGGTATTATCGCCTAGAACGTAAGGAAGAACACTTCAAAGCAGTGGGCTATGACCACGAAACCATGATGGCGGCCATTGAAATGGATTTTCAAATGCGATAGTTATTAACCCTAACCATACTCCTAACCATACTTTTGAAATAACTAAGCCTAAACCTTTACTCGCGGGAGGCACTGATGATGTGAATTTTTTAAGCACCTTAGTTAAATTCTTAAAGATTGAAAATATTCAGATCACTCAATATGGTGGGAAAAATAACTTGAGAAGATTTTTGGAAACACTAGCTGTGACACCTGGCTTTGACAATCTAGAAAGTATCAGCATTACTAGAGATGCAGATGATTCGTATACCTCCGCTTTGCAAAGCGTAAACGATGCGATTCAGACTCAAAACTTGAGTATTAAAATCTCCACTTTTATCTTGCCCGATCGCGCCAGTCCAGGAATGCTAGAAGATTTATGCATCGCCACCCTCGCGATTGACGAACTATAATGCATAGATCAATATCTTGAATGTATGCAAGTGTGCAAAGGGAGCCTGCCCAGCCATTTGTCAAAGGCAAAAATATATGCTTGGCTAGCCACCCAAAGTAAACCCGAAGTTCGTTGAGGCGAAGCTGCCCTCGATCGCTATTTTGATTTTTGATCACTCGGTATTTAGTCCCTTAAAGGCGTTTATTTTAGCCCTGTAAACTAAAACTTATCTGCCAAGTCCATGACCTACGAAGTTGATACCCCCATCCTCAATTTCCCCTTCGATTGCCCCGATCTCGCAGCGTCTCCACCAGAGAATCACTACTTCATCCAAGAAGAGGAACCGCCCCAACTGTGGGAAAGTCGCCGCCCCGCGATTGTCATATCCGCTTATCGCACCAGCAAAATTCAAAAATATTGGAGATAACAATGAAAATTACCTATGACCCTAGCGTTAACATTCTGCGAGTTCTTCTCAATGAGGCTAAAATCGACAAAAGCGAGGAACCATCACTATGCCCAGAGCCACCATCATTCAGCCTGACCAGTCCTACACTTTTGCCGACTACTTCAAACTCAACTTTGCCCCCCAGGACATCCTGGCCCACTTTGGCGTTACCCTTCAGCGCCAATCCCTACACTTTACTCCCTACCCTGGTCCTCTCGATCGCCTCACTGACCTCAAAACCCGCATTGAAGAAAGTCTCCCCCGTCTCAGCCTCACTAGCGAGATGGCTCGCCGGGAATTCCTTATCGCCCCCGTGTTGATGGACGTGTTGCACTATACTCAGGCGACCCTGAATGTTGAGTATCCTGTCGCCGTTAGCCACCAACTCAAGGGTTCGCTGGACTATCTGCTGCAAAATCATCAAACCCTGCTGGTGATTGAGGCGAAAAATGAAGACCTGGAACGGGAATTTTTACAACTCGCGATCGAACTTATTGCCCTAGAGCAGTGGCTTGACCCCGACCAGGCCATCCTGCATGGTGCCGTTTCAACGGGTAATATTTGGCAGTTCGGGCAGTTCGATCGTCAACAACGCCAAGTGACCCAAGACCTCAACCTCTATCGGGTCCCCGCCGACCTTGAAGCCCTACTCCGCATCCTCGTCTACCTCCTGACCCCTTGATCCACCTGCCTACCTGCCGACAACGCAGGTGACCTTACCCAGAGTCCGTGTTAAGTCGAGCCATTGTCCACCGTGAGGACTGACTATGTGCTTACCAAAGAGCGACCAGAAAATACTACAATGCCTACGGTCATTATGGCGGTGCCGCCCAAAAAGGTGGTGGCAGATTCTTGGTGTACTAATCTTTGTGCTGGTAATCTATCCAGGGCAGCCTGTCTTTTGGCCTAGTGGTTTTGGCTTCGGGGAAGGCGAAACGATTAAGAAAACGGTCGTACAGAGAGACACTCAGGGAAATGTTACTCAGTCTGTCGAAACCACGATCGACGCAATGTCCTTCGCAATAATGAGGTCATTCAAAGCATTGTCGTTTTTCCTTGGGCCAGTCTTGCCTTACGGCATATCCCTAGTGTTCAGGGGTTAACCATTGGGCAACATTGCGCACATAGGTGTGAATATCGTCGATCGCCCTCGGCGAATTTTGAATACGATCGCTGGGGGGATCGGAAACAAAGGTAGGGCACCCCAGGCTTGTATCCCAAGGGAGGCCAGATAGTCCCGCAGTCGGGGAAAACGGCCAATATGCCAATCATCTTCAACGGGAGGAATCGTGGTTTGGAGGAGCATGCGTGTCGGAGTGGCCATAAATCTCCATAACTCTATAGTCTGAGGGTCTAGGTGCAAACACAACGATGGGGGTAGAAACCGATTAGACAAAACACAGCGCCCTCGCAGAAACATGACCCCATCCCAGCTATTGTAGGGATCGCGAGACGCTTGCCCCAAATCAGTCTGTCCCAACAATACAAAATTAAAGATACAGCGTTTCCCAAGTCTCTGAAGGACAGAAGCACCTGATGAACAAGGGGCTGGAGCCAATTGCTTGCCCCTCACTAAGGCGACAAAGGCTGTAACGTTTCGGGAGATCTGGCTCTTCTGAGATTTGGATGTAAACAGTATAAGCAACTACAAATAAACGATCTTAAATGTTGAGTTTATGGTGGGGGCGCGTAGCGCCCCCACCATAAACTCAGAAGAGCCGAAGATCTCTAGATTCATCCCGTGGGATGGCCGTCCCGGCTGGTATGCACGGGCAGGATTCAGGTATCTTTGGCAGGCAGGATGCTGACCCCACAAACACTGGGGTTAAGAGCAGACAACCCGAAAGCCAACGAAGTTACCGCGAAAGGTTTCAATATTGCGATTGCGGCTACTCGATCGACATTGACGGGCATAGGCATTCCACGCTCCACCCCGCAGGACCCGATAGGGATGCTCTACACTCGTGTCTATCCACGCTTCTCCCTGGGTGGGCGCACCCTCATAACTAGGATGCCACGTATCCTGACACCACTCGCTGACGTTGCCGTGCATGTCATACAAACCAAAGGCGTTGGGGGGATAGCTGCCGACGGGCGTCGTTTGGGTACAGCATTGCCCGCGCAGTTCCGGATCGTAACTAAAGGCTCCACAGCAATTGGCCAATTTCGTGGTGATCTGCTCGCCAAAGTGGAAGGGGGTGCCTGTCCCGGCGCGACAGGCATATTCCCACTCGGCTTCACTGGGTAAGCGATACAGTCGTCCGGTTTTGGCTGATAACCGTTGACAAAATTCTACCGCTTCCCACCAGGACACCTCCTCCACGGGATGATCAGCCTGCCGAAACCAGGCGGGATTTTTCGGCATGAGGGTTTTCCACTGGGCCTGGGTGATGGGGAAACGTCCCATGAAAAAGGATGGTACGGTTACCCAATGGGGAGGCAAGGCCGCATTCTCGCTACCTGTTGTGACGGTTGCTCCCATCAGGAAGCGCCCGCCAGGAATTTCTACCATTTCCAACTCGATTCCAGCCGTCAAGAGTTCGCGAAAGTAGCGGGATTGACGATGCTGCCGATCGACAATCTGGCCCTGCTGATCAACGGTAATGACTTCAAACTGCGAATGCTGAAGCCATTGATAGGTGCCCACCGATGGTTTGCTGCTGTTCAGGCAGGCCACGGTGGGGTGGGCCACTTGCGGTTGGCCCCCAATCCCGTTGGCACCCCTGGCAACCTGGGGAACAGCGACAGGAGACGTTGACTGCGATCTCGCCCTAGTGCTGGCCTGGGTAAGGCTGAGGGCCACTGCCGGATGGGCCAGGTCCTGTAATACGGCTTCTGCGGTGGGGTAGCGTTGGTTGATTGGTTTGGCAATCAGGCGATTCAGCAGATGGGCAAGGCGATCGCTGACCGGATTGCCCTTGAGGGCGTCTTGCCAGATCCAGGTGGCGTCGCTGTAGGAGTAGAGGTCCAGGGGATGGGTGCAACCCGTGAGCAGCGTGATGCAGGTGACACCCAAACTATATAGATCGCTGGCGAAACAGGCTTTGCCGCTTTCTTGCTCCGGCGCGCTGTAGCCCAGGCTATAGATCTTGGTGCCGGTAGCACGCGGGGTTGCCTGGGCCAGACCCGATGCTCCAAAGTCTACGAGGACCAGATCCGGTTGTCGCGATCGCGCTTCTTCTGGGGAGACACTGCACGCACGGCCCTGCCCTGGAATAGTGGTCTCCCGCCAGATCAGGTTATCGGGTTTGAGATCACGGTGGATGACCTGATGGGCATGGACAAACTGGAGGACGGGCAAGAGGCTGTGCAAGAGCGATCGCACTTGAGCCTCGTTAAAAACCGGTTGCTGGCGTTGACGTTGGGCGAGGGTTTGGCCAGCGATGAACTCCTGGACTAAATAGGAGTGGCCTTCCTGGTTAAAGTAGGCGAACAGGGTCGGGATTTGGGGATGGATGCCTAATTGTTCCAGGCGTTGTGCTTCCTGCCGAAACAACTGCACAGCCTTCTGGAAGCTAGCTGCTGTGGGGTGTTCGAGATAAAGCTGCTTGATGACACAGGGCGGACGGGAGGGCTTATGCTCATCGACGGCTCGGAAAGTGCGCCCGAACCCCCCTTGTCCAATCATGGCCACAGCCCGGTAGCGATCGGCCAGCAGCAAACGAGCACCGCAATGGCTACAGAAGCGGGCCTGATCCGGGGCATGGGGTTGGTGGCAGTCGGGATTGAGGCAGTAGCTCATAGCGGTAATTCTTAACCGCTTCAGGGGCATTGTAGGACGCTAGGTACTAATCTAAGCTTAATAAAATCGGGAATTCCCAGCCCTGATCTGACCTTTGGAAGTTAAATTAATTCCTCGCCCTTTAATGGAACCGCAACGGCGATAGAACGCCTGGGGAACTTCCACATTGATCGTTACTTGAGGGTGGGTTGTGCTGACCTGACAAACCAGCGCTGATCGGGGTGCCCCCCTCCCAATCAGGACAGCAATTTTGCGGTATAAGCAGTATAACTAACGCAACTAGCGCACCTATCCCTAGCGCTTGAGCACCTCTGGAGACGATCGCATGGTCCGATTTCACATCCAGCCCGATAGCGACATTCCGGCATCCACCCAACTCTATAACCAGATCCGCTTTGCGATCGCCTCGCGCCAATTTCCCCCTGGGCACCGCCTGCCCAGTACGCGGCAACTGGCCATGCAAACGGGCCTGCACCGCAACACCATCAGCCGGGTATATCGGCAATTAGAAGAAGATGGCGTCGTTGAGTCTCAAGCTGGGTCCGGGATCTACGTGCGGGCACAGGGCGACGAAGGGGGAACCCGTCCGTCCCAATCCGCCCTCTCGGAGAAATATCCCGATGCCCATGCCCTTGTCAAGCAAACCCTGGATCAATTGCTTAAACAGGGGTGTTCACTCACCGAAGCGCGGGAGTTATTTCTCGCTGAAGTAGACTGGCGGTTGCGCTGTAGTGCGCGGGTCCTAGTTACGGCTCCAGCCTACGATATTGGGGCCGGGGAGTTAATTACTCAGGAATTGGAGCAGGCGTTGCAAATCCCGGTACAGTTAGTGCCGCTGGAAGAATTGGGTCCCGTCTTGGCTCAGACGCGATCGGGTACGGTCGTGACCACCCGCTATTTTATCGGTGAGGCAGAGGCATTGGCGGGTCCGAAGGCTGTCCGGGTGATCCCGGTGGATATTTACGACTATGCCCAGGAAGCCCAATTAGTCCTGGAGTTGCCCAATAACGCCTGTCTGGGGTTAGTCAGCCTCAGCCCAGGGGTTTTGCGGGCGGCGGAAGTGATTATCCACAGTTTGCGGGGGGATGACTTATTGGTGATCACGGCCCAGGTGGAGGATAGCTATCGCCTGAATGCCGTAGTGCGACGGGCACAAACGATTATCTGCGATCGCGAGACCACAGCGATGCAAGTCCGAGCCGCGATCCAATCTGCACGGGATGAACTGTTGCGATCGCCCCAAATCGTAGTGGCCCAAAGCTATGTTGGTAGCCACTCCATCAATCTACTGAAGCGGGAACTGGGTCTCACATGACTGAACACGAGTCAGCGAACCCCGCATCCCCGCCCCCTTGAGGCCAGGGAGTGTTACAGCTTGTCCAATTCCCGTGCCAGGTCTTCCATCTCAGCCTCGATCGCCGCATCCCGTGGCTCGGCAGGACTTTTTGCTGCCGCTGCCGGTAATTGGGCCTGGTTGGGTGCACTCGCGGGTCCCAGGAGTTGGGCCTTCATAGCCTCAAGTTCCAGGTCAACATCGCTAGACTCCAGTGCCAAAAATTGGCTTTCCAGATCCGATCCTGCCAGTTCCGCCGCAGCTTGGGAGCGGGCTTCCATTTGCAGGACCTTTTCCTCCATGCGCTCAAAGGCCCCAATGGCACTACTGGTCCCCATTCGCCCCAGGGTACTTTGCAATTGTTCATTCGCCTTGGCCGCACTAGCCCGCGCCTTGAGCATATCCTTTTTCGTCTTGGCCTCCGACGGCTTCCCTTCCAGGGCCACCAAGCTGCGCTTGAGGGTCTCAACCTGGGCCGTCTGCTGATCCAACTGAGCCTTCAGGGCATTCGCGGTTTCCGTGTTCACCTTCTTACGGTTCAGAGCCTCCCGCGCCAACTCCTCATTCCCCTTTTGTAGGGCCAATTGGGCGCGTTGATGCCAGGTATTGGCTTCGTTAATGGCCTGATTGTATTGCTGCTCCGTCCGCTTCTGACCGGCGATCGCATTGGCAACGGCCTGTCGCATTTGGACCATGTCCTCCTGCATATCAATGACTGCCTGCTCCAGCATTTTTTCTGGATCTTCGGCAGAACTCACGAGGGCATTCAGATTGGAGCGAATTACGCGGCTAACACGGTCGAATAATCCCATGATGGTGTCCTTGCTGGTCACTAGGCTGGTCACTAGGTCCGGCTAGCACCGATCGTACCCACCCCCACAGCCCCCTCAAAGAACGTTTCCTGCCCAAGCATAAGCGTTCCCCTTCAGGCTAGGAGCAAGCAGCAGGGCTAACCTCACTACTAGGTTAGCTTACTCGACGACCCGCCCTCCCCTCTACTCTGAATTCTGAATGGAGTTGTCAATGGAGTTGTGAATGGAGTTGTCAATGTTGTAAATAGAGTTGGCCTAGTTGGAGGGCAGCCAGATTCCTACCTTCAAGGCTCATGATGTTCCCCACCCGGTTCTAGTTTGGGGGATAGGCGGCGTTTCAAGGTAGCTAGATCGGCTTCAATCTCACTGCCCTGTTCCAGGGCAGCAAAGCGTCGTTCCAGATCATCCTGCCCCAACTCGGCGATCGCCGCTGACTGAGCCTCTAGCGCCGCCACCTTTTGCTCCATCCGCTCAAAGCTTTGCATGGCCCCCTGGGGGTTCATCTGGTCCAGCATGGCGTGCAAGCGTTGGGAAGCTTGGGCCGAGCGGGCACGGGCGATGTACAGATCTTTACGGGTGCGGGCATCGGCGATTTTGCTTTCCAGGGTTACCATATCGCGTTTGAGTTTCTGGACGATCGTCGTCTGCTGCTCAATCTGGCTCTGCATGAGTTGCGCCGTTTCCTGATAGCTCTTACGGCGGGTGAGGGCATCCCTGGCCAGGGCTTCATCCCCCGCTTGCAGGGCCAGTTCCGCCCGCCGATACCACTCGTCAGCCGTGGCCCTCGCCTGATTGCATTGACGCTCGGTGCGTTTTTGGGTCGCGATTGCCTGGGCAACGGCCTGCCGCAGTTGAATCAGTTCATCCTGCATCTCGGCCACCGCCTGCTCCAGGACCCGCTCTGGGTCCTCCGCCTCGCTGACAAGGGCATCGAAGCTAGCCTTGACTACCCGTGAGATGCGATCGAACAACCCCATGCCCTCCTCCCTGGCTGAACGGCAGCAAATCCTTGTGGAAACCCTAGTGGTGTGTGGTGGATTGACTCTAATACCAACGTATCTTTCCCACTATCCTTCCCACTATCCTATCGCACCTGCTTCCGGGGCCTGTGGATTGACTTAGCTTACTCAGCTTGGATCTGGGCGGTAATCCCCTGTTGATTGAGTTGTTCCACCATTTCCTGAGCACTGGCGCGATCGTCAAAAGTCCCCAACTGCACCCGAATGCCATCGTTGAAATTGCGCAGATAAGCCCCAGGCGCTACCTGCTGTAACTGGGCCAGCGAGTCATTCCCCCGGTATTCAGTCACCACATTGTAGGTATCCGGCTGCGATCGCGTTGCGTTGCCACCCGTCGCTTGGGAGTGACTGGGGCTGGGGACAGTTGGAGTCACCACCGGCAGCCGCGTCGGGGCTGGGGCTGTGGTAGCGGGAACCGGCAGGCGCGGTAAGGCACTGGTGGGCGTGCTGGGGGGAGATTGCGGGGCCGGAGCCGCTGGGGGCCGAGGGGCAATCGGGGCCGGCGCCAAACTTTGGGAATGGATCGGCGGTTGAACCACGCGCAGGGGA
Source organism: uncultured bacterium (assembly GCA_964536415.1). Taxonomy (GTDB): domain Bacteria; phylum Cyanobacteriota; class Cyanobacteriia; order B231; family B231; genus Trichothermofontia. The sequence continues at coordinate 13,563 of CAZHXN010000044.1, forward strand.
ATCGTCTCGATCGGCGGCACACTGGTGGTACTGGGCGTGAGCAAGGGATTAGCGCCGGGACTGGGCGACGGACTGGCACTGGGCGACGGACTCGCGCTGGGTGACCCGGTGGGCGAGGGCGACGGCACCGCTAGCGTCCCCAAGGTATCCAGTTTGAGATCAACAAACTCATCGGTGGCCAGATTGGGCACATTGGGCAACGTCGTCGGGGTTGCCGTCTTGTCCAGTTGGGGGGAAGCCTCGCCACCTTGCAGACTGGGATTCAGGAAGTGCAGGTTCGTGGGATTCAGCAACGCATAGCCAATACTGACACTAGACAGGAGCAACAATAGCAGCGAACCAATCCCCAGGGGCGACAGTAGACCCCCGTGGGTCTTGACCTGGCTGGGGTCAAGGGTATCCGCCTGGACCTCCTCCTCGGCCAGACTTTTCAACAAAGCTTCGGACGAAGCCAGGTAGTCATCAGGTAACGGGATTTCTGGGGCCGGGGGGGCAGCAGGAGCAAGGGCCGTATCCGCAGGGGGGACAGGAGGGGTGGCAGGAACCACCGTGAGGGCATGGGACGCAGCGAGGGGCGAGGCAGGAGCCGACTCGCTAGTGGGAACTTGGGCAGCGGGGGAGATGGTCTCGGTCGCTAAGGGAGGAGCAACAGGGGACGAGGGCGGTGCTGCGATCGGGGTACCTGACGTAGACAGATGCGTAACGGGTGTGGGTGAGGGACCGACAGGACTTGGCGGCGCGGGTGACGGTGCGGGGGGAGTCGGAATAGCGGTGGGGGCAACGATCGGGGCCGCGATGGAGAATGGGGAAGGTGATCCTGGCGGCGGAGTAGGCGATCCTGGCGGCGGTGTGACGGTAGGTATGGGTGTGGCGGTTGCCTTGGGGCGAGGGGCAGGAACCGCTGAGGGTTGGAACAAATCAACAGGGGTGGGTGAGCGTTGCCCCAAAACCCGACGGGGAAGGGCCGAATACCCTGCTTTGAGGCGACGATACCGAGCTAACTCTTCCTCTAGCTGGAGGTCCAAACAGCCCAGAACAGCTTGCAGGGTGGGTTTTAACCCCTGAGTGGGCGCGGCTGGGTTAGTGTGGGTAACAGAACTTTGACGCATAGTGAACAACCGGAGTATTGAATAACCTCACCAAGGGCCAATCACTGCCCCAATCACGATCACAAGAACGGCCACAGCCAGCCATACCAACAGCCACCACGATGGCTCCCGCAACGGGTCTCGCACGGGGACAGCCCATAGACTCACCCTGATCCAATGCTCATCGTTCCTATCGCTAAACTGGCCTTAACCTGACCTCCGTCGTTGATTTTGGCTGTATAGGCAGTAAAGTTATGGCTACAAGGGCGATCGCCCCCGATCGCTGCGACCGGATCGGCCCATAGCCTAACAGCAGAATCTAAATTTGCCACCCGCATGGCCGTCCCTTGGCAACCGGTATCCCCTCAACTTGCTGCCCATGACCTGGCAATCCCTGCCTTCCCTGCTCCAACGCCTTGAACAGCAACCCACCTGGCAATCGCACGCCCATTTCCAGCAGGTGTTGCGCCATTGGCCAATGGTTGTGGGCGATCTGGTGGCCCTACAAACCCGCCCGATCGCGGTTCGGCGTGGGGTCCTGTCCGTGGCCACCGCCAGTGCCGTTTGGGCGCAAAATCTCAGTTTTGAACGCCAACGCATTCTGGCCAAACTTAACCCTCATCTTGCCCAACCCCTAACGGATATCCACTTTTCCACCGCCCAATGGTCTGAGATTCCCCTGAATACCCGCACGGATCGCAGTGAAGGGCAGGCACATCCCAGCTTCACGCCGTCGGCCCTCCCCCCAGACACAACCACTGCGATGATCGCTCCCTCTACCCCCGATCGGGCCTTTGAGCAGTGGCAACACGCTCTCCAGCACCAGCGGCAGCAGTTTCCCCTCTGTCCCCAATGCCAGTGTCCGACTCCACCAGGGGAATTAGCTCGTTGGACTGTTTGCTCCCTCTGTGCCCGACAATCGGATACCCTACCTCATCAAACGTAGACAGAACACAATAGTTTTTTCATTATTAGTTGGCTTGGGGTTTAACGTGATCCCCGATTGGATTACCGATCGCAGCAACCTATCTTGGGGGGGATGTCATGACACTCCTTAACAAAAATTAGGTTGCTTTCTAAAGAGAAAATAAAGAGAGGATAGGACTTCCACTTTACTTCGAGATCGCTCGGAAGCAGATGAGGGAAGGGTTTGCAGGCTTTCAATGACGGCAGATGCTGCAGGAGTGGTGGGGGATGATAAGGTAACTACCATTGGGAGACACCGACAATGAACACCTCGGAGATGCCACTTGGTTCTGCCTTCGCCTGTCGGCATTGCCAGTCCTATACCCCAGAGGGACGCCGGGGCGGTCATTGCCAACTCTTAAATGTGACGGTTCAGGGATGTTGGCGATCGTGCACGTTAGGAACGCTGTCGTTTGCACCGACGCTTGAGCGACTGCCCCAACCTAGCCGCTGGCCGGGGGAAGTCCATCCGCGTTTGGTCGAGTCAGTGGCCCACGAAGTTGTGAGTCCAAAGGTCTTAACCTCAGCAACGGTGATTCGCGAAGCCCTCCCGACGGGACTGTCCCGTTTGCGGGAACCCCTTGCCGATTCCTCAGCAGCTTAAGAAAAAAAATTTGTGCGTGTGGTTTCGATAAATTTCTTTATATTCTCGCTTGTCGGCTATTGCTTCGGCTATTGATACCGGCGTTTAATCCCTGATCGGTCGGTATCCCTGCTTTTCCGTTCCCTAACGTTCTGTCAACGCCAACTAACCTCCATCGGGAACCGTGGTTTTAATTGCCATTGTTCCTTTTTTTTAAGAAATCTAACGGCAGTCGCAGGGCATTTTGTAAAGCTAAATTGCACAGTGTCCGTGTAGCTCTCTCCCCGGTCAATACTCGATCGTAGAGGTGATTCGTGCTAGGTAACAGGTAACGGGTGGGGTGCGGTTACAAGATTTGCGGTTACTGTCGAGGGAGGCCAGCTGATGAGCGCTGAAACCTGCTTTAATCAAGGCTTAACTCAGTTTAAAATCAAAGACTATGATGGCGCGATCGCAAGCTTTACGGAAGCGATCCAGCTTTATCCCAACTTTGCGGCGGCCTTTTTGCAGCGGGCACTGGCTCTAGTGGCTAAGGGCAAGTTCCCGGAGGCGGTACGGGACTTGAGCCAGGTGATCCAGCTTAACCCCAATGCCCATGATGCCTACCTGGAGCGGGGGAAACTACGGGTTCGGTTGGGCGATCGCGCGGGGGCAATGGCGGATTTTGACCAGGCCCTGCAATTACGACCCAATGCGGGGGCGGCTTATATCCAACGCGGGATGCTGCGGGCGAAGCAGGGTGATCGTGATGGGGCGATCGCCGATTTTGATCAAGCGTTGACGCTGAATCCCCACGCGATCGCAGCTTTGATCCAGCGGGGGATGGTGCGGGCGAGCACGGGGGATCCCGCTGGCGCGTTGGATGATTTCAATCAAGCTTTGGAACAACAACCGGACTCACCGCTGGTCTATCTGCAACGGGGTAGGCTCTGGCGTGAACTGGGGGATTTGCAGGCGGCCCTTGCGGATTTAGATCAGGCACTCAAATTACAGCCCCACTCTCTGCCTGCCTATGTCCAACGGGGGAGTGTCCACGCCCAACTGAGGGATTTCCCGGCGGCGATGGCTGATTTTTCCCAGGCGCTTCAGCTTAACCCACGGGCGGCGGAGGTGTATTACCAACGGGGCCTGATGCATGGGCTGATGGGCGATCGCTTGGGGGCAATGGCGGATTTCGATCAGGCGATTCAACTGCAACCCCTGGCCCCGGCTTACCTGGAACGCGGCAAACTCCGTCTGGCGGCTGAGCAGCAGGAAGAGGCCCTCGCGGATCTGGAGCAGGCGATTAAGCTCAACCCCAGCCTGACGGAAGCCTATCTCCACCGGGGGATCGTGCGGGCGGAGTTGGAGAATTACCAGGGTGCCCTGAGTGATTTCAACCAGGCGTTGCAGTTGTCGCCGAATCTGGCGGAGGCCTATCTCGATCGCAGTGCTGTGCGGGCAGAAATGGGCGATCGCGAGGGTGCCCATGAGGACTTCAGCCGTGCCTTACAACTCAGTGCCACGCCCGTAGATGCCTATCTCGGACGGGGGATGATTCGTGCCCAGTTGGGCGATCGCCGCGAAGCCCTAGAGGACTTTAACCGTGCCCTGCGGCTGAGTCCCAATTCGGTCGTGGCCCACCTCCAGCGGGGGATGACGCGATCGCTCCTGGGGGACCCCCAGGGTGCCCTGGATGATTTTGACGATGCCCTGGCCATTGCTCCCGATTCCACCCTGGCCCACTTGAGCCGGAGTACAGCCCGCGCCGCCTTGGGAGATACCGAGGGTGCCCTGGCGGATCTGGAAGCCGTTTTAGCCGTCGATCCCCACTCGGCAGAAGCCTACCTGAGTCGCAGTGCGATCCGGGCCAAGATCGGAGATGAGTCGGGGGCCACCACCGATTTACAACAGGTTATGGCCCTCGATAGTAACCAAAGCAGTGTCTACAGCAGTCGCGGGCATCTGCGCTGGCAATTAGGCGATTTGGAAGGGGCCGTTGCTGACTACACGGCGGTCTTTGCCACTGATCCCCAGGCCAGTCATGCCTACCTGGAGCGGGGGCAAGTGTTGATGCAACTGGGACGTTTGAGCGAGGCGATCGCCGATTTTGATCAAGCCCTAGCGCACAAACCCGATTGGATGCTGGCCTATCTGCATCGGGGGATAGCCCATGCGGCCCTAGGGGATAAACCCGCCGCGATCGCCGACTTCAACCAGGTGTTAGCCAGTCATCCCAATGCGGCCCTGGCCTATTTGCACCGGGGCCTTGTGTACAGGGAACTGGACCAGTGGGAGGCTGCCCAACAGGACTTGGAACAAGCGATTCACCTGCGGCCCCACCTGTTGAGTGCCTATGTCTATCGAGGATTGGTATTGGCCCAACAAGGAGAAGCCCCAGATGCCGATCCCCGGTATCGCGAGGATGCCATGCAGGATTGGTACCGGGTGATTCGCATGGAAGTGAGTTCCGCCCTGGATTTCCTGGGCCGCGGCATGGCCCAACGACAACTGGGTAACCTGGAGGCGGCGATCGCGGATTACAACTATGCCCTGTGGTTAAACCCCAATCTAGCCGATGCCTATATAGAGCGGGGAATAGCCCAGGCCCAACTGGGGGATCAGGAGGCAGCTTTGACTGATCTGAACTATGGCCTCTGGCTACATCCAGGGTCAATTATGGGTTTTCTGGAGCGGGCACAATTGCTGGCCAATCAACCCGATCTGGAAGCTGCCTTAGCCGATTTCAATCAGGTGTTAACCCTGCATCCGAACTCCCGGCGGGCACGGTTAGGCCGCAGCGCGATCTATCTGCAACTGGGCCAACCCGCAGCGGCAGCGGCGGATTTACAGGCTCTGGTGACTCAAGGCCTCGACCCACTCACAGCCCAGCGCGAGCGCGGGCGAGTCCGGGCACTATTGGGTGATCCCCAGGGGGCGATCGCCGATTTGGATGCTGTGCTCGAACAACAACCGGAGTCTGCGATCGCCTATCTGGAACGGGGCAAGGTCAAGCTCGCCATGCGAGACTACGCCGAGGCTACCGCCGATCTGCGCACCGCCGCCACCCTGTTTGAGGAACAGGGACAGTCGGCCCTAGCTGAACGGGTGGAAACGCTGCTGGGTCAAGATGTCACCGGCTGGAATGAGGGCGTATGAGGGGGAATGCGCCTCTGATTGTCCAGCACACAGCAGCAGGGGAGCGATTGGTTGGCCCCCCTTGCCCCAGGATTACTCCACCACCACGGGAGTTCCCATTTCCACCTGAGCAAAGAGGGCCTGAATATCCTGATTGCGCATCCGCACACAGCCGTGGGACACCGCTTGACCAATCAGGCTTTCATTGGGCGTACCGTGGAAGCCAATAAAGTTCTTGCCATCCGTCCAGAAGCCAATCCAGCGGTTACCCAGGGGATTATCCGGGCCGGGGGGAATCACGTACCCCTCCCAGGGATGCCGCCACGACGGATCTTTAATCATCTGCATGACTTCATAGCTGCCCTTAGGGGTTTCCCAACCCGCCCGCCCGATCGCGACCGGATAACTGGCCACCGCCTCATCCCCCCGGTAGACATAAACTCGACGATCGTTTAGACGCAAAACTAACCGCGTGCGGGCCTCATCTGGCAGAAAGTCACGCGGATCACCCAGTTGGGGTAGGGCCGGTTGATCGAGCAGGGTAACGGTGGCATTAAAGGCGGTTGTCCTTGGAACCGGGGCGAGGGGGGCGGCTGGAGAACCAGTGGCGTTAGCATCGGAGGGGAGCGTCGGCAATCGGCCCTCGAACGCCGTTGCTGCTGGCAGGGAAGGGGCCGCAGACCCCACTTCCGGCGATTGGGCTAGGGCGGGTGCTGCCAACAGTACGGTCAGAACGCTGGAGCCGAGCAGGCGATACCAGGGGCGAACACAGCTAGACAGCCAAAAACTCCTCACCATACCGATCGTTGTCCTCCTCTGTATTCAGGTCTATCAGGTCTACGCCGGACAGCCCCTACCCTGGGGCCGTGGGCAGTCACCCTATGGGGTGGGATGAATCCACGCTTGTTTAATGTTTATCCTGTTCTATTCTTACCTGTTGGCCCCTAGCTTTGGTGAACAATGGCTAAGTTTTTGTCAGTGGCCCCCCAGACTAGCGGTATAACGGGGAAAGGTGATCGGCCTCAAATAGACTGGCTCATAGACTGGCTCATCGCCCTCCTATTCTTCTGTGTCAGGAACCCCTATGGCGATCGCAACCCTCAATCCGGCCACTGGCGAAGTCCTTAAAACCTTTACCCCCTTGAGCGATGCCGAGTTGGAGGCGAAACTCGCCGCCGCAGCCACCGCCTTTGCAACCTATCGCCATACCAGTTTTGAACAACGGGCCACTTGGCTACGGGCAGCGGCAGCGATTCTTGAGCGCGATCGCGAAGCCTATGCCCAGTTGATGACCCTGGAAATGGGTAAACCCCTCAAGGCGGCGATCGCGGAAGTGGAAAAGTGCGCCCTAGTCTGCCGTTTCTACGCCGATGAGGCGGCGAGGATGCTGGCGGATGTGCCGATTGCGACCGATGCCAGCCGGAGTTTTGTGTGCTACCAACCCCTGGGGGTGATCCTGGCGGTGATGCCCTGGAATTTCCCCTTCTGGCAGGTGTTTCGCTTTGCAGCGCCAGCCCTGATGGCAGGGAATGTGGGATTACTTAAACACGCCTCCAATGTTCCCCAGTGTGCCCTGGCGATCGCCGATATCCTAGCGGAAGCTGGCTTTCCAGCAGGTGCGTTCCAAACCCTGCTGATTGGGGCCGAGCGGGTCGCTCCCCTAATGGCCGATGATCGAATTAAGGCCGCAACCTTGACGGGCAGTGAACCCGCAGGCGCGAGTTTAGCCCAGGCGGCAGGTAAAAACCTGAAGAAAACGGTGTTGGAGTTGGGGGGCAGCGATCCATTCATCGTCATGCCCAGTGCCGATCTGGAGGCAGCCGTCGCCACGGCGGTGACCGCCCGGATGATTAACACGGGCCAATCTTGTATTGCGGCGAAGCGCTTTATTGTGGCCGAGGCGATCGCGGACGCATTTGAACAAAAGCTACTGGCTAAGTATCAAACCCTCAAGGTGGGCGATCCGATGTTACCGGAGACGGACCTGGGTCCCCTCGCGACAGCAGGAATTCTGGCCGATCTCGATCGCCTAGTGCAAGCTTGCCTGCAACAGGGGGCAACAGCACTGTGTGGTGGCCAACCCTATGCCCAAACCCATCCCGATTCCCCCCTAGCGAAAGGCCATTTCTACCCCCCCACCATCCTCACGAATTTACCCGTGGGCTGTCCAGCTTATGATGAGGAGTTTTTTGGCCCGGTCGCTTTGCTGTTCCGAGTGCCAGATCTCGACAGTGCGATCGGGTTGGCCAATTGCTCCCCCTATGGTTTGGGGGCAAGCGCCTGGACCCAGGTGCCCAGCGAGGTGGAACGGTTCCTGCGGGAGTTGGAGGCTGGCTCGGTGTTCATCAACGGCATGGTCAAATCAGACCCCCGTTTACCCTTTGGCGGCATCAAGCGATCGGGCTATGGCCGGGAACTCAGCCGCGAGGGCATTCTAGAATTCGTCAACATCAAAACCGTCTGGATCAGGTAGGGGCAGGTTGTTCCGAAAATTGTGGCTGCCAACCAGCCATCTCGATAAACCCGCCCAATCCCACACCGTAGGTTGAAACAGGTACGCTATGCTGTTAAGGCAAACACGATTCCTACAACCGCTATGAGTCAGGTTCAGCAACTGTCTGGACGCGCCATTCCCCTTGTGGGTAACGACATTGACACCGATCGCATCATTCCCGCTCGCTTCCTACGCTGTGTCACCTTTGACGGACTGGGAGCCAATGTCTTTGCCGACGATCGCACCGCCCTCAACGGCGACCATCCCTTTGATCAACCCCAATACCAGGGCGCGGAAATTCTGGTAGTGAACCACAACTTTGGCTGTGGTTCGTCCCGCGAACACGCACCCCAAGCCTTGGCTAAATGGGGCATTCGGGCAGTCATTGGCGAAAGCTTTGCAGAGATTTTTTTTGGGAACTGTGTCGCGATGGGCATTCCTTGCCTGACGGCTAAGGCCGAAGCAGTCACCCAACTGCAAGACCGCATCATAGCCCACCCCCAGCAGCCAGTAACGATAAATCTGGAAACCCTGCAAGCAACCTGTGGGGAGCTGACGGTGACACTCCACCTGCCTGAAGGGGCACGCCAGATGTTTTTGAGTGGGACATGGGATGCCTGCGGTCAGTTGGTCAGCCACATCGAGCAAATTCGGATGACGGCAGCCCGTTTACCCTATGTGGCCTGGAGTCCGTCAGTTACAGTGGCTTAGATCCCTGGTTTACGCAAGAGGAGATAACTGAGGAAGAAGTGTGAGGAGAACTTGACCTAGATTTATACCCTGCGATAGAGGTGGTAGCTAGGCCCCACCCCTATGCTGGTGAGCAGCTTACCAAAGTGCCGGAATCGGTGCTGGTGCAGGTGCAGGACGGGGAGCAATGGGCCGAGGAGTCACGGGTGGCTCGGTAAACGGTTCCCGCTCTGGCAATACGGGCATGGCGATCGGTTCTACTGCAACGAAGGCAGGAATGGGGGCCACACAGGTGCAAACTTTCTTCGCAACCGGTGAATCCATATCCTTCATCAGGACGATCGCGGTATCTGTGCCCACCATGAGGGGGTCAAAGGGGCCAGGACGGTTACGCCGCCAGTAGGATACATCGATCGTGATCGGTTCGCCCCAGGGTTGTTCCAGGGTGACCATATTGCTTTCTTCATCAATTTCCGTCACAATCCCCCGCACGGCAGCAGGGATGGCGGATGCAGGTGCGGCCAGAATGGCTGGTGTGAGCAGCGCTAGGGCTACTCCCGCCCACTTCATTTCACGAATTGACACCATAGATCGTTTCACTCCCACAGTGAATAACGAATTTCAGCATTGTCCCGTAAGGACGTTGGGCGGCAACATGGCTGCCAATGGCTTATTGGGTAACAAGACATCAGGCAACGATTTTAATGTTGCTTAATACTAATCTACAGGATCTTGCCGATTGAAATCAAGCACCTTATCTTGTAAGATTCTATTGACTAAAACATTGCCTGAAATCGATCACCCACGATAAACCAATCGCGCCTTTAGCTCAGAAAAAGCTCATAAAAGCCACTTAGTGTTGATCATTTTCTTAAGAATTGATCATAAATTTTTATACAGCGTTTCCCAAGTCTCTGAAGGACAGAAGTATCTGATCAACAAGGGGCTTGAGCCAATTGCCTGCCCCTCGCTGAGGCGATACAGGCTGTATACCCATAATGGGCGCACCGTCAGACGGGAAAAAGCTGTGCCAACGGCATTATGCGGAACTGAGGGGAAAAGTCAGGATAAAGGTGGTTTGGCTGTTGCCACTTTCGATGCCAATCGTTCCCCCTAGGCGCTCAACTAATTTTTTCACTAGCGCCAGTCCTAGGCCCGTACCGCCATGTTTCCAGGGATCGTTGTTAGGAATACGGTAGAAGCGATCGAACACGCGGTTATGCTCAGAGGCAGGAATTTCAACCCCCGAATTACTGATGCGAATGGTTAATGAGGCGGGTGTGACCTGGGCTGAGAGAGTAATCGTCTCGTGGGGAGGGGTGTACTTACAGGCGTTTTGCAACAGTTCCGTGAAAATGCGATCCAGGTAGGAGAGATCCGCTGTTAGGGGGGGGAGGTCTGTAGGAATCTGGAGAACGAACTGTTGATCTTGCTGGCGACTTCGTTCAGCAAACGGTCTAGTTAGAGGGGGCAGGTACAGATGGAGATCAATCGTGGTGAAATTGAGCGTTTCCATGCCAGTATCCATGCGGGTTAAATCTAGCAGATCGTTGATTAAATTAATTTCCCGTTGGCTTTCTTCCCGCAGGATATTAAAATAGCGATTAATCGAGCTAGTCTCATCCGTCAAAATGCCCAAATGATTTAAGCTAATCTCTAGCATTTGGGTTGCCATTTTGATGTTAGACATGGGTGTCCGCAGTTCATGGGAAACCGTACTGAGAAAGTCATCTTTGAGGCGGTTAAGACGTTCTAGTTCAATGACCTGTGCTTGGGCAGCTTGATAGAGACGAGACTGGCGTAGGGCGATCGCACATTGATTACTAACCTGTTGTACGAATCGCACCTCTGCGCGGGTAAAAGTGGTGTATCGGTAAAGCCATAAATCTCCCAAGCTCTGCTGATCATCCATAATTGGGCAGGCAAGGATTGTGAGACATTGGGCATCATTGCGAAACGTACAGGGAATGAGATCACAGAATTGTACGGCTAGCCCTTGGAACAGTGAGGTATAAATGTTGTAGTGTGGAGCATCCATAATGGTAAAGGTTGTTCCTTTGGCTGGCTGAAGCGATCGCGTAAATTCATGGGTAATCGTGGAGGTGCTGAGATCGGCGCTATAGATGCCCGTGTCACAACATTCTAAGTCCAAAAGTTTTCCCAATTCTTGCACAACGGTTTCCAGAATTTGCTGCTCATCGAGGCTATTGCGTACCCGTTCCGTAAGCCGTTGCAGCATTGCTTCTAAATCCAGGGTTCGCTGAATTTCGGCAGTGCGTTCTTGGACCTGTTGTTCCAGTGTTGTGGCCCATGCCTGAAGCTGTTGGTGTAATTCTGATTGCTGAACAGCGATCGCTAACTGATCGGTAATTTGTTTAGAAATGTCTACTTCCCAGGTTTGCCAGGTATGGGGCTCTCCACAGTAATGAACACACAATAAACCCCAAAGGCTGTACTGGTCGAGAATCGGAATCACGAGATTAGCACGCACATCAAAGCTAGCCAAGAGGTCTAGGTGACAAGGGGGGAGATTGCTGGTATGAATATCATCGATTTGATTGATTCTGCCGTGACGATATTGGGTAATCAGATCACCTTGAAAGCAGGGATCGTGGATATGGCTTCCCAAGACCGCCTGCCACGGTTGGGCAACGGACTCGGCAATGATGTCACCACTCCAATCGGGACAAAAACGATAGATTAAAACGCGATCGGCCTGCAATAATTGGCGCACCTCCTCGACAGTGGTGTTCAGGACTTGATCGACTTCTAAAGACTCACGGATATGGTGGGTAATCTGTCGGAGAATGCGCTCCCGTTCTGCCTGTTGCAGCAGGGTAAGTTGGGCCTGTTTGAGGGGGGTGATATCACGAGCAACCACCAAGGCCGAAGTCACTTCCCCCTGCGCATCAAATTCTGGCATAATCCGGGCATCCAGGATTAGCTCCCCCGTGGGTAGGGGTAGGGTGGCTTCCAAGGAACGGGGCTGCCCACTCCTGAATACCTGTTCGAGTTCGCTATGCCAGCCATGCACCAGATCTTCTGGCCAGCCTAGATCTTGGGCAGTTTTCCCCACGATCGCATTGGCCGGTAAGTGATTGATGCGAGCAACAACAGGATTGGCATATAGGTACCGAAACTGGCGATCGCAGCGCACAATATAGTCGGGGGTATTTTCAGCAAGGGCACGGAATTCAGCCTCCCGCTCCCGAAGTTGGGCTTCGGCTTCCTTACGATCGGTGATGTCCATATCCACACCCATCATGCGCACAGCCTGACCGGTCGCATCTCGCAGCACATTGCCACGCCCTGCAGCCCAGCGGATTGTCCCATCGGGTTTAATAAAGCGAAATTCAATGTCGTAAGGCTCACCTGTTTCCACACTGCGATTGATGGCAGCGAATACCCGTGGGCGATCGTCAGGGTGCATCATTGCGGCAACCGTTGCAAACCATTGATCGAACGTCCCTGGGGCGAGACCCATGAGTTGTTCCAGACTGGCCGACCAGATCACCTCATTCGTGGTCAGGTTCCAATCCCAATAGCCCATCTGGGCTGATTCCAGGGCTAATCGCAGGCGTTCTTCGCTTTCCTGCCGGGCATCATCGGCTTGTTTGCGATCGCTAATATCTGTAATAATTCCCAAAAAATATTGGAGATTACCCTGCTCATCCAGGATACTAGAGAGCCTGAGATTCACCCATTTGATCTGGCCATCTTTGCGAACATAGCGTTCTTCCACAGAGTAACTGGTCAACTCGCCCGTTAGCATTTTTTGCGTATAGGCTAGGTTAAGTTCCAGATCATCGGGGTGGGTGATTTGCTGGTAGGTGAGTTTTTTGAGTTCGGCTTCGGTATACCCCAGCAAGTTGCAAAGTCCAGGGTTGACTTGGAAGAAATTTCCCTCCAGAGTCACTAGCCCAATACCCAGGTTGGCTTGTTCAAAGATAGTGCGAAAACGAGCTTCCGACGCTTGCAGCGAGTGTTCTAACTGTTTGTGATCGGTAATATCTGTGGCCAGGGTAATCACAATCCAGGCATTTTGCTGATCATCCCATTGGGCTGTCGCTACTTCCCGTAGCCAGCGCACCGATTCGTCTCGATGGCGAAATCGATATTCTAGAGTAACTTGGGTTTGTCCCTGAAATACTGCGTGCATAGCAGGGAAAATTACCCTTTCCCAATCTTCAGGAAACACCCGCGATCGCCACAGATCTGAATTTTCCAGTAATTCCTGGGGTGAATAGCCATAAATGACTTGACTGTGAGGTGAGTAGTAGTCATAAATAACCGTGCTATCTGAAAATAGACGAAATTTAGCAATACTGGCAAAGGAATTGTTCAGAATCGAAGTGAGTTCTGCTCTAGAGGCTTCTAACGCCTCTTCCAGTTGCTTGCGTTTGGTAATGTCAACATGGGTGCCAATCACCCGTAGAGGGGTCCCATCTGGTTTCCAGGCCACCACCTTGCCGCGATCGAGAAACCATTTCCAGGTGCCATCCTTAGCCAGGAGGCGGTGTTCACTCTGATAAATAGGCGTTTGTCGGTGTAAATGTGCCTGGAGGGCAGCATAAGTACAATCACGATCCGCTGGATGAATGCGACGATCCCATTCATCCAAAGTATGGCCAATTTCGTCATTGGCATAACCCAACATTGCCTTCCATAGGGGGGAAAAATAGACCTCATTGGTTTCCGTATTCCAATCCCACACCCCATCCTCAGCACACGCTAGGGCAATCTCGGCCCGCTCCCGCTGTTGAATTTCGGCGGCCAGCCGTTGATTGGTGGCTTGCAATGCCAGATTCGCCTGTTCCAGTTCTGCGGTTCGTCGGACCACCCGTTGCTCTAGCTCTTGGTTTAATTGCTGCACCTGGCGCTCTAGCTGTCTGCGCTCTGTGACATCCCGCAGGATCGATAAATGGTAGTGGGGAGTAATATTGGCCGTGGCGGCATACTCCACCTCCCGCACCGTGCCATCCGGACGCACCAGGGCAAACTCACCCCGCTCTTGCCCCTGGGCTAGAAAGGCTTGCCAGGCCTGTTCAAAGTCAAATTCCGTCTGAGCAAAGTCGGCAATACAACAACCGAGCAAGGCTTCCCTGGGCAGGCCAAATAATGCACAGGCTGCTGGATTAGCGTCGACATAGTATCCCCGATCGTCGGCAATGAGCATGGCATCGATCGCCGCTTCAAAGCAGGCCACATGATAACGATCGCTGGGTACAGCCGGATCTGGCTGTAATCGTTGGCGGCTGGAGGATTGCGCTGATTGCCGCTTATCCATACTGACGATGATGTTGGCTCAGATGATGTTGGATCAATGGTTTTGCCCGATTGCCTATCCTACCTTCACGCTAGCCACTCCTCTGACCAGTCCAGGCTATGACTGGTCGTTGTACGAGTGATGCTATTTATCATTCTACAGAGGGTTCTGCTGAACACCGGGTCAGATTTGCGAAGTGGATGCGGTCTTTTCCATTGCTGCGCGATCGTCATCCTTAGCCACACCCTGCACGATGGGCTGCTTCACCATGAGTTTCTCCCAATCTACGACCAGTCTAACCGCACGATGGTTATTCCTTAGTCCAAATCCGCAGGTTCAAGTTGAGATCCTCCACGATCGCGGCAGCCAGCTTAATATCATCAAAATAGGTTTGCACTTCCTGTTGGGTCATCAGGGCCGAGCCAAACCAGATCGACGGTGGCTCAAATAGGTTTTTATTATTCGGAATAGCAATATGTAGTTTAGAGTCAATAAACGATAGGGCAAGGGGCTTACCCACGCGATCGTGGAATTCAACTAACCGCTGCATCAGATTGGTAGAAAGAATATAACGAGCTTCAACTTGATCGGTAGAATAGACAGCAAAGAGCCGTTCAAAGGTTGGATCTTCCAATTTAACCAATTGACCTTGCTGGGAAGCGACCTGAGCTTTTGCGGTCAAAGATTGCATCCAGGAACCAAAGCCGCCCCAGGCACTTTCCAGATGATCAGGCTGAATGATCGTTCTTCCCTTAAAGTGTTTATTAAAGTCCGCGACAAAGAAAACACCCTTAAAAATTGTATGCCAGTGAGTATGCCGATTCCCTTTCGAGTCCGTGGTTGTCGTCTTATATTCCGCATTAACTTCCGAAAATCGTACCGCTGTTTTACCCAGGAGGCCATAGATCAAATCTTCGTTTGAGTAGCGATCGATACCCTGTTGGTAAATCAGACTATTGCGGAATTCCTGCTGGCTAATGCCCCCCGTTGGATTGTAGGAAAGGTTTTGATCGTAAAGTTTGACGAGACGCTGGATAACCTGTTGTTTAAAGTTTGCTCGATATTGTTTCATCGGTTCTGCTAACAGCCAGAACCAGACAGCTAATCCCCCCAGTACCGAAAATATCAATAGCCCCACCCCGGCAAAGCGCAACAAACTTGCCAGCAGAAAGAGCAGCAGGACACTGCCACCAATCCAGCCAGCCGTTGTCAGCCCTTGTTTTTGTACCGCTAGCCGTTGGGTTTCTAGCTGACTCAGCACATCTTTGAGTTCGCCGTGATAAAGACGTTGTACCGATTGGGCAAAAAATTGGGTGCGGGGCTGGCGAGGTTGCATGAATCCATTGCCAATAAGGTCATTATTACCAGTATGCCCAGGAAGCTCCCAATTGGTTGCGATCGGGCTAAGCGGCGGGTTGAAAAAAGCAGCTACGGGGACTTTGACGACTAAAGTCGTCACGACGAACTGAGGGTTGCGATCGGCGTTGGTCCGCAGTAGCGGTACACTGGAGGGGAGTTAGGCCCACCTGCCTGCGACCATTGAACTGAAACTTTTACTCAATTTGGATGCCCCAAGGGGTTACCTATGCCGCGATCGCAACGAAACGATAACTTTGTTGACAAGACCTTTACCGTCATGGCTGACCTGATTTTGAAGGTATTGCCGACGAAGCGTGAAGCCAAGGAAGCCTTCGCCTACTACCGCGATGGGATGTCAGCCCAAGCGGATGGGGAGTATGCCGAGGCAATGGACAACTACCAGGAAGCCCTGAAGTTAGAGCAAGACCCGGTTGATCGCGCCTATGTTCTCTACAACATTGGCCTCATCCACACCAGCAACGGCGAACACGACAAAGCCCTAGAAGCCTACCATCAGGCATTAGAACTCAATCCACGTTTACCCCAAGCCCTCAACAACATCGCCGTGATTTACCACTACCAAGGGGAACGGCTCCAGGAAGCGGGTAAGGAAGAGGAGGCCGAGGACAAATTTGATCAGGCTGCTGAATACTGGACCCAAGCCATTCGCCTTGCCCCCAACAATTACATCGAAGCCCAAAACTGGCTGAAAACCACCGGGCGATCGAAGATCGACGTATTCTTCTAACGGGTAAAACCGGCCCCTCATTTTCGCCCATTTGTTCTTTATCATTTTTTATCCCTAGCATGATCGATCGCGAACAGGTCCAAAAAGTCGCCCTCTTGGCTCGTCTCCAGCTAACTGAGGCGGAAGAAACCCAATTCACCGCTCAACTGAACGATATCCTCGATTATTTTGAACAGTTGAGCGAGTTGGATACGAGTGACGTACCACCAACGGCTTGGGCGATCGAGGCGACCAATGTCACCCGTGCGGATGAGGTACAACCGGAACGGGAGCGGGAGCTAATGCTCCAGACTGCACCCGATCGCGAGGATGATTTCTTCAAGGTGCCCAAGATTTTGGGCGAGGCATAAGGTTAAATAATGCTCAAATTTATCCGACCGGAATTAGCGCAGTTGGTGGCCTATGCGCCCCACCCGGAAAGCGCGATCGCGCCCGACACCCTACCCAATTTCCCGCCGGTAGAGACGCTCGATCTGTTAAATGCCAACGAGTCGCCCTATGATTTGCCCTCGGAACTGAAGCAAAAGCTCGCCTGGGCCTATCAAGAGGAGTTGGCTACGAATCGCTACCCTGATGGCGGTCATGCGGTGCTGAAGCAGGCGATCGCCGATTATGTGCGGGAAGGCTCTGGGGCTGTAATTACGGCAGAGCAAATTTCCGTGGGCAACGGGTCGGATGAGTTGATTCGATCGCTGCTGATTGCCACCTGTTTGGGCGGTCAAGGCTCCATTCTGGTTGCCGAGCCTACGTTTGTCATGTATGGAATTCTGGCGCAAACCTTGGGAATTCCAGTGGTGACAGTGGGGCGATCGGAGACAACTTTTGCGATGGATTTAACCGCTGCCCAATCAGCCATTGACCAAACCCAAGCTCCCCCGATTCGGGTGGTGTTTGTTGTCCATCCCAATTCACCCACGGCCAACCTGTTAACTGAGGCTGAAATCATCTGGTTACGGCAGCTACCCGAAGACATCCTGGTGGTGATTGATGAGGCGTATTTTGAATTTAGTCAGCATACTCTGGTTGCCGAACTTGCCCAACATCCTAACTGGGTGATTTTGCGCACGTTTTCCAAGGCATTGCGGTTAGCCAGTCATCGGGTGGGTTATGCGATCGCGGCGGCACCGTTAACGGCGATTTTGGAAAAAGTTCGTTTACCCTATAACCTACCGGCAGTGTCCCAGGCGGCGGCGTTGGTAGCGTTACAACACCGGGACCAACTCTTGGGCGTGATGCCATCGATGCTGGCGGCGCGATCGCAGATCCTGGCCACCCTGGCCCATCATCCCGAATTGCAGGTGTGGCCAAGTGCAGCGAATTTCGTCTATTTGCGATTACGACCCGAAGCGTTGACTGCTAAAGCCCCAGCCGATCGGGTCTTAGCTCGATTGACCGAGTTGTTAAAACGGCAGGGAACCCTGGTGCGGCAGATCAGTGGAGGTCTGCGGGTGACGATCGGCACCCCAGAGGAAAATCAACGCTTTTTAGATCGGCTAGCGATCGCCCTAACCCATTTGTAGAGTCGTTTTAGAATAGTCATAGAAGGACTCGCGATCGGGCCATGACGGGGAGAGCGGCATGATCACAAGCAAACACCACACCTACTTCAACATCTCAAATTAATGATTGAAGTCTTATCAGACTCGACCGAAGCCTGCGATCGGGGAGATAAGTTCATCGACTACAAATCGAATCCTCTGTTGGAGGAATATGTTTTAATCCATCAAAATCATGGTCTTCTTGAGCAATTTTTGCGCCGTTCAAATAGTCTCTGGGTACCGCAGATTTATCGAGCAGGAGATATAGTAGAGTTTGTCAGTATTCGTTTCCGATGTGCGATCGCGGTCCTCTACGAAAACATTAATCAACTGCAATCAAAAGCATTTTAATCGACGTAATTAGGTGCAATTTGGAGGTCGGCATGACACAAGCAGCAGTCAAACGCTATACACCAGAAGAGTATCTGGAAATGGAGGCCAAGGCTGACTATAAGAGTGAATATCGCGACGGGGAGATCGTACCAATGGCCGGGGGAACAACCAATCATAACGAACTCGCTCTTAATTTTGCTGCGAGTCTCAAGTTGGCCCTACGACGACAAAACTATAAAGTTTATATCGGGGATGTTCGTTTGTGGATACCGCGCTATCACCAATATACCTATCCAGATGTAATGGTTATTCAGGGGCAACCGGTTTATGCCGACGATAGTCACACAACAGTGATAAATCCCCTGTTGATCGCTGAGATCCTATCCAAATCGACACAGAATTATGATCAGGGCGATAAGTTTAAGTTCTATCGTTCAATCCCCGAACTGTACGAGTACATTCTGATTGCCCAAACCCAACCCTATATTATGCAATACACAAAAACCGAATCGGGCCAGTGGTTATTGTCAGAATATACAGATGATTCAGCTATGTTAAGCCTAGCAACTATCCCCTTTGAAATCAGCCTTGCTGATCTATATGAAGGCGTTGACATTCAGGATCTTGAAGACTAGGGGAGGCAATTATAGCACAGGCCATAGCCCGACGCTATACGTCCGAGAAATATTAACCTCAAAGACATCGTGCTGATTAGCCGGAACCGTCAACGCTCAACGGTTGACTTTGCTCTGTTTGCTCATCGATCGCGGGCATTTGCCGCCTCACCTGCCTCCTGGGTAGAACCGTCAGAGTTCCGTGCAGGAAGCCTAACAAAATCTGGATAAATCCATGTTCCCCCGCGATCGCCTGCTAACGTGGGAGAACATTTTCGTTGCTATGCTGTGCACCTATGTTAGAAACCCTTGACCTGAGCTTAACGCTGGATAAGGCTAGCTACCGCCAGCAAATTGAAACCCTCACGCAGCAATTGCATAATCTGCAAAGTGCCTGTCGGGATAAACAATTGCCGATCGTAGTGGTCTTGGAAGGCTGGGCGGCGGCGGGCAAGGGGGCGCTGGTCCGCAAGATGGTGCAATACATGGACCCCAGAGGCTTCACGGTCCATCCTATCTGGCCGCCCACCGAGCAGGAGCGTTACTATCCCTTCCTCTGGCGCTTCTGGCAACGGTTACCCGCACGGGGAAATTTGGCGGTGTTTTACCATAGCTGGTATACCCATGTTCTGGAGGATCGCCTGTTTGGCCGGGTTTCAGAAAGCGAAATTCCGAACCTATTCCGGGATATTAATGCTTTTGAACGACAGTTGTTTGATGACGGTGTTGCGATCGTCAAGTACTGGATTCACCTCAGCCGTCAGGAACTCAAAAGCCGCCAAGGACTACGCTGAACATCCCCTCGAATCCTGGCGAGTGCGGCCCGAAGATTGGCAACAGCAGAAAAACTACGATCGGTACTGTGCCCTTGCTGAAGATATGTTGATCAGCACTAGCAGTGGGCAGGCCCCCTGGACGCTAGTAGAGGGCAACTGTGAGCGGTGGGCACGGGTGAAGGTCCTGAGCCAAATGGCCGCCACCCTGACGGAAGCCCTCGATCGCCTAAAAATCAAACCGGCTCCTCTGATTTACC
>CAZHXN010000044.1:33401-34595 GCA_964536415.1 uncultured bacterium
AGAAAAACTCGAACCGACGGAACCCGATCTCCTGGCCCAGGTAAATTTGAGCAAATCCCTGAGTGCGGATGCGTATAAAAAGAAATTGCGCGAGGAACAGGTGCGGCTGCGCCAACTTCAGATCAACATTTTTAAGGAGAATGTCCCGGTTCTGATCCTGTTCGAGGGGTGGGATGCTGCCGGAAAGGGGGGGGCGATTAAACGGCTCACGGATATTCTCGATCCCCGTAGCTATTTTGTGTATCCTTTTGCGGCCCCCACCCACGAGGAGAAGGAACACCATTACCTCTGGCGGTTCTGGCGACGGTTACCCACCGTGGGCCAAATTGGGATTTTCGATCGCAGTTGGTACGGGCGGGTCTTAGTCGAACGGATTGAAAACTTCGCCACGGATGAGGAATGGCGACGGGCCTACCGGGAGATTAACGAATTTGAGGCCCAACTTACGGGGGCGGGGTATGTACTGGTCAAATTTTGGTTGCATATTAGCCCGGAAGAGCAACTCCGGCGCTTTGAAGAACGACAGAATGATCCCTTCAAGACCTATAAACTCACCGATGAGGACTGGCGCAACCGGGAGAAATGGACCTTATACGAGGTGGCTGTGAACCAAATGATTCAACGAACCAGCACCCTCACGGCTCCCTGGACCCTCGTGGCGGCCAATGATAAGTATTATGCCCGCGTGAAGATTCTCGATACTGTTTCCGATGCGATCGAACGGGAATTAAAACGGCGTAAAAAAGCTGAATAAGCTTTCCCAACAGCGCGACATCGCATCGCACCGGTTCACCCTCCCCAAGCGGTCGCCCACGCTCGCACCGCTTGGCGAGTTGATAAGCCCCATCCATCAAGTGGTAGATAATCAGCACTCCGGCCTCATAGCACCAGAGTTCAGGGACATCTAAACGGGCATAGATCGGGAAGCGATTCCCTAAGGGGGACGCTACGCGAACGAGGGACTTGCTGGTAATGTCAATTTCCAGGGCCAGATCGGGTGGGGGGTCACCCTGGGCTAAATCCAAATCGATTCTGCCCCGCACCGCCGCTTCATGTTGGCAATAAAAGCCATTATCGGGTTCCATGCCAGCGGGAGCATCTCAGTTGGGCAAGATGCAGCCCGCATCCCCCAACCCCTGCTCCCAGCCCCCCTACCCCCCCGTTTGCGGGGGGATGGGGGGAAGGGGAGCCGGA
>CAZHXN010000045.1:0-11735 GCA_964536415.1 uncultured bacterium
TGCAGTTTTTCAATTAACACAGCAGCGGTCATAGGCATTCATTACCGTTAGATCTGACACAATGCTTAACATCATCAGCATAGTAGTTATTCTGCCATACTCCTTTCTCGATCCCTACAGCGTTTCCCAAGTCTCTGAAGGACAGAAGCGCCTGATGAACCAGGGGCTTGAGCCAATTGTCTACCCCTCACTGAGGCGACACAGGCTGTCGCAGCAAAATGTTGTCTACCGATTCCAGGCCGATCGGCCTGACTTCAGAGCCGATCGGCCCGCATAAAATGACAAATTCCCCGTTTGGAGGCCCGCACAAATTGACACAGTTCGGTGACCAGGGGGGAGTCAAAATCCTGCTCTAGGCGATCGAGGGCTTGCGACACATTCAAATTAGACCGATATAGGACCCGAAACGCCCGCTTCAGGGTTTGACGTTCCTCCTGACTCAGGCCCGCCCGCCGTAAGCCCACCACATTCAGGCCCATCACCGTATTGGTGCTCAGGCTGGTGGTCATGCAAAAGGGCGGCACATCCTGCTGCACCGCCGCCCCCCCCGACAGCATTGCTAAGCGACCAATGCGCACAAACTGATGGACGAGACAATTGCCACTGATAAAGGCCCGATCGCCTACCTGCACATACCCCGCCAGCAGGGCATTGTTGGCGACGATCACCTGTTCCCCCAGTTGCACATTGTGGGCCAAATGGCTATTGGCCATGAGCAGACAGCGATCGCCCGTTTGGGTAACACTTTCGGCCTGGGTGCCCCGATGCACCGTCACCCCTTCCCGAATGACACAGTGGGAGCCAATGTGGACATAACTGGGCTGTTGCTTAAAGGCCAAATCCTGGGGCAGGCCGCCCAAGACGGCTCCGGCATGGACCTGGCAGTCTGCGCCCAAGGTCGTATGGGCCAAAATCGTGACCTGGGGACCGATGATCGTGCGATCGCCAATGACGACATCGCGATCGATATAACTGAAGGGACCAATCGTTACCCCTTCCCCTAACTGGGCACCTGCCTCAATCACTGCTGTGGCATGAATTGCCATAGACCGTAGCCCTGTGCTTGTTGATGCATCGTTGTCCTATGCATCTTACGGCATTCCTGATGGGTTACGGACGATTCTGCCGGGGAGGGCGATTGCCTACCGGAGGGCGGGTTTATTCCAATCAACGATTTCGGGGCAAGATGTCGGTGCAACCCGCCCCTACTGCTATTTTAGATTTGGGTTAAATTTGGTTGCGATTGCTTGTCCTTACTGCCTGCCCCTGCTAGGGAATTGTGGCCGACCCTATTCGCCCGTTCGCGTTGCCTCTCTGCACGAGAATCGCTCGCGCAGCGTCTCCGCAGGAGAATCACACATGTTTACGAAGGAGCACACAGATTGCATGGCAACCTATCAGCGTATTTTACTCAAACTCAGCGGTGAAGCCCTGATGGGGGACCTCGCCTATGGCATTGATCCGGATATTGTCCAGGCGATCGCGGAGGAAATTGCCGAGGTCGTGCAAAGTGGTATTCAGGTGGCGATCGTGGTGGGAGGGGGCAACATTTTTCGCGGTGTCAAGGGATCAGCGGCGGGGATGGAGCGGGCCACGGCAGACTATGTGGGGATGCTGGCCACGGTGATGAACGCGATTACGTTGCAAGACGCCCTGGAACGGGCCGGAGTACCGACACGGGTACTGACGGCGATCGAAATGAAGGAGGTGGCGGAACCCTATATCCGGCGACGGGCGATTCGCCATTTGGAAAAATCACGGGTGGTCATCTTTGGGGCGGGTTCGGGTAACCCATTTTTTACGACCGATACGACGGCGGCGCTGCGGGCGGCAGAAATTAACGCTCAAGTGCTGTTTAAGGCGACCAAGGTGGATGGCGTGTATGATTCCGATCCCCGGACGAATCCCCAGGCCAAACGCTATCAAACCCTTACCTATGGTCATGTGTTAACCCAAGACCTACGGGTAATGGATGGGACCGCGATCGCTTTGTGCAAAGATAACAACATCCCCATTGTGGTATTTGACCTAGCCGTGCGCGGCAACATTCGTCGAGCGGCAATGGGTGAACCGATTGGAACGACTGTGGGAGGTTTCTGTGAAGTTAGCTGATGCTGAAAGTCACATGCAAAAGGCGGTGGAGGCAACCCAGCGCGACTTTAACACGATCCGGACGGGACGGGCGAATGTCGCGATCCTGGATCGGGTGATGGTGGAATACTATGGCTCCCCGACCCCCCTCAAGTCCCTCGCCAGTATTGCCACGCCGGACTCCAGTACGATTACGATTCAACCTTTCGATCGCAATAGTCTAAATTTGATCGAAAAGGCGATCCAGATGTCCGACATTGGCCTGACGCCTAATAATGACGGGACAACCATTCGTCTCAACGTGCCTCCCCTCACCAGCGAACGCCGCAAGGAATTGGCCAAAATGGCGGCGAAAATGGCGGAGGAAGGTAAGGTTTCCATTCGCAATATCCGCCGGGATGCGATCGACTCCGTGCGCAAGCTGGAAAAGAGCGGCGAAATGTCAGAAGACGAAGCCCGCGATTTGCAGGACAACATCCAAAAGTTAACAGATAAGTACGTGGCCAAGATTGAAGCCATCCTGGCCGAGAAGGAAAAGGACATCATGACGGTTTAGGCCAGGGAAAAAGGGGAGCGCGGCTCCTGCTAGCAGTGGCAGAGAGGGAGGTCGGGATGGCGTTTAAGAAAGTTCTGGTGGCGATTGATCGCTCGGCCCAAGCGGATAGCGTCTTTGCCCAAGCCCTCGACTTGGCCCAACACGACGCGGCCAAGTTACTGATTTTCCATTGTCTTAACTTCGATACCCACGATCTGTCTTCCGATAATCCCCTCTTTAGCGTGCGCAGTCGCACCACAACCGTGCGGATTCAGGAGGAGTGGCTCTTGCAGGAATTAGATACGGTGGATAGCTGGCTGGCAACCTATGTGGCCCAGGCCCAGCAAGCAGGGGTTGCGGTGGAGTCCATGTCGAAGGTGGGCAATCCAGCCAGTTGGATACGGGAACTGGCCAAAAGCTGGCATGCCGATCTAATTGTTATGGGTCGGCGGGGGCGATCGCTGGTCACGGCAGTCCTCTTAGGCAGTGTCAGTAACCATGTGATCCACCATGCCCCGTGTTCCGTGTTAATCGTTCAGGGAGTTGCCCCCTTAAAATCACCTTCCTTAAAATAACCTTAAGATAAACAAAGGGTGCCCATCGCATAGAAAAAATCGACGTATCGGTAGCCAAGCCATCGCTCAATCATTGCTCAACCACACACAACAACCATCATGCTGGAGGAAAAAGCCATTTTGCGGAACAGTTTGCGACCCCTGGGAAAAGGATTGATTTGCCTCGGACTTCTGGGCAGTGTTGGTTTGACCACGATCGCGCCCGCAACGGCCCAAGCAACCACCCTCCTGGCCCAGGCCAGTACCCCGGATAACAAGCGGGCGTTGAATGAATTGCTCCGTCAGGCTCGTCAGGCGATCAATGCCAACAACTTCTCCCAGGCGATCGCGATTTATCAGCAAGCCTTGCCCCTCGATCCGCGCAACGCCAAACTCTACTCCGGGATTGGGTTCCTCCAGGCCCGCCTGGGTAACTATCGGGAAGCGGCGGCAGCCTATCAGCAGGCCACGGCCCTCGACCCCAACAATGCGGAATTTTTCTACGCCCTGGGCTATAGCCTCGCCAACCTGGGGGACTATCCCGGTGCCACTGGTGCGTATCAACGGACGATCCAACTGAATCGCAACCACGTTAAAGCTCAACTGGGGATTGGGACTGTCCTTTTCCGTCAGGGGGACTACAATGGCGCGATCGCGGCCTATCGGCAAGTGCTGAGCCTGGAACCCAACAACTGGCAAGCCTATGAAGCCTTGGCGACAACGCTGATGCGTCAGCAGAAGTTTGCTGAAGCCTTGCAATTGCTCAATCAAGCGGTTCGGGTGGCCCCCAACCAACCCCAGATCCAGGTCGCCCTCGGCGTCGCTCAGTTGGGCATGGGGAATTCGGCAGCGGGCATCGAGGCCCTGACAGCTGCCTCACGATTAGCGCCCCGTGATGCCAATGTTCACCTCAAGATTGGCAAAGTGCTCCAGACCCAGGGCAATCTGGAGGGAGCCATGTCCGCCTATCGGCAAGCGGCAGCCCTTGATCGCAATAACCCGGAAATCCGTCTGCTGATCGGCGATGTGCTAATGGAGCAAGGGAATTATCTGCGGGCGATCGTGCTGTATCGCCAAGTATTAGATGAGACCCCCAATAGTGCCCTGGCCTATCACAAACTGGGGTTAGCCTTGCAGGGACGGCAACGGGGCCAGGAAGCGAAGGATGCCCTGGAACGCGCACGGGATCTCTACCGGCGTCAGGGGGATGCGGCAGGAGTCCAGGCAGTGGAAGCGGCACTCCGGGGGTTGCGATCGTAGGCATGGGTGATTCTCCTGTGGAGACGCTGCCCGAACGCGTTGCCCCCCCACTTGCTGATCGGGGTCCCTTTCACTTTGAGTGCCAGGCGCAATGCTGCCAAACCCAAGCGCGGGCGGGCTGTTTCCATACCCCCCACGGTCCCGTGGAAACGCCCCGGTTTATGCCAGTGGGTACCCAGGCCACGGTGAAGTCCCTCACCCCCGCGCAACTCCAGGCAACGGGGGCACAGATGATCCTGGCCAATACCTACCACCTGCACCTGCAACCGGGTGAAGATCTGGTCGCGAAAGCAGGCGGGCTGCATCAATTTATGGCCTGGGAGGGACCGATCCTGACGGATTCCGGTGGGTTTCAGGTGTTTAGCCTGGGCCGGGGACAGGTCGGCGATCGTCTCCTGCAACAGATTACGGAAATGGGGGTCGTGTTTCGATCGCCCCGGGATGGCCGTTTGATTGAGTTAACGCCGGAGCGTTCGATCGCCATCCAAAACCAACTGGGAGCGGATGTGATTATGGCCTTTGATCAATGCCCGCCCTATCCCGCCAGTCGCGAGGAAATCATATTAGCCACCGATCGCTCCTACCGTTGGCTCGAACGGGCGATCGCGGCTCATCAGCGTCCTGATCAGGCATTATTTGGCATTGTCCAGGGGGGCACCTATCCCGATCTGCGTCAGGAAGCGGCGATCGCTTTGGGTAAATTAGATCTGCCCGGTTATGCGATCGGTGGCGTCAGCGTGGGGGAACCGGCTCCCCTGATTCGGGAAATTGTGCGAGACACCGCACCGCTACCCCCGGCGGACGAGCCCCGCTACCTCATGGGGGTAGGCACCTATCGGGAAATGGTGCAGGCGATCGCGGCGGGGGTGGATTTATTCGACTGCGTGATTCCCACGCGCTGGGCTCGTCATGGTAGTGTGCTGGTGCAGGGGGAGCGGTGGAATATCAAAAATGCCCGATTTCGGGAAGATTTTGCGCCCTTAGACGAAACCTGTCCCTGCTATACCTGCCAAACCTTCAGCCGTGCCTATCTCAACCATCTCTGGCGAATGCGGGAATTGTTGGTGTATACACTGTTGACGCTGCATAACGTGACAGAATTGGTACGCTTTACCCAACGGATTCGGCAAGCGATTCTCCAGGGCGAGTTTAGCCAGCAGTTTAGCCCGTGGTTGTAGGGACTGCCACGATCGCTTTACTTGGTTGTTAAGGTTGGCGTAAGTCTGACATAGGCTAGTGGTTTTGACTCGGCAATGATCTCGATCTTGTAACGCTCTGTTAATTTAAGAGCTTTCAGATCTTTCTGGGTAAGAATCGCCTCATCAACCTTACCAGCCTCTATATACTCAGAAAATTCATCGAAGCTATATGTCGGCTGGACAGGCCGATCGCTATAAAATAAAAGCGCTGGATCATGATGTTGATAGTCACGACTACAGTCGTTGCAGGCTAAAGCCCGCACTACAAACGTTACATAATTAATTATGTGTTGTACTAGCCTACTCTAATTTGTACATGAAATCTAACGGTGCTACCGTCGATAATCGGACTGTGCCTAGCCACTACTCAGATCAACATCAGGGGTAAAAGCAACTTTAATCTGAGTCAACCGTAACTATTAAAGGCCGATCGCATAAGCCTGTTAGTACCAGAATGATCCGATGGAGAGATGCAGATGTACTGTCAACCCGCAATCACCTTGTCGAGTTTGGTAGTAGGTAAAATTCCGTCGTGGCCTTGGCACTTTATCCGGATCTGTTAAGCTGGGGCGCATAAACCCAGCCATCCCCCCAGCCTGTTGGGTCTTGTCGCGTGCGGGATCAGCGGTACCCTACCCCATCCAGCACCTCCGATGAACATTCCCCTTGACGTTGCTAGCGTTGGGTGCGAGGAGCCGCAACAAGGCTAGCTAGGAGATGGCAACCCCCTGGACCAGAAACCTGATGGAGGAGAGAGCATCCGATGGCACTGACAGCAGATCCCGTCAACGATCGCCTTTTAGGTACGCTAGGCCCGGATAACGAAACCCTGACCTTTGGGCAGTTACGGGGATTTTCCAATGGCGTTTGGCTCCTCACCGGTGACGATACGGTGATCGGGTCTAGTGATAATGAGTTAATTCTGGGCAATCGCGGCAATGATAGCCTCAATGGCGGTTCTGGCTCCGATCGCCTTCTAGGGGGCAAGGGCTTGGATCGGCTCTTGGGCGGTAACGGCAACGATACGCTGCGCGGGGACATTGGCAGCGATGAACTGTTGGGTCAGGATGGGGATGATGTCCTGCGGGGTGGTAAGGATAACGATTTCCTCTTCGGAGGCGATGGTAACGATACCCTGGTGGGGGATTTGGGACGCGATACTCTCGATGGCGGGCTGGGACGCGATACCCTGGTGTTGCGGACCGAGGAAGCCGATGCCAACATCAACCTGGTCGATGTCTTGATTTATGAAGATGATTTTGACTTCATCGGCCTGACCGATGGTTTAAAATTCTCCGACTTACGGTTTGAGAATGCCGGGGATATTGTGGTTGGGGCAGGTGATGATGCGATTATTCGGCTAGGGGATGGTCGGATTCTGGGCATTGTGGCCAACACTCCCACCAGTGACTTGGATGCCGGCGACTTCATCAGCATCACCAATAACCAGTTAAATAATCTGTGGACCATTACGCTTTAACCCATCCATGACGACCCAACCCTTAATTTTTCTGGCAGGGGCCAGTCGCGGTGTTGGCCGAGAAATTGCCCTGCGCCTTGCCGCTAACCCGTCCTACGCAGTCAAGGTGCTCCTCCGCAGTGCAGCCACCCGCCCTGAACTCGAAGCCATGGGCCTTACCGTCGTGATGGGGGATGCCCTCGATCCCATTGCCGTCGCCCAGGCCATGCAGGGGGACCCGATCGCAGTCCTGATCAGCACCATTGGGGGCCTGCCCCAGGATGGACAGCGATCGGATTATCTCGGTAATCGCAATTTGATTAATGCTGCTGTGGCCGCCGGAGTGGGGCAATTTATCCTGGTGTCGTCGATCGGGAGTGGCAACAGTGCTGTCGCCCTGGCCCCCCATATTCTTGAAGCCCTGGGACCCGTGCTCGTTGAAAAGGACAAGGCTGAGCAACACCTGATTGCCAGTGGTTTGACCTATACCATCATCCGTCCCGGCGGCCTGAAGTCGGAGCCAGCCACAGGTAATGGCGTGTTGATTCAAGACCCGACGATCGCGGGTAGTATCCATCGGGCCGATGTGGCGGATCTGGTCTGTCGGTGCATTCAGGCTCCCCCGGCGTTTAACCAGGTGTTTTCAGCGGTCGATCGCCAGATGCTCTACGGGACCCCGGATCTGCAACCCGTTGTCTGGTAAGGTGGCTCTGGCAAACAGTCAGGAAAGCCAGGGGACTACACACCCAGAGCTACACCCAGAGAATGTCGGCCAAGAGAGACCTGAAAAGGATTGAGCAACCCTGGCTCTGCTCCCTAACCCGGTCCCAGAATGCTACGCTCTAGAATCAGTAAGCTAGCCTAAGCCAGCCGACCCTAACCCGTTCGCGCAGCGTCTCCGCAGGAGAATTGCGTCGTGTCTCCGCAGGAGATCGCGCTGTTTAGGCCAACTTTGGTGTTTAGGGCAGTGTTTAGGGAAGTCACAGGCTATGGAACTTGCGCAAACCTGGCAAAGCATCGGGGCTATCGTCATTTTTACTGGTGTGATCTTCCTGCTCATGGCTGAATGGGTACATTTGACGATCGCCGCCTTCTTGGGGGCTATGTTACTCATTTTTCTAAATATTCTGACCCTCACCGAAGCGATCGACTACATCGGCCAGAGCTACTCTACCCTCTCCCTCTTCTTTGGCGTGATGGTCCTCGTCCGCGCCTTTGAACCGACGAAAATCTTTGAATATTTGGCTACGAAAATCGTCATTTGGGCTGGCGGCCAGGGACGGCGACTCCTGTTAGGAATTGTCGGATTAACCACCCTCTGTACTGCTTTTCTACCCAATGCGACCACGGTCATGCTGTTAGCGCCCCTCATCCCGCCGATCGCCCAGGAGATTGGCGTTGATTTTGTGCCCCTATTGTTGCTGATCACCTTTGTCGCCAACAGTGGCAGCCTTCTGACGCTGGTGGGGGATCCCGTCACCTTCTTGGTGGGGGATGCCATCAACCTCAGCTTTACCGATTACCTCATCCGCTTGGGGGGAAGTGGCATTGTGGCGATCGTGACCCTGATTGCCTTGCTTCCCTGGCTCTTCCGCCGCACCTGGCACAAACAACTCGACAACCTCGACAAACTTCCCCACCCCCAGATCAACCATCCCCGCACCCTCAGCATGGGCATTGTGATTGTCACCTTTGTTCTGGTCTTCTTTGTGATTGGCGAATACTTACCTGTCCCGATCGCACCCGCCTCTGTTGCCCTGATGGGTGCCGCCCTTGCCCTGTTACTGTCTCACCATAGCAACATCGAATCTGTCAATCAGATCCTGAGTGATGTTGATTGGAGTACCCTCATCTTCTTTATGAGCTTCTTTGTGCTGATTGGTGGACTGGAAAAGACCGGTGTCATTGCCCAACTTTCCAAACTGCTAGCTTTTGGCCTTGATCAAAACATCATCCTGGGTTCGCTGGCCCTATTATTTCTCACTGGTTTCCTCTCCAGCGTTGTCCCCAACATTCCGCTTGTAGTTGCGATGATCCCCCTGCTCAAGCAATCGATCGTGAACTTGGGGTTAGCAGGACCAGAAATTCTCTCGCCTGCCTTTTCTGGCAATCTACCCAGTACCGTCCTTCCCCTGTTCTACGCCATGATGATCGGAGCCACGTTGGGCGGTAATGGTACCCTAGCCGGGGCCTCCGCCAATATTGTGGCAGCCGGTATTTCCGAACAACACGATCGACGCATTACCTTTAGGCGTTTTCTCCGCTATGGCATCCCCGTCATGGTCATCCAGTTAATTACCGGAGCCATCTATTTATTCATCCTGATCCTCATTAAACAGGGCTAAACACCCCTTACCGCAACCCTGCAACCGTGAACCTTCACAACTGGTGATTATCTGGCGATTCACGGGTGATTAATGGGTAATTAACTGGGCCGACAGGATGCCTACGCCCCCCTCAACCTTCCAAGCTTTCCTCTTCCTCCTTCCTTCTTTTTTCCTGATTCCTTTTCCCTAAACAACAACCATGCATAGGCACCGGTTAAACGGCGATCGCCGGCATCCGATTCATTATGGGTCCTCTCATCCCCCTGACTGGGGTTGGTGGTTGCTCTTGGGGAGTGCAGCGCTGCTCCTCTTTACCCTCCATCTGGGAGATGTTCCCCTGCGGGATTGGGATGAAGGGACGGTCGCCCAAGTTGCGCGGGAGATCTGGCAAGCGGGTCCCGGTTCCCTAACCTGGCTGTATCCCACCCTCTGGGGGGAACCCTATCTCAATAAGCCCCCCCTCATCCATTGGTTGATTGCGCTCAGCTACCAGGGAGCAGGGGTGAGTGAAGGGAGCGCTCGGTTACCGGGAGCCTTGCTGACGGCCCTATCCGTTCCCCTCCTCTACTGCTTGGGGCGAGAACTCTGGGGACGCCAAACCCCGGCAATTTTTGCTGCGATCGTGTACCTTACCTTCCTCCCGGTGGTGCGGCATGGGCGGCTGGCGATGCTGGATGGAGCCATCCTCTGCTTTTTTATCCTGATGGTGTGGTTTTTGCTCTGGTCTCGACGGGATCTGCGGGCCTGCCTGGGGGTGGGCCTCAGTCTGGGGTTGATCTTCCTCACCAAGGGGGTATTAGGGATCTTACTAGCGGCGATCGCCTTGGGCTTTCTTGCCTGGGATACGCCGCGCCTACTGACTTCCCTCTGGTTCTGGCTAGGGTTAGGTGTGGGCTGTCTACCCGCTGGCCTCTGGTTCGCGGCCCAGTGGCATCACTACGGCCAAACGTTCGTTAATACCAGCCTGTTAAACCAATCCCTCGATCGCGTCTGGGCCACCGTTGGCAACAATAGCGGTCCCCCCTGGTATTACCTCCTAGAGATGCTGAAATACGCTTGGCCTTGGCTGCTCTTCCTCCCGGCGGGTCTTGTCCTGGTGTGGGAACAACGGGCACTGGGTTGGGCCAAGTTACTGCTGGTGTGGAGTGGGGGGTATCTGCTGGCGATTTCACTGATGAGTACCAAGCTGCCCTGGTATGTCATGCCCCTCTACCCGGCCCTTGCCCTGATCATTGGCGTGAAATTGGCTGACCTTTGGCAACACCCCAACCCCTGGCAAAGTCAGCCCTATACACCGATCGCCTATTCCCCTGCCTGGACAGCAGGGTTAGCCCTGTTGGCCCTCGGTGGCTGGGGCATCACAGGCTACTACGGGCGGCTGGCCACACCGCCCCAGTGGGAACTGTTGCCAACAACGATCGCCGTCGCTTTTACGATGACAATAGCCCTGTGGCTCCTCAAACGTCGGGATGCCCAGTTTTCGCTCGTACTGGCCTGGGGGATGTACGTGGCGATCGGACTATTGATTGTGTCGGGCCATTGGCTCTGGGAATTGGGAGAGGATTATCCCGTGCGCCCCGTAGCCGCGATCGTTGCCCAGCAGGTTCCCCCCGGTACACCCGTGTATACCTCTAACTCCATCCGCCGCCCTTCTCTGGAGTTCTACGCAGGGCATCCCATCATTCCCCAGGCCGATGAGGAATTACAACGTCGTTGGCAACAAACACCGCCCCCCTACTTCCTGTTAGACGCCGCCACCTCACAACGGTTGGATTTGCCGGAGCTGCAATTCCTAGGACAAGCCGAAGGCTGGAGCCTGGTCACACGAACCCCCCCCCCTGGTTCGTAAGTCCCTATACCGACAGGTGGCAGTGGTCCAAAGCAGGTTGGCCCCTAGCATCCGCTATTTTCAGCATAATCGGCTGTGTAACAATACCCATGCTTGTGGAGTGTATGTCCAGATAATGGCTTTGCCTCGTCTTGTCCTCAACAAAGCTCTTGCTGCTGCCTTAGCTACAGGAGCAACCGTCCTGCTAGCCACGGGCTTACTGGCCCAGGCTAATCAGCAGCGCTTCCAGGCAGCAGCGCGGGCCAACGTGCTCAATCAGGCCAGTACGATACGGGCACAGCTTGAGGGGTATATTAACTCGCAATTACTGTTGGCTGAAACTCTGGCGGCCTATACCGCCACCAATCCCCAGGTTACCCAGGCCGAATTCGCAGCGATCGCCCGCCTCCTGCGCCAAAAAAATCCTGGCATCCGCAGCATGAACCTGGCCAAGGATACCATCATCAGCCATATCTATCCCC
>CAZHXN010000045.1:11745-34049 GCA_964536415.1 uncultured bacterium
GGAAGGAAATGAAGCGGCCTTGGGGCTGAATCTCGCCGCTACGCCCCAACAGAAAGAAGCCGTCGAGCGCGCCATCCGGGAAAAACGCGCCGTCGTCGCAGGGCCGGTCAACCTGGTCCAGGGCGGCGTTGCCTTTATCAACCGCACTCCCATTTTTATCCCCACGCCAACGGGCGAGATCTATTGGGGACAGGCGAGCGTGTTGGTCAATGCGGAAGCTGTCTATGCCGTGGGTGGGCTGGATAATCCTGATTTACTCCTAGCCGTGGCCCTCCGGGGTAAGGATGGTTTGGGGGCGGCGGGCGAGGTGTTTTGGGGAGATGCTAGCATTTTCGAACAGCATCCAGTCCTGCTCGCGGTGACCTTGCCCAACGGTTCCTGGCAAATGGCGGCGATTCCCAGGCACGGGTGGACGAAGACGGCCTCAACCACTGTCTGGATCGGGTTGGGGGGGAGTGCGATCGCCCTCCTGGCTGGGGGGGGAATGTTCCTGCTGGCGAGTGAACCGGAACGCCTGCGGCTAGCGATCGCCCAGGCGACGGCCCATTTAGAAGCCACCCTGGCCAAACTTCAGCAGGAAATGGCCGATCGTGAGCAGGCTGAGGCTGCTCTGCGTGACAGTCAGGTTCGCCTCGCCCGTACCCAGGCTGAACTGGACGTTACCCGCCGCCTCCAACAATTGTTGCTCCCCCAACCCGCAGAATTAGCTGCAATCAAAGCCCTGGATATTGCCGGTTTTATGGAACCAGCGGCAGCGGTGGGGGGCGACTACTACGACGTGCTGCAACAGGACGATCGCGTCAAAATTGGCATTGGCGATATTACGGGACATGGCCTCGAAAGCGGGATGCTCATGGTCATGGTCCAGATGGCGGTGCGTACCCTCCTCGCCAGTCGCGAACCGAATCTCACCCGCTTCTTAAGCGTCATCAATCAGGCGATTTACGACAACGTCCAGCGAATGCAGGTCTACAAAAACCTCACCCTCACCCTGCTGGACTACCACAACGGCCAAATTCGGCTCACAGGGCAGCATGAGGAGGTGATCCTGGTTCGCGCTGATGGTCGGTTAGAACGCATTGATACTATTGATCTCGGTTTTCCCCTCGGTCTGGAGGCTGATATCTCGCCTTTCCTGGCCGAGGCCCAGGTCCAACTTGATCGGGATGATGTGTTAATTCTTTACACTGATGGTATCCCGGAGGCGGAAAACGATCAGCGTCAGTTCTATGGCCTCGATCGGCTCTGTCAGGTGGCAGTAGCCCAACGATCGCGATCAGCAGCCGAAATCTGTGCAGCGATCGTAGCTGATGTCCATCAACACATTGGGGGAAAACGGGTATATGACGACTTAACCCTCCTAGTACTGAAACAACGTTAGGAACTGGCTATAGCAAGGAGCGGGTCCTTCACAGCCGCCCAGAAATGTTTACATTGCGTTGCAACTCTTAACGTACTAGCTCTCAATTGCGGGATACGCCTTGGTAGACTGGGAAACATGCGCAGCGTTCTTTACCTTTGGGCAAAGGAAACAGATGGTAGATTCTCTCAAGAAACCCGGTTTAACAGAAACCGCTTCAGCTCAAGAAGCCTTCCAAGAACTCCGGCCTGGGATTAAGGTCCCCGCTAAGGAGACGATCCTGACGCCCCGCTTCTACACCACCGACTTTGAAGCGATGGCCGAAATGGATATTTCCGTTAACGAACCGGAACTGCGGGCCATTCTCGAAGAATTCCGCGCAGACTATAATCGGCACCACTTCGTCCGAGACGAGGAGTTTAACCAATCCTGGGATCATCTAGATAGTGACACCCGGCGGTTGTTTGTCGAATTTCTGGAGCGATCCTGCACAGCTGAGTTTTCCGGCTTCCTGCTCTACAAGGAACTCAGCCGCAAGCTCAAGGATAAAAGCCCCGTCCTGGCCGAATGCTTTAACCTCATGTCCCGTGATGAGGCCCGCCACGCTGGCTTCCTCAACAAGGCCCTGTCGGACTTTAACCTGTCCCTGGACCTGGGCTTCCTGACCCAGAATCACAAATACACTTTCTTTGAACCCGAATTTATTTTCTACGCCACCTATCTGTCGGAGAAAATCGGCTACTGGCGCTATATCACCATCTATCGCCACCTAGAGGCCCATCCTGAAGATCGGATCTATCCCATCTTCCGTTTCTTCGAGAACTGGTGCCAAGACGAAAACCGCCACGGCGACTTTTTCGACGCGATCATGCGGGCACAGCCACAAATGTTGAATCAGCAACGCACCCTGTGGCAGAAGCTCAAGGCCATTCCCGCCAGCCTCTCCCCCAAGGCATGGAGCCGCTATTTCATGGTGATTGTAGTGCCGCCCAAGCTCTGGTGCCGGTTCTTCCTGTTGTCGGTGTTTGCCACCATGTACCTGAATGATGTGCAACGAGCCGACTTCTACCGGGCGATCGGTCTGGATGCCCGCGAGTACGACAAGTACGTGATTGAGAAGACCAATGAAACCGCAGCCCGCGTCTTCCCGGTGATTCTGGATGTGAACAATCCTGAGTTCTATGAACGTCTGGAAGCCTGCTGCGCGAACAACGAGAAGCTGCGGGCAATCGATAACTCCGATGCCCCGGCTCCGGTCAAGGCTCTGAAGAAACTGCCCCTGTACCTGTCCAACCTGAACCAATTCTTCCGGCTATTCTTGATGAAACCGATCGCAGCCCCTGCGATCGGCAGCGTCCAATAGCCCAGCCTTCTAAAGGCTAAAATTGCCGTGGGGTAGGCATCCTGCCTGCCCCTTAGTATTTTCTGGCCTGTCTAATCCTGGCCTGTTTAATCAGTTTGTCGTGACAACTTTAGTCGGTCTCGTCGGATTACCTCAGTAGAAACGACTGAAGTCGCTCCTATATGAACCAGTGGAGTTGTCAAAGTCCAGCGCGATCGTGGGTCTCTGCTGACAACTGGAACGCTTTCAACTTGAAAATTCAACTTGAAAAGGCAGCACCAAAGGGGCGTTCACCCGGCGCTGCCTGATGCCATTAGTCTCGTTTGAGCTAGTTTGAGAGGCTAGTTTTTGGTCAGATGTGCGTCCCTGAGATGCAGAAAGGGTTGGATTCGCGCCAACAGACTTGCCACACGAATAATACCTCCTACTAAACTGGACAGGAGGTTTGCCATCACCCATCTTGGGCCACGACTAGGTCATCGGGAGAGGCTTACTTGCCAGCCCCAAGGACTTGGTTCTTGAGCGTATTGATCTCGCGCAGTAACTCCTCCCGGTTGCTGGCCCGGAGCAGGTAGCGCCAGGTAAACCAGGCCGCATAGCCGATCCCGATTAGCTCAAAGGTGGGGGCCAGTAAAGGCACATCATTCAGCGCATCCAGTACCGCCAGCGTGACCTTCACCGTAATAATCACCGTCAGAATCAGGGCGATCGTGACGATCGGTTGCCGATACTCCCCAAAGAATTCACCCACATAATTAGGCAGCTCCGACAGGATCGCCTTAATCTGATCCCGAATTTGCTGCCACTGGTCTTTGCTCCCAGCAGCGGATAGTTTAGCCAATGTTCCTGGCTCCTCAACACTCACGTCTACTTGTTTTTTTTCGGTGTCAGTACCGACACCTTCGGTCATCTCAGGATTCATAGCTCACTTCCGAATGACGACTCAGAGAGGGACGACTGGTGGTGACACCAGTCCAACTACGTCATGAAACACCAGCATAACGCTTCTGATGCTTCAAGATATACCCTCACTGAAACTACGGCAGAACTTCTGAAATGGCAAGATCCTGATGAACAACCCCTAACCTAGCGGGGCAGTAAAACCGTATGTAGGTCTAGTTTTCGGTAGGGTAAGCTGTCAGACGTGATGGGTCGCAGACCCAGGTTGACGCGCGGTTGCCGCAGGAGGCTGAGCATAACGAAGGCGGTCACACAACCTTCTAGCAGATCTCCGCCAATCCGGGCCAAGGCAACTGGCCAAGGCTGTGCGGCAAAACTCATCATCAGGGGGCCAGAGACAAGTTTGACCAGGAGCCAACTCATCATCCCAGCAATGAGGGTCGCGCCAATCCAGATGCCAGCCCTAGGGACCCAGCGCCGCAGGACTAACCACTGGGCTAAACCCGTTAAAACGGCTGCTATACCCGTCACCCCTCCCCCCAACATGGTCGCCACCAGCCACCGGCGGGCACGAGGCAGATAGGGCTTGAGGACCCACCATTGGCAGATCCCGATCGCGGCACCGAGCACCAGCATCCGCACTGGCAGAAGATGGGGGCCATTCCCAGCTACCCAGGTCAGTAACTCAGCCGCAGCACGGCCCACGAGCCGTCCCAGTACGGTTGCCATCATCCATTGAAACCAAAAGAGGAAACCAGGTAGTTTTCTGGACATGGGTAGAAGACTTCCAGAAGGGCAGGGCGGAATTACCTCCTAGTCTAATCCACTTTTCCCCACCCTCTAAAATGTTTCCTGCAATTAAGGGGGAAGTCTCTTGCCGACGCCTGCGTTTAACGTAGGATTTAACGTTCTACATAGCCCTGTAGGTTTTCTGGCTCGAACTGCCGCAGAATCCGCGTGGCCTTCTCAGTTAAAATTGCCGTTCCTTTGACCACAATTAAATACCGACCGGCATTGAGGCGATTGCGGTAGGGTAGTGCATCCCCACTGCCCAACACCAAGCCTGCCCCGCCCCCCACAAACACACTACCCAGTGCCCCGGAGAGTGCTCCCAGCAACCCACCCACCACATGGTTACCGATTTCACCGGCCCAAGCAAAAGTATGCAAATTGGTAATCAGGCTAAAGGTTACCCCTGCGGCAAAGCCAAAGGGGACTAGCCAAAACGCCATAAGCTTTGCCTGTTTTTGAGCCTGTTCCACTGGGTCAAGCAGGCCAAACTCATCCGCGCTTTTATAGCCACGGCCAATAATACTAATTTGTTGCATTGGAAGTTCAGCAGCTTCGAGGGCGGAGTAGGCTTCCTCTGCCTGGATGCGATCGCGGAGGATAGCAACGAGATAATTCATACGCAATCGTGATGCTCTGCAAGGATGAATGGGCTGCTTTGGGATTGGCTACTCAGGAGCCGATCCGCGCTTCCATCCTAGCGCTATTCTGAGCCACCCTCGGCTAGCCCCACACAACTTGTTTGCGAATCCCTTCCGATCCCCTGCTCGTGAATCGTGTATCTCCCACGCCGACTCCGAGCGCAGCCCCCACACCGCGGAGGCCGCCCTAGGCCACGCGGAGAAGCCCCCGACTCAAACCATCAAATACCTATACCTGATCAACCAAGCGTTTGTCCTCAGCGCTGATGAGTTCCTGGTCCAGTAAAGCCGACATCAGTAGGGCTTGGTCAGCACGGTTAATGCGGTGGATGCGGAAAATCTGTTCAACGATTTGGGCTAGGGGTTGGGTTTGCATAGCAGAGACACCCGTGGGTTGCAGCTCGATGATCCCAGTATCGACCTTGGAGGGGCGATCGCCGTGATGGCCGGTCTCCCCGTCGGTGATTCGTACCGCCTGATCCAGTGATGGGGCCAACCCCTCAGAGGTGACACGGATCACGAGTCAACCACTAGGGCGCGAGGGGCCGGTAAGGCGGTTCAAGACAAGGGAGACGCAAAGTATTGCAATTTGTATCAATTGGGGAGGCACCTGCCTGATTTCCCGCAGAAGTGGTACAGTGGTGCCCAAAAATTCCCAATCCCAATCCCAATCTACTCCCATGTCTGAAGTTGACGATATTAGAACCTATCTGCGCGAGATTGGCCGCGTGCCACTCCTCAGCCCAGAGCAAGAAGTGATCCTGGGCAAACAGGTCCAGGCCATGATGTCCCTCCTGGAAAAGGGCAGTCCAACCCCGGAAGAAAAACGCGTCATCGATCGCGGCCAACGGGCCAAGGACAAAATGGTGCAGGCTAACCTGCGCCTAGTGGTGGCGGTGGCCAAGAAGTACCAGCGGCGGGGCCTAGAGTTGCTGGATCTCATTCAAGAGGGCAATTTGGGCCTCAGCCGCGCTGTGGAAAAGTTTGATCCGATGAAGGGCTATCGGTTTTCGACCTACGCCTATTGGTGGATTCGTCAGGCGATGACACGGGCGATCGCTCAGGATTCGCGTACCATTCGCCTCCCAGTCCACATCACTGAAAAACTAAACAAAGTTAAGAATGTCACCCAAACCCTAACCCAGGAGCTTGGGCGCAAACCAACCTTACCCGAATTAGCCGAAGCCCTAGAAGTCAGCCAGAAGGACCTGGAGGGCCTCATGACCCACCAGCGCCGCTCCATCCCTATCTCGCTGGATCTGCGGGTAGGGGCTGACCAAGACACAGAATTGGGTGATTTGCTAGAGTCTGACCAAGCGTCACCCGCTGAAGTGATGGATTTCACCTTAATGCGGGAACAGATCTCTGTCCTGCTGGAAACTCTCACTGAGCGAGAACGCGAAGTCGTCATTGCTCGCTTCGGCCTACAAGATGGCAAACGCCGCTCCCTGGCTGACATTGGTGGGCACCTCCACCTGTCGCGCGAACGGGTACGACAGCTTGAACGCAGCGCCCTCAACAAGCTACGACGGCAACTCCCAAATCCCGAACAAGTTCGCCTTGGACTTGCGGGTTAGGTTGTCTGGCCTCTGGCCTCTTTAGGAGGCTGAGGTGGGTTGGATGAGTATTAATTCCCAATCTACTCATAGGGCTGGACAAACCCTGTTTTTAGATTATCATAGTCAACCGCTTTGCGGTCCATTCCTCGGCTGGGGGGAGGGGCAAGTGCTGGTTTAGGTCGTGAAGCCCTGCCGGTGGTTGCCACAGTCTCCTCCTGTTGGGAAATGCCTGCCCCCAAGCCTACCGGTGGTTGGGGGATTTGGATGCAGGCCGTTGTGCCGGAGCATAACTGGACAATGACCCAGCCCAGCCGCTATGTAAACTCCAGCAACTTTGGGTCTAATGGGATCTGGGAGAACCCCCGTCGGGCCTAGCTGGCGCTGAGGGCGGGTACCGACGCTGCTAATTCTGGGGGGGTCTCGTAGGTAGCTATTTGGATCAATTCCACCTTGTAGCCATCGGGATCGGTGACAAAGGCAATCACGGTGGAGCCATGTTTCATGGGGCCGGGTTCACGGACGATTTGCCCCCCTTTAGCTCGAATCTCGTCACAGGTGGCGTAGATGTCTTCAACGCCGATCGCGATGTGGCCATAGGCATTGCCCAAGTCATAGTGATCGACGCCCCAGTTATAGGTCAATTCCAGAACAGTGTGGTCGGCTTCATCGCCATAGCCCACAAAAGCCAGGGTAAATTCACCCCCTGGATAGTCTTTGCGACGGAGAAGTTTCATGCCCAGGACGTCGCAGTAAAACTGAAGGGATTTTTCCAGATTGCCTACCCGCAACATGGTGTGGAGTAATCGCATTCTCAGGCTCCTGTATCAAAGACGGCTTCTCGATCGATACCGTGAACGTTACGAGTTGTAAAGGGTCGGCAACCTTGTGGGGGCTGGCGGTTGGTACCGGGAAATTTTGATTTGCTGAGTCAGACATCCTGCAAAGCCCTAGGTTTATGGGATGCTGAAGACGCGCGTGCAACTTCGATCGTCGGTTCAACATGGTTTTACAGCGAAACGTTCACCTCACGCTGGTTCTTGGACCTGCTCGTTCTGGGAAAAGTGAATGGGCTGAGGCCCTCGCCCAGCGATCGGGCCAGCCCGTCACCTATATCGCCACGGCGATCGCCCCTCCCGATGATCCAGACTGGCAATCCCGTATCCAGCAACACCGGGGCCGTCGCCCGCCTGACTGGCGCACCCAGGAGGTCCCCATTGAATTGGCCCAAGCGATTGCCCAAGCACCGGCAAATACCTGTTTACTGGTGGACTCTCTCGGAACCTGGTTAGCCAATTTATTAACTCAAGGTGGAGAAAGTTGGGAAGACTCAGAATTCCGGCTATTATCGAGTCTAGAGGCGGCACACGCTCACGTCATTGTAGTGGCGGAAGAGGTAGGTTGGGGGGTGATACCGGCCTATCCCCTGGGACGGCAATTTCGCGATCGGCTGGGACATCTGGTGCGTCAAGTGGGTGCGATCGCGGGCGATGTTTACCTGGTGACTGGCGGCTATGCCCTCAATCTGTCCCAACTTGGGGTAGCCATTGCACACCCTCCGGCCTCACCAGGGAAGCCACTCAATTCGGTAAGATAAGGATTAAGTTTCCCTACAAAAAGTATCGTTTTTGGCGTACCCGCTGATAAGTTCCCCCAATCCTCGCTGGCAAGCGGTGTACTAGAACTATGGCAACTCCTACCGAAGTTCGACAATATCTTGCCCATTGGTTTCAACTGGGTAAGCGTATCTTCCTCCGCAATGGCCAGGAAGCCTTTTTGCCTGACCCCGTGATTCAGGGCGATCGCTACAGTGATGCCTTTGAGGAATGCTGGCGGCGGATAACAGCACCGGAGGCTGGCGACTGTTATTTAGAGGGAACCCAACAAACGATCCAGCAACTGCTGGCAGCGGAATGGGAGTTGCTTCCCTGTGCCCGTTGTACCCTGCCGGTACCTGTTTATAGTCACGGGGTGAACAGTGCCCCCTGCCCCTGTAACGACCTGCGGGGCTGGCCTAACCTGGATTTACCCCTACCGCGCCCACCAATTTCCAGCCGCGAGTGTCTGCAAAACATTTGCCAACGCCTCCTGGAAGCTACTGCTCAGCAAGCCCCCCTGGCCCAACCCACCGCGGACCCGCCAGCGTTACCGTCATCCCCATCCCCCAATACAGCCTTGCCACCGTATCGCGACCCGGCCAGCGGTCCCTTGCCGCTGGAAGAAAGCAGTGCGCGATCGGCAGCAGAGATGGTGTATGGCTTTACTGTGGGTACTCAGCAGCCTGAGGGGTCCCGTTCCTCTATCCCCAGAACGCAGCCTGAGGGGACAATAGAGGGCTAATTGGCCCTGGGGGTCGCCTGATGGCAAGCAGGTTCTCCAGGCCCTCCAGGATGCGATCGTGGGCAGGAACCCTCGCGGTGAGGTTGGCGTCAGGTAGGGGGTAAGTACAAATAGGGGGATGTTGTCCAAGTGGATCTACTTACTGGCACCTTATTGACACCTGATATTCGCACCTGACATGGTTATGAGGGCTGGCCTATGTGTATTCAACACACCTACCGACAATTGGTCATGGCTGCGCTAGGCGTGGCTTTGCTGACGATGGCTATCCTCCGACCGGCCTGGGCACAACATCGAAATCTTCCGGGACGGCGGGTGGCCGCAGGCACACGGGGCGAGTGTTTGATTGCCCAGCCCGGACAGCAGGCTCCCCTACCCTTGTTGACGTTGCTGCCTGCAAGTAATCTCAGTTTCACGACTCGACCCTACCCTGAGTTTTTCTGGTTTAATCCTCAAATGTTGGGCCAAACGGTTGTCTTTCAATTACACGCAGTTGATGACAACCTGAACGTGCAAGCGCTTCTCTATGAAAGCCCAGTTGTCATTGGCGATCGGGGCGGCATTCACAGTCTCCAATTACCCACCGATGGTAGCGTTCCACCCTTGCGGGTGGGCCAGCTTTATCGGTGGTCGGTAACCCCCCAGTGTTACGACGAGGCCGAACGGAACTTAGTGTGGCGGGTGATGGGTTGGATAGAGCCGATCGCTGCCCCTGGCCCCCCCGAATCTGGCACGCTTGAACAGCAAGCCCTGGCAGCAGTGCAGGCCGATCGCTGGTTAGATGCCTTTAGTTTGCTGAAGCAGGCTACCTGTGAGGGATCGCCCACCCCCCAACCGGAGGTGACCAATAGCTGGCGGGATCTTCTCGATCAGTTGCATCTGGAGCAAACGCAAGTTGATCTACCCCGATTAAAGCAACGGGCGATCGCGAATCTCAATTCGCTATGTGAGTAGCCATATAATTAACTGCAAGTCATCTCGCCCGTGGGCAGATGTCTGGGATGGCCGCGCCCTGACCGCATGATCCTTTAGTGGCAATGAAACTTTAGTGACAATGAGCACTCGGATGGAAGGACCCCTGGTTATGAACCCTGTACGTTACTCTGCGGCGTTGCCCCC
Organism: uncultured bacterium; assembly: GCA_964536415.1. GTDB lineage: Bacteria > Cyanobacteriota > Cyanobacteriia > B231 > B231 > Trichothermofontia. The sequence continues at coordinate 21,793 of CAZHXN010000045.1, forward strand.
ACGGATGCTGGCCCTGTCAGTTCTGACTAGCCTGCTAGCCCTCACCAGCACCCCCCTGCCCAGCCAAGCCCAGGGGGTACCCGGACGGCGGGTATCAGGGGGCACACGGGGGGAGATTGAACAACTGTGCTTCCCAGCAGCGCCTCGATATTTTGTTCCCTTGCTCCCAGCAAGTAATCGCAGCCTGACCACAGCCGCCCAACCGACTCTCTTCTGGTACCACTCGGCCACCTCAGCCCCTAAGGCTGCCCTGCGGGTTGTGACGATCGATGCTCAGGGTAAACGCCTACCCACCAGTCCCTATCAAGTTGAATTCACACCGAACGGCCAGGGGGGGATCCAGCATTTCCGTCTGCCCACTGAGGACCCCCGCCTGCCGCCCCTCGCGATCGGTCAGACCTATCAATGGCAACTGACGTTTCAGTGTGATCCCCAGGATATGGAACGTCGCCTCACCATTAGAGGCCAGATCCAACGGGTGGCTGACACAACCTCAACTGAACCCGCCTCGCCGATGCTCGGGGTGCAGCAGGCAGCCCAGGCAGGACGCTGGGTAGACGCCTTTGAGACGTTGCTTACTGCCAGTTGTCCAGAACCACGCAACCCGTCGGTTTTAGCCGGTTGGACAGCCCTGTTAAATCAGGCTGATCTGCCGGAAATTGCAGCATCCCCCGTGATCCGGTGCGATCCTTGAGACTCTTACGGTATAAGCTTTTTAGCTACGGGACTGGTGAGACTTGAACTCACGGCCTAGCGCTTAGGAGGCGCTCGCTCTATCCAACTGAGCTACAGCCCCAGACACCAACGTACAAAAATTCGTACAAAAATTGCTGCGGTTGATCGCTGGCTCAACGATTGCCCGTCACGAGAACCTCTCCTGGCGGCGATCGCGTTGGGCGGTATGCAGCATTGAGACAATTATGGCAATCATAACAGCTACACCCTGGCTGTGTGGCTAATCCATCTGGGTAACAGTTGACAGCATTCGTGCCCAAGTGCCAACTGGTCCAGCGACCCAGCCTGGTGTTGGCAAGGGATACGGTAATCCGACGCCGGGAAACTGCCACAACTTCTCCAAGATAGCCCACAATGGAACAGGACCTTTACCCCACGAATACGGGCGGGTGGGGAGGCGATCGCTCACTTCCTTTGCCCATTGGCCCCTAGGAACTGCGTATGGACAGCAACAATCTACTCAAACAACTGCTGATGATTGGGATTGGTACCACCTCACTGGTGGCGGAGAAAATTCGTGAGGTGAGTGACGAATGGGTTAAAACGGGACAGCTTGATCCAGAGCAAGCCAAGACCTTTGTCGATGACTTTATGAACCAATTTAAGTCGGAGCAGGGGAATCTGGAAGGCCAAATGCAACGGTTATTAAAAAATACGCTCCAAGATATTGGGGTGGCCAATCAGCCGGAAGTCAACGAGTTGCGGGGACGGATCGATCGCTTGGAACGTCAGGTGCGTGACCTGGAGAACCGCTTGTGGAAGTAGCCCGCTTGGCCGTCATCCCGTCGGGTTCCCTAGTTGGATAATAAACATGTCAAAGGAGATAACATTGTGCGCGAAATTTTAATCAGTATTGGCGTGATGGTGATCTGTTGTGTGGTGCTTATTACCGCTCAACTGGTGGGCGATCGGCGTCCGGCGATGGCCGATCCAGATCCGAACTTCCCCTTGCCAACCGCGACGATGAGTACCCCAGCGACACTAGATACTGCTGTTGAAGAACCGTTGATGATCGCGCAAGCCCCCAAGGAGGCCACGGCTGTCAACCCCTCTGAACCTGTCAACCCTTCCGGAGATGAACCCGTGACTGATGCGAATCTGCTCGTAACCCTGCCCTCTGGCCTCCAGTACGAAGATCTACAGGTGGGTAATGGCCCTAGCCCGCAACCGGGTGATCGGGTCACCGTGCACTACACCGGTACCCTCACCGATGGCAAGCAGTTTGATAGTTCCCGCGATCGGGGCCGTCCCTTCCAATTTAAGATTGGCGTGGGTCAGGTAATTAAGGGCTGGGATGAAGGGGTGGCCAGCATGAAAGTGGGGGGTCGCCGTAAGCTAATCATCCCCTCAGAGTTGGGCTATGGTTCCCGTGGGGCTGGGGGCGTGATCCCGCCGGATGCCACGCTCGTTTTTGATGTTGAACTGCTGGGCGTGAACTAGGCCCTTGGCTTGATGTCTGCATCTGTTTGAACATGTCTGAGAAATTTACCTGGCAGCCCCTCGATCGCGTGGCCATCAGCCTGATGCTGGTCCTCAGTTGCCTGATTGCTTTGTTGCTGTGGCAAGGGGAACAGGTAGCTCCCAAGGTGCGCGAGTTTTCCTGGCAAGATCAGCAAATTGGGGTGGATGATACGGCTTTTATCCTGACCTTTAGTCGTCCGATGGACATGAAAAGTGTGGAGGAGAACCTGGTTATCGAGCCACCGTTGCCAGGGAAGACCAGTTGGGCCGGACGGCGATTTGCCTATACCCTGGCCTTTCCGGCTCCCTATGGTACAGCGTTCCAGGTTAAGTTAGCCAATGCCAGGGAGCAGATCGGAACTGCTGTTGCTGTTGATTCGCCCCCGATGCAACCCTTTGTTGGACAGTTCAGGACCCGCGATCGCGCCTTTGCCTATATCGGGGTGACGGGGGAAGAAGCCGGACGCCTGGTCCTCAAGAACCTCACCCAACAGCAGTCCAAAATTTTAACCCCTGCGGATTGGGTTGTGCTGGACTTTCAACCCTACCCCCAGGGCGATCGGCTGCTCTTTAGCGCGATCGAACGCACTGCCCTCCGCCAGGGCAGTCTGGATCAACGGCTGTATACCGTCACCACGGGCATTATCCCGGAATCGGCCAACCGACGGCGCTCAGCCCCCCCTGCCCCTGGTGTGATCGATCCCGTTCTGGATAGCCAGGGGTTTCAAAATCTCCAGTTTGGTCTGGCCAGGGATGGCAGCGCGATCGTCGTGCGTCGGGTAAATAAGGAGAATCCAGGGGACTTTGGACTTTGGGTTGTGCGACCGGGCCAAGATCCCCAACGTTTGGACAGTGAACCGGGGGGTGACTTCTTAATTACTCCCGACAGTCAGGCGATCGCTATTGCCCAGGGCCAGGGTATTGCCCTCCTGCCCCTCCAGGCGGAGACCCAACCGGGTTCAACGGGGAGGCAGGAAAAGTTACTGGAATTTCTCCCCAAGTTCAGTCAGGCCCTCAGCTTTACGCGGGATGGCACGACCGCTGCCATGCTCAAGTTCAATACCGACTTCACGCGATCACTCTATCTCATCAACAACCGGGGCGATCAAAAAGAATTGCTGCGTTTCAAAGGTTCGATCCAAGCGGCCCAGTTTGACCCAGCCCAACGCTGGCTATATTGCCTCCTGGCTGAAGTGGTGGAGGGAGAGGGCTACCGGGAACAGCCGTTTTTGGCCGCGATCGACCTGCAAACAGAGGAACTGGTTCCCCTGGTTTTGCTCCCGGAACAACAGGGTATCCAGATGAACCTAGCCCCCGATGGGTTGGCAATCCTGTTTGATCAACCCCTTGCCGTGGATACCCCCGATGCCAAGCTGGCGGAAGCCCCCAGAGGTCGGGATGGGCGTCCGATCGCCGATAGTCGTCTGTGGTTCTTGCCCCTCGATCCCGCAATCCTGGCCACCAGAGACCCGGCCTCCCAACTCAAACCGGAAGTCTTACCGATCGTCGGCTTTAACCCCCGCTGGTTACCGTAATATCCTTTCGCTCGTTGTCTAAGCAATGGGATTACAGCATTTCCCAAGTCTCTGAAGGACAGAAGCCCCTGATGAACAATTGGCTTGAGCCAATTGCCTGCCCCTCACTAAGGCAAGATTATCCAGCATCATCGTGCCGCCTTTTCAGAAACGAAAAAACGGGTTAACCCCAGATTGGCTAACCCGCTGACTTGGGAACGCGCTGAGAGCTTATTTTTGCAGCACGAGCTTGACGTTGGCGTTTTGCAAGCCAGGGCGCTTGACTTCAGCCAAAGTCTTATTCACGGCATACTTCTGGTTAATCGCATTGATCAGCTCAGTCTGGTTGTGCTTCTTGGCAACACCCCAGAGGTCAGCAATCAGATCGTAGGTTCCTTCCGTGTTGCGGGTCCAACCTAAATCATATTCACCTTCGAGGACAGCCACGAGGTCGGCACGAACCCGTTGGCCGTTATACCCCCGCACGTCTGCGTTGGTCTTCACAGAGATCCCAAGACTCCGGAGCGAATCTTTCAGGATTTCAACATCGGTGATCTTGGTGCGCAGTGTGCTGAAATGAGACATTGGAATTTCCTCCTGTAAGGACGTTAGAGAGAACGACGAGTTTAGAGTTGAGTTACACTACCCACTGCCAATGGTAGGGATAGTTCTTTTGGTTGTGACTGCCAGCTAGTTTACCGAGGTGACCTGGGTTACTTGGCTGACCTTTGCTCTCCCGTTGGGGGCAGGAGAGAAAGCCTGTTAAAACTCCAACCGCTGGTATTCCGCGTCGGAGATGGCCGCTGGGCGGGTGCGTTGCCGTGCCCAGTCGCGCAGGGCCGAGACTTGTTCGCTCATGGTGCGGGAGAGCGGCCAAGTGGCCTTAATCGCTGCAATAATATCCAGTTGGGTGAATTCACGATCGTCCGCAAACGCTTCGTACATCGCGGCCACGATCGCCTGTTCAATTTCCGCCCCGGAGAGACCATCTGAGACCGTCGCCAGTTGCTCTAGATCGAAGCGAGTAATATCGCGACGGCGTTTGGCCAAGTGAATGCGGAAGATGTCTTGCCGCTCTTCATTATTGGGCAAATCCACAAAGAAAATTTCGTCAAAGCGGCCCTTGCGCAGAAATTCACCCGGTAGCCGTTCGACCCGATTGGCCGTTGCCATTACGAACACGGGCGAGGTTTTTTCCTGCATCCAGGTGAGGAAGGACCCAAAGATCCGGCTGGATGTGCCGCCATCGGAGTCGGCTGAACCGGCACCACCGGCAAAGGCTTTATCCAGTTCATCAATAAAGAGAATCGTTGGCGAGAGGGCTTCCGCCGTGCGTAGGGCACCCCGCAGGTTGGCCTCCGATCGCCCCACCATTGAGCCATCATACACCCGGCCCATATCGAGACGGAGCAGGGGCAGCCCCCACAGGCGCGACGTGGCCTTGGCAATCAACGATTTCCCACAGCCGGGAACACCGAGTAGCAAGACCCCCTTAGGTTGGGGTAAGCCATATTCCCGCGCCCGTTCCGTAAACGCATTGGCCCGTTGCCGGAGCCAAGTCTTCAGGGCATCCGATCCCCCAACGTTATCGAGGGTTTCCGCCTCTTCAATGAACTCTAAAATGCCATTGCGACGAGTAATTTGTTGCTTTTCCGAGAGGACGATATCCACCTCAGCTTCGGTCAGGCGACCACGGGTAACGTGGGCCTTACGAAAGACTTTTTCAGCTTCATCCTCAGTTAACCCTAATGCAGCCTTGAGCAGCTTTTCACGACCTTCAGTGCTAATGCGCTTGGTTCGTGTTTGCTCCAATTGACGGGAAAGCACTTTGTTGAGTTCCGTGAGATCAGGCACGGGATAGTCGAGAACCACGACCTCCTTTTCCAGTTCCGTCGGCACAACTTGCAAAGGCGACATCAGAATCATGGTTTTCTGACTTCCCTTGAAGTTTGCCACGGCATCCCGCAACCAGCGCGTGACGGGGGGCGAATCAATGAAAGGATGTAAATCTTTGAAGATGAAAATACTCGGCTCCCGCTGCCGAATCACCCACTCGATCGCCGCCTCTGGGGATACCGTATTATGCTGCGTGGTATGGCGAGGTTGACCGTATTCAACAATACCGTGAGTCACCGTCCAGATATACAAGCGCCGGGGTGGCTTTTGTTGCACCAGACTCGCGATCGCCTGCTCCGCCCGTTCCTCTTCCGAGGTAATGAGGTAGACCAAGGGGTACTGAGCTTGAATGAGTATGTTTAGCTCTTCGTACATGGATATCGACCTGGGTGTAGGAGGAGACGACAGGCCCTCGCGGCACTACCAATAGCAGAAACTCACGAGAACACAAGAACCAATGAATGAGCCAATGAAATAATAGTTAAGAGTTACCACCACAGATCGGGCAATTAACTCTGAATCAGTGGCAATTAACAATCAATTAACAATTAAGAATCAGTGGCAATTAAATTAATCTGAGTTGGTTCTGACAGTAACCACGCTTGCGGTACTTAACAAAAGCAACTTTACAAAGCAGATGGCATTACAGAACAACAAGCTTCAAGACTAAGGTTCAACTAGACAACAGATAGCCCCAACAGCGACAAATACAACAGATAGACTGAAGAAATTGAAATCTCAGGGAAATTTCAGGAGACTAAAAATCCGACCATACATGCCTGAAGCAGGCAAGACCATTAGGAAGGAACAATGGCAAGAGTTTGGTCAAATTCCTATTCCTAACCACCCTATTCCCAACCAATGGTTGAGAATAAGCCTCCTTATTGGCTACAGCTATACTTATTGGCTATAGCTATAGTTTCAAGGTTAAGGGAGGGTACTGATTCCGGAACTAGAGAGGCAGTTAGCCGATACTGCTAATGATCCCTAGCAAGGCACCAGACTGTGTTCAGGTTGCGAATCTGGCCCTGACTCCACCGTTGGGTGGCGCACAGCCTCCGATGCGAGCTCCTCATCCCCCAAAAAAGTGGGTTGGGAGTCAATCACCGCTAGTTTTGACTCGCGGAAAACTAAACTGGCAGCACATTCAGGACACTCCAAGATACGATGAACTTCACCCTGAATTGCTTCCGTGGCTTCGATGGTGTCTGAGTATTGCAAGAAGAAGGCAATGGCCCGCTCTGCGATCGACGACATCGGTTCTCCATCGACAGCAGCCCGAATTTTTAGCTGCTGGTGCAACTCTGGGGAGAAGTACAACGTAACTTTTTGCTTATCCTGGTGCTTATCCTGCATATTTTCCTAAGCCATCTTTGCGAGGCATGTATGCAAAGTAGTCGTCCTAGCCAGAAATGTCAAGCCGTCTTGCCAGCATGACGGCAATTTTGTAATATTTCTTTGCGATCTAAGGGATCATTCGAGGAGGGCTAGCCGGGATGCCGACGCAGATTCAGACGCCAGAGTGGGTGAAGGACGCGGTTTTCTATCAGATTTTTCCTGATCGCTTTGCCATTGGTCAGCAGACCCCGATCGCGATTGCCCGCCACCTAACCCTGGAACCCTGGGACGCGCCCCCCACCTTTCAGGGTTATAAGGGGGGGAATCTCTGGGGGGTGATTGAGAAGCTCGACTATCTCCAGTCCTTGGGGGTGACGGCGATCTACTTCACCCCAATTTTCCAATCTGCCTGTAACCATCGTTACCACACCCACGACTACTACCAGGTTGATCCCTTATTGGGGGGGAATGATGCCTTTCGGGCCTTGTTAACGGCGGCCCACGATCGCGGTCTCAAGGTTGTTTTGGATGGGGTGTTTAATCACGCCAGTCGGGGATTTTTTTTCTTCAATGATATTTTGGAAAATGGTCCCTATTCTCCTTGGGTTGATTGGTTCAAGATTGAGGGTTGGCCGCTTTTTGCCTATGACGGTTCTCAACCGGCTAATTACCAGAGTTGGGTGGGAAATCGTGCCTTGCCAGAGTTCAATCATGCTAATCCTGACGTGCGCGAATACATTATGCGAATTGCTGAATACTGGATTCGCGAGGGCATTGATGGTTGGCGGCTGGATGTGCCTTTCTGCATTCAGGTGCCAGGTTTTTGGCAAGAATTTCGCGATCGGGTCAAGGCGATTAATCCGGATGCCTATATTGTCGGTGAGGTCTGGGGAGATGCACGGGAGTGGTTAGACGGTACCCAGTTTGATGGGGTCATGAATTATCTATTTACTGCACCAACGATCGCCTTTACGGCGGGCGATCGGGTCATTCGTCACCACGTAGAGGATCGGTCCTATGAACCCTATCCGGCCCTGGATGCGGTGGGCTATGGCGAGAAAATACGGGCCTTGTTAGACCTGTATCCCTGGGAGATCCAGCTAACCCAGTTGAACCTGCTGGCCAGCCATGACACCGCCCGATTGTTGACGATCGCCGGGGGCGATCGGGCCAGTGTCGAACTGGCGACCCTATTGTTGTTTACTTTCCCCGGTGCCCCCAGCGTGTACTATGGCGATGAGGTTGGTTTACCCGGTGCCCTTGACCCCGATTGTCGGCGCGGTTTTCCCCACGAGTCACACTGGAATCAGGATCTGCTCACCCTGCACCGTGATCTGATTGCCCTGCGTCATGCCCACCTGGCCCTTCGTCGAGGTACCTATACGATCATGGCTACAGCGGGCCTCGTCTATGCCTTTAGCCGTTGCCTAGGGGATGATTACATGTTGATTGCCGTCAATGCAGGGACCGATGTGGCTCAATGTCAGGTTTTGTTGGAGCCTTCCCTAGCCGTGCGATCGCTGACGATGTTGTTCAGTACCCATTCCCATACCCCAGGACACTGCGATCAGCAGGGTTCGCACCTGACCCTGACCCTCCCCGCGCGGACCGGCATCATTTTGGGAACCGCCCCCATCCCCCAAGCGTAGGCCCCCAGCGGGTAAAGCGACGGATGGCATTGTGGCCGCAGCCGTTGTCCTTACCCTAGGCTCATCAATATGCGCAACATGCTCAATAGAGGCGCATCAAATTATATGGGATATATGGGAGCGTTAGGGATATGGGAGCGTTAGGTCGGCAACGATCAACCGTGAGGCCAACCGTGCGGCGACCATTAACCACACAACTATTAACGGCACAACTGCTGGTGGCTTGGCTCATCCTGGGTCTTAGCTTGCTGGGTCTTAGCTTGGGCGTGTTATCCGGCCAGACTCTTGCTAGCAATCCCTCCCCCCCGCTGCTGCCTGTCCCTTTCCCCGCGTGGGAAATCCCCATTCGTCAGGCGATCGCGGCCTTACTCCAGGCTAAAACACCGAGTCAAGCACATCTCAGACAGGCGATCACGAAACTCGCCGACTTGCAGCAAACCGCCCTGGATGCCCAAGTTCCAGGAGATACCTCTGCTAGCCGCCCCCTAGCAGTCACTGCGCTTGATCCAACGGCGGCCATTATCTACCCGATCGTCTTACCCGATCGGTTGGCCGTAATCGCTGCCATCCCGGATCGGCCCCTGGCCTATCATGCGATCGCGCAACCCCAGGCCGAAGTGGTGGCCACCCTGCGTCAGTTCCGCCAATCCCTGCATCCGGTCTATCCTGATGCCCTACGTCTCCAAGTCAGTCAACAGATCTATGACTGGCTGCTACGTCCCCTGGAACCTGCCCTCGATCGGGCACGCATCCAGACCCTGGTTTTTACCCTGGATAGTCCCCTGCGTGATCTACCAATGGCTGCCCTCCACGATGGGCATCACTACCTGATTGAGCGCTACGGCATTGCCCTGGCCCCCGGCCTTGATCTCTTGCCTGCGACCCCCTTTGCCAACCTCGTGTCCCTGACCCTGTTAGCGGCGGGATTATCGGAAGCTCGCCAGGGGTTTCCAGCCCTGCCCGCCGTCGAGGCTGAGCTAGCCGCCATTACGGCTGTCTTACCTGCCCACACCCTTGTCAATGCGGAATTCACGGAAATTGCCCTGGCAGCAGCACTTCAGGATTGGCCGGCCCCTATTGTCCATATTGCCAGTCATGCCCAGGCAGGTTCTAGCCCTGAAGCCACGTTTATCCTGACCTGGGAGGGTAAACTGGGGGCTGCTAACTTTAGCAAACTTCTTAATGCAAATGTCCGTAGATCTACTACAATTGAATTACTAATACTCAGCGCCTGTCAAACGGCATCAGGAGCGCAGTGGGCTACATTAGGACTAGCGGGCTTGGCGATACGATCAGGCGTTCGGAGTGTTGTCGCAACACTTTGGGCGGTGAGTGATCATTCGACAGCCGACCTTATGGCGTGCTTTTACCGAGGCTTAATGCAGCAGCGACTGGGTAGGGCCAGTACCCTCCGTCAAGCACAGCTAAGTTTGTTATACAGCGATGTCTATCAGCATCCATATTACTGGGCACCCTTTATTCTCGTCGGTGATTGGCGCTAGTGTAGTGTTCCTCAAGTTGGGAGGATCAGGGTGAATGCGTCAGGTAAAAGCGAATGTAGTGTTCAAGACAGTTCCCCTCATCTATCTGGTGATGGCAGGGATGTTTTTGAGTAGCATTTCCCCTGTATTCGCCTCCAAGTTCCCGCCGAGGAAGGCTCCAAGTTCCAATTCCAGCGGTGGTCGGCGGGCGGTGTCCCTGTGCCATCCCCCTGAGGTGGCTTCTGCTTCAACTCCGGACTCTCTACCTGTCCGGATTGCGCTGGCCGGTTCAGACCCCCAAACTTTATTAGTGCAAGTCCCATTAGTGCAAGTCCCCGCAACGTCGGCCCAACAGGCAATGCTAAAGCTTGAGGATGCGCAGGGTAACTATCTCTACCATACCCAATTCCCCTTAGCACCCACCACGCGAGCCACCAGTGTGACTCAGTTACCTTTACCAGAGACGGCTGTCACTTTAAAACCGGGTCAGCCTTATCGTTGGTCATTGGGTATTATCTGCAATCAAACGATCGACCCGAACGATCCCGTATTTGAAGGTTGGCTTTAGGCAGACTGGAACCCTTTCGCGTTCCCCACTGGACGGGGCTATTTGAGGGGTAGGCGGGTGTATCAGGGCGCTTGGCTATGGTTCCGCGACGTTTCCATTGCATAACGGTAGCCAGAGCGAGATTGATCCATCAAAATGACAGTCATAACGGTAGGAAGTTTACCCACTTAAGATGGATAGGGTAACTCACCCTCCTTCTTGGGGGCTGTTAGCTTACACTTTGCCCCGCTCTGGACTGCCTATGGCACCTTTCCCCCGCCGCTTAATTGTTTATAAACCCTGGCTTCCCCTTACCTTCTATTCTGTGGGGGTGATGGCTGTATCGCTTGGATCGCGTTCGGCGTTAGCAGAAGCAAAGACCGTTGTAGAGCCGGTGCAATCGGCGATCGCGCCCCTGCCAACCTTTGTCAGGCTGGCGATTTCTGCTCCCGATACAGGCGATGATACAGGTACAGATATAGCAGGAATAAACATAGGTAATGCGCGATCACCGACGTTAGGACAAGGGACAGCGCGATCGTCAACACTGGGACAAACCACCGGACAGGTTGTGGCCCCGGGCCGGGTTGGGGCTAAGGGATCTTCCCCTCAGCCAGAGGTACTGACCCCGGAGCAGGTACGTTCGTTTTTACAATCTGGCAAGGACTTTCCCCCGGAGAGCGGAAGTTCGGTTGGAACCTGGATGCCTCTGCCCCCCTTTATCCAGCGCATTCATCCTCTGCCGACTGGCGCTGAGATCCCTGGCCCATTGGGTAAACCCGTCGCTCCGGCACCGCTGACCTTACCGATCACAGCTTCCCTGCCTAACCCTGATCTGGCCACTAGCGGAAATGCCGAGGGTGCCTTGCCGTCTCTACCCACTGTCTCTTCTCTAGCGGTTCCGTCTGCGGTAACCAGCCGTCCCTCGCCTTCCGCCTTTGCACAGCGTTCCCAGGGGAGAATTGCCTCCCCTAGCCCAATGACTGGCCCAACGCCAGCGGTTCAAGCTTCCCCGCCTTTGCCCCCGATAGTAACCCGTTCGGCCACCAACGGCTCGTTACGTTCCCGGTTAGCGACTGCTCAGCCTGATCTCTGGTTGGCGGCCCTGGCTCAGTCCGACCTCGGTCTGTTGGCGGTTGACCCTGACACCGATCCCCTGGCCCCCGCTGCCCAGCCCCCAGAGACGGCCCCAGTCCCGCGATCGTGGAACCCACTGAATGCCCAAATCGAAGGTGTCTATGTGTTTGTTGACGATCGCGCCTCAGCGCGGGCCCGCTTACTGGGGAGTTATGTCCTATCTCCGAATCTAATGGTAGGGACAACCCTGGAACTGGTGACGGGGAATGCCTTTACCGCTAGCCAGGAGGTCACCGCCAACCTTAACGAGCTTTATGCCGTGGCATCGCTGCCCCAGTTACCCACGCTGCGGCTAGTTGTTGGCCAGATGGATTTGACCGCCTATTTCGATCGCAACAGTTTTGCGAAGGATGTGGCCATCCACTTTATGAACCCGGTGTTTCAGACCAATCCGGCCCTCAGTGCGGCGGGACTTCAACCGCGTCCCGGTGTGTTACTGAACTGGGCGATTAGCGATCAGGTGGATGCACGGGCAGTTCAGTGCGGCGGGACTTCAACC
>CAZHXN010000046.1:0-11596 GCA_964536415.1 uncultured bacterium
GCTGAATTCCGGCGTCAAGCCGCCCAACCCGCCCGGCGGAACAGCCCCAGCCCCTAGCCAGCCCCCCCCAACTCCAAAATCTAGGTTCTTCTGAGTTGATGCTGAGGACACTATGCACCCCCAGCATCAACTCAACGTTTGCGTTCCTTCAAAGCAGATCCTGATATTCGGGGCGATCGCCCATCTGTTGGAGCAAGGTTTTAATCTCTTGAGTCCGGTCCTTATGGACCACCAGGGTTATCTTATCTACCCGAACAATCACCAGATCATCGACACCAATGGTGGCAATCATCTCCTGGGCATCCTGAGCAAACACGATATTGCGGTGGGCATCCAACCCGACATGGTTCGCGAGGGTGATATTCTCCCGACGATCGCGGGGATTGGTCGGCAGACGGGCGAGGGCATTCCAGTCGCCTAGATCATCCCAGTCAAAGGCAGCAGGGAGCACGCAGGCGCGATCAGTATGCTCCATCACGGCATAGTCCAGGCTAATTTTGGGCAGGTTGGGATAGGCATCTATGCCCTCCCGTTCCAGGGCTGCGAGGAGATCCGGTGCATGGCGACGAAACTCGGCCAGCATCACCCCTGCCGGGAAGATAAACATCCCACTGTTCCAGGTGTAGGGACAGGTCTCGGAACCATCGGCGAGGCGTTGACGGCTGGCGAGGAAGGTGGCGGCTTTGGCTGCATCCGGTTTTTCCGTAAACCGTTGGACGCGATAGGCGGGCAACCCCTGGTAAGTCCCCAGGCAATCCCCCTGCTCGATATAACCGTAGCCCGTGGCCGGGTGGGTGGCCGGAATCCCCAGGGTGACGATTACCGCTGCCGCTTGGGCCAGAGCGATCGCCGCGGCTAAGGTCCGTTGAAAGGCCGCCTCATCCCCAATCCAATGATCAGCCGGGAAGCAACCCACGATCGCTGTTTCCCCCACTTGACGGACAATTTCGAGGGTAGTCCAGGCCACCGCCGGTGCCGTATCGCGGCCTTCGGGTTCTGCCAGCAGGTGGGCCGACAGCAGGTCTGGGAGTTGCGATCGCACCCCGGCGGCGATCGGGTCTGCCGTGACAACCCACAGTGCCTCCCAACCACCACTGACCGGGAGCAGGCGATCGGCGGTGTTTTGCAACAGACTGCGACCACTGCCATCCAGGCTGAGGAATTGTTTAGGAGACTGACGACGACTGAGCGGCCAGAACCGTTCCCCCTTGCCCCCCGCCAGGATAACCGGAATCAAAGCAGGATGGCGGCGCGATGCCATAGGCAAATCAGGGGTTACAGGCATGGATTCTCCTCATTTCAGTCCTGCGATTGGGATTCTAACAGACTCTTGCACGGGAGGCGGCTGCCAGAGTTTACCCGGTTGCCGGTCTACTCTTGACGAACCGGAAGATCGCTGTTAGTTTCGGTCCCGACAATCGGGGTTCTAACGCTCAGACGCATCTTAGCAGTTCGTTTGCCCCTCCTGATGCATTCGGCCACTCCGGTTTCTGGCTTGACCGTAATGCTGTCTTCTCTCTCACATCCTTCTCACATCAACACTACTAACCCCTATGAAGCGTTCTCTGCATCGGTTACTCGGACAGGGATTCGGGCCATCGCCCACTAGCCACAGGCGCATTGGCACGCGATCGAGTACCACGCCCCCAAGACCAGCACTGATAGAACTCATGTGGCTCTGGGTGCCGATCGCGGTTCTGTTGGTTATGGCCTTACCTGTCGCGGCCAATCCCCAGACAGCTAGCCTCAATGAGGAGGCTCCTAATGGGCTAGAGGCCAATGGGGAGCATCTGGATACATTGCCGCCCGATGCTTCGAATTCTGATGCTTTGAACCCTGATGCTTTGAACTCTGATGGCACGCCCCCCGGTGGAACTAACCCTACCGGGACGGATAATCCAGAACTCCTACCTGTCCCGATGCAGCCCCCCACCCGGCTAGCCCTCGATGAACGCCAATTGATGGATCTCGTGGACGATCGCATTGTGGCCAGTGGGTTTCTGCGCGATCGCATTCAGGCCGAGGTCGATCGCGCCTTTAGCCATATGCTACCGGTGCAGACCGCCCTCCTCGTCTTGTTGGCTCTGGCTCCCTCGGCGGCGGCTTGGGGGGCGTGGAAGTTGCTACGCCAGTTGGGCGAGAAAACCACCAGCGCCCAGCAGGCCATTGCCAGTCTCAGCCAGGATGCGATTGCAACCCTGCAATTGGCGATCGCCGATGGTCAGGGAGTGCTCAATGATCTGAGCAAGCAAACCCAAATTGCCGAATTTAAGGTCGAACAAGTGCGATCGCGGGCGGAAGGGCAGTTGCAAAAGCTGGTGGAGGAAATCCGGCGCGAGAATCAGCAAATTCGCCAGGACTTAGCCAAGGTGCTGCCCACCTTGCTGGCAGACCCCATCCTCTCGCCCACAAAGCCCCCGGAGATTCAGGTGCAAACCCAGGAAACCCTGGCCGCGATCGCCGCTTCCCCTGGAGCCGCCAACTTTGTCGCCGCCGCCACCACCGACAGCCTGGAGGCGACCGACGAAACCTTCACGGAGGGCGTCCAGGCCCGTAGCCTGTATCTGATGGATCAGGGCAATGCGCACTTCCAGGCCGGTCGCTATGCCGAAGCTATTGCCTGCTATGACCAGATTATTGAACTGCAACCTAATCAAGCCGAAGCTTGGCACAATCGCGGGACCAGTTTGGCGAAGTTAAAACGCTTTGACGAGGCGATCGTGGCTTATCAGCAGGCTACCCGTCTAGCTCCGGACTATGCCGAAGCCTGGTTCAATTGGGGCAGTGTCCTCCTCAGCCAGAAGCAGCTTGAAGCGGCCCTGCGCTGCTACGATCAAGCGATTAAATATCGCCCCAATTACGCTGAGGTCTGGCACAACCGAGGCAATGCCCTAGTGCAATTGCAACGCTATGAAGCCGCGATTTCGGCCTATGCACGGGCCACGGAGATTAACCCCAACTATGGGGATGCGTGGCAAAATCGCGGTAGTATCCTGGCCAAGGTGGGGCGGTACCCAGAGGCCCTAGGTTGCCTCGATCGGGCCGTTGATCTGAAGCCCCAGGATGTTGATTTACGGTTTAACCAGGCCAACTTGCTGGTGCAACTGGAACAGTACGAAGCGGCCTTGGCTGCCTACACCCAGGCTGTGGAGCGTCAACCGCGCCATGCGCCGGCCTGGGTAAATCGCGGCCATGTGCTGATGCAACTGCGGCAGTATCAAGCGGCCCTCTCCTGCTATGAACAGGCCAGTCAGATCAACCCGGATGATCCGGAACCCTGGTATCGGCAAGGTCATGCGCTGTTTGAGTTGCATCGATATGAGGAAGCCTTAGTGGCCTACGACTGGGCGATCCAGCGTCAACCCGACTTTCCCGAAGCTTGGAATAATCGGGGGAATGTCCTGGAACGGTTGCACCGTTATGAAGAGGCGATCGCTGCCTATGATCACGCGATCCAACTGAATGCCAATTACTACTATGCCTGGGACAATCGCGGCTATACCCTGGCCAAGTTAGGCTCCCACCAGGAAGCGATCGCCAGTCTCGATCGGGCGTTGGATCTGCGGCCAGACTATGCCAATGGTTATTACAATCGGGCCTATTGCTACGCCGTGCAGGGGGATATGACGGCGGCGATCGCCAATCTCCAACGGGCTATTCAACTCAACCCCTTCTACCAGAGCCTTGTTAAGGCCGATTCCGACTTCGCCGTTGTGCGGGCGACCACGGAGTTTCAAGCCTTGCTCCAACCCAACCGGAACCGGGAACCCCAGCACGTTTAAGCAGCACGTTTATATCACGTTTATATATAGTCATTGCATATATATAGTCATTGCAATTTAGGCTGAAACAGCCCCCTCACCCCCAGCCCCTCTCCCAGAGCGGGAGAGGGGGGTGAAAAACTGTATCGTTCTTATTTGAATTGGCCATAAGTGTCCTGGTAAGTGTCCTCGCCTATGCGATCGCTCAGGCGGCGGGCTGAACGCGCAGGGGCGCTTCCTTGGGGGGCACGGCGCATCTGCACTCGTCTGCGTTCCAGAAGGGAACTGCGGCTCACGGGGGGCTAGGGGCAGGTAAGGTGCTGCCTACCCACCCCCGTACCGGATCTAGCCAATAGCGAGGATAGAATCACTGAGTGGAATGATCGACGTTGCCGCCTGCACCGCCGTGGCGCTACTCCCCAGAATCACCCCTAAGACATCACCCGTATTGAGGGAAATCACCGCATCACTGCCGACTTGCCGGAAGCGCAGGTCACTGAGTCCCAAGTCCCCGGCGATCGCGATCCGGTCGCCACTACTAAAGTCGGTTACGCGATCGGCGAGGGTCAGGTCCGGTCCATTGGTCGTTTCCACCCGAAAAATAAACGTGTCATTCCCTGGGCCACCCGTGAGGGTATCCGTGCCGCGATCGCCGATGAGCGTATCGTTCCCCTCACTGCCCAGCAACAGGTCGTTGCCCTTGCCCCCGCGCAGGAAGTCATCGCCACCGAGGCCCGTGAGCGTATCGTTCCCCTGGTTCCCCTGGACCACATCACTGCCCGTGGACCCGGTGACCTGATCATTGCCGTTGAGCGCCCGTGCCCCGCGACGATCGGCATCACTCGCTGGCGTCAGCGTCAGGATATCATTGCCCTGGGTGAAGGCGGGGCCGCCACCCAGCACTGACATGCGGTTCATGGCATTGGTAAAGGCATTGAGCCGTCCCCCATCCAGGAGGACCGACTCACGACCGGGGATAATCCCATCGGTGACCCGTGCTACCTGAATGCGATCGCCCTGTTGGACGCGATCGACCACCTCAAACCCCGACGTAACATAGCCAAAGACCGCATAGCTGCCATCCAGATTGGGTAAGTCTTGCAGGGCAAAGTAAAACTGGGAGGACCCAGAATTCGGCAGTGCGGCGCGGGCCATCGCCACGGCCCCCTGGGTGTGGGGCAGCACCGGCGGGGCGGTAATGCCTGCGGTGGCAAAGGTTTGGCCATAAATCGGCTCAGCGGCCCCGACCGGTTTAATTTCCAACGGAATATTGCGGCGCTGCCCCGTTGCCGGATCAACAAATCCACCCGTTCCCAACTGGTTAGCGGGAATGCTGGGATCCTGGCTGCGGGGATCACCGCCCTGGACCACAAAGGGGGTCGGTTCGCGCACAACCCGATGGAACATGACCCCGTCGTAGACCCTGCGCTCCACCAGATCCACGTAGTTACCAGCGGTAATTGGAGCCTCGTTACCATTGACGGCGATCGTAACCGGTTGACCGTTGACTAACAGGACAACCGTAGCTAGTCCATTCAATTGCGGTAAATCGTCCATAGTCTCCTCTTTGCCGTAATGGCCTCACACCAGATACAGGGCCACTGACGGGGTGGCGGCTGGGAATGCAGTCCTCTCCAGGGATGCCACACTCTCTCAGCACTGGGGTAACCCTGTAAGCACCGACTCCATTATTACGGATTTTTGCCATTTGTCTTGCTGGCCATCGGTCTTGGCAAAGCCAGCGAGGGAGGAATGTCCGAGTTAGCGTCCCCGCAAACGGCGGCGTGGCGTGATGCGGGCAGCACTACTGGCGGCGGCAGGTTGACTGATGTCTTTTTTCCCCGTACGGGTTTTGACGGCAATCATGCGGTTGGCCTCTTCTGCATCGGTGGCGTCCGTTTCCTCAACCTCACTACTGCCTTCCGTATTTACCTTCAGATCCTCTGGCTCGCTGGGACCACTGGCGATCGTGCCACGTAGATTGGCGGCATCAATCGCATCGGCAGCATCGCGTAATTCTGGCACAAATTCTGATCCCTTGAGCCGCAGCCCCAACTCAAACAGCATTTCTGCCATATCATCCCGCGATACCTTGATATCGGTGAGGACATTAAAGCGGCGATCGAGATCCTCAAACAGTTGGCTGCGTAACCCGACTATATCCTGTTGAAACTTGTCGCGACTGGTACCTAAGTCTTCTCGCAGTGTCCCCACTTGCTGGTTCAGGGAATCATTCAAGGCTTCTATCTGGCTGCTAACCCGCTTATTCAGGCGATCGAGGGTTTGACGGATTTCCAGTTTTTCTTCCTCGTCCTTATTGCTAAGGCTTTTTAGGCGCTTTTCAATCTCCTCCATCATGTCTTGCAGTTCTGCGGCCAGATCCTCTTGGAGTTCCTCCAGCGAGAGGGTCAGGCGTTTGCTGAGGGCCTCCAGTTCCTGCCGCACGGCTAGCCGCGCTTCTTCCTCCTTGAGCATCAACGACTTGAGCTTGTTTTCCAGGGTATCGACAGCCCCCTGGAGATCGCTGGCCAGAATTTGTTTGACCTCCTCTGCCCGATCGCGGCTTTCCTGCTGGAGCATCGCAAAGGTAGACTCCAACTGCTCCAAACGGCTCGTAAAATCCCGCAGGTATGAGCCAAAGAGGATATCGCGAATCTGATCAATATTGCCCAAGCGCTCGCGCAGATCAGCCTTGGTCACGTCATTCATGGGATTCCCTCACCAAAATACCACTCGACAAGGTTTAGTTGATCGATTAAACCACAGTTCTTTGAAGGGCTAGTGACGTGTAGTAAACACCCTGTCCAGAAATCACGGTAACTTGGCTCTCCTGAGTTTATGGGGGGGCGCTACGCGCCCCCCCATAAACTCAGCGTTTCCGATCACTTACAGCCTTTACCTAATTGACTCAGTATTTTCAAGTCCCTCTCCCGCTCTGGGAGAGGGACTTAGGGTGGGGGCCACACCCGCAGGCTAACCCCAGCCTACCCCGGCAAAACTGTACTTTATGATTGAGGTAAAGGCTGTATTTGTAGTTCCTGATACTGTTTACCCCAAAATCCCAGAAGAGCTGCAACTTAGACATCAACCTAGACATAAACTTGGTACGATCGCTGGGTATTCCTCCGCATGGTGTCAGCTAACTGTGACCAAAGCGATCCACCACCGCCCTCCCGCAGCGACAGCCCCTACAACCTTGACTTGGTTCTATCAGGTGGCGATGCCCCAGCCCACGACGCACCTGTTTGAGGTTGAGTTACACCTGGAGCACTGGTCTCAAACAACGCTTGATCTGGTGATGCCCGTGTGGACACCCGGCTCCTATCTTGTCCGGGAATATGCCCGCCATGTGCAGGCGTTTACCGCCGTCACCCAGAATGGTACCCCGCTCCCGTGGCACAAGGTTAGCAAGAATCACTGGCGGGTGACGACTGAACCGGGGGCCAGCGTGGACGTTCGCTATCGGGTCTTTGCCAATGACTTAAGCGTGCGTACCAATCACCTCGATCGCAGCCACGGCTATTTTAACGGTGCCGCCCTCTTTTTCTATAGCCCCGGTTGGGAGCACTCCCCGATCGCGGTGACGATCGTGCCTCCCGATCCCAGTTGGCGGGTGGCCACTCCCCTCCCGGCGGCACCGGATCGGCCCAACACATTTATGGCCCCGGATTTCGATACCCTGGTGGATAGCCCCTTTGAAATTGGCACCCACCAACACTACACCTTTACCGCTGGTAATAAACCCCATGATTTAGTGATTTGGGGCCATCCGGGTAACAGCAATGCGGCGCAGATCCAGGTCGATATCGCCAAAATTATTGAAGTGGAAGCCGATCTCTTTGGCGGGTTGCCCTACGATCGTTACCTGTTTCTCCTGCACCTCTGCGCCAATAGCTACGGCGGCTTAGAGCATAAAAATGCCTGTTCGTTAATCTATCCCCGGTTTGGTTTCCACCCCCAGGAGGAATACAACCGTTTCTTGCAACTGGTTGCCCACGAATTTTTCCATCTCTGGAATGTTAAACGCATTCGCCCCAAAGCGCTAGAAAGCTTTGACTATACCGCAGAAAACTACACCCCCTCCCTGTGGTTTGCGGAGGGGACAACTAGCTACTACGACATTCTGCTTCCTAGGCGGGCTGGTCTCTACGACGCTAAAACCTGTCTAGCGGCCTACAGCAAAGACATTACCCGATTGCAGCAAACGCCAGGACGCCAGGTGCAGTCCCTCACGGAAGCCAGTTTTGATGCCTGGATTAAGCTCTATCGACCGGATGCGCATAGTCCCAATTGTCGGATTTCCTATTACCTGAAGGGGGAATTGGTCTCCCTCCTGCTGGACCTTTTGATTCGATCGCGCCATAACAATCAGCGATCGCTCGATGATGTGATGCGCCAACTTTGGAAAATGTTTGGTCAACCGGAAGTGGGGTATACACCAGAACAATTACAAGCAGTGATGGAATCGGTGGCGGGGCTATCCCTCGATCGCTTTTTTGCAGACTATATCGAGGGCACGGTGGAATTACCCTTTGATGAGTATCTCCAACCCTTTGGGCTGCGGCTACAGGTGGAGATGAATGCCGAACCCTACCTGGGCCTGACGCTGAAATCAGAAGGCGGTAAAACCCTCATTCAAACCGTCGAGACGGGTTCCCCGGCAGAGCAGGCGGGCCTGAATCCGGGGGATGAACTGCTGGCGCTCAATGGGGTGCGAGTGACGGCGGACAAATGGAGCGATCGCCTCAAACCCTACGCCCCTGGCACGGCGATCCAACTGAGCGTCTTTCAACAGGATGAACTCTATACCACGACGGCGGCGTTAGCTGAACCCCGTCCCAAGCAGTACCAAATTGTCCCGGTTGATACCCCCACCCCCGCCCAACAGCAAGCTTTCCAGGGGTGGTTGGGCGATGACCTGATCCGTTTAACGAACCCCTGATTAACGAACCCCTGAGTGATTGATGATGCCCTGGATACCCATCGTGATCGCCCTGTTACTGGGAGTCCTGGCGATCGTGCTGCTGATTCCCATTACGGTCCTCTTGGGGGAATGTTTACTGGCCCTGCTCCCTAGCCCTCCATCACTGCCCACCCGTGAATGCGTCGCATCCCCCCCTGTGGCGATTTTGATTCCGGCCCATAATGAAAGCCAGGGGATTACCGCCACGATCCAGGCCCTCCTCCCCCAGTTATCGGCGCCGGATCGGCTCGTGGTGATTGCCGATAATTGCGAAGATGACACGGCTGCGATCGCCGAGGCCGCAGGCGCGATCGTCACCGAACGCCAGGATCGGGAGCGGCGCGGCAAGGGGTATGCCCTGCAACATGGGCTTCAGGTTTTGTCTGCCGATCCCCCAGCGGTGGTCATAATTGTGGATGCAGACTGTATCATTGCGCCGGATGGGGTTCACCAGATTGCCCAGCAGGTGATGGCGACGGGCTGTCCTGCCCAAGCCAAGTATTTGATGGCCACCCCCCCCCAACCCCGTGCAAAGGA
Organism: uncultured bacterium; assembly: GCA_964536415.1. Taxonomy (GTDB): domain Bacteria; phylum Cyanobacteriota; class Cyanobacteriia; order B231; family B231; genus Trichothermofontia. The sequence continues at coordinate 9,262 of CAZHXN010000046.1, forward strand.
TGGGATTTCGGCCCTTGCCTTTACGGTGAAAAATTGGGTCCGACCCCTAGGCTGCCATTGCCTGGGCTGGCCCTGTCCCTTAACGGGAACGGGGATGGGGTTTCCCTGGGAAGCCCTGCAGCGCGTTCCCTTTGCCGGGGATCATCTGGTGGAGGATATGCAGTTGGGGGTGGACCTGGCGATCGCGGGGTATCCGCCCCAGTTCTGTCCCCAGGCCAGCGTGACCAGTACCTTGCCGCAGCAGCCACAGGCCGCGACCAGCCAACGAACCCGTTGGGAACACGGGCATTTGCAAACGATCCGGCAGCAGGTCCCCCGGTTGCTACGGGAATCGGTGCGCCAGAGACGCCTGGATTTACTGGCGCTGGCGTTAGACCTGAGTGTACCGCCCCTGTCCCTGTTGGTCATCGTGTGGCTAGGGGCGTTTATCCTGGCGGTGGGCGCTTGGCGGCTGGGGATTTCCGGTTGGCCCGCCCTGGGCTTAGCGGTGGCGGGGGGAATGTTGACGATCGCAATCGCGATCGCCTGGCTCAAGTTTGCCCGTCAGAGTTTATCGGTGGGGATGCTCCTAGCGATACCGATCTATCTGCTGTGGAAAATCCCGCTGTATCTGGTCTTTTTTATCCGCCCCCAATCCCAGTGGGTGCGCACTGCCCGCGACGTCCCAGCGGAGGCCGTTCAGCCCTCCCCCTTGGGCGTTCGCGGAGCGCCGCCCCCGGAGAACCCGCCCAAGTAGTTATTCGATCGTGATCGATTGTGGCCCCCGACTCGTATCTGCTTTACCATTGCCATCGGTCTGCCCCGACGCCTCACCGGCCTGCTGATCGAGCCAGCTTTTGATGGGATCATCATCCAGATTGATGCGCAACAGCCCCGAACACAGCCCCCCCAGGAAGGCTACGGGATGCTGGGTTAGTTCTTTGACCACCGGAGAAAGTTCATCCAAAAACATAGACTATCCACTCGTAATGCGACTCGCCATTCACCTTGGAATTCTAACGCTTTATAAAAGTTTATGAATTAATGGGAATCAGTGGGAATCAATCGGCATCCTGTCGGAGTTCATCCAGCTTTGCCCGCACGGTCTGGATATCCTGCCACATCAGCCATTTGGGACTGCCCTTTTCGCGTGAGGGATTGCGCAGCAGGTAGGCTGGGTGAAAAATCGGCATACACAGGCGGCCTTCCCAGTGCAACCACCGACCCCGGATTTTGGTAATTCCCTCCTTGTTGCCGGTGACCCCGCGCACTGCCGTAGCCCCCGTGAGCAAGATAATTTTTGGATCAACCAGTCGGATTTGCTCTAACAGATAGGGGCGACAGGCGGCCATCTCTTCTGGCGTGGGTACCCGGTTGCCGGGGGGACGGCATTTAACGACATTGCAGATATAGACATCCCGTTCACTGTTTAACTGCACCGATTCGAGGATTTTCTCGAGCAGTTGACCAGCTTTGCCGACGAAGGGTAACCCGGTTTCGTCTTCATTTTGCCCAGGGCCTTCGCCAATGATCATAATGTCGGCTTGGGGATGACCCCGATCGACGACGACGTGGGTGCGGGTGGCGGCTAAGTCACAGCGTTGGCACTGGTGGCAGTGGGCTGTCAGTGTGGGCAGATCGGGATAGGTGCCAGGGGGAATGGCGATCGCTGCTGAGGTGGGAATGAGGTCAGGGTTGAAGGTGCTGGGTAGGGGGGGCACCGCTACCGGAGGGGGGGCAGATTCGGGCACGAGCGATTCGGGGACTGGCGGTTCGGGGGCCAGGTCGAAGAGGCTCATTTGCTCTGGATGCGTCATGGGGGAAGACGGGGATGTCTGAACTTTTACTCTAGATCATTTTTCCCCTGAATCTGCCAGGGTATAGAATCCTGATTTGACCATGATTTTCATGTGGCTGTGGCGAGCCGTCGTTGATGGGGCCTGAAGATCAAGCAATCAGTTATCCTAATAGGAAGCTCTTTACCTGGGTCAGTTTTTGATGTCTGCGGTGGATTTACAAGCCGTAATCTCCGGAACCCAAGAAAACCGAGTTGAGGCATTACGGCAAATCCTGGGCTATCCCCTCAAGCAGCGTGACCCGGAAGGCTCGCGGTTTTGGTTTTTGCGATCGGGGGCGGATGCTGCTGAAGCGCAAGACACTTGCCCGATCGCGGTTGGTTTCTACGCTGAACTGAATGGATTAACCGACGCCGAAATCAAACAGTTTTTAACCGCAGATGAGCAGCATCGGGAAATTTACGGACACTACACCGGACGCATTGTTCCGAATCAGCCGGTGATGTACTTACTTTTACCGGAATCTCCCCTCGCCCAGCTTGGGAGCGGGGCTGGGGCTG
>CAZHXN010000046.1:11615-32940 GCA_964536415.1 uncultured bacterium
TGGGGGTGAGGGGGGGCAGGGTAGCGATGGTTTTGCCCAGTGAAGGCGGGCTACGGCAGCGTCAGATTCAGACGTTTGGGTGGGCGGATGCGGATGGGCAGGTGCGGTTAAACCGATTGCGGCAGGATACCTTGACGCGAACCAATCGTTTGAAGGATGCGGCGCTAGCCGTGATTCCGCTTTTGCGGCAGCTTTTTAAGGATTTATCCCAGCAGGCGGAAGCGCTGGGGGATGACTTGCTGGATGCGATTGCAGAGATTGTTAGCCTGTTACGGGTGGCCAAGATGAACCGTGAGGACATTGTGGTGCGGTTCTATGAGGATTTTTTAAGGGCCTATAAACCGAAGATGCGCGAACACCGGGGGGTGTACTATACGCCGGAGCCGGTGGTGTCCTATATGGTGCGATCGCTGGATATTTTGCTCAAGGAGAAGTTTAACAAGCCGTTGGGGTTGGCTGACCCTGGGGTGATGATTCTGGACCCAGCCTGCGGGACGGGGACGTTTTTGTTGTGGATCTGCCAACTCATCTACCAGCGGTTTCAGGAGAATCCTGATGCTTTGACGGAGGGGCTAAAGGATAAGTCGTGGTCGAGCTATGTGCAGGAGCGGTTATTGCCGCGTATTTTTGGGTTTGAGTTGCTGATGGCTCCCTATGCTATCTGTCATCTCAAATTGGGGTTATTTTTAGAGGAGACGGGCTATCGGTTCGGTAGTGCGTAACGGCTGGGGGTGTACCTCACCAATACGCTGGATGAGGCGTTGCATAAGTCGGAATCTCTGTTTGAGGAGTTTATCGCCAAGGAGTCGAGTGAGGCAGCGGCAATTAAGCGAGATAAGCCGATTATGATCGTAGTGGGCAATCCTCTATATTCAGTGAATTCTGCCAACAAAAGCGCGTGGATTACATCTTTGGTAAAGCAGGCTTATTATCCGAACGATCACATGAAAGAACAAAACCCTAAAATGCTGCTGGATGATTATGTGAAATTCATCCGGTTTGGCCAGTGGCGAATCGAGAAAACAAAACAAGGTATCTTGGCGTTTATTACCAATCATGGCTATCTAGATAACCCAACGTTTCGGGGGATGCGTCGCAGCTTAGAGCAAAGTTTTGATGAGATATATGTGATGGATTTACACGGTAACACGAAGAAAAAGGAGGTGGCACCGGATGGCTCCAAGGATGAAAATGTATTTGATATTCAGCAGGGTGTTTCGGTTTGTTTACTCTTAAAGACACAGAAGATAGGAAAATGACAACAATGAATAATCTACGAGAGCAGTTAATTCAAAAAATTCAAGAAACTCCAGATGATTTACTCCAAGAATTTCTAGATTTTCTGATGTTTATTAACTATAAGAAAGCACGCCTTTCTCATAAGGTTGATTCTTCCTATCCCCTGCGAGGCTTGCCAGTGGAATATGTCAATCCCACCGACCCAGTTGCCATTGATGATTGGGATATTTTGTCATGATTATTTTAGATACGCATATTTGAATATGGTGGGTACATGGAGATTCAAAGCTCAGCCAATCAGCTAATCAAAGTATTCAAGCCCATGAATCTACGGGTTTGGGTATTAGTGCAATTTCCTACTGGGAAGTGGCGAAATTAGTTGAATACCAACGGCTTAAGTTGCCCTGTGAGGTGTTGGACTGGCTGAATCAAGCTTTAGCTTATCCCGGCATAACATTAATAGAATTAACCCCTGAAATTGTAGTTGTCTCAACTCAGCTAACTGGGTTTCATCGCGATCCTGCCGATCAAATCATTGTGGCGACTGCTAAAGTTTACGGCTGCCCCCTGGTAACAGTAGATACGAAAATCATGAATTATCCGACAATTCAAACTCTATCCTAAGCTATGACTCAAATTTACCATGCCCACCTCTATGGCACCCGTGACAGCAAGTATGACTGGCTGCTGGCGCATGATGTGCAGTCAACGGCTTGGCAGGAACTTCACCCCCAGGCACCATTTTATCTGCTGATTCCCCAAAATACGGATCTGTTGGGTGAGTATGAGCAGGGGTGGAAAGTCACGGAGGTGATGCCGGTTAACTCGGTGGGGATTGTCACGGCAAGAGATAGTTTAACGATCCATTGGACACCAGAAGAGGCATGGAATACGGTTAAAGATTTTGTCAGCCTTGATCCTGAAGCTGCAAGGGAAAAGTATCAGTTGGGTAATGATGCAAGAGATTGGAAGGTTGTATTTGCTCAAGCAGACTTACGCAAATCAGGGCTTTCTGAACAGCATTTAGTGCCGATTCTTTATCGCCCCTTTGATATTCGCTATACCTATTACACGGGTAATTCAAGAGGTTTTCACTGTATGCCCCGTGGTGAGGTGATGCGGAATTTATTTCTAAAGGAAAATTTAAGCTTTCATTTATGTCGTCAAACTTCTATTGATAGTTGGGCACATATCTTTACAACTTTCTGCATTACAGATGATTGCTACGTTTCCAATAAAACTAGCGAACGGGGTTATACTTTCCCTCTCTACCTCTACCCCGTTGGCGAAGCCACTCCTTTGGAGTATCGTACTGAAATCACCCAAGAGCGCCGCGTCAACTTTTCCCCTGAGTTCCTAAAGGCTCTCACCGCCAAACGGGGGTATTCTCCAACCCCCGAAGCCATTTTTTACTACATCTACGCCGTTTTCCACTCCCCCACCTACCGCCGTCGCTACGCTGAGTTTCTCAAAATCGACTTTCCCCGCGTGCCCCTCACGGCTAGTCCCGCACTATTCCAGCAACTCGCCACCTACGGCGAAGCCCTCGTTGCCCTGCACCTGCTGAAATCTCCCCAGTTAGATCAGTTCATCACCCAGTACACCGGCAACCCCGACCCGGTTGTTGATGCTGGCTATCCTAAATATGTCCCTCATCCCCTAACAGGGGGACAAGACAGTTCGGCTCCCCTCGCCCGTTCTGGGAGAGGGGCGGGGGGTGAGGGCGGCCAAGTTATCCTCGCCCAACAAGATGTCCCTCATCCCCTAACAGGGGGACAAGACAGTTCGGCTCCCCTCGCCCGTTCTGGGAGAGGGGCGGGGGGTAAGGGCGGCCAAGTTATCCTGAATAAAAAAGGCGATCGCTTTACCGGCGTACCGGACAACGTCTGGAACTTCTATGTCGGGGGCTACCAGGTCTGCCACAAATGGCTCAAAGACCGCAAAGGCCGCACCCTCAGCCCCGAAGACCTCACCCACTACCAGCGCATCATCGTCGCCCTGCAAGAAACCATCCGGTTGATGCAGCAAATCGATGCCGCCATTCCCCGTTGGCCCCTGGAGTGAGGTGAACGATGAAGTTACCCAATGGCGATCGGGTTCAACTCGGTGACAAACTCGAACGTTATGTCCTCAATCCTCAACATCCCAAAGGCAAAGACAAAGCTGCTCTCTTCAAAAATCGGTTAGGTATCACCTTAGAAAACAAGGAGGTTTTAGAAAAAGCACTTCTGGATGCTGCGATAAGCCAGGAAGCAATTATCTACAAGCAAGATCAATATGGAACTCAATACGACATTAAATTTCTCATAGAAACTGAAGTTGGTACATCCTTGGTCATCTCATGCTGGATTATTCGCACTGGAGAAGCGTTTCCCCGATTAACCAATGTTTATCCTGTTAACAAATAAGGAGTCAAAATGCCGTTCAAAGAATATGACGTTGTTGCCATTAAGTCAGAGATCCAAGCTATGCATAAAGAGAGCCGACAACCGATTGTGCTCCAAGCCGGACAGGTCGGAACAGTGGTGATGACTTTCAATAATGAGGCTTGTTTAATTGACTTTTCTGATGCCCAAGGGGTGACTTACGCGATGGAAACTGTTCCTCAAGAGCAGCTCATGCTGCTTCACTATGAACCCAAATTAATTGCTGCTTAACTTCAATAAAAGGCGAAAGTCATGACCCCAATTGAACCCAGACCAAAGGGATACCAGGCACTTGTTGAGTCGTTAGTCGATGCCCTAGGCGTTATTGATGCGATTCGGTTCATTCAGCATTTTAGCCCTGGTTATGGAGACTATGCCAAAGAACGCCATGCATGGCTTGACAAGCTATCCATGAATGATTTTCTGGTTGAAATGCGCAAGCATAAACAAGCTGACAATCAAAACCACTTTGAAGAAGTTATTGAGTAGAAGAGAAAGCACATGATGACCTCAGTTGAATTGAACCGAAAAGGCTTTAAAGCATTGGTTGATGCACTCGGTTATGCCGATGCCATTCGCTTTATCCGGCAGTATAACAATGGCAGCGGTAACTATACCAAAGCGGTGACTATACCAAAGAGCGGCATCAATGGCTCGATAAGCTAACCCTCGAAGATATTTGGGCAGATATCCAGCAGCGGCAAGATGCTCCTAATCAGAATCAGGATGTAGCCAATTAATCGCCATTCTCGGCTGATCAAGCTAATAAAATAGGAGACATCACGATGAATACAGCAGAAATCAAACAAAGAATCACCCAAAAACTGAACAATTTAGATATTGACCAACTGACCCTGGTTGAAAATCTCCTAAATCAACTTACCGCTTATCTCAACAAAGCCACCCAAAAAGAGGAAACACCACCTGATCCCTTAGCCAGCTTGCGTAACAGCGACTTCATTGGTTGCTTCTCTGGCGATCGCGACCTCGCCACCCACTCAGAAGCAATTGCCCATCAAATTCTTAGCCAAGCTGGAGATCATCAACCATGATTCTAGCTGATACGGGGTTCTTTGTTGCCCTTGGCAATCGCAACGATATCTTTCACAGCCAAGCCCAGCAGCAACTGAATATCCTCAAAGAACCTCTAATCACCACCTATCCAGTCATTATCGAAACCAGCTACCTGCTTTACGAACGATCCGGACAAACCGCCCAGTTTCGATTTCTCCAGTAACTCACCACAGACAGCATTCAAATTTTTAATTTTCAAAAGAACCATCTAGAACGTGCTATTCAACTCATGCAGCAATATGGCAATTTGTCAATGGATCTAGTAGATGCCTCATTAGTGGTTTTTGCCGAGGAACTGAAAGAAAACCGCATTCTCACAACCGACATCCGAGATTTTTCGATCTACCGATACCTCGAAACCTAACCCTTCACTCTTCTCCTCTCCTAAACCGTGAGTTTTCTATGTTCGATGCCGTCATTCAAGACCTAATTCGCCAACAGCGTCCCTATTACCTGCTTCAAGGCAAACTCGGTTAAAGGAGTTGGTGGTCAATACTGGCTTGTTTTTCGGCATCGAGACGCTGATAAGGGGGTCAACTTCCTGAAAAACATCGTCTCCCTCCTAGGTTTCAAAGACAAAGCATGCCCTGGAACCCCATGACGCTCGAACAGCGTATCGGGCGCATTGACCGACCCAAGCAGCATCAGGCTGAAAACATCTACATCTATTACGCCAACAGTGAAAGCCAGTTGTTGCGCCAAGCCAGCCGTCTCTCCAACCTCAACAAAAAGCGAATTGGAGCAGATGTCGCTAATCAAGAGGTCACCTTGCAGGATGTTCCAAACGTGAATGATCTGGGTGATTCAATTTGTGGCGACACGCTCTTCGACGACACTATCCTGCCGGGGTATGTCGATTTTATTCGCAGCTTGGTGGCGACCAGACGGCAAACCCAAGAGAGCTTTCAGGAAAAGCAATACCGTCAGCAAGAAACCGCACGCGACCTCTACACCCAACAAGAAATCCTCTTCCCCGAAAACATTAGCCAACGGCTCAAGGCTCTAGGGGATGATTACCCGGCCAACCCCATCGCTCTGGGCAGACGTACCGGCGAGCCAGGCGAGGCGATCGGGTTAGCTGCCCTCTCAATCCAGTATTTTGGCCCCAACGGCGAACCCATTCCAGACCGTCAAGAGCTAGTGTTCTGGAATGATCAGACGATCGAGCGGGATGCCTATGGGATTGCCATCTCAACTGCCTTCAAAACACCGGAAGCCGGAGATGTCTTCTCTGCTCGGTATCTCCGTTCAATGGCTCAAACAGTCTACACCCAATTAGTTGCCTTAAAGAACCTGCGAGCAAAGGAACTAAGCCAGGTGGAAACGATTGAGAATGTCACCGTCACCTCAGAACGGCTCAATAAGATTCAGCAGAGAATTAGTACCTTAGATAGCCTTCCCGATGGACTCGATCGCAAGACCGTAAAAGACACGCTCAAAAAGTTGAACACTTGGAAGAGCATTAAATCCGTTCAGAAATTATTGCGGGACTACACGAATGGGGCAAAGGCTCAGCTAGAGACTTCAGCTTTTGTTGCTGAACTCGTCAAAGATACTGACGAGAGAAACCTAATTTTGGGTGATGGGGTTAGGCCGACTACGCTCTCGGTCAACCTGCTAGCAATACTGCTAAGAGCATAAGTTGTTGTTCCAAAGATCTCAGCGACTGACCTGGCCATACTTCGTCAATCTCCATTGTTCATGTGAATAACCAACAGAGAGTTGCCATCAAGGCTGTCGTGTTATATTAGTTGCCCATCAGAGCATTAATAACTAGCTAGCAGCCCTTTGCGGTACTGCTTAGGGCTTGTAGCCAACGCGCACAAGGTGGCCCTGCTGTTATCTTTAATCATCATAGATTTCTGAATATCAGGTTGCAAGAGATTTCATTCATTCGTATTCAGCCATTGAAGTAGGCCGAGCTAATTAAACCGAAGGATCGCCGTTCGCGCAGCGTCTCCGCAGGAGAATTGCCCTCACCCCCAACCCTGCCCCCCTGGCCCCCCGCGAATGGGGAGTGGGGCGTGGGGATCGCGATCTGGCCCCCTGCTCCCAAGACGGGGGAAGGGGATGAGGGTCTTTGGTTTCATTACACTTACCGTACCAGAGATGTGATTAAGGGGGTAACCAGAGATGGCCGACTGACAAAACCCCTGGATGTCTGCATAGTCACCTCCCTGCCGCTTCCACTCGTGAGCAGCTTAGCAGCGCGATCGGCATCGCGTGGGCGTGGGGATTCGTTACAGTAGAGATGGCTGGATTCGAGCCGGTTTTTGATCCTTTTCCGAATCAATTTGCGCCGATCGATCCTCCACATCTGCATCCGGTTGGTATTCGTCTGCGACCTATGTCCCAATCCTATCGCCAGGAAGATGTTCAGCAAATTCTCCAGCTTGCGATCGCCCGCCAGACCGATACGGGGGAACTCACTCAGGTCCAGCTTCAGGAGATTGCCGCCGAGTTGGGTATTTCCCCGGTCGATCTCCAGGCTGCCGAAAAGGAATGGCTAGCCCAGCGCGAAGCCAGCCAGGAATTACGCTTGTTCAATACCTATCGGCGTGCCCGCTGGAAAGACCAGGTCGTTAAGTATGCGATTACCAATACCTTCCTCCTCGCCGCGATCGTCTTCTTACACTGGCACTCTCTTCTGGCGATCCCGATTATTTGGGGGATGGCCTTGGCTTTAGAGACCTGGCGCACTTTTCAGACGTCTGGGGAGGACTATGAGCGATCGCTGCAACAATGGCGGCGTAAACGTCAGATTCAACACTCGGTGAACCGGTTCCTCGATCGTTGGCTGAAGGAATAGCCTGGAATCGCGTTGAGTGGCGGAAATCGCCCGTTACCCACTGTCAGCCGACCTGACGCATCACCAGATCCCTCTCCCCTGTTCCCGATGCCTTCCCCCCGATCGTCACCGTGTTTCATGAGTTCTGTGAATGAATCCGTCGCCATCGAGCAAGCCCCCCCCTGCCCTGGTAACGCTCTCCCGGATACGCCATCTCCCCAGATACATCGCTGTGTCCTCGTGTGTCAGCATCGAACCTGTCTCCGCCACGGGGCCGCAGCCGTCATGACCGCGTTTGCAGAGGTGACGGTGCCCGGTGTCACGATTCAGGCCAGTGAGTGTTTTGGCCAGTGCAGTATTGGGCCGAATGCGCAGGTCTTGCCGGATGACGTTTGGTACGCCCGGTTAACCCCAGAAGATGTCGCGATCATCGCCGATCAGCACCTACAGGGTGGCCAACCCGTCGATCACCTGCTCAATCCCCGCATCCACCTGCGGTTTTAAGGCGTATGAATACCTCATATCCTTGTGATCAGGGTGAGGAGGACCGACCTGATAGACGCAGCATTGGGGTTAGTGAATCGTCGCGAGGCGGAGGTTAGGATGAATCAGTTGTTGTGTATGCCTGAATTGTTGTGTTGGGATTGTGAACCTGCCCATGAGTGAGACTGCTTTACCGCCGCTGATTGTCCAGATGCAGCAACCGGCGTTTTACCCCCATCCGGTGCAAACGCCGATCGCGCTGATCCAAACTCATGTTTCCTACGTGCTCCTGACCGGGGACTATGCCTATAAGGTCAAAAAGCCCGTAAATTTTGGCTTCCTCGACTATTCCACTCTAGAAAAACGCCACCACTTCTGCCAGGAAGAACTGCGTCTCAACCAGCGGGGGGCTGGAGACCTCTACCTGGATGTCTTACCCATTGCCCTGGCGGGAGACACCTATCAGCTAAACGGCGGCGGTGAACCCGTTGAATATGTCCTGCGGATGCGGCAGTTTCCCCAATCGGCCCTGCTGCTCGACCAGTTTGAAAAAGGCAACGTCACCGTTGAGCAGATGCAGACCTTGGCTAAAGTCGTCGCAGCCTTTCACGCCCGAGCCGCAACCAATAACCACATCCGCAGCTATGGTACCGTGGCGCAAATTCGCCGCGCGATTGATGAAAACTTCCAGCAGACCACGGGGTATGTCGAACGGGATGGCCACGGTCCTCAGACGCGGCAGCAGTACGACGAAACCCAGGCTTACTGCGATCGCTTCTTTGAGGATCATGTCAATTGGTTTGCCCAACGCCTTGAAGCCGATCGCATTCGCGAATGCCACGGTGACCTGCACCTGCGCAATATCTGCCTCTGGCACGATCGGTTCTACCTATTCGACTGCATTGAATTTAACGAACCGTTCCGGTTTGTCGATGTCATGTACGATGTTGCCTTTACGGTCATGGACCTAGAGGCCCGCGATCGCCCCGATCTGGCCAATGCGTTTCTAAACGCCTACCTGGAACAAACTGGGGATTGGCAAGGTTTGCAGGTTCTGCCGCTATACCTCAGCCGCCAAGCCTACGTCCGCGCCAAGGTGACCTCCTTCCTGCTGGATGATCCCAGCATTGGGGAAGCTGAAAAGCAAGCCGCCTGGAAAACCGCTGCCCACTACTATCACCTGGCCTGGCAATATACCCGCCTGGATCACGGTCAGTTGATCATCATGTCCGGCCTATCGGGGTCTGGCAAGTCCACCGTGGCCGGTATCCTGGCCCGTCAGCGGGGCGCGATTCACCTGCGATCGGACGCCGTGCGCAAACACTTGGCGGGGATTCCCCTGATGCAGCGCGGGGGAGATGACCTGTACACCCCTGAAATGACGGCCAAAACCTATGCTCGTCTCTGCCAACTCGGTATCCAGCTTGCTCGCCAGGGGTACACCGTGATCCTGGATGCGAAATACGATCGCCAGTCCCTGCGCCAACCCGTGCTCACCCAAGCCGCTGCCCACGGGCTGCCCGTCCACATCCTCCACTGCGATGCTCCCCAAACCGTTCTAGAGGACCGGCTACACCAGCGGACCGGGGATATTGCCGATGCTACCGTGGCCCTCCTGCACCAGCAAAGTTTGGAACCCTATGGCCCAGAGGAACTGCCCCTGGTCATTAGGATAGACACCGATCGCCCCTTGGCCGACCTGGAAACGGCCATGCAGGCGCTGTCATTGGGGCCATCCAAAGGATCAAGCCAGCAAAAGGATCAATAAGGATCAATTAACGATGAGGGTTGAAAGCGCAGCTAAACCGCCCCATCAGCGTTCATGAATCCCAGGTTAGGGGGCAGAGGTGTTCACCGCCAACAGCAGACTGTCTGTTTGCCCTAGTGATATCGTTAATCCTGTCAGACCGGTTAGACCGGTCTGACCACGATCGTCCCCTTTCCTTTTATTGTGGGAGGAAGTACACACACTTTCCCGTAACTGTTTCCCGTAACTGTAGTTGTCGTCGAGTCCGTAACCCCGATAGAACCTGATAGAACACGACTCATGGGTATGCCCTCCCTGCTAAACCGATTTCCCCGCCACTGGCATCCTTGGCAATGGCTCTGTGTCGTTTGCCTGGTACTGAATCTGACTCTGCCCGCCTGTGCCACCCCCCAAGCAGCAACCCCCTCGCCGTCACCGGACACGCCAGTTGCCGCCACCACGACCCCGGTTAGTAGCCCTAACCCAACGCCAACGACCAGTCCTGCCGACGCGTTTCCCAATTTGCCTCGCTTAAAGGGTGAAGCGATCGTGGAACTCACGGTCAAAGGTGCCCCGATTACGATCGCGGTCGATGGGGTGAATGCCCCGATTACGGCGGGAAATTTTGTGGATCTCGTCCAACGGGGGGTTTACACCGGGACGGCCTTCCACCGGGTGGTGCGCGACCCCACTCCCTTTGTGGTCCAGGGCGGTGATCCCCTCAGTAAGAATCCAGCCTTCCCAGCCCAAGTGGGAGCCGGTGGGTTTGTGGACCCGGCAGTGCCCTGCGATGTCCAAGCTTTACCGCCCGGAGTCCCACCAGAAGTTGGCTGCGCCCGCAATATTCCCCTGGAAATTAAACCGGCTGGGGCGGCTGTGCCGATCTATAGCAAAACCTTCCAACAGGCTGGTATCCTGGAACCGCCCCAACTGCCCCATCGCCGGGGAGCCGTGGCGATGGCCCGATCGCAACTTCCCGATTCTGCCTCATCCCAGTTTTACATCACCCTGGCGGATCAGCAGTTTCTCGATGGCAGCTATGCCGTATTTGGCTACGTCACCCAAGGGATGGAGGTCGTGGATCAAATCCAACAGGGCGATCGCATTGACAACGCTAGAGTGGTGTCGGTTACGGAGCAACCGCAGACGACCGCCAGTCCCCCGTCACCGTAACGGCGATCGTCACGGCTGCGGCAACTTTTCCTAGTTTTAGGGGAATACTGACGCTTAGCAGGGGTAAAAGACCAGAAGGCATTGACTGGCTGCCTAGCCCAAATGACATGGTAGATTAGGCGTACTGTCAGAGGTTTCTGCTTGTCCCTGAGCCGCTTGGGGCGTAGAAGCTCAATAGGTTGTTGGGAAAATCCGTTACCCTGTACTCAGGGGTAGGCATTGGGTTGCTCAACCACCCTGCTCGTTGGTAACCTTGTGCCCACCGCCGGGTGCGATATAACACAAGTTTCTTAAGCTGTTCTAGCTTCTGCGAGTCCTAACACCCGAATGCAAGGAAGTGCTGCCATGCTCATCTGCCCCCAGTGTCAGTTCGAGAATCCAGATCACCATCGCTTCTGTCAGCAGTGTGGCACCTCCCTGGTCCTGCGCCCCTGTCCAACCTGTGGGGCAGACGCTTCCTATCAAGCCGAGTATTGTCCCAGTTGTGGCGATCGCATTGGTACCCTGTGGTTAGCCATCATCCAACCCCTGGCCCATGAACCGGTTGGGGCGGCCCCCATCAGGGATGAACCTACGGCGGATCTAGTGGATCTGGCTGTTTCAGCAGATCTGGTTGCTTTAGCAGATCCGAGCATGACTGGGGCTGAGGGTGAGGACCCCGCAGCCGACCCCATCCCCCTCGTCCCAGGGTCCGTTCCGCCCCTCCAGTTCCAAGTCGGGCAGTATTTAGACCCCCTGCAACGGTATCAGGTGCTGGAATGGCTGCCCACGCCCCCCCATACTCCCTATCACTGCGCCAGGGTTTTAGACTGTAAACCCCTACAAATTTCGACGCTAGACACGATCTCCGCCCCAGTCCCTCCCGACCCCGTAGACGACCCAGATCAGGACCAGTCTTCTGATCAGCGTGCCCAGCAGACGACAGAAGCCCCCCCCGCTATCCCGGCGATCGCCGAACCCTATCTCCTGCTGCCATCCCGACTGGGGCAGGTACTGCCCGTTCTGCACGATGCGTGGCAGACCGAGGACTATGCCATTGCCCTCTTGGAAGATCGCTCCGATTGGCCCAACCTCATGGATTATTGGCAAGATGAAGCCATTTCCCTGCTGGAGATGTTGCATTGGCTCCACGATATAGTTGGCCTATGGACGATTTTGGAAGGCTGGCACTGTTGCCAAAGCCTTCTGGAACCTCAAAATCTGCGTCTGGATGAGGATCAGGTGCTCTGCCTCCAGCAGCTTTACCCCGACGACCCGACGGCCCCGCCCACCCTGGCACACCTGGGCCAAGTCTGGCAACGCTTATTGGCGCAGTCGCCAGCAACGTTGCTAGAGCCTATCCTTGAACTCTTGCACGACCTCCAGCAGGGAAGAATTACAACCCCCACGGCACTGCGATCGCGGATTGAAGCGCTGGCCCAGGACATTCAGCAACCGCAAGTGGATGATGCAGATATCACGATCGCCGACACCCCCACCGACGAGTTGCCCGAATGGTATGGAACCACGATTGCGCAGACCCCACCTGCCGCCGATCTCGCGATCGAGGTGACCACCGGTCCGCTGGATTTACCAGACCTCAACGACATTCCCCTAACGCCAGACATGCAGGCCATCCTCGAGGCACAACTCGATCAGGACGCACAAGCCAATGACCTGAGCGAGGAGGAAGAGGAGGCGGCCACGGTCGCCCTCCCGATGCGACTAGCCAGTATTCAAGATGTAGGCCGCACGGATGTGGGCTGCAAACGCCAGCGCAACGAAGATTATTTCAGTATTCTGGCTGAATGCCAAAAACTGGAAACCCCCCTGGGACGTAGCGTGTCAGCACGGGGAGTTTACATCTTGTGTGATGGGATGGGGGGCCATGCCGGTGGCGAAGTGGCCAGTACCTTGGCCGCCGATACGCTCCGACAATTTTTCCTGGATGCCTGGTTCAATGCCGAGGCGGAACTCATCCGCCAGGATTTACCCAGCCGTGAACTGATTATTCAAGGGATTAATCTGGCTAATCAGGCTATCTATGAAATCAACCAGCAAAATGCCAGTGCCGGGAGTGGCCGGATGGGCACCACGCTGGTTCTCTTGTTGTTACAAGACTCAAAGGTGGCGATCGCCCATGTGGGGGATAGTCGGCTGTACCGGATTACGCGCAAGCAACCGCTAGAACAGTTGACAATCGACCATGAGGTGGGGCAACAGGAAATCCAAAGAGGCGTTGACCCTGACATTGCCTATGCCCATGCCGATGCTTACCAACTCACCCAGGCATTAGGTCCCCGGGATACTGACTTTATTCATCCTGACATTAAATTTCTCGACCTGCATGAAGATACCTTGTTTTTGCTGTGTTCCGATGGCTTGTCGGACAATAACGTCGTCGAAGAACACTGGCAAACCCATCTCCTACCCCTCCTGAGTTCCCGTGCCAATTTGGATGAGGGTGCCCAAAAGTTGATCGATCTCGCGAACCAATATAACGGTCACGACAACATCACCGTTCTATTAGTGCGAGTGAAGTTACAGCCCCATTTAGACTATTTCCAGCAATTGGGTCCATTCAATGAGTCGTAGCATCCGGAAACTTTTTTGCCTAAACGACTTCTAAGAAGGGAAATCGGCTCGATTGGGCCATGTCACGAGGATAAACACCAGATATATTGCGGCGGCGATCGCCCCACGGCCATCACTATCGGCCTGCTAGGTGGGTGCCCGATCGCCAGAACATGGCCCCGGCCACACCCTATTCTCACACTGACGCATCCCGCCTGAGGACTCTTGTATGCACCAGAGGACCTGTTTTCGCCTGTCCAATTTGTCGTGGCTACCATTGGTCATCGCCAGTACCGTCTTACTGACCCCTAGGCTGCCCGCCCTGGGGCAACCCTCCGTTCCGCGAGCAGACCCGCCGGTTTCGCCCCCCGTCTCCCCCAGCAACCTCGTTGCAGTTCCTGTGGCACTCAGCCCCGAAACCGTTCGCGTCGCGTCACCCCTGGCAGATCGCCCAGGAGCCAGAACTACGCCTTCCACCAGGGCACGTCAAACGGTTGCCAATGCGGGGGTTGTCGTTGATACCGTGCGTTCGCAGCCCCATTTGCCCCCGGCACCTCTACCAGATCTCACCATTCGTCAGGTGACGATCGCTGGGGCCGGGGACTTACAAGCGCAAGTGGCGGCGGTGATTCGGACCCAGGCAGGCCAAACCGTACCGGCGGCGCAGATCAATGCAGATATTGCGGCGATTCAGGCAATCGGTCTATTTGCCGATGTGCAGGCCATTCGCGTTACCACACCCCAGGGGGTACATCTCACCTACCAAGTCCAGCCTAACCCCACCTTGCGTGCGGTGCAAATGCAGGGAAATCAGGTGTTGCCCCAGGCCACGATCGCGGCGGCATTCCGGGATCTCTATGGTCGTCCCCTCAACCTGAATGAACTCAAACCCCGCATTGAAAACCTGAACCAGTGGTATGAAAAAAACGGCTATACCTTAGGCCAAGTCGTGAATGTGCGCTGGGGAGAACCTACAGGAACCCTAGTCGTCACGGTCGCTGAAGGCGTGATTGATTCGATCCAAGTCCAATTTGTCGATAGTGAAGGCAATCCGACTGACGCTACTGGCAAGCCGATTAAGGGCAAGACCCGTGAGGTCATCATCACCCGCGAGTTGCAAACCCAGCCGGGAGCGGTGTTCAACCGCACTACCCTCACGGAGGATCTCCAACGGCTATACGGTCTCGGTTTATTCACCGATGTGGGGGTGACCCTCAAGCCCGGTCAACAACCGGATACGGTGGGGGTTGTCATCCATGTAGCCGAGCAAAAAACGGGACAGTTTATGCCAAATGCCGGCTATAGCACCAGTGGGGGCCTGTCGGTGGGCTTGAAGCTGCAACAGAATAATGTCGGCGGTAATCACCAACAGTTGAGTGCGGATGTCCAGGTCGATTTCCCCAAGGGAACGCTTCGCGAACGCCAGGGGGTCCTCTATGATGTGCGCTTTACTGATCCCTGGATCATCGGGGATGCCCGTCGGACCGGGTATACAGCCAATGTCTTCAACCGCCGTGGCACCTCCCTTGTCTTTGAGGGCGGCGCAACCCCCGTCGATTTACCCAATGGCGATCAACCCCGTCTCAATCACCTGGGCGGCGGGATTCGGTTCAGCCGTCCCCTAGCGGATGACTGGCAGGTCTCCCTGGGCACCCAATACCAACGGATTCTAGTCCAGGATGAATCGGGACGCATCACCCCTCAGGACGAGCAGGGGAACAACCTCAGCTTCAGCGGTACGGGTCGGGATGAGTTGTATACCGTGGAACTAGCGGCGGTGCAGGATCGCCGTAACCAGCGGGAGCAACCCACCCAAGGGTCCTTACTCCACCTGAGCACCGAGCAGTCGGCCCCGATCGGAGCCGGTCATATTTTGATGAATCGGGTCGCGGGGAGCTACAGCGTCTATCTGCCCGTGCAGTTCACCCGTTTTACCCCGCAGTCAGAAGCTTTGGCCTTGAATGTCCAGGGCGGCACGGTCATCGGCGATCTGCCCCCCTATGAAGCCTTTGCCCTGGGAGGAACGGATTCGGTGCGCGGCTACGATCGCGGTGATCTCGCCAGCAGTCGCAGCTATGTGCAGGCATCGGCGGAGTACCGTTTCCCCATTATCTCGATCGTGGGCGGCACCCTCTTCCTAGACGCGGCTACCGATTTGGGCAGCAGTGACACCGTGCCGGGTGATCCCGGTGGCGTGCGGGATAAACCGGGCAGCGGCCTGGGCTATGGCGCAGGCGTGCGCGTGAAAACCCCCGTCGGTCTGGTACGGGTGGACTATGGGTTTAATGATCAAGGGGACAGTCGTTTACACTTCGGGTTTGGCGATCGCTTCTAGGGAAGCAACGGGGGACTGCGCTTCAACTCTACTCATCTCTATAGATTCATAGAAGAATCTTCTATGAATCCAAGGAATGGTGAAGCCTTCTATCCCGAACACTTATGATGAATCTAAGGCACTTCCAGGGGTAGAGCTATGATCATCACCGATCGCTATCAAAACTTACCCAGCAGTGACGAGCTACCCGACTCCGACGATACACCCGTGGATAATGAGGATCAAAACCTATTCCCAAACTACTTGCTTGCCCTGCTGGGACAGATGTGGATTGATCGCTACGATTGGTACTTTGGCGTCGATATGGGCATCTATCACACCGCTGGTCCCAATCCACGGGTACCCGTTGTTCCCGATGCCTTTCTGAGTCTGGGTGTTCCCCGTCGGAAACCCGGAAATAAGTCCCGGCGCAGTTATGTCGTCTGGGAAGAAGCGGGGATTGTGCCCACGCTGGTGCTAGAGATGGTGTCCTGGACGCCCGGCGGTGAATATGACGACAAGCTGGCCCTATACCAACGGTTAGGGGTGCTGTACTACGTGATCTATAATCCAGAGTTTTGGCAGCGGGACCGGCATCAACCCTTTGAGGTCTACAAACTGGTAGATGGACAGTATCGCCTCCAGATCGGTGAACCCTATTGGATGCCAGAAGTGGGTCTGGCGATCGGACGCTGTCAAGGGAACCTAGATGGCATTGAGCGCGAAATCCTCTCCTGGTTTGACCAGCAGGGCAATCGCTACCCCTCTGCCATCGAACGGGAACAACAAGCCCAAGCCCAAGCCCAACAAGCCCAAGCCCAAGCCCAACAAGCCCAAGCCCAAGCCCAACAAGAACGACAAGCACGGTTGGCCGCGATCGACCAACTTCATCGCCTGGGATTATCCCCTGACCAAATTGCCACTGCCCTCGGACTGTCCCTAGCGGTTGTCCAGGCCAGACTCTCGAATGCCCCAAACCGCGAATAATGACAATCGGCAAAAATTCAAAAGCCCCCAGACTGTGGCGCACAATCAAGGGGGCAATGATACCAACCAATTGGGTTGATGGATCGTTAGGTTGATGGATCAGATGGTCGGCAATCTAGCCAGAGTCAATAGCCTCACGGATTGGGTGACCTGCCATCACCCAGGCCCAGGGCTTAGTCGAGATAGCCCATCAGAGTAATGGGATCATCAATGTCGTTGGAAGCGATCGGACGGTTATAGAAGATCTCGGCGCTTTCGAGATTGACCCGATGAGCCACATCCGGATAATTGGCCGCGACCGGGCGTCCGTAGAAGAGAGGTGCGTCTTCCAGGTGGACCAGGCTAGTGACTTCCGGATAGTTGGCCGCGATCGGACGGTTGCCATAGTGGTAGTCCGACTCGATCAGGTGAGAGTCGCTAGCCCCGATCGGTCGAATGCCGCCATCAGTAAATGTGGCCACAATCTGAACGCCACTCGAAATCACAGGCCGGTTATTAGGTAAGCCACTGGACTCATGGACCACCAGCCCCCCAGAACTTTTAGATTTGCCAGTGCTGGACTTACGGACGGCTAAGGACCCGGTTCCCTTCGATGTGTCTTGTTTAGTTTCCACGGTTTTTGTGTCTTCCCTCTCGACTGACAGGTTTACAACCCTAGCGCCATTCTCGGTTGATGGCGTTTCGACTTCATTGGTGTGATTATCCATCGACGTTTCTCCCGCTTCTGCCACGGTCTTGGATCTGGCATTTCGCCCGGTTCTGGTTCTGCTGGTTGTCATTGGCCATGCTGAATTTGATACAGTAAGCTCCCGTTACGGCGCTGGCAGTACCGAGCACACGGCAGGGGCCAGGGTAATCAATAGCGGTAAATTATCCTTGTTTCCCTATGAGATTTTTAGCTTTGCTTAATAGTCTATCAACTTCCCTTGTCCAAATGACACCTGTGGTGCAGACTGCCAATTTAAATGTTTTATCGCAGACTGTGTATTTTCTTAACTATGAACGCCAATACCAAATATCCACAGATCTCAATGGATGGGGGGCAGGGGCGTGGGCTGGCCTCTCCGGTTTGAAATTCTCTGTAGCATAGGGGGGATATGTTAGGATGCACGGTTCTAGGGGGTGCAGGACCCTCACCCCGGCGGCTGATGACAAGTGAGGAAGAGCGAGGAAGATAAATGAAGTGGGCACGGATGTTACCCGATTGGCCAGGTGTCACGGCAAGTATGACCCGATCGCCCCTGCGATGGTTGGGCTGGCTGGTGGCCTGTTGTTGGCTCGTGATTGCCTGTCAAAGTCCGTCGCCCCCGACGGGTGAAGGTCCTGGTTCGTCCTCTTCCCCCCCGACGGGATCGGGGCGTTTAGTGCTGGGGACGACGGCCCGCCTCCGGACGCTTGATCCGGCAGATGCCTACGAAATCCTCTCCAATAATTTGCTCTATAACCTGGGCGATCGCCTCTATGTCTATACCAGCAGCGGTCCCGATGCCCCGCCAACCCTGACCCCCCAACTAGCGACTGCACTCCCTCAAGTCAGTGCAGATGGGTTGACCTATGTGATCCCCCTGCGCCAGGGGGTCAAATTTCACGATGGGACGCCTTTCAATGCAGAGGCAATGGCCTTTTCCCTGCGGCGCTTTATCGAGAACGGGGGGACGCCTTCGTTTTTGCTGGCAGATACGATCGCAACCGTTGAAGCAACGGGGGAATTTGAGCTAACGATTCGTCTGAAGACCCCCTTTGTTGCGTTCCCCTCGCTGCTCACCATTCCGGGGACCGCCGCAGTTTCCCCCAAAGCCTATGAACGGGGGGTGGGTAAATTCAACCCCAGTACCTTTGTGGGGACGGGTCCCTACCAACTGACGGAGTATAGGAGCGATCGTCTGCGCCTGGATGCCTTTGCGGACTATTGGGGGGAACCGCCCGCTAATCCGGGCCTGGATATCCAGATCTTCTCGAGTCCGGCCAACCTCTATAACAGTTTCCGCACCGGGGCGGTCGACGTGGCCTACCAGAACCTCGACCCTGACCAAATCAATCGCCTAAAGCAGGAAGCTGGCACTGGGGGATGGCAAGTGATTGAGGGGGCGGGTAATGGCATTCATTATTTGACTTTGAATGTGAAGTCCCTACCCTTTGACCAGGTGGCCGTGCGTCAAGCCTTAGCTGCCAGTATCGATCGTCCCCTGTTGCAGTCGCGGGTTTTCCAGGGGTTAGTAGACCCCCTCTACAGCCTGATTCCCAATACCCTGGCGGACAGTGTGCCTGTTTTTAAGGACGCCTTTGGGGATGGCAATGCGGCTAAAGCCTTGCAGATACTGACCCAGGCTGGCTACTCTGCGGAGAAGCCGTTAGAAGTGCAACTGTGGTACCGTTCTAACCTGACGAGCAATAGTCTGGCCGCCAGTTTACTCAAAGCCTGGATAGATGAAAACCTCAAAGGTGTGATGCGACTCGATCTACAAAGTGTGGAGTCGGCGACGGCTTACCAGAATTTGGACAAAGGGATTTATCCCAGCTTTATGCTGGACTGGACCCCGGATTTCCTCGACGCCGACAGTTATATTCATCCCTTTCTGGCCTGTGCCCAAGGCAGCCCGGAAACGGGTTGCCAGGAGGGATCATCTAAAGCGCAAGGTTCGTTCTATTACAGTGCTGCCGCTAATCAGTTGATCGATCGCTCTCGCCAGGAAACTGATCCCCAAAAACGACAGCAAATTTTTAAGGAACTCCAGGCGATCGTGGCCCAGGATGTCCCCTTTATTCCCCTCTGGCAAAATAAGGAGTTCCTCTTTGTACAAAAACAGGTTAGCGGTGCGGCCTTAACGCCCATTCAGACGGTAGCGTTTGCCAAGTTGCGTAAAGGGTAGGGGATCGCGGGGGCGGTCACGGGTTAACCGGTCGGTGCAATGGGGACCGACCGGCAGGTTGCGGGAATCCTCGACTGTTAGGGATTCTAAAAATGTGTCACAGTGAGATTGTGGCTTCTTAACCTTCCCTTATGGCAATTGCTCCCTGTGCTTAAGCAGGCTTGGATAGTGTCCCTATGCCCTCCATCTCGCCCGTACAACCTGAACCAGCGGCGGTCTCCCCAGCCCTGACCCCATCGGCCAAGTTTGTCATGCCCTGGTCTCGTATCGTCAGTGGCCTAGTGGCGATCGTGTTGGCGATCGCGATGACCGTGGCCGGAAGTTGGTACTTCACGCTGTGCTTTTGTTTAATCGTATTTTTGGGGCAGCGGGAGTATTTCCAACTGGTGCGTGCGACGGGGATTGCCCCGGCAGCCAAAACCACAATGGTGGTGAGTCAGATCTTGCTCATTCTGGCCACGATGTCACCCACCCTGGCGGATGCGGTCTTGCCCGTGGCGGGAACTTTTATTTGCTTTTACCTGTTGTTTCAACCGAAGTTAGCGACGATCGCTGATATTGCCACCTCGATTCTGGGTCTGTTTTACGGGGGCTATTTACCCAGTTATTGGGTACGGCTGCGGGCGATCGACAGTGCCACGGCCAGCACCCTGCCCTTAGGGGGCTACTGGCCCAGCCATTGGTCCGATTTACTGACGGCTCCAACGGGGTTGAAGGTCACCCTGCTGGCCTTTATGTGTATTTGGGCTGCGGATATTGGCGCGTACCTGATGGGTAAGCTGGTGGGGCGCACACGACTGTCCCACATTAGTCCGAAAAAAACGGTGGAAGGCTCGGTGTGGGGTGTGTTGGGTTGCATTGGCGTGGCGATCGCGGGGGCGTGGTATTTCCATTGGCCCCAGTGGGCACTGGCGGGGATGGCCCTAGGCATGATGATCGGTATTGCCAGTTTGCTCGGAGATCTTACCGAATCGATGATGAAGCGAGATGCGGGGGTGAAGGATTCGGGGCAACTGATTCCGGGGCACGGGGGTATCCTCGATCGGGCCGATAGCTATGTGTTCACGGCCCCTCTGGTTTACTATTTTGTTACCTTATTCCTGCCGCTGTTGTAAGGGAACCCAACCCAATGGCCGCTCATGCCCATGCCCATAATTCTCAGCAGGACCATTCTGCCCACCACCATCATCATCACCATCATCCCCCGCCGGATAATTACCGTCGCGCCTTTCTGATTGGGACGTTACTCAATGTCAGTTTTGTGGTGATTGAGGCGGGGGCCGGTTTTCTGACGGGGTCGCTGGCGTTGCTGGCGGATGCGGGGCATAATCTCAGCGATGTGTTGGGGTTACTCATTGCCTGGGGGGCGAATTACCTGTCCCGTTTGCCCCCGACGCAACGGTATACCTACGGGTTTCGGCGTTCCTCGATCCTGGCGGCGTTGCTTAATGCCCTGTTGTTGGTGTTGGCGATGGGGGGGATTACTTGGGAGGCGGTGCATCGGTTGGCAGCACCGAGTCCGATCGCGGGGGGAATCTTAATTGCGGTTGCAGGCGTAGGGGTGGGGATCAACACGCTGACAGCTTTGCTCTTTCAGGCAGGGCGCGATCGCGATCTCAACATTCGGGGGGCATTTTTGCACATGGCGGCGGATGCGCTGGTGTCATTGGG
>CAZHXN010000047.1:0-4574 GCA_964536415.1 uncultured bacterium
TTACGACTGACCCGACGATCGCTCACGACGCAGCCACTCCCCCTAATGCTCAGGCCCAGCCACCCCGGCCACACCCTAACTCCCAAGTTCCCCTCCGACAGTTAGGCATTAATCCCAACCATTGGTACGTGGTGGCCCAAAGTACGGAAGTCACCACCACTCCGAGCAACTGTCACCTCTGGGAAACCCCGATCGTGCTTTACCGCGATCGCCAGGGCCAAATTCAGGCCCTTGAAGACCGCTGTCCCCACCGTCAGGTGAAACTCAGTCATGGGGTGGTTGTGGGAGATGCGATCGCATGCGCCTACCACGGTTGGCAATTCAACAGCGAGGGGGCGTGTGTCCATGTGCCCTACCTGGCCGAAAATCAGCAACTCCCCACCTGTCGGATTCGCCATTTCCCCGTGCGGGAGCAGGATGGCTTTATCTGGTTGTTCCCTGGTGCGGTCGCGCTGGCAGACACCACGCCATTGCTCGGCGTTCCCGAATGGGATCATTTGAACTATATTGGTTCCGTGGCGGTGATTGACTGTCAGGCCCACTTTTCCTTCCTGATCGAAAACCTGATGGATATGTACCACGGCCATTTACATGACAACTATCAGGCATGGGCATCGGCCAAGTTAGATCATATTGAGACCAGCGATCGCCATGTTCATGCTCACTACCAGGCCCAAAGTTATTACCGCATTGATAAAATCTGGTCCGTGTCGCAGCTTTTCTTCCCTGCCCTGCGCCGTCTGCACCCCGAACCCCTGGATGTTCGGTATCTTTATCCCCACTGGACCTCCACCTTGGGTCAGGATTTTAAGATCTATTGTCTCCTCTGTCCCATCTCCCCTACCCGTACTCGTGCCTATCTCGTGCACTTCACCTCGCTAAACGCCTTCCCCCGCCTGCATCAACTCCCGATCGCGGTGCGTCGGTTTTTCAAAACTAGCCTATCGGGCACGGCTAGAGGGCTTTTGGAAGGATTGATTCGCCAGGACGTGTTGATGATCGAGGAAGAACAGCAAGCGATCGAGCGGGGCAACAGTCCTCGTAATTACGAACTCAATCCGGCGCTGTTACAGGTGCAGCGGCTGATTCAACGGCAGGCCACTGGGACAACGGGGGAAGAGGAATGAGTGGATGAAGATTGAGTTGACCGACGGCGTCAGGATGAGCGGTCAGTGGCATTGGAGAAAGGCCATTGTTGCTGTCCGGTAAGGAGATCGGAACCTGACTTGTCCAGAAAACCGTCTTCCCCGGCCAGATCCCCGGTGATAGGATGAATGTGTCAGGACCAAGGAAGCCACTCAACATCGCAATTTGAATGCCTGACAGTGTTCCAGCAACACAAAGCAACCCATACAAACTACAAGTTAGGTCTAGTTAAATCCAGGAGGTTTAATCTATGGCACTTGTTCGTTGGGAACCTTTCCGGGAAATTGAAACGCTGCAACGGCAAATGAATCGGCTGTTTGATGAACTGGCACCGGCCACGCGGGAAATGCGCGATGGGATTGCCTTTGTTCCCTCAGCCGAACTGGAAGAAACCCCAGAAGCCATCCACCTGAAACTGGAAATTCCGGGTATGGATGCGAAGGATCTGGATGTGCAAGTTTCGGCGGACGCAGTTTCCATTGCTGGCGAACGTAAGTCTGAAACGAAGACTGAAGAAAAGGGGATGACGCGTACTGAGTTCCGCTATGGCAAGTTCCAACGGGTTATTCCTTTGCCCGCCCGTATCCAAAATACCAACGTTGAGGCTGAATACAAGGATGGCATTCTCTCGCTGACTTTGCCGAAGCTGGAAGAAGAGAAAAACAAGGTTGTTAAGGTCAACCTCAGCTAAGGTGAATCCCGCGATCGCCTTGCGATCGCGTTCAAGCCAGAGGGTCGGTCCCAGGACATTCTTTACCCTGATCCACCGACCCAATTTTTTTCCAATTCACTTTCCCCTGAGTTCGGCCACAGCAGCCCCTTATAGCCTTGGTCGCCTCAATGAGGGGCAGGCAATTGGCTTGAGCCAATTGTTCATCAGGTGCTTCTGCCCTTCAGAGACTTGGGAAACGCGGTAACACAATGTCTTGTCAATAACCAGGAGTAATATTAATGACCTCTGCCTTTGCCAACCCTCCGGAAAAGTGCGTCTCTGCGGCTTTTAAGGATGAGAAAAAGCTGCACGATGCGATCGAGCGTTTACTCAATCGGGGTGTTCCCAAAGAACGGATTTCTATCATTGGGCGTAACTTTCAGTCAGAGGCTCGTATCACCGGTTTTCTGACCCATAAGGAGATGATCCTTGATGGGGTGGCCAGTGGGGCTATCTATGGTTCCCTCTTTGGTTCAGTCTTGAGCCTGCTGACGGGGGTGGGTGTCCTCTTTATCCCCTTTTTGGGAGCCGTTGTGGCAGCAGGTCCCCTAGGGGCGGCCCTATTAGGCGCGACCAGTGGGGCCTTATATGGTGCCCTGGGGGCAGGTTTGGGATCGGTGTTGATGTCACTAGGAATGCCACAGGAAAAGGCCGCTATTTACCAGACACGAGTCCAGGCGGGTGAATTTTTGTTAGCTGTCGAAGTGCCCGCTGATAAGGCAGGGGAAATCTTCCTGCTATTGCAAAATGCCGGTGGTGAGGAAGCTGCTATTACGGATATGCAAATTCCCAACCAGCCAGAAGGCGAACTCACAACCCGCGATCAGTTGTCTCCTGAAATTAAGGCTGACCTGTCAGAAGAAGCTCAGCAAGCTTTTCTGGAAAGCTACAATCAAAACCTGAGTCAATCCCAGGAGAAAACCAATGCCATGATCCAAGCTTGGGAGCACATTAAACGCCTGTTCGATCGTGATGAAAAAGGGATTTTTTCCAAGCGGAAATCATAATAGCTATCAGACAGGTGTCAACAAATCAGTCGCTAGTCGATGCGGTAGCGTACACAGTGAAAGTTGGTAGGATCACCATCCTGGCTGGGATCGTGACAGCCAGGATGCCTACTCTGATAGTACGATCGCCTGTGATCAACGATTCGTATCTGCGTTAATACAACTGTCTGAAGCTGGCTGATCAATGAATGCTTGAATACGCCATCTTATCAATGAGTTACCCACTCAAGGGAGGTCGCGATGGCTGCAACTGACTTTAGGGACTACTACGAAATTTTAGGGGTGAGTAAGAACGCTACGCCGGAGGAAATCAAAAAAAATTACCGGCGCTTAGCCCGTAAGTATCACCCCGATCTCAATCCGGGGGATAAAACGGCGGAAGCCCGTTTTAAGGAAATCAATGAAGCCCATGAGGTGCTTTCTGACCCGGAAAAACGTCGGAAGTACGATCAGTTTGGCCAGTATTGGAAGCAGGCCGCAGCCGGTACACCCCCACCCGGTGGTCCTGGCTTTGAGGGCATGGACTTTGGCCAGTACGGTAGCTTTGATGACTTTATCAACGAGCTACTGGGTCGCTTTAGTCGTGGCGGCGGTCCTGGACGCCGGGTCTATACCTACCGGACCACAACCGGGCCAGAGGGCTTCCGCGAATATGTGGACTTTGGCGAAGATCCCTTCAGTCGCTTTACGGAAATGCCCGCCCAGGATACAGAAGCAGCGATCGCCCTCACCCTATCCGAAGCCTTCCACGGTACCCAGAAGCGCCTCCAAATTGGTGATGAAACGGTGACGGTGCGGATTCCGCCCGGTGCTAAATCCGGTAGCCGGATTCGGGTCAAGGGCAAGGGGCAAATCAGTCCCTTCAGTCAAATGCGGGGCGATTTATACCTGACAATTGAGCTACTGCCCCATCCCTTCTATCGATTTGACGGCAATAATCTGATCTGTGACCTTCCGATCAGCCCGGAAGAAGCCGTACTGGGGGCCCAGGTTGTTGTCCCCACCCCCGATGGTAAAGTCACTCTGACGATCCCTGCCGGGGTCGATTCAGGCCAAACCCTGAGGTTACGGGGTAAGGGCTGGCGTGATCCCAAGGGTAATCGGACGGATCTGTTAGTCCGCCTGAAGATCGTGACGCCCAAAGCACCCACTGCTGCGGAAAAAGAATACTACGAAAAATTGCGGCAGGTCAGCCATTTTAATCCCCGAAAGGCCCTTGCGGAGGTACACCTATGACCACTGGTTTAGGACTCTCTCAAATTGTCTGGTCTGAGACGGGCGATCGCCTCTACAGTTTTGAGCAGGCTGCCTACTTCACCCAAACCTCCGTCCCGCTACTGGAGCGGTTTGTCGCCCTGGGTATTCTTGAACCCACGGGGATTATGCTCCGCCGCCAGGATCTCATCCGGGTGGTACAAATTCAGCGTCTGCGTCGCGACCTGGGACTCAACCTCGTAGGCGCAGCCATCGTCCTGGATATGGCCACCGAAATCGCTCAACTCAAAGCACAACTACGGGCATATCAAAAGATCTGATTTTTCAGATCGGAAAAATCCAGGCAATTGCTTTACCAGATTTGATCGATAAGCTTGAGGTGTCAGGATGATCATTGAAATGGCCAAAACCCTAGTCACGATCGGGCTGATTCTTTTGCTCATAGGTGGTTTACTCTGGCTCAGTGCCAGCCCACTGAAATCTTTCCCTATTGG
>CAZHXN010000047.1:4625-27418 GCA_964536415.1 uncultured bacterium
ATTATATTTCCCATTCACAACTGGCATCCTATTAAGTTTGGTTTTAAGTACTTTTATCTGGCTTTTTCAGTCGATGATGAATCGCTAATTAAGGCCAGTTAATCGAATCTGAATCTTGACAGATCTTGATTGATAGATCTTGATCAAGTTAAATCAAGTTAAAACTTAAGACTATGACCTTAATAGCTCTATGATGCAGTTTCCTACTCAAGATGGTTTCTGGAAATCTTGGTTCCATAGGGTAACGATCGTTCGCAACCTGGAAATCTTTCAAAACTTTATCATTGTTTCCCTATGTATTGGTATCTTTTGCGTTATGTTGATTCGGCTCGGTGAGATGTTTCTGTCGTTATTAGAGCCAATCAATTTTCAAATTATCACATCAGACATATTATTTGTCCTTATCCTGGTGGAGATTTTTCGGTTACTGATTGTTTATCTAGAGGAACAGCGGATCTCGATCGAGGCAGCCGTTGAAGTTTCTATGGTATCTGCCTTGCGCGAAGTCATCCTAGGAGGAGTTCTGGATATTCCCCTGGATCGTCTATTCGGGGTATGTCTATTCCTTTCTGTTTTAGGCGGGCTATTATTTTTACGTGTTTTAATGTCGCAGCGGTTCGATACCATTAATAAACAGGCTCGCATGACAGAATTTTCAGGAAACCAACTGATTTGGACTCCCTACATATCCAGAAGTGAAAAAGATTTCTAAAGGAGGTTTTAAGTGGCCTATGATTGATACGTTTGGTTAAGTCGGTGATTAAGTTGGTGATTAAGTCGATCGGTGGAATGCAAGCGAAGACCCTCATCCCCTTCTCCCAAGTCGGAAGAAGAGGGACCGATCCGCGCTCCCCTGGCCCCAACCCAACCCCGCTTGCGGGGGGGCAGGGGGGGCTGGAGGTGAGGGCAATTCTCCTACGGAGACGCTGCACGAACGGCGATCCTTCAGTTTAATGAGCGCGGTCTACTTAACAGATAAAACATACTTCATCTTTCTGAATCATGGGTGCTGCTTCGACTGCTTCGACGATGCCGGATGTTTTTTGCGATCTCCCGACGCTGGTGACGCCCCGCTTGTGCTTGCGAAAATTGACGATCGCGGATGTGGAGGATGTGTTTGCCTATGCGTGTGATCCCCTGGTGTCGCGCTACACCCTTTGGCCAACCCATCGATCGCGGCTAGATAGTGAGCGCTTTATCGAAGCTGAGTTGGCCAAGTACGAGCGTTTGCAACCGGGAACTTGGGGAATTGTGCATCAGGGCCATAGCAAGGTGATTGGCACCTGTGGATTTGGGACGTGGCACCTGGTCCATGCTCGGATTGAGGTGGGCTATGCCTTGGGACGGGCGTACTGGGGCCAAGGGTTGATGCCGGAGGCCTTGCAAGCGGTGATCGCCTTTTGCTTTAGTACGCTGCCTCTGAACCGGATTGAAGCATTTTGTTTGGTGGAAAACCACGCCTCGGCCCGTGTGATGGAAAAGGTTGGGATGGGCTATGAGGGCTTACTACGTCAGGCGATCTGTCACCGGGGACGCTATTGTGATCTCAAGCTCTATGCCATTTTACAGGCCGATTGGAAGCAGACACGCTCTAACGGCTAGGACCAGAGTCTAAGACCAGATTGCTCGCTGTGAATAGGGGAAGGGTAGGAAGTTGAACCGCAAACGCATTTTTATCACCGGGGCCAGTGGTTGTATAGGCCACTACCTGACCGATCGCCTCATCCAGACTACTGATCATGACCTCTATCTCCTGGTTCGCACCCCCGCCAAACTCCAATTCAACCCCCAGGCCCGTCCCGGCATCACCGTGCTCCAGGGCGACCTCGAACACATCGAGCAACACGCTGACCTGCTCAACACCATTGATATCGCCATCCTCGCCGCCACCGCCTGGGGCGACCCCAAAACCACCGCCACCACCAATGTGGACAAAACCCTTACCCTCCTTACCCTGCTTAACCCAGAGCGATGTGAGCGCGTCCTCTACTTCTCCACTGCCAGTATCCTGGGCCGCGACAACCAACCCCTCCCGGCTGCGGGTAGCCTCGGCACTGACTACATCCGTACCAAATATGAGTGCTACCAACGCCTTGCCGAAACCCCGATCGCCGATCGCATTACCAGCCTTTTCCCGACCCTGGTCCTAGGGGGGGGACCCGATAAGCCCTATTCCCATCTCTCCTCTGGCATCGCCGAAGTCGTGCGCTGGATTGATCTGATTCGTTTCTTCCAAGCTGACGCCAGCTTTCACTATATCCACGCCCAGGATATCGCCCAAGTGGTGGCCTATTTAGTCGATCCCCCAGCAGACTTTACCCCTCCCCGCACGGTGGTGTTGGGGAATGCTGCCATTACGGTTAACCAGGCGATCGCTCAGACCTGCCACTACTGCCACCGTCGGATCTACTTTCGGATTCCCCTCACCCTCTGGCTCGCCAACTTTTTGATTACGGTCTTCCGTGTCCAAATGGCCGACTGGGACCGCTTTTGCCTCCAGTATCGCCACTTTACTTACCAAAATCCGGTTAACCCAGCAACTTTTGGTCTCACCCCCTACTGTGACACGTTTACGAAGGTGCTGGCAGTGAGTGGCATTCCAGCAGCGGGAAAGTCGGGTTGAGAGTTGTCCCGATCAGAGTTACCGCGTTTCCCAAGTCTCTGAAGGGCAGAAGCACCTGATGAACAATTGGCTCAAGCCAATTGCCTGCCCCTCACTGAGGCGACAAAGGCTGTAGGGAATAGGGGAACATTAGTCTGGGCAGGCGCTTCTCTACCCATGGGACGTGACGCGTTTTGGGGGCGGGATACCCCTTGACGTATCCCAGGATAGATGCCAAATCCCTTACCGCTGCAATACAACTGAGATAGGAAGTTGCATCATATACACGTACAGTACACGGCTATTCAGGGAAGCTATGCCACGAGTCAACAGGCGGGGATTTTTCCAGCTAGGGTGTCCAGATTACTATGCCATTCTGGGAATCCCGCTCCAGTCTAGTCCAGTCGCCATTCAGGCGCGGGGTACTCAGTTGATCCGCTTCCTGGAAGTTGGGGTTAACCAAGCGCCGTCCGATCGTCGTCCACTCATTGAACAATGGTTACGACAAGCCTTAACCCCAGCCCTAACCCACTTGAGTCAGGATGCCGATCGCCAAGCCTGTCTGGCCAAACTCTGGCGCACTGCCCAGCAGTCCTATCAACGGGTCCCGGAACAAATCCTGGTTAGTGAAGCCGCTCAACACCTGCTCCAGGTGGATGATGCGGAGGTGGCGACGTTTTATCGCTATTTTCTGACCCAGATCCGGAAGATGCAGTATCAACCGTTCTCGCGAATTTGGGAATTCACGGGGCAACTCAGTGAACTCAATCTGGCCTATCTATGGCGACTTATCCAACGCCAGCAAGCGACAACCGCTCCCTCGGTCCCCAAGCCGAATAGCCCAGCGGCGGCCCAGGAATATCCCCTCACCCCCTTCTGTTATCGAGCACTCCAGACGGGCTATGCCAACCGGGCACAGATTCAACAGGCATTGGCACAATCCCAACAATCCCGCTCGGATCGCCCAGGGCCTCCTCAGGAGAATCGCCAACCCCTCCCGGTGATATTAGCCACGATCGTGGGGCACCCCTTGCCCGTCGACCTATCTCGGTATTACGACCAGTTGCAACGCTTTGAACACAGCCTGTACTATGGGGTGCCCTGGGTAGACCCCGATCGCTTACCCCTAAGCCCACCGGCCTGTCCTCCCCACGAAACCCTGGCCCGCATTGCCCAATTGGTCACGACCTACAGTGATCGGGAGATCTGTGAGCAATACCGTTGCTTGCCACTGGCTGTGCGTGGAGCGTCGCCGCCGGAGCATCGCCAGCTGATCGTGGGTATGGTGAATCCCGATGATGCGGAGGCTTATCAAGCGATTGCCGATCGGGTGTCGTCCCATGCAGTAACCCTGCAACGGATGGGTCTTTTGGCGGCAGACTTTGAGCAGTTATGGCAAGGGGTATCCGATCGCCTGAGTGGGGCATCGGTTGCCGTCCTGTCTACAGACACAACTCAGGTCGAGAGAACGCCGACCCTTAGCTGGCCGGGGGAGCCAGCCCCTGAGATGCAGTCCGAAAGTGCTCAGGCGGCTACTATCCCCCCTAAGCTCCAGTCCTTCTGCGGTTTGCCCATCGAAGCGATCATCTCGACAATTTTAGAGCGGGCGATCGCCGAGCAGGCATCAGAGATCCACATTGAACCCCAAGCGAATAATCTGCGGGTACGGTTCCGTCTTCAGGGCATCCTGAAGGAGCGCATCCCCCCCATTGCCCCCCAACTGATTCCGACGATTACGGCCTGCTGTAAAAGCATGGCGGACCTGGAGGTGGGGACCCATACCCTGCCCCAGCAAGGGCGTTTCCAGCACACGTTGCAAGGGCGGGAGATTGATTTTTTAGTCAATACGGTGCCCAGTCGCTATGGAGAAAAGATCGTTTTGCGGGTGCTTGACCCCCAGGCGATCGCCGATTTGGAAACCCATGTGGGTGATCCTTCCCTACTGTGGCAAATTCGGGACCTGATTAGTTACCCGACCGGGTTGCTGCTGGTTTCTGGCCCCCGCAGGTCGGGCAAATCGACCACCCTGTTCAGCATCCTGGCGGAACGGAATCAGGCAGGCTTGAGTATTACGACGGTAGAAGATCCGATCGCCTATCGGCTGGCGGGCATCACCCAAACCCAGGTTAACCCGGCCAAGAACCTAGACTTCAAGGCCAGTATCCAGGCGGCCCTTGCCCAACAGCCCGACGTGTTGGTGGTGAGTGATATTCGCGATGCGGCGGTGGCGGCGGCAGTGTTTGAAGCCTCCCAGCGCTGTCTGGTGCTGGCGACCCTGACGGCAGAAGGGGCAGTGGATACGATCGCAGAACTGATGCACCTGGGAGTTGACCCTGGGACGATGACGCGATCGCTGCGGGGGATCATCCATCAGCGCCTAGTCCGGCTGGTGTGTCCGGCCTGTCGTATCCCCTACCAACCTACCCCCGATGACCTGGCCCAGTATGGCTTGAGGATGGATGATGTCGCCCAAGTCACCTTCTATCGAGCCGCCTCCCTTACCTCCCCCTTTGCCTCTACCGAGATCGGGGCGGCCAGTGCCCATGTGTGTTCCTCCTGCCAGGGGACGGGCTACCAGGGGTGGCGGGCCTTGTTCGAGATCCTATTGCTGACGGACGATATCCGGGCACTGCTGGTACAGAATGGTTCCCTCAATGAGGTGAAGCGCCTTGCCTTACACCAGGGCATGATTCCGCTTTGGAGCCAAGCCCTCAGCCTGGCCTACCAGGGGAAAGTTGCCCTTGATGTGTTGGGAAATATCCCCTTTGATAGCACGATTCTGGCCCATGTTACCCCGGTGCCGCCACCCATCACCCATGAGGCGATCTCCCGACCGGCACCTGCCTATGCTGAGATCATTCCAGAGGGGGATACCTATGCCCCCCAGATGGCCCAGGCGCACGAAGCCATCCTGGAGGAAAGTTCACCCCAAGCGGTTCCCTCGGTGGAGCAGGCCAAATATCGCAAACAGGGCCAGGAGGAGGTGTTATTGGCACTGATTGAAACGTTTGAAGCGTTTGAATATGCTAAATCGTTGACCCGCGCTAGCAGCCCAGGTGAAATGGCCATTCAGCGGGGGTATCAACAGATCTTCGATCGCCTGATTACCCGTCTAAACGCTTTTGGTTTTGAACCGACCGCCTTTGAGGGAGTGGCTTTTGACCCGAACCTGCATGAGGCGATCGCTATTGAAACAACGGAGCAGTTCCCCCATCGCACCATTCTCGAAGTGCAACAACAGGGGTATGCGATCGGTTCCAAGGTGTTACGTCTCGCTCAGGTTAAGGTGGCGATCGCGCCTAACGCTGAGTAGATTAAGGTGGGGATGGCAGACCGGAAATGGGTTGCAAGGCTGGGCAAGTGGAGCAGGTGGGCACCGCCGCCAGTACCGTTCAAACGCTTGAATTTTCGGGGAATCCGGCCCAAGAATTTACCCTGAAGGATGTCACCGAAACGATTCAATTTCGTTTAGTTCTCCACCAAAACCGTCTTTTGGTTCTGGGAGTCGGCCAGCCAAATGCGACTGCTTCCGCCCCAACGGTAACCGCCTTTTTCAATTCCCTCACCTTCCTGTAAGCTGGATTAGCCCACCATTACGAGATGCTTTTGGCGTCACACCGCGATCGCACCTCTTTACGGCGAGAAAATGGGAGGGCGTCGCCGCTGGAGAATTGCACTATGCCCAGTAAATCCGATCTGATTCGTCACTTTAATCCTAATACCATTGCCCTCGATAATGGCAACTTGTTAGGGTTGCCGTTTGATTACGATACAGCAGATGTTATCGTGATTGGGGTACCGTGGGAGGTAACGGTTTCCTATCGTCCGGGTACGGCTTGGGGGCCGCAGCGGGTGCTGGCAGCTTCTCGGCAATTGGATATCTATGATTTTGATTATCCCGATGGCTGGCAACGGGGAATTTTCATGCTCCCGATCGCCACTGAAATCAAACAACAGAGTGATGGTTTGCGGACACGGGTTGAGCACATTCTGGAATGCCTGGAAAACGGGGAAAATCTTGAGCATAATTCGGAACTGCGCGATACACGAGATGAGATTGAACAAGCCTGTTTAGCCCTCAATCAATGGCTGTTTGAGCAAACGAAAGCAGCGATCGCGGCAGGAAAACGGGTCGGCATCATTGGGGGGGATCATAGTGTGCCCCTGGGGTATCTCCAGGCATTGGCTAGTCATTATGATAACTTCGGTATTTTACACATTGATGCCCATGCAGATTTGCGTGTCGCCTACGAAGGCTTTCAATTTTCCCATGCCTCAATTATGGATAACGTGTTGAAACTGCCCCAGGTGACAAAGTTAGTGCAAGTGGGGATTCGGGATCTGTGCCATGAGGAGATCGATCGCATTGAGCAGTCCGCAGGTCGGGTGGTGATGTATGCGGATCCCTGGCTGAAATCGAAGCGATATGATGGGGTAACCTGGCAGACGTTGTGTGAACAAATCGTTGAACACCTGCCCCCACAAGTCTATGTCAGCTTTGATATCGATGGTCTTGATCCCAAACTGTGCCCCAATACCGGTACACCCGTCCCAGGCGGATTGGAACTGGAAGAAGCGTTCTGTTTATTTCGTGAAATTGTGCGCAGTGGTCGCCAAACGATTGGGTTTGATGTATGTGAAGTAGGGGATGGAGAATGGGATGCGAATGTCGGAGCACGGGCAGTTTATAAACTGTGTAACTTAATTGGATTACCCCCCCAGCCACGGCCATGACGCTCCTTTCTCCCGATCATCCCTGGGCAACCACCCTAGAGGCAGCAAAAGCCATTCAGGCTCAGTTACGATCGCGGGTGATTCGCCAGGATCACCTCGGTCCAGTCAACTATGTCGCGGGCACCGATGTGGGGTTTGAAGATAACTATAAAATTACTAAGGCGGCTGTCGTTGTGCTCCAGTTTCCCAGTCTGGAAGTCGTCGA
Source organism: uncultured bacterium (assembly GCA_964536415.1). Classification (GTDB taxonomy): domain Bacteria; phylum Cyanobacteriota; class Cyanobacteriia; order B231; family B231; genus Trichothermofontia. The sequence goes on from CAZHXN010000047.1 coordinate 12,167, forward strand.
AAGTCAGGTGGTGCGATCGCCGACGCTTTTCCCCTATATCCCCGGTTTCCTTTCCTTTCGGGAAGTGCCGGCCCTATTACAAACCTTTGAACAGTTAAAAACCTTACCGGATCTCATTCTCTGCGACGGTCAAGGGATAGCCCATCCGCGTCGTTTCGGGTTGGCGTGTCATTTAGGGGTGTTGTTGGACCGTCCGACGATCGGGGTGGCTAAATCCCGTCTGATTGGCACCCATACTGAAGTGGCACCGACGAAGGGAAGTTATACCTGGCTCTATGAGGGTGAGGAAGTGATTGGAGCAGTGTTGCGATCGCGGGACCAGGTAAAACCCATTTATGTCTCGATCGGGCATAGAATTACTTTAGCAACAGCGATGGATTTTGTCTGGCGGTGTATTACTAAATATCGGTTGCCGGAAACGACGCGCTGGGCCGATCGGCTGGCTTCCCATACGCCATAGCGATATCCTTCACCACCCAGGAACCCAGGATTGGCCACCACGATCCGTCAGGCTATTAAGCTTGAAAGGTGGGTATTGTCGAAGGGGAACGTATGCAACTATCAGACCGCTTGCGGGGGTGTTTACTGGGTCTAGCGGTGGGGGATGCGGTGGGGACCACGGTGGAATTTCGGCCACGGGGATCATTCCCACCGGTTACGGATATGGTTGGGGGTGGGTCGTTTGGGCTGCAGCCGGGACAGTGGACCGACGATACCTCAATGGCCCTCTGTTTAGCAACCAGTTTGCTGGAGTGCGGTGGGTTTGATGCGGTCGATCAAATGAATCGCTACTGCGACTGGCGCGATCACGGGTATCTCAGCAGCACTGGGCAGTGTTTTGATATTGGCAATACGGTCAATCAGGCCCTCACGCGCTACCGCCAGTCGGGCAATCCGTTTAGTGGCTCAACCCACCCGCGATCGGCGGGTAATGGGTGCTTAATGCGGTTAGCCCCGGTGCCCCTGTTTTATTTCCCCGATCGCGATCGCATCATTCATTTTGCTGGTGAAAGTTCGCGGACAACGCATGGGGCAGCGGAATGTATTGATGCCTGTCGGTTGTTGGGGGATATCCTCTACCGTGCCCTGGCGGGTGCTGATAAGGCTGAGATTCTCTGGGGGGAATTTCCCGCCACGCTGGATTCACCCTCTATTCAGGCGATCGCCGCCGGTGGATACCGGGAGAAATCCCTGGAGCAGATTAGTGGTTCCGGGTATGTGGTTGAAAGTTTGGAAGCGGCCCTGTGGTGTTTCTGGCAAACGGATAGCTTTGCGGCGGCGGTGCTGATGGCAACGAATTTAGGAGACGATGCGGATACGACGGCGGCCATTTGTGGTCAGGTTGCAGGGGCCTACTATGGCAGGGACGGTATCCCGCCAGCCTGGTTAACCCAACTCACCCTGCGGGAAGAGATAACGGCCTTGGCGGACGCCCTGGGTAAAAGCGTTTGCCTAGGGGATTAAGAATTGTGGGGATTTTCCCATTCCGTCGGCGCAATTCGCTATCACAGGGAAAAGATCGACGCCGATCGCCATTGGCATCGATAGACAATTGCGGGTGAGGGAAGCGGGGTTATGGGGTGGCAGCGAGTGGGGCAACGGGTGTGGGCGGGGCTGCAGCGCGGTGGGCAATGGCTCTCCCGACGGTTGGCAGTGTGCTTTGTTCTGGGTTTGGTCCTGGTGTTGGGAATTCATGCCTGCCAGGTGGCCGAGATCCGACCGGAGCCAGAACCGGCAATGGTGGTGGAGGCGGTACCGACGCCCGAACTGCCGGATTGGATTGAGCAGATCAGTCCCACAGATGAGGCTGACCCCCTGGCCCAGATCCGCATTCGCTTTAAGCATCCCCTGCTCCCAGTGACCAGCCTGGAAAGTCCTGAGGTGGAGAAGATCCTCAAACAGGTGCAGATCCAGCCGAAATTGCCGGGACAATTCCGGGTGTTGACGCCGCGCATGATTGGCTTTCAGGGCGATCGCGCTCTGCCTGGGGCCACCCGTGTGCGCGTTACCCTGAAGGCGGGGCTAGGGGATCTCGAAGGCAATCGTCTAGAGGCGGATCTCGCCTGGACGTTCAATACGCCCCGGATTCAACTGACTAACTTACCGGGAACGGATTGGGAGGGCAAGCCTGATCCCACCCCGATCGTCCTGGAACCAGCGCTTAAGCTGACGTCCAATGTTGAACTGAATCTGGCGTCTCTGGAGAAACACGCCAAGCTCATTTCCAAGGACGCGCAAACGACGATTGGTCTTAAGGCCAGCCGGGATGAAGCGACGGATGAACCGGCTGAGTTTACCGATCCGCAAACCGAATTCAATCCGGCGAGTCGCACCTGGCAATATACGCTGACGCCCCGACGATCGCTCCAACGGGCCACGAATTACACCTTTGTTGTTGAGGAAGGACTGGAACCTGCCCAGGGCAATCTGGTCAGCGACGTTCAGTACACCAGCCAGGTGCAAACCTACGGTCCCCTCGCCCTAGAAAAGCTGGAATTTTACGGTCAACCGGATGCGGGCGGTACCTACGGACGGTTTGAAAAAGGCGCAGCTCAGTTGCGCTTTAATAACGGTTTGGTGGCCGCGTCAGCAACCAAAGCGATTACCGTATCCCCCGCCCCCAAGGAAGGAATTCCCCTGGTCCGGGCCTATGATGGCGATAATCTGGTGGGTCTGAATCCCTATGCATTGGAACCGGCCACGCACTACACGATTACGATCGGGGCCGATCTAGAGGATAAATACGGCCAAAAATTGGGTAAGACAGAAACGATTGCCTACGAAACCGGGAATGTGGCTCCGGAACTGTGGGCACCGACGGGGTTAAATATCTTCCCGGCTGGCCAAAATCTGCAACTGAATGTGTCGAGTGTGAACCTGCCGCAACCGCAATTTCAGGCCAGTTTTAAGGTCATGGAACCAGCGGATTTAGTCTATTTCGACTCGGCCTATCCCAGGGGCGAAGGGACGGAATTATTACCAGCAGTGAGTCGGTGGTCTACGCAGACGATCGGGAATCAACCCAAGAATGAAACGGTTGATACGGCGATCGACCTCAAACAACAATTGGGGGGCGATACGGGGATGCTGGCCTATGGGATTCAGGCCCGTACCAACCGCTACGTTGAAGCAGGGGTGGAAAAGTGGCGAGAAGCAAGTTTTTATGGCATGGTGCAATTGACCAATTTGGGGGTCTTTGCCCAGTGGTTTCCCGAAAGTGGCCTTGTGCGGGTACATCACCTGAGCGATGGGCAGCCGGTGGCTAACGCGGCAGTGGAAATTTATCGATCGCGTCTGGCGGAAAAATCCCGCAGTTCGGTTAATGCCTGTGCGACGGGGCAAACGGATGCAACGGGGATGCTGGTATTAAATGCGGCGGCGCTCCGGCAATGTATGGAAGGTCATTCGACGTTCCCAAAGCCCCCAGAGTTGGTGGTCATCGCCCGTGAGGGTAGGGATTGGGCCTTTACGCGTACCTATGAATTTAGCGGTGGCTATGGCTATGGGATTGATGCCGATTGGGATGGGGAAGGACCGATTGCGCGCGGGGTGATTTTCTCCGATCGTCAACTCTATCAACCTAATGAAACGGCCTGGTTAACGGGAGTGGCCTATTACCTGGATCAGGGTAATTTGGTACAAAGCCGAAATACGGCCTATCAAATCACGCTGGAGCAGCCCGATGGTCAAAAGCGGGACTTGGGACGGCAAACGACGAATGAATTTGGGACCTTTTCCCAAGAACTTAAACTGGACCCGAATCAGCCGCTGGGCGTTTATGTCGTGCGGGCCAAGGCGGATAATGGCGTGGAACTGCGGGGTGAGTTGCGAGTGGCTGAATTTAAGCCGCCTAATTTTAAGGTGGATCTCAGCCTGGACCGCGAGGTGAATAAAGATCATCAAATCCTGGTGGTAGCGGGCGATCGCCTCAATGCCACAGCCCAAAGTAACTATCTGTTTGGGCCTCCTGTGGAAGGGGGCAGGGCGAATTTCTATGTCACCCGGCGGCGATCGGACTTTCAACCCGCAGGCTGGCCCGACTTTCGCTTTGGTCGCCAGTGGATCTGGCCGGAGGAGCAACCCACGCTGACTGCCGATGTGCTGCAACAACGGTCAATGGCCCTGGATGCAACGGGTAAGGCTAGCCAAACCGTCGAAATTGGCAAAGATCTGCCCTTTGCGGTGGACTATCGCATTGATGTGGAAGTGAAGGATGTCTCGAATCTCACTGTGGCCGATTCCCAAACCGTGACCGCCCTGCCGAGCGATCGTCTGATTGGCCTCAAGACCGATTTCCTGGGAGAAGCGGGTAAACCTCTGAACCTGGAAGTGATCGTGACCAATCCCGCTGGTCAAGCCCTGGCAGGGGAAGCGGTGAAACTGGAACTGCAACGGATGGAGTACCGCAGTGTGACCCAGGTGATTGAGGGCGGTGAACGGGCACGGAACCAGGTGGAATATACCACTGTGGCCGATCAAACAGTGCGATCGCGCAATCAAGCCACAACGGCAACCCTGACTCCCCCAGAGGCCGGTTCCTATCGGATTCGGGCGAGCTTCCCCAACCGCAGTGAGGCCAGTGCTACCGATGTGCAGGTGTGGGTGACGGGTGAAGGCAGCGTGCGTTGGTGGGGTCGGGATAACAATCGTCTGGATCTGCGCCTGGATAAGGCTGAGTATCAGGTTGGGGATACGGCGACGGTATTGCTCCAATCCCCTTACCCGGAAGGTGAGGTGTATTTTGCGGTGGTGCGCCACGATCGCCTCTACGAGCGGGTGATTCCCGTCAAGGGCAGTGCGCCCCAGGTGCAATTCCCAATTACGCCGACGATGTTGCCCAATGCCGCTGTGCAAGCGGTGTTGGTGCGGCAAGGGAAACCCCTGTCGGCCACGGAACCCGTCGAGGTGGACAATCTCGCCCGCGTTGGCTTTGCGCCCTTTAAGGTCGGCATTGCCCAGAAACGGCTTCAGGTAGACATTGCGCCGACCCAAGCCAGCCTGGCACCGGGAGCCAGTCAAACCTTGAATTTCCAACTCAAGGATGCGGCGGGTAATCCGACTGCTGGTCAATTAACGGTCCTGGTGGTCAATGAGGCGATCCTGCAACTGAGTGGCTACCGACCCCCGGATCTGGTGGATACGGTGTATGCGCCCCAGCCGATCGCGACCCGTTTTAGCGACAACCGACCGAATGTCATCCTGTCCCAACTGGTCTCGCCGCTGGAGAAGGGCTGGGGTTATGGCGGCGGCTTCTCTGCTGGGGCGGCCAATACCCGGGTACGGCGGGAGTTCCAACCCACGGCTTACTACAATGGCTCCGTGCTGACCGATGCCCAAGGCCGAGCGTCGGTGACCTTCTCGCTGCCGGATGATCTGACGACCTGGCGGGTGATGGTGGTGGCAGCGACGGCGGACAGGCGCTTTGGTCAAGGTGATACCACCTTCCAGACGACCCAACCCCTGGTGACGAACCCAATCCTGCCCCAGTTTGCCCGACCGGGCGATCGCATCGAAGCGGGCGTAGCGGTGACCAATACCACCGGCAGTGCGGGGAATCTGCAAATCACCGGGTCCCTCCGTGGCCCGATCGCCTTTGCGGACGGTAAACCGGCCAGTCTCAATACCCGATCTTCAACGGGCACCCAAGCCTATCGCTTCCCGATCGTCGTCCAGCAGGCGGGGGAAGCCACGGTGCAATTTAACAGCCAGTTAGACCAGGCCAGTGACGCCTTTGAGGTGCCGCTGCCGATCCGGACGCTGGAAGTCACAGAACAGGTGGTGGAGACGGGGACAACCGGCGATCGCGCTAAGGTGGCCCTGACGATCGATCGCCAAGTTAATCCCGATGCCGGGGGACTCGATATCAACCTCGCCAGTACGCTGTTGCCGGAAATGACCGTTCCCGCCCAGGAATTGCTGGCTGCCGAGCCGTGGCCGTTCCTGGAAAGTTGGGTAAGCCGGTTGGCGATCGTCACTAGTTTGCAACAGTTGACCCAACGCTATCCCCAGTTGCAGGTTACCACCAACACGCCCTTGGCCACGATCCAAAGTGACGCCCTAGCCCAATTGCAACGGCTTCAGCGTCCCGACGGCGGCTTTGCCACCTGGCGCGGTGCGCAACAGTCGGACCCGTTCGTGACGCCCTATGTGGCCCAGGTGTTGGCCCAACTGCAACCCGCCCCGGCCACGGGGGCAACTGGCGCAATTCCCCTGCCCACGACAACGCCCATGCCGGCCAATCTGGTTGAGCCGCTCAAGGGCTATCTAGGCAAGGTGCTGGCTGATCCGGGCCAGTATGACTTCTGTAAGGAAGCGTTGTGTCAGGCCCAAGTGCGCCTGGAGATCCTGCGGGCTTTGGCCGCGTGGGGCGATCGTCGCACTGATTTCTTGACGGAAATCTATGGCCAACGGGATCAATTCGATCTAGTGGAGCGCCTTAAACTAGCCCGGTATTTGCAAACCTTGCCCGACTGGCAGGCCGAAGCGCGATCGCTGAGTGCCCAAGTTCAGGAAACTCTAGCCGAATCCGGGCGATCGACCTCGGTGAACCTGCCCCGCACCTGGCGCTGGCTCAATTCCCCCACCGTGGCCCAAGCGGAGGCCTTACACCTGGCCTTAGCCCAAGCGGCGGATGCCACCACCGTGGACCGTTTACTGCAAGGGTTGCTCAACCGGCAACGGGAGGGCAGTTGGGGGAACAGTTACGATACGGCTTCAGCCCTCAATGCCCTAGTCGCCTACAGTCAAACCCAGGCCATCCCGCCCAATTTCACCGCCACGGCAAAGTTGGACCGCAAAACCCTACTGGAGGCAGCGTTCCTGGGTTATCGCCAACCCAATGCCAGCGTGAGCGTGCCCATGGCAGACCTGCCCAAGGGGAAACACGACCTCCACTTGCAAAAGCAGGGGGATGGCACCCTGCACTATCGGGTGGCCTATCGCTATCGCCTAGAGGGCAATCCCCCTGGTCGGCTCAATGGCCTACGGGTGTCGCGATCGCTCCATCCCGCTAATGACAAAAAGGTGCTGTACCAAGTTCGTCTATTCGCCTCGAATCAACCCGTCTCCCTAGCCCCTGGTCAGGTGTTTGATGTAGGAGTCGAGGTGATTACGGATCAACCTGTGGATCACGTGCTAATTACGGACCCATTGCCTGCCGGGTTAGAGGCGATCGATGCCAGTTTCCAAACTTCAACACCCGTTTTCCAAGCACAATCCGATAGCTGGCAGATTAGCTATCAAACGATTTACCGCGATCGTATCTTCGCCTATGCCGATCATTTAGAACCAGGGGTTTATACATTGCATTATTTAGTGCGATCGGTCACCCCCGGTACCTTCCTTTGGCCAGGTAGCGAAGCGCATTTGCAGTATGCGCCAGAGGAATTTGGCCGCGCCGCTGCCACCACACTAAAAGTGGGAGAGGCATCATGATGAGCCATTTTCCTGGAATTTTTTACCCGCTAGGCAAGTCAGCCATAATTGCTGTCTACACACTTTGGTAGGATGGGTGATCCCGCTTGTGCACCCCTCACCCTTGGATGTTGTCAGTGTCGAAATAGGTCGGCTTGCAGAAATCTCATAATCGTTTCCTAGCCATTCCAGACAACGGGTACATCTCACTTGTGCGGCCCTCACCCTAAATCCCTCTCCCAGAACGGGAGAGGGACTGGCCCATCCGGCTCCCCTTCCCCCCATCCCCCCGCAAACGGGGGGTTAGGGGGGCTGGGAGAAGGGGTTGGGGGATGAGGGCTGCCTCTTGCCCAACTGAGATGCTCCCCAGACAACGCCTATGATAGTTTTTCCCAAAAGGAATTTCCCTGCCCGAGCATTCAGGAATACCAGCTTGAATTGGCGTGTTATCTCTAGTTTGCGTAGCAGGTTAGCGGTTATATTCTAGCCAGGTCTTCTCACCCAATTGGAGCGTGCCATCGCGTGAAAACAAAGTGTGCAAAAGTAGGGAAGCTAGACAGCCCTAGCGGCGACGCACTTTGCTCACCATTTTTCGGGAGAGACGTAGATTCAAATTCTCCTGCTCGGCCCAGTCTTGGAGGAGGCGATAGAAAATTTGACGATCGTCGGCTTGCAACACAGCCACCTGATCCGCCGTTTCAATCACATAGGGGTACCCCCCCCCAATCATCCCCTCCCCCCGCACCCAATTGATCACCTGCTCCAGCCGTCCGGCCTCATAAATCCATAGGGGCAGTTCAAGACGAGCGGGATAGCCATCCTGGGTGGTTTTGAGATAGGTAAAGCCAATGCGATCGCGGTGCTCTTGATACTGTTGCAAAATGCCCGATCGCTGACAGCGGAAGAAGGGGGCGCGATCGCCCCAGCGGTCTTTCAGCAGGGGGTTGAGCAACTGGGCATCATGAATCGTAGTGGCTTCTGGTAAGTGATATAGGCATTGGAGCATTCCCACCAAATCACGAGCGTAGCTGGTGTCCACGTAGCCCACGAGGGGGACCCGATACGTTTCACTGGCTTGGAGCAGTTGCCGTAAACAGGCAACGTATTGATGGCGAATTTCGGCTTCAAAGGCTTCGGCAAAGGTGGCGACAAGGGACCCATCGAAAAAGACCAGGCAGGTTTCTGATCCCTGGTGTTCCTGGATATACTCAACCAGACGCGTGGTCTCCATCTCGAAGCGGCGCAGGTTAACGCGGCGATCGACCGGTTCACTGCTGGTGCTAACCTGGAGTTCAGCCGGTGTCATGACTTCAACGGCAATGTCTTTGCTGTAGCAGCCCTGGGGAAGGTGTCGGTTTTCAAACCAGCCGATTTGAACCAGAGCGATCGGGATCGAGAGATCACGACTGGGGTAAATTTGGGAGCCATCAACGGCAAAGGTAGCTACCCCCGTCAACTGTTGTTCAACCCACTGGCGGCTTGCCTCCCGGTTAGGCCAAGTTAGGTGAGCGGTGAGCAGACCATCAGTGTGTTTGGTCAGAGGTTCCAGTAAAACCGCACTCAGCGTAGCAGGATTAACGGTGTCGAGTTCAAGGCCCTCTAGCGCTGAGTCGATGGGATTATGCTGGGATTCTGCGTCCAGTACCCAACGACGCCATGCCTGACGGTATTGATTTAAGCGTTGAAACGAAGCCTGATCAAAGTGTTGAAAGGCGGATTGCTTAGCCTGAAGTTGAGCGAGGACTTGGGACGGTTTGATCGGCATATTTCAGGGGTAGAGGGAGAAGGTCGGCAAGAAAGTGTGACTAGGTACCATAGATGGGGAAGATGGAGTCGTGTGGGTATTCAGCCTGTCCGCAAGGCAACCGAGACGACTATTCCATAACAACAGGGGATAATGCAAACAGGCGGGGTATTCCCTGCTCATTGCCACCCAAGATATCAAGGGATTGAAATGGCACGCGGTACATTGTATGTGGTCGGTACGCCGATCGGTAATCTGGAGGATATCAGCCTGCGGGCAATCCGGATTCTTAAAAGTGTGGCCCTCATCGCGGCGGAAGATACCCGCCATACGGGAAAGTTGCTCCAACACTTGCAAATTTCGACCCATCAGATCAGCTATTACGAGCATAACAGCCGCAGCCGCCTGCCCCAGTTACTCGATCGCCTACATCAGGGTCAGGATATTGCCCTCGTCACAGATGCCGGGATGCCAGGGATTGCTGATCCGGGCTACGAATTAGTGCAAGCGTGTCACACTGCCGCGATTCCCGTGGTGCCAGTTCCGGGTCCCAGTGCGGTGATTACGGCCTTGAGTGCAGCCGGGTTACCCTGTGATCGCTTTGTCTTTGAGGGGTTTTTACCCAGCAAGGGGCCGGAACGCCGGGAACGCTTACAGGCCCTACAAACTGAACGGCGTACCCTCGTCCTTTACGAAGCGCCTCATCGCCTGTTGCCAACTCTCCAGGATCTCGCTGTTACCCTGGGAGAAGAGCGGACGATCGTCACCGCCCGCGAACTAACCAAACGCTACGAAACCTTATGGCGGGGGACCGTCGCTGCGGCGATCGCCCACTATACAGACCATGCGCCCCAGGGAGAGTTTACCCTGGTGATTGCGGGTGCCGAGGCACGATCGCTGATGCTATCAGAGGCGGCTTTAAAGCAGGAATTACAGGCGTTGTTGCACCAGGGGTTATCGCGATCGCAGGCCAGTCGCCAATTAGCCGAGCAAACGGCCTATCCTCGCCGCCATCTCTACCAAATGGCCCTGACACTAGAAGACCCTAGTTAGCGGATGCGGTTGAGAAACCCCTGAATTAAATCAGTTGTATTCATAAGGATCTTTGATTAAGACCCGGTTAGCAGCCGTAAATCGGGAATACTTAACAATGCCATAGTCACACAATTCAGTGAGGGCTAATAAGCCCATCTGGATATCTTCATAATAGATGATGCCCCCAAGACCAGAGTCGATATGAAATGCACCATGAAAAAATTGATAGTCGGGAATATGGAAGATCAGAAAGTCATGGATCTTGATCTCCCGACCGAGCATATACCGACAGGTTTGCTTGAGGATGCTATGAAGTTCTTTCTTCTCAACCGGGTGTCCAGCGGCATTGAATTCCGGCTTATTCATGAAGTTATCGACATAAAACAGCCAAATATTGGAAAACTCCTTCTCTGTGGTGAGTTTAATTTTGAGCCGTTTTAAGCGATTGAGATTCATGGCTAAAGTTGGGTAGAAGTGGGTCAGAAGCGTTATGCACTTACTTCTAAACCATCTCCGATGCACCCACAGTCGCCGGTTGCTGGGGTTGAGGTTGGAATTGGAACAACGAGTACACCACATTACGACGAATTGTGGTCATCATTTCCAGGAACAACTCATAGCCCTCGCTCTTGTATTCAATCAGCGGATCTTTTTGGCCGTAGCCGCGTAGGCCGACGGATTCGCGCAGGGCATCCATCTGTTGCAGGTGTTCGCGCCAGAGGGTATCGATCTGTTGCAGGATAAAAAACCGTTCAGCTTGCCGCATTAAACCGGGTTGGATCTGGTCTACCTGGGCTTCTTTGATGTCGTAGGCAATGCGTACCTGCTCATAAAGAAAGGTTTTCATTTCCCCAATCGTCAGATCCTCTAGTTGTGAAGCCTCCAGATCCGCCAGCAGGTAAACAAATTCCTTGACCTTACTCACTAGGTCATCGAGCTTCCATTCTTCCGGCGGCAGTTCTGGGTTCACATACGCTTCCACGATATCGTCCATTGTCCGTTCGGCATACTTGATCACCTGTTCCTTCAGGTCTTGACCCTCTAGGACGCGTCGCCGTTCGGCATAGATAGCCCGCCGCTGGTTGTTCATCACTTCGTCGTACTCGAACACCTGCTTGCGAATGTCGTAGTAGTAGGTTTCGACCTTGCGCTGGGCGTTTTCGAGCGATCGCGTCAACATCCCTGACTCGATGGGCATGTCTTCCTCAACCCGGAATAGGTTCATCATCGCCGCTACGCGATCGCCGCCAAAGATCCGCAGGAGATTATCTTGCAAGCTCAGGAAAAACTTGGTGGAACCGGGGTCCCCCTGACGGCCTGCCCGTCCCCGTAACTGGTTATCAATCCGACGAGATTCGTGGCGTTCGGTCCCGATCACGTGCAAGCCACCCAGGGCCACGACTTCCTGGTGTTCCTCACGGGTGAAGCCTTCGTATTCCGCCTGGATGCGGTTATAGGCGGCCCGAAGTTTTTGGATCACGGGATCATCAGTGGGGGCTTTCTCGGCGGCAACAGCAACCTTTTCTTCTGCTTCCAGTTCCGAGAGGGATTGTTCCCCATACTGTTCAACGGCATAGGAGACAGCGAGTTTTAAGGATTTCTCGGCCTCTTCGGAAAGTTCAGTGGGGAAGATCTGGGGCGAGGCTTTCCAGGTTTTCACCTTTTTACCATCGCTGGGCCCGCCAAAGCCTTGGGGTTTGGGACGTGCCCCGGCTCCCGCTACCCGCACAGGACCAACGCTATCGTCGTCTTCCGGTTTGACCAAGGGCGGCATGAAATATTCCCGCACCTTAAGGCGAGCCATGTAGTCGGCGTTCCCCCCCAGGATGATGTCGGTCCCGCGTCCGGCCATGTTGGTGGCGATCGTTACGGCCCCTTTGCGTCCGGCCTGGGCAACAATTTCGGCTTCCCGTTCAACGTTCTCTGGCTTGGCGTTGAGTAGGTTGTGGGGAATGTTCAGGTCATTCAATAATCCCGACAGCAATTCCGATTTTTCAACGCTGGTGGTCCCAACCAGAACCGGACGCCCCAATTCATGCATTTCGGCACATTCAGCAGCGACAGCTTTCCACTTGGCCATTTCCGTCTTGTAGACGACATCGGCGTATTGCTTGCGGATCAGCGGGCGGTTGGTGGGGATTTGGGTGACTTCGAGGCTGTAGATGCGTTCAAATTCGGCTTCTTCCGTTTTGGCGGTGCCGGTCATCCCCGACAGTTTCGGGAAGAGCAGGAAGAAGTTTTGGTAAGTGATGGTGGCGAGGGTTTGGGTTTCAGGCTGGATATCGACGTGTTCCTTAGCTTCGATCGCCTGGTGCAGGCCATCGCTCCAGCGGCGACCGGGCATCACCCGTCCGGTGAATTCATCGACGATGACGATTTCCCCATTGCGAACGATGTAGTTCACGTCGTTAATGAACAGTTCTTTGGCCTTGACGGCGTTGAAGATATAGTGCGCCCAGGGATCTTGCGGGTCAAACAGATCGGTCACACCCAGTTCAATTTCAGCTTGCTCATAGCCTTCGTCTGTCAACAGGACGTTGCGGGCCTTTTCATCAACTTCGTAGTGGACATCCCGTTGCAGGACATTAGCGACTTCAGCAGCACGGGTATATTTTTCGCTGGGGCGTTCGACCTGGCCAGAGATGATCAAGGGGGTGCGGGCTTCGTCGATCAGCACCGAGTCCACTTCATCAATAATGCAGTAGTTAAAGGGACGTTGGACGACTTCGGACATAGTGGTGGCCATGTTGTCGCGCAGGTAGTCGAAGCCGAGTTCGCTGTTGGTGGCGTAGGTGATGTCGCAATTGTAACTACGGTGACGCTCGCTGGGACTCATGCCCTGCTGGATCAGGCCGACGCTCAAACCCAGGAAGCGATGCACCTGGCCCATCCACTCAGCATCGCGGCGGGCCAGGTAGTCGTTGACGGTGACGATATGGACACCTTTGCCGGTCAGGGCATTGAGATAGGCAGGCAGGGTGGCTACCAAGGTTTTACCTTCCCCTGTTTTCATTTCAGCGATTTGGCCGTCGTGGAGGACCATGCCGCCGATCAGTTGAACATCAAAGTGGCGCATCCCCAGGACGCGGCGGGCAGCTTCGCGAACAACCGCAAAGGCTTCGGGTAGGAGGTCATCAAGGGTTTCGCCTTTCTCCAGGCGTTGCCGGAACTCGTCGGTTTTCCCACGCAACTCAGCATCGGAGAGGGGTTGGATCTCCTCTTCGAGCAGGTTGATCTCGGTGACGATCGGTTGGTATTTCTTGAGTTTGCGTGCGTTGGGATCGCCGATCAGCGTTTTGAACATGGCACCAGCAGAGTAAGGAGCAGGGATTCGCTTCGTAGACTACATTTTAGCTCCCCTGGCCCCTCCTGTAGCGATCTGGCCTGGGGATTGGACAAGTGGGGAGGGCGATCGGCTGGCGGTGAGGTGAGGTGGGGTGGCCGCGATCGGGCATTGTTCGATAATGTAGTACACAGTGTACTACATTATCGATGGCATAAATGGCATCTATAGTAAGCTTTCCAAATACTGCTGGAAAGTCAGGCATAGTTCTAATGCGATTAGTCGCCCTCTAAATTAACCATTCATTCACAATTCAGCAGGGGGGTGGGTAGATATCCGTAGATATTCCGGCTATTGCCTGTATTCTTACCCTGGACATGGCAAGATTATCCCGATAAACACGCAAACTCAACGGGTAATTTGTGCGATTTTCCAACGATCGTGGGTAGAGTTGCTAAGCTAGTATTAGGCTTTCGTCAGGTTTTTATGTCAGTAACTGTCATGCAGGGTGGCGATGTCTGAAAGTCTGCTAGACCCAACGGTCAACGGCGTCAACGGATGCGAGGGGAGTAAGCAAGCCCCAAAAATGGTGTGGTAACCCCAACAACCAATTGTCCTGATCCAAGCTACCTCGATCACACGCCCCATCACGACCCACACCATCCATTCATTGTGCCTCACTGTGCCTGGAGATGCCCTATGGTACGTCGCTGCTTCTCATTCATAACCCTACTCCTCTGTAGCACCCTGCTCCTGGCTGGGAAGGCAGCAGCGGAAACGCCCCTGACCCAGGCAGTGGTAGAAACCGTGCGCAACCGTGTGCAACTGTTACGCCAGAACGCTCCAGTCCGTGACGCGCGGGTGGCCGATCGCGTTGTTCCCGGTGAAGGCGTGGCGACGGCACGGCAATCCCTGGCGGAACTGCGGTTTAATGATGGCTCTCTGGGACGCTTAGGGGAGCGAGCCGTGTTCTGGTTTATGCCGCGCACCCGCACGTTTTCTCTGTCTAATGGCACCGTCCTGCTCCTGATTCCCCCTGGTCAAGGGCGCACCCGGCTTTATACCCCCAATGCGGCGGCAGGGATTCAGGGATCGGCCCTCTTTGCCCGCTATATTGCCGATTCCGACACGACCGTGATTGGGGCCTTAACCGACAGCAAGATTCAGGTCTTCAACCAGCAGGTCAACCAGTCTCAAACCCTGAAGGCTGGACAAATGGCGGTGGCGGTCGGGGGGGATATTGTCGGCATTTATGACTTTGACCTAGAGACGTTCTATCGAACCAGCCCGCTCCTGCGGGGTCTCGTACCCAATCCCTTGCCGACAAGTTCGCCCGTGGACGAGGCGATCGCGGCAGTTCATGCCGAAATGTTAGGCGGGTTAGCAGCCCAAAGACCAATTCGTGATGATGAAGTGCTGGCCACGCCTGATTTCCTGAGAATGCCGACGATCGCCGCCAAAGACGTGACTGATGCCCTACTGCCAACGGATGCCTCACCCGATCTCAAGGGTCGTTCTCTGGATACCCCTGCCAATGCCTTGAGGGATGATCGAGCGGCACTTGAGCCAGCGTTTGATGCACGTTCTCTGCTTGAAGTGGGGGAATTACAGCGGGAGTCGCTCCGGGATGCGCTCAGAACCGGGCGGGATACGATCGAGTCCCTCCCTTCGGGTAACCTACCTGATTTAGGGAATGGTCGCCCAGAGCAACCGACTATCCCAGATATGCCTGATCAGCCAGATCGTCCCAATGTACCGGATGTAAGCGATCGTCCGG
>CAZHXN010000047.1:27518-32382 GCA_964536415.1 uncultured bacterium
TAAGCGATCGTCCGGATATGCCTGATCAGCCAGATCGTCCCAATGTGCCGGATGTGAGCGATCGTCCGGATATGCCTGATCAGCCAGATCGTCCCAATGTACCGGATGTAAGCGATCGTCCGGATATGCCTGATCAGCCAGATCGTCCCAATGTGCCGGATGTAAGCGATCGTCCGGATATGCCGGATAGTTTTCCTGGCCAAGGCAACGGGGTAACGGATGGCTTCCCCGGTCAAGGCAATGGCGTATCAGGTGGCTTCCCCGGTCAAGGCAATGGCGTGTCGGGTGGTTTCCCCGGCCAGGGAGGTGGCCGGAATCATTAAATTTGAGCCAAAAAGTTACCCAAAAGAATCATTAAATTTGAGCCAAAAAGTTACCAAAAAGTTGCTGAAAAGTTGCTGAAAAGTTGCTGATTTAGTTAGTTCAGGCTAGGGTATTTCTGCTAAAAACCTTAGCCTGTTTTGAGGGAGCTTTTGCAAATCGTGACTGTTCAGGCTCCGCGCTACCTTAAACTTCCCTGTTTATTGCTCAGCCTGACCCTGGGGGATGGGGGGTGGGCGATCGCGCTAACCCCCCATCCCCAACCCACGACACCGGCTGCAATTGCGCCAGAACTGCCATCAGGGCCAGGGACGCTAGTCTCTGCACCAGAGACCGTTCATCGGGCGTGGGGACTCCCGGCTACGGGTGAAGCCCAGTGGCTGCTACCGATTGCCGCAACCCCCCTCTCGGAGACGCCAGCTTCCCCTGCTGAACCTGAAGTCACGCGACCCACAACACCTGGGGATGCCATCGATACACGGGAAGAGCCTGCCACCAGCGATGCCATCGACCCAGCCTTACAGCCGGTGGGCGATCCCGAACTGGGCATTTTACGGCTGCGGGAACGCCCTTTGCAGAAGCCTGCAAACCCTAAATTTGTCTTTTTAACCGGCAGTTTTAGTTATTTTCGCAGTGATAATATCCTGTCTTCGGAGATTGATACGATCGGAGATGAACTGGTGGGGGGACGGCTGATCCTATCGGCCCGACCTGCGATCGGTCCCCGTACCCTGCTGATGGGTGCGGTCGAGGGGAATTTGATCCGCTACGGCGATCTGTCGGACCTGGACTATAACGGCTTTGCTCTGAAAGCGGGGGTACGCCATTTCTGGTCCCGGCAAGCCTATAGCGAACTGAGTTGGGATAACCGCCAACTGTTTCTCGGCCGTGATGGCGATCGCTTCCTCAACGATCATTCCCTCCGGTTATCAATGTTTTACCGGGTCCCCCTGGCTGCTCGGCTCAAGTTGGATAACTACTACCAATTTCGCTGGAGCATCGCTGAACCGACGGACCGGAGTCGGCTGGTGAATCGGTTGGGTACGGTTCTGGAGTATGAACTCACACCAACGCTGCGGTTGGGTTTGAACTACCAGTATGACCTGACCCACTTCACCCAGCGCGATCGCGAAGACTCCTACCATCAAGCCCTGGCGCAACTGAGTTGGGACCTGTCGCGGAGCCTCAGCCTCAACGTGTACGGTGGTTATAGCTTTGGGGCATCAACCGATTCAGAGGTGAATTTCAATGGCAGCATTCTGGGGGGGGGCCTGAGTTTGAATCTGCCCCTCTTCTGAATCGAGCACTAACCGCCTATAATCCCAGGTATAATCGCAATAAGCGGCGCTGTGGCGGAATGGTAGACGCTACGCACTTAAAATGCGTTGGGGGTAACCCCGTGTGGGTTCAAGTCCCACCAGCGCCATTTTTCTTAACCTGAATCTGCACCTATAGTGATTGCAATTGAGGCTGAAACAGCCCCCTCACCCCCAGCCCCTCTCCCAGAGCGGGAGAGGGGACTCCTCCTAACGATCGCGCCAAAGTCCGCAAGAACCCTCACCCCCAGCCCCTCTCCCAGAGCGGGAGAGGGGAGTGAAAAACTGTATCGTTCTTATTTGGATTGACCATAAATCTGTCTTGACCTAAATCTTGACCTAAATCTGTAAAAGGCCCTCCGGTTGAACAGTCAATAAGGTGCGCCGTTGTAACCCTTCCCGATGGGCGATCGCATTGGCGGCCAGCAGACCACTACTAATGGCCCGCTCCATCAGGCCGCAGGGGAATGGCATTTTTACCCAGTCGCCCGCAAACATCAGGTTGGGAACTGAGGTTTCGGTTGCCGGACGCTGGGCGTAACTATTGGGCGGAAAACCGGCAAAATTCTTCTGATTCACCAGTTCCCGATGCAGCACTGTGGCTCCCTGGAGGCTGGGGACAATTTCATAGAGTTCCTGCTCAAACGTGGTAAGCAAGCTTTCCTGGGTGGGGAATTCTTTTTCCTTATAACAGTAGGCATGGAGTTCGACCACGCTGCCCCCTGTCCGTTCTGCCCAGGCAATGTATTCCCGCTGGATGCGGTGGTAGAGGGTAATGCTATCGGTGAGGCGGTAACCGGATAGGGACGCAAAATTGCTATGGGACCAGGGAAAGTCCCGATCGAACCAGAAGCGACCCACCGCAAAGGGATCGGCGATCGCCAGCTGCGCCACCTGTTGCGCCACCGCCGTGTCCACGTCTCCCTCAGAGAGTCGGAAAAGTTGCTGCACTCCCGGTACATCGGCTGCCATCACATAGTAATCAGCCTGGAGGACGGGATCAGCGGTCGTGGGTTTCGGGGCAACGGGCGTTTGGCTCACCAGTTGCACCTGATCGCCCTGACGCCCCTGCACCCGGAAGCGGGGTAAATTCCGTTGCGCCGGACCGCTGACCACCTTACCGGTGCGATCGTACACAGCGCCGTGGCAAGGACAGCGGAAACGACCATCGGCTTGGGGTTGGACGGTACAGCCTTGGTGGGTACAGGTGAGGGAGAGGGCCGCCTGCCCCTGGGTATCCACAGCAAAAACGCGATCGCCCGCCCCCACGTATTCCCGATCCGGGGTAATGGCTTGCCAGTCCTGATTCAGGATGGGATTCGTCCGCACCCAGAACGGGACGCGACTCGCCCGCTCCCCCTGGGTATAGGTGAGGGAGGCAATTTGGCCGTCTTGCCAGGTGATGCCACTCACGGTGACATCGGTGAGCAGGGTACCGCCGTTCCGACGAATAGCAGCGGCGATCGGCTCCACCAGCGACGTGCCCATATCATCACGGGTGCCATTGAAGGCCAACCCTTCGGGATTCCCAAAGAAATAGAAATGGAAAAATTGCAATAACTCCGCCACACTCAACACATCGGGGGCATTGAGACTGGACTTAGCAAAGGGTAGGAAGTACAGGTCATACAACCCCCTGGGGAATTCCGCCGCTGCCCACTCCGCCACCGACAGGTGATCTAACTGGGCGTAGCTGCGTTGAGGGTTAAAGCCCGTGATCGCCCGGAAGACTTGCCAATGGGCGGGTTTGGTCAGATCAATCCCCCATTGCCAGCGATTGGATGACGCGATCGCTAAATCCACAATATTCCACGGAAACGTCGAGTGGCTGGGCCGAAACACCTCCGGCGCATAGCGATCGGTATCCCGAAAGACCACCGAATAAAATTCCAGTGACTGGAAGTTTTCCGTAATCCCCAGTTCTGCCACCAGACTCTTCAGGTTGTAGTACTGGGGGAAAAAGCCGTGGAAACCGTGTTCCATCTTGAACGTGTCATCACCCACCTGAATATCCCAACTGGCAATTTTGCCCCCCAGTTGGGGCGATCGCTCCAGCAGCGTCACCGCAAACCCCCGCTGGCTCAATTCATAGGCAGCCGCCAGCCCCGCCAAGCCACCCCCGATCACAACCACCGACTTGGGTTGACTGAGGGCATAGGGCAAAGCCAGGGTATCTGGCTGGAAGCGATGGGGTTGAGGTTTGGAGAAACGGGTATAGCTGACGGCTCCGGCGATCGTGCCGACCCCCAGCAACTTGAGCACACTACGTCGTGATAGGGATAACGATGACGGCAGATCGGGAAATAGACTCATGGACGGGATTCGATCCTCACACAACAGGTTAACCGCAAGGGGTGAGCCAGGGGGAAATCCCCTAGAAAAATACTCAGGCCACTAACGGTAAACTTTGATAGTCTATCCCGATCGCCCCTGGCTTGTCGTTGCGGGCTAGCGACCGCTGCGATGGCGCAACCGGACAGGCAACAAACACTTCAACCCCCCGGCGATTGCCGGGGGTGGCTAGCGACCGCTGCGATGGCGCAACCGGACAGGCAACGGTTGGGTACAATAGGCGCGTGCTTGTTCGCGGGGAGTTGACTATGTGCCTGGGGCCGGTGGGTCGGTACTTGATTCTACTGGTGATGACCATGGGCCTGATCCTCACTGGCTGCCAATTGCCCAAGCCGCCCCAGGGGACGATCGTGCAGGTGCGGCGTGTGATCAGCGGGCAAACGATCGAGGTCCTGGGGTTGGGGGAGCAGGCTACCGTGGCCCAGACGGTTCGCTTAATTGGCCTGGATGCCCCCGATCTGGCGCAAGACCCGTGGGGGCAGGCCGCAAAAGCTCACCTGGAAACGTTGATCGAGCAGCAACCCGTGTTGATCGAACTAGACGCCCAGCCACGGGATACCCACCAGCGCTGGTTGGCCTATCTCTGGCAGGGCAATCAACTGCTCAATGAAGCGATGTTGAAGGCAGGCTATGGTCTAGCGGTAAGCCGTGCCCCTAATCTGAGGTATCGCGATCGCCTGAATAATGCCCAAAGCTACGCCAGGGTCATGGGCCAAGGCATTTGGGACCCCCGCAACCCCATGCGTCAAACCCCGGCTGAATTCCGGCGTCAAGCCGCCCAACCCGCCCGGCGGAACAGCCCCAGCCCCCCGCCCGCCCCCCCCCACCCCCCACACTAGGGTCTTCTGAGGTGATGCTGGGGGCACTATGCACCC
>CAZHXN010000048.1:0-20488 GCA_964536415.1 uncultured bacterium
CCGGCGAGATTATTGGCGATGGCGTTACGCTAGATGTGACCGAACGTAAACAGGCCGAGATAGCTCTCCGTACCAGCGAAGCGCGATTTCGGGCTATTTTTGAACAAGCTGCCGTGGCGATGGCACAAGTGGATCGGACCGGGCGGTTTCTCCAGGTGAATCAACGGTTCTGTGACTTTTCGGGCTATAGCAGTACCGAACTCTTAGGAGGACATTATCAACAAATCACCCACCCTGACGACTTAGCCGTAGACATGGAACTGACCCGGCAGTTATTTGCCGGTGATATTGAATCATTTTCGTTGGAAAAGCGGTTTGTTCGCCGGGATGGCGTCATCCGTTGGGGGTATCTAACTGTTTCCCTCGTTCGGGATGAAGCCAGTGAGCCTCGATCGGAAATTGGCATCGTTGAGGATATCACCGAGCGTAAACGTACCGAGGCAGCCCTACGGGACAGCGAAGCTCGATCGCGAGCCATTTTTGAACAGGCAGCCGTGGGAATTGCTCGCACTGATCTCAAGGGTCATTTCTTGCAGGTGAATCAACGGCTCTGTGATTTGTTGCACTATTCAGAAGCTACCTTTTTGGCCGCCCCTGCCAAAGGAGCACGACTCTCCTTACTAACCCTGGTCGAGGTGACCGAACGCGATCAATTAAACCGGTATTGGCGGCGATTGTTGGCGGGTGAGATTCCCTCGTTTTCCCTTGAAAAACGCTTTCTGTGCCAGGATGGGGACTGGCTCTGGATGACGCTAAGCGTTTCCCTGGTGCGGGATGTCAATGGCACCCCTGACTATACGATCGCGGTCTTTGAAGACATCCACGACCGGAAGCAAGCCGAAGCTGCCCTGCGTCTCCAGGCCCAACGGGAACGGGCGCTCAATTCGGTGATTCAAACGATTCATAATTCGCTGGATCTGGCTCAGGTTTTTAACACGGCTATTACTGAAATTGCGCAACTCTTGCAGGTCGATGAGGCAGCTATTGTTCAGTATTTACCGGAGCAGCAGGTGTGGCGACATGTGGCGAGTTATCAGCGTCTAGACGATCGAGGAGAACCCCTTGGGCTGGAAATTGCGGATGCGGCTAACCCCCTAGCCGAACGGCTGAAACGACGGGAAGTTGTCCAGATTGATGATGCCTGCCAGTTGACGGATCCGGCCAATACCGATCTGGCGGCTCGTTTCCCCGGCAGTTGGCTGCTCGTTCCTCTCTATTTTGGGGGAGGCCCAGACGCCGGTGCCCGTCCAGTTTGGGGTAGCTTAAGCCTGTGTCGCGAGCAACCCCATGTCTGGCAACCCCTAGAGGTGGAATTGGCAGTGACGATCGCGACCCAGTTAGCCATCGCGATCCAGCAATCGGAACTCTATCAGCAAGTCCAAACCCTGAATGTTGGCTTGGAGGCGCAAGTCCAGGAGCGTACAATTGCCCTCCAGCGAGCACTGGAATTTGAAGCCCTCCTCAAGCGCATTACGGATAAAGTTCGGGATACCCTTGATGAAAACCAAATTCTACAAACCGTGGTCGAATCCCTCACAAAAACCCTTCAGATTGAAGGGTGTGATGCGGGAATTTATGACGAAGCGTTGCTAACCTCGACGATCGCCTTTGAATACACCCACAATCTGCCCTCTGCCCAGGGGAAAGTCGTGACTATCGCCGATTACGCTGAAATCTATCATCAGGTCCTCAAGGGGCAAAGCCTTCTGTTTTGTTGGGGTGATTTTGACTCAGTGCGCCACAGCAAACATCGTTACACTATCCTCATTTGCCCAGTGCGGGATGATCAGGGTCCCCTGGGGGATCTCTGGTTATTCAAACCCCGTAATGAGATTTTTGACACGCTCGAAATTTTCCTTGCAGAACAGGTCGCCAGCCAGTGCGCGATCGCGATTCGGCAAGCTCGCCTCTATAAAGCGGCCCAGGCCCAAGTCCAGGAATTGGAACGTTTAAATTACCTGAAGGACGACTTTTTAAGTACGGTTTCCCATGAACTGCGATCGCCGATGGCGAATATCAAAATGTCAATTCAGATGTTGGAGGTTTTCCTCAGACAGGCCAACTATTTCCAAGACGAACATCAAAAGATCGAGCAATATTTCCATATTCTCCAACATGAGTGCGAACGGGAGATTGCCCTCATCAATGATTTGTTGGATTTGTCCCGATTGGAAGCCGGCAGCCAACCCCTGGATTTAGCCCTTCTTAACCTTGAGGATTGGATTCACCACGTTACTGAACCCTTCCTGCAGCGGGCTGTTCAGCATCAACAACGACTAACGGTCACAGTTTCTCCAGACATTCCGCCCGTAACTACTGACTTTTCCTGCCTGGGGCGAGTGCTAACCGAACTCCTCACTAATGCCTGCAAATATACCCCCGCCGGTGAACAAATCCGCATTGATGCTCATCTAGCGATGGGCAATTTATTAATTGTGGTCAGCAATTCTGGAATTGATTTACCGCCAACGGAACTCGATCGCATTTTTGATAAGTTCTACCGCATTCCCAGTAATGATCCTTGGAAGCATGGGGGGACGGGCCTAGGGCTGACCCTAGTAAAGCGCTTGGTTGAACATTTACAAGGAACGATTACGGTCGAAAACGTCAACCATAGCCTCAACTTCATCATTACCCTCCCCCTCCACTGCCCCTTGAACCCCTGGTAAGGCCCCAGTGA
Source organism: uncultured bacterium (assembly GCA_964536415.1). Lineage (GTDB taxonomy): Bacteria > Cyanobacteriota > Cyanobacteriia > B231 > B231 > Trichothermofontia. Next base: position 2,681 of record CAZHXN010000048.1, read on the forward strand.
GTCCAGGCTTAGCCAAAGCCAGGGATAAAGCTAGTTAACCGTTTGATGGCGACCTCAGCCACATCGCTGTAGCGCACTTCTCCACAGAGAATTTCAGCCATCCGCTGGGTGGTGCCATCCTGCTTCACGACGGTGCGATAAATCACGCCGGGAATCCGGTAGAAAATCCCGGCTAGCCGTTGCGCCCACGCCATCTCACTGCCCCACTCCTCATTTACCTGCTGGGTGTATCTCTCTAGTGCCGACAGATCGCCTCCCAGGGCCGCATCGATCGCGGCAGCCGCCTTCACCCCCGTAAACATGGCGGGCCGAATCCCCTCGGCGGTAAAGGGATCAGCCACACTCGCCGCCTCCCCGGCCAGGAGTGCCTGCTGGGTATGGAGGGTTTGGGTGCCTTCCCAGAGGCACAAGGCATGATCGTACTGTTGGCAGGTTTTGGGATCGACGTTGTACGCCTGAACATAGTCTTGCAGGACTTTGGTAAAATTCTTGGGTTCACCCCCCCGCAAGGTGCCAACCCCGATCGAATAGCCATCAGCCTTGGGGAAATTCCAGATATAACCGTTTTTCACTAACCCAAACTCAAAGTGCACGGGGGCTGGCGCCGCTGCAACATTGCCGTCAATTTCGATCGCCGCCGCTAACCGGGGTTTCCGGGGCTTAAACCCTAACCAGACCGCCAATGGTCCCTTGGCCCCATCCGCTGCGATCAAATACCGCGCTTGCACAGGCCCCGTAGCCGTATTGACTTGCCAGTGGTCACTTTGAAACTCAACCCCTGTGACTTCAGTGCTATCCCGCACTTCCGCCCCTTGGGCCTGGGCCTGTTGGATCAGGAAGTGATCAAAGACATCCCGCCGCACCAACCAAATGGGTTCAGACAGTTCCACCTCGGTTTCAACGGGATCACCCAGTTTCCAGGTATAGCGCAGTTTACTGGTTTTGAGCGACACTGCGGGGGAAAAATCAAAGTCGAACCACTGGGCGATCGCGGGCGACACCCCACCGCCACAGGGTTTGTAGCGGGGTAACGTTGCCTTTTCGAGCACCACAACAGAGCGACCGCGCTTCGCCAAATGATAGGCCGCAGTGCCACCCGCTGGGCCTGCCCCAACGATTACACAATCAAACATAGAACGCTTAGCCACTCCATGAAGGTAGGGTGAGAGAACTGACCAAAGCACCGACGCGGGAACATCAGGGTAACCGACCTAGTCCAACGTGCGTTCCACTCCTCTGTTAATCGGCGCAGAACAGGTGCTCACGAACTAACTTAACCTACAGCAGTTAACCCGCTCCCGACAATTGGGGTGATCGATCCCATCCTTCGAGTCCTTCGAGTAAGCTTCAGCGATCGCGATCCGTCACCAGGTGATCGATCACCTGTGCTAATTGCTGCACTACCGATAGCATCTGCTGTCCCTGGGATTGGGTTACTTCGGCTAACCGATCCAGGGTTTGATCGAGACGATCAAAGCCGAGCCGCATTTCCGCAAACCCCTGTTCCATGCGTTGACCTTGGGCCTCGATGGCTTGATCGAGGCGATCAAAGCCGAGCCGCATTTCCGCAAACCCCTGTTCCATGCGTTGACCTTGGGCCTCACCCGCCAGACGCGACTCGGTGATCGCTTCTGACATCAGCCCAATCTGCTGGGTTTGGATCTCTAGATTGCGGGTCTGCTGCTGGGATGCCCGCACCAAATCCCCACTCATGGCAACCAGTTGGCTTAAATCTTCCCGTATTTCATTGAGGGGTTGTTGCATCGCGTCTGCCCTGCCTCCCTTGTCAGCACTTTTAGTTTAAGCGAAGGATCACATTCTTTTGGCTACCGCCCTAGCGATCGCTGGCTTACCCTGATTTCGCTATAGCCCCATCTGGGCTGGCGATGAGGGATCGGGGCATAAGGGCGCTAGACCCGCCATATCCAGAATTTCCGGGATTAATTCCTCCCGTTTCACCGCCATCAGGTGGACACCGTGGCAGAGTTGGCGGGCCTGTTGGACTTGCTCTGCCGCAATTTTCATACCTTCCCGTAGGGGATGACTGGCAGCGGCAAGGCGATCGATCAAGTGCTGAGGAATATGGACTCCTGGCACATTCCGGTTAATAAATTCGGCATTTTTCGCCGATTTCAGCAGGAAGATCCCGGCCAGGATTGGCTTATCAACCCCACGGGCGATCGTATTCATGAACTTATCCAGGCGATCGAAGTCAGCCACCAGTTGACTTTGGAAAAATTGCGCCCCAGCGGCGAGCTTACGTTCAAACCGGCGCTGAAGACCGGACCAACTGGTCGATTGGGGGTCAACAGCAGCCCCCACGAACAGGTCAGTCGCACCATCCGTTAGGGGATTACCGTTGATATCGATCCCCTGGTTTAACTGTTGGATCACCTGCAACAGCCGCACCGCTTCCAGGTCAAAGACACTGCGGGCATCGGGATGGTCCCCTGCCTTGACGGGATCGCCCGTGAGCGCTAACACATTGCCAATGCCCAAGGCTTGCGCTCCTAGGAGGTCCGCCTGGAGGCCAATGCGATTACGATCGCGGCAGGCCAACTGAAAGATCGGCTCAATTCCCTGTTGCCGCAGAATCGCCGCCGCCGCCAGGGAAGACATCCGCAGCACCGCCCGACTGCCATCGGTGACGTTGACGGCATGGACCCGGTGACGCAAACACCGGGCCATTTCGATCATGCGATCGGGGTTAGCCCCTTTCGGCGGCATCACCTCAGCCGTAATCAAAAACTCCTTGGCACGAACAGCTGTGCGGAAAACTTGGGGGTAGGACAGCATGGGGATGATGGATGGGCGTGTGATCGGGACTCGGTGGGCATTAATCAATCCGTGAATCCTTGATCTTATCCCGGAATGGGGTAGGCTGTGGGCCAGTCGCGGGGGGGGAAATCCAGGCATCGGTCGTTAGCCAGGGCCAGTATGATAGAGCTAGATAACCTTAAACAATCGATCAGGAGACTGCCATGACTGGCCTATTAGTTGCCTGGCTGGTGACCGCTGTGAGCCTGTTAATTATTTCCCGTCTACCCGTCGGGGTCGAAATTGCCAGCCTTAGTAAGGCCCTGATTTCTGCGATCGTCTTTGGCATTTTAAATGCCCTCGTCCGCCCGATTATTGCGTTTCTCACTTTCCCGATTACTTTCTTAACCTTTGGTCTCTTCGCGATTGTGATTAATGCGATTATTTTTGGGCTAGCAGCGTGGTTGGTGCCCGGTTTCCAGCTACGCTGGGGATTCTGGAGTGCCCTATTGGGCGCAATTCTGCTGGGAGTCATCAACAGTGTAATCTATCACTTCCTGCCCTTTGCGCCCTTGGGTGGCTAATCTCCTTAAGACGCGACCATCACGAAATCCGCCCCCATCGCTGCCAGGGCCAAAACCGGAGCCATGCCCGACCGATGACGTTCGCCTCTGGGAGAAATCCCCACACGTGGGAGTCGTTGCTGTTGTTACGGTTATCACCCATGACAAATAAGTGATGGGCGGGCACGATCGCTGGTCCCCAGGCATACTCCGGTGGTTCGGCAATATACTTCTCCACCAGTGGGTTACCGTCCACATAAACCTGACCGGCTTTGACCTGGATCACTTGCCCCGCCCGACCAATGACGCGTTTGATGAAGGCTTGATCGGGCCGATAGCCCAGGGTTCGCAGAACGGGGGGTGGCTCAAAAACAACAATATCGCCGGTTTGGGGCGGGTGCAGGCGATAGGATACTTTCTCTACCACTAGGCGATCGCCCGCCAGTAGGGTAGGGACCATTGAGTCGGAAGGAATGACCCTGGGTTCGGCCACTAGGCCCCGAATTAAGATCGCCAGAGCTAGGGCGATCGCCAGAATTTGTAAATTTTCCCGTTGACCTTGCCAGAACTTTTGCCAACCCGTTGGCGGTTTCGGGGTGGGGACAGGGACACCCTTGGAGCTAGGGGGGGCAACATCCCGTTTTGAGTCGGAAGGCATAGACGAGGCCAGGTTAAGGGTATTAAAGGGTCGAACAGGGATAATCAGGGGACAGTAAGACACCATCCTGATGCCATGCAATGCTGCAATTAATGCAGCATCTCATCGATCGCATCGGGGGTTAGATTATCATGCAACACGCGGCCATCGCGGAACCAGATGATACGATCGGCAGTGCGACCCACATCCGGCTCGTGGGTGACTACCACCAGGGTAATCCCACCCTCATTTAATTCCCGGAAAAGATCCAGCACTTCCGCTGTGGTTTTGGAATCTAGCGCCCCCGTGGGTTCATCGGCGAGGAGGAGAACCGGCTGGTTCACAATAGCGCGAGCGATCGACACCCGTTGTTGCTGGCCCCCAGAAAGTTGATTGGGACGATTGTACAGGCGATTGCCCAACCCTACCCGCTCCAACGCGGCGATTGCCCGTTCCCGCCGTTCCCGCTGGGGCACATTGGCATAGACCATCGGCAACATCACATTATCCAGCGCACTGAGTTGGGGCAAGAGGTGGTACTGCTGGAACACAAAACCGAGCTTGCGGTTCCGAATTTGGGCCAGCTCGTTATCCGCTAGCTGGGAAACATCAAAGCCATCGAGGTAGTACCGACCACTGGTGGGGCGATCGAGGCAACCCATCACATTCATCGCCGTGGATTTGCCCGATCCCGATGATCCCATAATGGCGCAGTAGCTCCCCTGCTGAATCGTGAGGGAGATTCCATCCAGGGCACGCACTTCAGTGTTGCCAGCGCCATAGATTTTGCTGATGTCCTCTAGCCGCACGGTCACCGGAGCCGCTAATTCGCCGGTGGCAAGGCTGTGCGATTCCCCCTTGGAGACACTGCGCGAACGGGCGTGCTCTCGCGACGGCAAGTCGGCGGTCGTGGGTCGGTCTGAGGCGGGTGGGGAAGATTGCGCGAGATCAGAACTCAAGTCCATAGGGTCCTGGGGATAACAACTGGGGAAGGCGATCGTTGCCAGGAAGCCTCACAACCTTGACACCTCCCCATAGTCCTATTGTGCCGTTTGCACCCCCCAGTTAGGGGGTTAGGCAGTTGCCGTTTGCTACCATCAGTAGTACCTTCTGTAGTCCCCGCCGTAGTCCTCTCCTTGGCAGATCCCCACCATGATCTTTTCGCCCCCCACCGACCTCACCGACGATCAACTGCTCTACCCCGACAGCGACGGCAAACCTATGGCGGAAAATACAGAGCAGTATCGTTGGATCGTCACGATCAAAGAAAACCTGGAACTGCTCTTTAAATCGGCTGCCGATGTCTTTATTGCCGCCGACTTGTTTTGGTATCCCGTTGAGCGGACGACGACTCCCTGGGTTGCGCCCCAGGCCCCGGATGTGATGGTGGCCTTTGGACGGCCCAAGGGACGACGGGGTTCCTATCGCCAATGGCAGGAGGATAATATTCCCCCGCAAGTGGTCTTTGAGATTCTTTCGCCCAGTAACCTCACCCCCAAAGGGCGGCAAGAAATGCAGCAAAAGTTCGCGTTCTATCAAACCTATGGGGTGGAAGAATACTACATTTACGATCCCGACAATTTTACCCTCGAAGGTTGGCTACGTCAGGGAGATAAATTGACGCCCATTCCCTTCACGGCCCCGTGGGTGAGTCCCCGGCTAGGGATTCAATTCGTTTGGCAACCCGGACAGGAATTACAGCTTTATCACCCCGATGGCTCGCCGTTCCTCGGTTTTGTCGAATTAGATGATCAACGCGAACAAGCCCAGCAACAAGCCTTCGTCGCCCAACAACAAGCCTTCGCTGCCCAACAACAAGCGGAACAAGAACGGCAACGGGCAGAACAGGCTACGGCGCAGCTCCGTCAGGTGGTGCGTCATCTCCAACAACAGGGAATGACGACGCCTCAAATTGCCCAGTTGACGGGCTTGTCGCCAGAGCAACTCGCGGATTGGGGCTAATCCCCGTCCTAACGGAGGTTGTCCCAGGTTCGCGATCGCCCTTGCCCCTAAGCCAATGGCCCCTAGGCTAATTGATGGCCACAACTGGCACAAAAGCGATCGTTCGGTTGTATGTCTGCTCCGCACTGGCTACAAAACCGTCGGGCTGTCGCAGAGGGACTGGCATCGGCGATCGGGGTATCACCCATGCGCATCGCCATATTGCCCATGCGCATCTCCATCGGATTCAAACTCATCTGCATCCCACCGCCCGTTTGCATCGGCTGCATCGGTTGCATGGGCTGCATCGGTTGCATCGGTTGCATTGATGGCATGGCGAGGTCAGGGGCTAGGTGAACCTGCTGGACCTGGAGTTGTTGCGACCCCTGGTGGGTAAAGCCGCCAGACATCACACTCATACTACTGCCGAGGATTTGAATATCCTGGTGACCCTGCGCGGTGCTAATGCGGATCACCACCCCATCCCCCACTCGGAAGATTTGGGGCGGATGCGTCCAAACCCCAGTGGTAAAGCTATTGCTAGCCTGCTGTTGTTGACCGGGACCGCCGCTGGCGATCGTGACAACTGTTTGGTTACCCGAATTATCGAGGTAAACGCTTCGACCTGAACCAATTTCGCATCCGTAAGCCATAGGGGTCTCCGCGTGCTATTGCGCTACCTTTCTATTGTCGGTGGGATTACTAGTGTCTAACCACTTTTTTAATAGACTCTTTCTGATTTCAAGCCGCAAGGCCCCATTCGCGAGATATCTTTCGAAATGCATTACTACAACCTTTGTCACCTCAGTGAGGGGCAGGCAATTGGCTCAAGCCAATTATTCATCAGGTGCTTCTGTCCTTCAGAGAATTGGGAAACGCTGTTATGACTCCCACGGAGGCACCCTTTTCTCCAACAAGGCGATAAGCGTTTCTGCCGCCGAAAAGCATTAATATTAATATACATAACCCCCTCACCCGTTAGTCTGGCCCTGCGGTGGGTAACTGGGGCCAGGGTAGACTACGATCCTGGGCTAGCAACTGTGCGATCGCGGCGGCTCCCCATTGATTGAGATGGCTCGGATCATCAAAAAACGCATGGTTTTGGGGCCAACGGCGGGCGTAATCCCGAAAATGAAAACCATCCCGGTTCGCGCGTGCCTGCCAGGTTTGGACAAACTGCTGCTCCGCCCGCGATCGCGCGGCATCTAGGTAGATCTCCGTCAGGGGCAAATTCACAAGAACCAGGGGAATCTGGCGATCGCGGCTTAGGGCCAAAACGCGATCGAAGGCTGCGGCTTGAGGGCCTCCCAGGCTAAAGGCCGCGTAATCCCCATCGTAGAGACCGGAAACCCGTGGGTGCTGCCGAAAGTAGGTGATCGGGTCGAAGCGGCGCGAGACCGCCAGAAAACCATTGGCGTCAATAGTGGAAGGATGGAATACCCCAATGGCGAGGGGCAGGGAGGCCGCTGCGTTCGCGGGAACAACCTGGGTAACCGGTACACAGTCGGGACAGCCCCCTGAATCACGAGGTGCTGACAGGATCGCCACTGGCGGGATCTGGGCTGCTTCAGGCGGTTGTAGACGTGGCGGATTGCCAGTTAAAACCCGCTGATAACCCGACGATCGAACTAGGGCCTCATAGGTGCGATCGCGACGACCACTATTAAAGGCCCGCACCCCATCTGCCCACAGGATCAGGCGGGGGAGGGTTTCCAGCGGTAAAATTTGGCGCAGCAGGCCATCCACCACCTGGGCTGTAGCCCCGTTAATCCCCAAGTTAAACACCCGCCTCCCAGGCATTCCCTGGGTCGCCAGTCCCCGCTGGAGGCCACTCGGATCAATCCCCTGGAGGGCGCGGGAACTGCCCACCACCAAAATATCCGGTGGGCCTAAGGTTGCCACATAAGATAAATAGAGGGTCAATTGCTCATCCAATCGCTGACTGCCAAAGCTGGGATAGGCCAGGGGCAGACTTCCCCGCATGGCCTGCTGCTGGGCGTCAAGAAAATTGCGCAGGTACTCGTTGAGTTTCTTCTGGGTGAAAAAGCGGCGCGGATCGTTACCGTCTAAGCGTTGCAAGTGGGCGATCGCGCCTAACCAGGCTTGGGCAACTTCATCCCAAGCAGCCGGGGTTTGGGCCGTTTGCGCCAGGGTGGCCGCTAGGGTGGCCTGCTCAACGGCAGCCGCCCAAGGGTCGCGGTCCGGTACCATGTCCGGCGCCCTAGCGGGAGCGGTTGCAACCGTGGGCACGGAAGGGGCTAGCCCTCGTAATCGTAGCGTCTGTCCAATCGAAGGCAACGCTAACACCAGCACCGTCCCTACTCCCAAGCCACACAACCCGATCACGAGTCGGTTACCCCTGTGAGGCAGCTGCATTCGTATTCGCACTCCTATTCGATCGCGGCAAGATTGAGCTTGTTTTTTTGTTCTTTTTCACCCAGATTAACTTCTAATTTCTTTAAAAACTCATGGGTTAATTTAACAAATACCTTGGCACCGGTTGCACTGGGATTACTCAACACGATCGGCATAAAGGTATCTACTGCCTTTGAGACGCTAACATCCTGGGGCACCTGGGTTTGAAAGACCTTACCTGCTGAAAAATCCGTATGCACCCGCTGCATCACCTGGCGATAGTAACGGCTGGTAAAAATTCCCCCCGTCATCGTGAAAACAATACCAAGAAGTTGGGTGGTAACTTCATCCGTCGGTTGGTGGTTCTGGCGGAGTTGTTCAATGCGCCGTTCTAACAATTGAATCCCAACCACCGATAGGGGTTCCGGTTTAGCAGGCAGAATATAAAAATCACTACTGACCAGAGCACTGCGGGTGAGTAGGCTATACCCCGGTGCACAATCCAGAACAATAAAATCGTAATCCTTGTGGAGCGGTTCGAGGATACGTTGCAAAAGAACCCGTTCAAGATAATTCCATGCCTGGGCAAAGTTGTGATTGGGATCGCGACTCGCTTTTTCAAACAGGGTTTCTGATACCAGGAATTCATCGTAAAGATCAATATCACCCGGCAGCAAATCAAAACCCTTCAGGCTACCAATATAGTGATGAACCACATCCGAGACGGCGGGGTTGGTTGCCTCTCCCTGACGGACAATTTGATTGACTACATGCTTGAGGGTGCGTTGCTCCTTACGCCGTTTGGCAAAATCCTGGGGCGACATGAGGCTGAGGGTAGCGCTAATTTGGGTATCTAAATCAACCACCAGGACACGCTTCTGGAAATATTTTGCCAGACTGGCGGCCAAATTAACCGTGAGTGTCGTTTTCCCGACGCCCCCTTTCATATTGGCAGTTGCAATGATATAAGCCATGCGTCCACGATTCCCAGGGAATACAACAGCATCCGTTGCGCTGATGTTAGCAAACTTTACCCCCCCTTGCAGCAGGAACACGATCGCGGCCCAACGATCCGGAACCCCCTAGACACCCATCCAGCAGCCAGTAATCACAGGGATGACAGGGATGCTCGCCGCGACTCGCGCCCGATCGCCAGCATTGGGCTGCCAACAGACGCCGAGGCTGCGCAACGAGCGGGGGTAGCCCCCCGGACGATTTATCGGTATTTCCCCAACCGGGAAGCCTTACTGGACGCCGTAGGAGCCTGGGTAGACCAACAACTGGGCGATTTACCTTATCCCACCACCCCCCTGGCGGTTGCCAAGCTGGCAGAACAAGCTTTCCCTCGCTTTGAACAGGTTAATCGCAGCGTTAGCCGATCCCCAGCACTCCCCTAGCCTTCCCGATTAACTCACGGTTAGCTAGCCTCAGCTGCTTCACTCGCCGGGGTACGAATTTCCTGCTTAATCGTCAGGTAGCGAATCACTTCTTCGCTCAGACGCATCGCCCGCTCCATTGCCGCGATCGCCGTCCCACTGGCTTTGAAGTTCATCTGCACATAGGTGCCTTCCCGCTGGCGGTTGATTTCATAGGCCAGCCGCCGCCGTCCCCGATGCTGGGTTTCCAGGATTTCTGCCCCAGCATCCCGCAATAGGGTTTGGTACTTTTCAATTTCCTGGTCTACCTGTGCATCGTTCAGGTCGCCCCGCAGGATATACATTGTCTCGTAGGCCCAGTCTTTCATTACTTAGCAACTCCTTATGGACATAATGGCCTCTGATCTTGCCGGGAGCCGCGATCGGGACAGACGTCTGCTACCCTCCCAAGGCCCTAGCGCGATCGACAATCGCCCGTCTTGAACGAAAGATCCAGAAGCAAGGATCTATTATCGTAACAAACACGGGGACACCCACGCCCTCATGTTTGCCAATCTTGTTTTGGGTCACAGCAGGTTGTCGGGGTACAATTGCTCTGCTAGCGAGTGAGGCAGTGGGAGGTCTATGGCACAGCGCTATGTCCGGGTTAAATCTGCGGAAGGGCAGGTTTATTATGGGCTGCTGCATTTGAATCAGACAGTACAAGTCCTGGACGCCCCGCCCTGGTTACAAGGACAACCGACCCAGTTGGAATTGGCGGTGGACAGCTACCAATTACTGGCCCCCTGCTCGCCTTCCAAGATCGTCGCTGTGGGGAAAAACTATGTGGCCCATGCCGCCGAGATGGGGAGTGAAGTGCCGAAGTTGCCCCTCCTCTTCTTGAAACCCCCAACTACGCTTACGGCGGCCCAGATGCCGATTCGCCTCCCGGCCCAATCCCAACAGGTGGAGTATGAAGGGGAACTCGCCCTCGTGATTGGCAAGCGCTGTACCGACTGCACACCGGAACAGGTTCAGGATTATATCTGGGGCTATACGATCGCCAATGATGTCACCGCGCGTGATTTACAAAAGCTGGATGGCCAATGGACACGGGCGAAGGGATTTGATACCTTTTGTCCCCTCGGTCCCTGGATTGTGCGCGAGATCAGTCCAGCCGCCCGGTTGCAGACGTTCTTGAATCAGACACCAGAGCCGGTCCAGTCTGCCAAGATCGATCAAATGGTGTTTGGCCCGGAAGTCTTAGTATCCTTTATCAGCCAGATCATGACCCTATTACCAGGGGATGTGATTTTGACGGGCACCCCCCAAGGGGTAGGGTTACTTAGCCCTGGCGATCAGGTTACGGTTGAAATTGAGGGGATTGGCCGATTGGAAAATCCTGTGATACCGCGATCGCCCACCGTCACTGCCGACGCGATCGCGAAAAGCGATCTCTAAAGGCCACATTGGTGATGGGGGCGGATCAAGGATATAAACACCGGGGCTAGCCCCAGTTATTAATTCCGCTCCAAGGAGCGGGGAATGTACCCAAAGAGATTCACAAAACAAAGGACATTTGATCTGGGCGGGTTTAGGGAGGTTATTGGTCCAAGTCAACAGATATGAGCGCAACCCGCCCCTACCTTAAACTTACCGAACTTGCATATAAACGGCATCTGACAGGGCAGGGATGTCGGCATAGCGTCCCAAGAGGGATTGGGCAACTGAATATAAATTACCGCTGCGATTAATCCTAGGAAAACCATATTAAACAGGGTTTCCAGGATGAAACTGCTGTTTTGCAAGACTGGCCCTAACACACTCAGGATTAGGCTACACAGAATCACCACAATATCCAGCAAAATTGCCTGCATGGTATTGAAGCGGATGAAGTGGGCAATCTGCTCATTGCGGACTACCAGGAAAAATAGGGCAAAAAAGACAATTAGACCCACAAAGGGAATGCTGCTATAGAGTTTCAGAACGGGCAGTAACGGTAGCAGGATGACCTGGAAAATAGGAAATTGCTGGAATAGGTATTGACCAAATGCCAGCCCTTCGATCAGGGGTAACAGGTAGGGTAAACAGGCAAAGATTCGTTCTGGGACGGTGGTGCTGCTACGCCAAGTCATCCAGCTATTCTCCTTTGGTTGCAGGGGTTAAATCCAGGTGTGCAACATGCGCCCAACGCTCAGTCAGCGTTTAAAACCGGCCACTCCCGGTCCACGGTTGCCACGCCTCATTACCGCCATCATATCAAATTCTTCACCGGCAGCAGGTACAGCCCTAGCACGACTGGGCTTTCCAGATCGAGCGATCGCACACCGCTTATGGCTATCGTGAAACATCCACTCGTTGCTTGGGGCCGTTCAACGGCCCTGATCCCAGTTAATCGAGGTGTCCTTATTCAATATTGGCAATCCGGAACCCCATTTCACACTCATACTGTTCCGGTTGCGCCTGGTCTAGCTTGTGAACAGCATGGCCACAGCGCAGTTTCCCGTGGTGCCAGCGAGGTTGGCCACTTTGATCCGCCAACAAGCAAGCCTGACAAACTTGCCTCGGTGGTAAGATTTGTTCGTCCATTACGATGACTAACATCACGAACCTCCCTTTCCCCCTGCTCTTTCCCTATTGTAAACACTGATCCCCGGATATATTGGTTTCCTAACATACAACTTCACCCCCTGCTCAAGACAAATTTACAGAACGAGCGAGATCAGGATGGGGAATGGCCACGGGGAGCAGGGAAGCGGGCAGGGTCTAGGGCTACGATCGCACGTCGATAATCGTACCGTTGAAATCATAGGTTTTCCCCTCTAGCCGCACAGGCAGCCCAATTTTCACTTTACTGCCCCCCAACACTGGCCCATCATTGGTCATTTGTCCCTGTCCCGCCAGCGTCAGCAGAAAATCTGCCGTGAAGGGAACCTCTGAACCTGGCGACGGTTTGAGCGCGACGGACCCATCCGGTTGGGGGACTAGGACACTGCGGCCCGGATCTTCAACTTTGGTGATTTTGACACTGCCCGACGGTTGATTCCGAATCACTAGGCTGGTGTTATCCCCCACTTGAAACAGGGCTTGGGGATTGCGCACACTTAACCCCCGCACAATCACCTCAAACTCAACCGGCACCGTCTGGACTTGGGCCAGAGAGGTGGGATTGCCGGGAGTGAAAAAAATGCCCATCACGACCAAAAGGATAACCAGCACCGCCCCTATGTCTAAGATATTGAGCTTGCCAAATAACCGACCGTGAGCATCTAAAATCTTCATACCCGGTGCCCTAAAATCACTCGAATGCTATGGTATCAGGTTTGGGCTAAGTGCCCGTCAACGCTAGGGAGACGCGGGTTTTGTGTGGTATGCTCACCCTAGTTGTGGGTGGAACAGGAGAGGGTTCATCAAATGGGATATCCACGACAAACCAGTGCACAACCAACGCAACGATAGCCTATCGTAACTCACTGAGCTATGGAGCAAGGACACCTGCATCAAGGTGCCTATGATTTGCCCCCGTGGACAGGCTTGAGGGGCTGCCACTGGCGATCGGCGCGGCTATACCGCTGGAAGCGAGGGGTACTCTGGGGGCAAGGACAAGACAGGGGAATCTGGCCGGGGTTAGCCCATTACGTGAGGAACGTGACATCCTAAATTTGCTATGCCCCCTGTAGTGCTTCTCGAATTTTTGATCATTTTTCTGCTCGTCTTGGCTAACGGCGTGTTCGCCATGTCGGAGATTGCGATCGTCTCGGCCCGTCGCGCCCGTTTGCAACACTTGGCCAGTCGGGGGGATCGTCGCGCTGAAGCTGCCCTGTCCCTGGCGGAAGCCCCCAATCGTTTCCTGTCCACAGTCCAGGTGGGGATTTCCCTGATTGGGATCGTAGCGGGGGTGTTTGGGGGGGCGACGTTCTCGGAAACCTTAGCGATTTCCCTAAAACAGGTTTATTTCCTAGCTCCCTATGCCGACGCGATTGCCCTCGTGATCGTGGTCATGGGGATTACCTACCTTTCCCTGGTGATCGGTGAACTGGTTCCCAAACGCTTAGCCCTGCACCACCCGGAACAAATTGCGATGTTTGTGGCTCGTCCCATGCTTTGTCTGGAGTCGCTGGCATCCCCGGTGGTTTCCTTCCTCAGTGCTTCAACGGAAGTCATCCTGCGCCTGTTTGGGATCGAGTCTTCCCAGGCCGAACCCTCCATTAGCGAGGAAGAGATTAAAGTAATGATTCAGCAGGCGACCAAGGCGGGCACTTTTGAAGAAGTAGAACAGGAAATGGTGGAGCGGGTCCTCCGGTTGGGGGATATGCGGGTGAGTGCCTTGATGACCCCACGACCCGATATTATCTGGCTTGATCTTGAAGACACTGCTGAGGAAAACTACCGCAAGTTGGTGGAAAATCCCCACACGCGCTTTCCGGTGTGCCAGGGGGGGTTAGATCACCTGCTGGGGGTGGTTCAGGTCAATGATTTACTAACCCGGGGGCTAACCGGGCAAACGCTTGAACTCACGTCGGTGCTGCGGCAACCCGTGTATGTGCCGGAAAGTACACGGGGCCTCAAGGTGATGGAGTTATTCAAACAGGCCAGTACCCATATCGCTCTCGTGGTGGATGAGTATGGGGTGATCCAGGGCCTTGTGACGCTGAACGATATTCTGGAGGCAATCATTGGGGATATTCCCTCGATTGGTACACCGGAGGAACCGGAGGCGGTGCAGCGGGAAGATGGTTCCTGGTTACTGGATGGCATGATGGCGATCGATGACTTTCGGGAGTTATTCCTCCTGCCAGAGTTACCGGGCGAGCAACGGGGCAATTTCCATACTCTTGGCGGGTTTGTGATTACGCATCTGGGTCGAATTCCGGCTACCGCAGATTATTTTGAGTGGGATAACTTCCGGTTTGAAGTCGCAGATATGGACGGAAATCGGGTGGATAAGGTGCTGATGATCCCCCTGGATTTGGGAAGGGGGGAAACTAGGGATGATTTGAAGGACAAGGACGATCTGGTCTAGTAGGCTTCATGCTCAAAATGACGGGTTGGCGGTTGGCGACGCAGCCCTGTGAGACTCGACATGTTCACTGATATTGTTGGGTCGCACGGCGTTTGCCCCAACCTACCCAATTAAGCATGATAGAGTGCTAGGTGAAAGTGTCTTTTGCCGCACTAGATATCTGCCCCACGGACGTTATCGTTCTGAGGAAGGTCGGTTTAAGCTGTAGGGAGGCAGATAGCTGACTAGATGGGTGAGGAGCGCCCAGCACCTCTAGCAGAGCATCGCGCCTGATAGCTGTTTCCCGCCCTACACGGTTTACCCCTGTGTCCCCGCCTATCTCCTTTTTTGCGTGGTTTACTCACCGCCGTCAACGCCCCTTCGCGCAGCATCTCCAAAGCAGAATTGTTGGGGCAGGGATATTAGCAGCCTTGGGGCTAGGGATCTGTAGCCTCTGGCTCAGCGGCTATCGGTACCTCCGTCAGGCCCTCTGGGAGGGGGCCAGGGCCAACGCGATCGTCACAACCACCCAAATTGCCCCAACCCTCGATCGCGCCACGTCTGCACCGGAGCATCGTACCCCAACTGCCTCGCTCAGCAGCGAAGCCTGGGCTACCCTAACCGAAGCGGTCGCCCCACCCCCTCAGGGAGACCTCTTTTGGCAAGCGGCGGGCGGACACATCATTGGCCTCCCTAGCGCCACCCTAAGTCCGGCTGCCCTCAGGGAAAGTCTCCCAGAACGCACCCCGCCCGTTCCCTCCCTGCAATTGCTCACGATCGCGGCACAACCCTATTACGTGGTGTCCGTGCCCCTCTCGACGGGGGCCGGAACCCTGATCCAGGTGATTCCCCAGGCAACCCTGGAGACCCGCTTGTTCTATCTGAACCTAGTGACCGGTGCTTGGGGCGGACTGCTGCTGGTAAGTATGGGAACGGGAGTGGGGCTACTGCACTTATGTCGAAGGTTGCGGCAGGAACGGCAACGGCTTCAGGATCTGATTATCCATGCCCCCCTCCCGATCGCCCTCTTCGATCGCCAGATGCGTTACCTGGCCTATAGCGATCAGTGGGCTACGGATGCCATTTTTGTGGGACCGGCGGGACAAAGTCCCCGCTTGGGTCAGCCCTATCCCGCAACCTTGCCTGCTGAGCCAACCGTGATTCCCCACAGCCTCCGAGTGGCGGATCAGGCTGATCTCAACCTGGCCCAATTCTGGCAAACGCTCCACGCCCGCGCCCTCCAAGGGGAACGGCTGGAAAGCCCGGAAGCGGTGATCCTGCATCCCGATGGCAAAAAAATTTACCTCCACTGGGCTATCTACCCGTGGCATTATCTCAATGGCACGATCGGCGGCACGGTTTTAGCGGTCGATCGCATTGATGAACTGGTCCAGGCACGGGAGGCCGCCCTGGATGTGGCCCGGATGAAATCCCAATTCCTGGCCAACATGAGCCACGAGATCCGCACGCCCATTAGTGGGGTGTTGGGCATGGCCGACCTGCTCAGTAGTACCCGGTTAAGTCCCAAACAGCAAGAATTCGTCAATAACCTCAATAGCAGTGCCCAACATTTGCTCTCGATCGTCAACAACATCCTGGACTTCTCCAAGCTGGAAGCTGGGGAAATGCAGTTGGACCCGGTTAAGTTTGACCTCTATAGCTGCATTGAAGAAGTCGTCGATGTACTGGCCCACCAGTTTGAGCGCAAGCGCATTGAACTTGCGGTTTTCATCGATCGGGATGTGCCCCGCCAACTTCAGGGAGATGTGGGGCGGCTGCGGCAGATTTTGCTGAACTTAATGGGCAATGCGGCGAAATTTACCGCTGCGGATGGCGAGGTCAGCATCCGGGTGGCCCTGCAAACCAACAATGGGCGAAGTGTTCTGCTGCGCTTTGAAGTGAAGGATACGGGGGTGGGGATTGCGCCAGAGGCCCAGGCGAAGTTGTTTCAAGCCTTCTTTCAGGGGGATGCAACCACCAGCCGCCGCTACGGGGGGACTGGTTTAGGGTTGGCGATCTGCAAGCAATTGGTGGAACGCATGGGCGGCACGATCGGCTGTCAGAGTCAGCTTGGGAAGGGGACAACTTTCTGGTTTACGATTCAGTTGGGCCTTGCCGATGAGGAGTGGGTACCGACCTTACCCAGTGTGTTAGCGGGTTTGAAGCTCCTGGTGGTTGATCCCACGACAGCGGTGCGGCGATCGCTGCGATCGCTCCTGCGGGGGTGGGGTGTGAAAACGATTGACGAAGCTGTGGATGCCCCTGCGGCCCTGGAGTCTTTACGGCAGGCCCACCAGCAAGGTGATCCCTACGATGTGGCGATCGTTGAATTTCAACTGCCCTGGATGGATGGAGATACCTTAATTCGCACGATTACCGCCGATCCGGACCTCGCCCGCACCCGGCTAGTCTTGATGACCTCCGTGAGTGAGCAGGAGCACGCCGAGCGCTTACTCCAAGCGGGTCTGGCTAGCTATTTAATCAAACCCTTGCGAGCGACCCGGCTGCTAGATGCCCTGCTGAGTGCGATTCGCATCTCGCCCCCCCCGGTAGTGAAGCCCCCCGTGACCGATGCCGGGACCACAGATTCTCTCTCAACGCAACCTGGGACAGGACACCGTCTGCGCTTGGAGACTGGCACCGTTACCTGGTCCCCTGCGGATGCGGCGGGTTTTCTGCCCCCCGTGCCATCGCCCCCTGCCAACCCACGGATTCTCCTCGTTGAGGATCACCCCGTTAACCAAGAGGTTTTACTGACCCAGTTGGACCTATTGGGCTACGCCGCAACCCTGGCTACGAATGGTCAAGAGGCCCTGCGCATCCTGGAGCAACAGCCCTACGATCTGGTGTTGATGGACTGTCAGATGCCCATTTTGGATGGCTATGCCACGACTAAGGCGCTGCGCCAACTAGAGCAACGTCAACAGGCCCAGCGACCCGGATCGGCTCAGCGGGCGGTGGTGATTGCCCTCACTGCCCACGCCTTACCCACCGATCGCCAGCGCTGTTTGGCCGCCGGGATGGATGACTATTTGAGTAAACCGGTCTCGAAGGCGGAGTTAGCCAGAACCTTAGAGCGATGGATCGCGGTACGCCAGCAGGCCGTGTCTTCCCAAACGCCAGCGCTTCCCCCTGCTCCCGTCGGTTCCCCCCTGCCCGTCCCGCCGCCTCCCCCCCAGCTGCCCACCAACCCCTCCC
>CAZHXN010000048.1:20498-31372 GCA_964536415.1 uncultured bacterium
GCTATGTCTTCTCCGGGGAATCGCGTAACGTCTCTGGAGAAGAAGCCGTGAATCGTCTTGCGGCAACGCTTACCAACCCACCGGTGCCCAGCCAGCCCCTAGCGAGTTTGGGTAGCTCCTCCCCAGGCGGTCAGGCGGGGACCCATCCCCCCCTCCATCTCGATCGCTTGCGGGAGCTTTTCTACAAAAAACCCCTGTCCCTCCAAAAGTTTCTCCAACTCTTTTTGGATAACGCCCAGGCCGATGTGCAGGGCTTACAAGCCGCGATCGCCGATCTCACCACGCCCGATCTTACCCCGGCGGCCTACGATCGCTTGATCCATTATTCCCACCGTCTCAAGGGATCAAGTGCCAATGCGGGGGCAACCAGGCTAGCGGACCTGGCGGCTCAATTACATACCGCCGCACAGCAACGCCAGAATGACACCGCCGCGCAATTAGTGGCTGACGTGACCCAGGAATTTGCCCAGGTCTGCCAGTTTGTTAACACCGTTATATCAACCAAACCAGAAGCGGGTTAGGGGCTTTTTCCCCACGCTCCCCTTTAGCTTTCCCGCAGCACATAGCCCACCCCACGCACGGTTTGAATCAGGCGTTTTTCCCCTTCCTGTTCAATCTTGAGCCGCAAATAGCGAATATAGACCTCGATCACATTGGATTCTCCCATGAAGTCATAGCCCCAAACATTCTCCAGGATCTGGTCACGGGTAAGGACTTCACGGGGGTTTTCCATCAGGTACTTGAGCAGTTCAAATTCCTTCATGGTGAGATCGATCGTGCGCCCATTGCGAAAGGCCCGTCGCGTGGCCAGATCCAGCAGCAAATCACCAAAGCGTAGCTGTTCCGTCGTGCTAACTTCCGGCTGAAGGTAAATCTGTAGCAGTTGCAGGAAGCTCTCGGTTTGGTAGGGTTTCAGGCAGTAGTCATCGGCTCCGGCTTCCAGGCAGGCAATCCGGTCCTCCACCGTATCCCGTGCCATCAGCAGCAGTATGGGCGCATGACTGCCCCATTCCCGGAGTCGGTTGCAAACCTTTAACCCCGATTCACTACCCAAACTGCGATCGACCACAATCAGCGCAGGTTGAAGGCTCTGGGCCTGGAGCAGCCCCTCGGCCCCATTACTAGCAATCACCGCCTGATAGCCCGCTTCCTGAAGATCCAGGCTCATCTGCTGGGCCAGGGTGTCATCGGCTTCGATCAACAACACACAGGGAGTGGAACTGGCAGGTAATCCATTCATCGGGTTGGGGGGCCTTGCGGCAGGAGGGCTGTGCTCCATTGTGCCCTACGGCAGTTCCACTGAGGAGGGTTTGGCCGTATGGGGCAACCCCCAACCCAACTTTTCGCGCAGAATGCGGAAAAACTCCGGCGGCTGGAGCCGGATAAACTTCGCGTCGTAACACGATCGCTGCGAGCGCACGCGATCGTCCGGCAGCACATAACACCCCGCATTGCCATCCACCACCATCACCAGACGGTTAGGATTCGCCGGGAAAATCGTCACGGGTTCGGTATCCGCAAACACCAGGGCACGGGAAGCCAGGGAGTGGGGGCAGATGGGCACCAGTTGCAGCACCGGGACCCCCGGCGTGATCACCGGTCCCCCTGAACTGAGGGAGTAGGCCGTTGACCCCGTGGGCGTGGAGATAATAATGCCATCAGCAGCAATATCCACGGGCGCATGGCGGCCAATCTCAATTTCAAAATGGCACATGCTGGTCAGCGGTTCCCGATGCAGTACCATCTCATTCAGACAGAGGGCCTCCCAGAGGATAAACTCCTCCCGCAAGACCTGAACCGTTAACATACTCCGGGCTTCAGTTTCGTAGTTACCCGCCATCACTTGAGCCAACATGGGAGACAGGTTGCCTAAATAGGCTTCGGTGAGAAAGCCCATGTGTCCGGTATTGATGGTCAGCAGGGGAATACCCCAGGGGGCCACCTGGCGAAAGGCCGAGAGTACCGTCCCATCGCCACCGAGGACTACCGCAAAGCTCATTTTTTCATCAAAGCCAGGGGGGTTGAGGCGATCGATCGGGGTATGACATACGGGGCTATCGGGTTGGGAATAGCCCAAAATGCCCCCGACCCCCGTTGCCAAATGTACCTCCCAGCCATGCGTCTGGAGATAGATTTCGACTTCTTTGGCCACCCGACAGGCAATGGGTTTTGCGTCGTTATAAATAACGCCAGCTTTAGGCACGGTCAACTCTGCAATCTTAAATAGGGTTCAACAGGATAAGGTGCCATTGAGGCCATGGGCAAGATGACCGCAGGAATGGCCGTGAGCCTCTTCCCAGGGGTTATCCCTGGGCTAGCATCAGGGTATCGGCTACGCGAGGGATACCCGATCGTCTGGTCGCGCTGGCCATCGCAGGTTGCCCACCCCAGGACAAAAATCGTTAAGCCATTGACGCATGAATTCGACTATTTGGCAATCCAAATCAGAATACCGCTATGCCAGCCGCAATGACTTACCTTAAGCAGGCTTCATCGTCAGGACGCAGCCAAACGGTGATCCGATCGCGGCTTGTCGTTTCACCTGGCTTCCCTATACAAAGGGAGCCTGCTTTTTGGCAGCGCTTTTCTTCTGCCGTGCCTTCGCTTGCTGGTAATCCAACTCTTTTAGCTTTTTCATAATGCGACTGAAATAATCTTGCAGATATACCTCCAGGGTGGTGGTGTCCTTCGGGTCTAGGCCAAAGACAGCATAGGTATCGGTCATGGGGGCGATCATCGGCTTACCCGTCGCCAGCACTTCCACAAATGCCAGCCGATCGCTCAGGTTCCACCCCCACTGGAAGAAGCGGGCGACTTTCCGGACAGCGCGTAACCAACTGAGGGGCATCCGCATGATCTTGGCTTCGCGATCGCTGAGCCGCTCACACAGACGAATAATTTCATACCCACTCCAGGCACGCGTCCCCACCACCGGGAAGGTGTGGTTCACGGTCTCCGGCACACTCAGGGCACGCAGGGCAAACTTGGCAATGTCCTGGGTATCCATGTAGGCCATTGGGGCGACATCACTGGTAATCCAGACCGCCTGCTGCTCCAGGATGGGGATGGCATATTGGCCAATTAACCCTTGCAGGAAACCGGAGAGGCGCAGAATCGTGTAGTTAAGGCCCGATTCGGCCAGGAATAGCTCGGTGCAGTGCTTGATCGCCATTAACGGCACTTGGGGGTACTGTTCCGCATCCAGGATCGAGAAGAAAATATAGCGATCGACCTGAGCCGCCTTGGCCGCCTGGATCAGGGCAACCTTGCCCTCCCAATCCACGGCTTCCACACTCAGGGAGTCGGTCGCGCGGGTGGTGGCGGCATCGATCACCACCTCAATCCCCTCTAGGGCGGACGGTAATGTCTCTGGCAAGGTCAGATCGCCGCCGACCAGTTCTGCCCCCCATTCCTTCAGGAAAGCTGCCCGTCGCTGACTGCGGACCAGACACCGAACCTGATGCCCTTCATCCAAGGCCCGCCGCGTTACCTGCCGACCCAAGGTACCCGTCGCACCAACCACCAGAATTTTCATGAAGAACTCTGTTAAAACGTTAACTTTTATAAAAGTTTATCAGAAAACTCCGCTTGATCCCCAGGGGGCTATCCTGTCCTCTCCAGCGTCAAGTTGAGTGATAGCATAAGTCTTTCTGGACTTAGGGGTGGTCTGGGGCCATTGGGACTAGCCAGACAGCTAAGGATTGTTTATGAAGATTTGCAAAGTGACGGGCGGCGATCGGGCTTCCCCTAGGGAGCCATGTAGGGATGCCCCCCTAGTCAATACCCAGTGGGGGGTGGGTGATCACTCAGTATTTTTAGGGTATTGAGGCGTCCTTGCCCAGTATTGTTACGCAAATCTCTAGTGGGCATTGTCGCTGGTTGGTGAGTAGGCTAGAAAAGCCTGGGAAGGCAAGGGTGCATGGTTGAGCGTATGAACTGGGTTTTGTTGACTGGGGCATTACCAGCTTGGCAGGAGCACGCAAAATGGGGGTATTCAGCGATCTTAATCAGGCGTTCAAGGTCGGCAAACTAACGAACAAACCAGGTCCGAAGGCCGTCACTTCGGCTGCATCAACGGCTACTCAGGGATTTAGGCAGACCCAGATTTATCCCTGGAGCAAAGTTAAGCCGAAAAATAATCAAGTGGTGGCCTGGTCGGGGCAATTACCCCATTTGCCCCCGCGTTGGTACCACTGGTTCTACCTGTGTGCGCTGGACCGGCCCACTGCCGATGGTCGCTATAGTCCCCGCCTCAAACCGGACTATACCCATGAACTGTATCTGGGCGTCCTCAGCCTGGATATTCAGGAACGCCGAATTTTATTTCACAGTCAGTTTCAGGTTCCTCTCCCCTCGTCCGGTGCAACGGCTGTCCCGGCAGAGGCCGCCTCCTTAGCCTCCTTAAGGGATAAGGTGGCTGAAAAGATTGGCGATCTGTTTGCGCAAATGGTGGGGGCAACCAAGGGGGTGGAATACCTGCTATATCCCCATGCAGACTGGTGGATACCGGTCCTGCGGGCGTGTTATCGCCGGATTACACAACAGATGGCGGTGGAAATGGACTATACGGCAGGGTAGGAGTGAGGCGTGAGGCGTGAGGGGAGAGATATAGTCATTGCAATTTAGGCTGAAACAGTACCCTCACCCCCAGCCCCTCTCCCGCCCCGGGAGAGGGGAGCGAAGAATTGTGTCGTTCTTATTTGGATTGACCATAGCTTGGTTTTTGGGTGACCACTTGGATGGTTGCTGTGTGTCGATGCACGCGCCTTCCCACTTCCCGCTCTCTAGGCTTGCCTAGAAGTGATCGATAATTGCCTGGGCAAATTCGGAACACTTCAGGGGCGGTTCGACTGGCGGTTCCATCATCCGGGCCAGATCGTAGGTGACTTGGCGGTTGGCGATCGCGTCCCCCAGACCCTTACGAATCAAGTCAGCCGCCTCTTGCCAGCCCAGGTATTCCAGCATCATGACGCCGGAGAGGATCAGAGAGCCAGGGTTGACGCGATCGAGGCCCGCGTGTTTGGGGGCTGTCCCGTGGGTGGCTTCAAAGATGGCGCAGGTGTCGCCAATGTTGGCACCGGGTCCCATGCCTAACCCGCCGACGATCGCTGCTGCCGCATCGGAGAGGTAATCGCCGTTGAGGTTCATGGTGGCCAGGATGGAATATTCGTCGGGGCGGGTCTGGATTTGTTGGAAAATGCTATCGGCAATGCGATCGTTGACCATGATCTTGTCGCGCCACTGACCGTTGCCGTGACTGTTCCAGATGGCTGCTAGGACCGCTTCGACTTCCTGGCAGACGGCCTGTTTTTTCTCCGTTGTGAGGGCATCGTAACCCGGATCAATCTTGCGGGCGTTGTCTTCAATGCTGAGGTCGGGGTTGCGTTCCTTGTTGCTCAGGATCCAGGATTCGCGCTCGGTCACGCACTCGGCTCGGAACTCGGTCGTCGCTAACTCGTACCCCCAGTCGCGGAAGGCTCCCTCGGTATATTTCATGATGTTGCCCTTGTGGACGAGGGTCACCATTTGCTTGGCCTTGGGGAGGCGCAGGGCGTGTTTAATGGCTCGACGGACCAGGCGTTGGGAACCGGTTTTACTGATCGGTTTGATGCCAATCCCGGCATCGAGGGGAATTTGCTTTTTGCCATGTTCGGGCGTAGCAGGGATCAGCTCAGTGTTGAGGATTTTGATCAGCTTGTCCGCAATTTCGGTGCCCTGCCGCCATTCAATGCCCAGATAGATGTCTTCGGTGTTTTCCCGATAGATGATCACGTCCAACTTTTCCGGGTTGCGGTGGGGGGAGGGGGTTCCAGGATAGTATCTGCAGGGCCGCACACAGGCGTAGAGGTCAAAAATTTGCCGCAGGGCGACATTGAGGGAACGAATCCCCCCGCCGATCGGGGTGGTCAAGGGACCCTTGATGGCCACCCCATACTCACGGATCGCGGTCAAGGTATCTTCCGGCAAATATTGGTAAGTCCCGTATCGGTCGCAGGCTTCGTCCCCGGCATAAACCTTGAACCAGTTAATTTTGCGTTGGCCCCCATAGGCTTTGGCGACGGCGGCATCGAATACCTTTTGCGCAGCAGGCCAGAGGTCAACCCCCGTGCCATCTCCCCGGATGAAGGGGATGATCGGATCATCGGGCACGATCGGTTCACCCGCCTGAAAAGTAATGCGCGAACCGGTGGTCGGGGGGGTTAGTTTCTCGTACATAGCCGACAGCCATTGTCATCAAAGGTAACCCGTGAATCCTAACACCTCTACCCAACCCTGCCATTGCATTCAACTTTACCAAACCTAAATTGGGCTGTTCACGCGATGTCTCCAGGAACAGCCCCGGTGGATGACCTAGCGGAACATACTGCTGACCGAGCTATCTTCGTGAATCCGCCAGATCGTTTCCCCAATCAGATTGGCGACGCTGAGGACTGTGAGTTGGGGAAATCGCTTCTCGGCCCCGATCGGGATCGTGTTGGTGACAATTACTTCTTCAAACAGACCACTGGCCAAACGCTCCACCGCTGGCCCCGAAAACACTGCATGGGTGGCACAGGCATACACTTGACGGGCACCCTCGCGCCGTAACAACCGGGCACCTTCGGCAATGGTCCCGGCTGTATCAATCATGTCGTCCACCAGCACCGCCGTCTTGTCGCGCACATCCCCAATGACATTCATCACCTCAGCGACATTGTGGGCCTGACGGCGTTTGTCAATAATGGCCAGGGGGGCATCGTTGAGCCGCTTGGCAAAGGCCCGTGCCCGTGCAACCCCACCCACATCCGGCGACACCACCACCAAATCCGATAATTGTTTACTAGCGATGTAATCCACAATCACGGGTGAGCCGTAGACATGATCAACGGGCAGATCAAAATAACCCTGAATCTGGGCTGAGTGGAGATCCATGGCCACAACCCGGCTGGCGCCAGCTTGGGTGAGGAGGTTGGCCACCAGCTTGGCGGTAATGGATTCCCGTCCGGCGGTCTTGCGATCGGCCCGGGCATAGCCATAGTAGGGGATCACTGCCGTAATCTGGCGAGCGGAAGCCCGGCGACAGGCGTCGATCATAATCAACAACTCCATCAGGTGGGTGTTGACGGGATGGCAGGTGGGCTGGATCAGGTGCACATCGCACCCCCGCACCGACTCCTGAATCTGAATGTAGAGTTCGCCATCCGCAAATTCCTTCCGAATCATCGGACCCAGGTCAATCCCCAAGTAGTGAGCAATTTCACGGGCGAGGGGTAAGTTGGCTGAACCTGCCAGTAGCCGCAAACGATTGTGCTCCGAGGGCGTGGAGACAGAAGGAGCCAGAGCTTGGTGCGTCAACGGAAGGGTGCGAATCACGGCAGATCCTCAACTCAAATTCAGACAAAAAAAGGGATTCATCGCAATCTTAGCACCCAGAAAATCGGCTTCGAGGCGAGTTTTTACGGAAATGTTTAGATTGGAGCTACCTTTTCTAGGAAAGGTTAGAGCACAGGGGAGTCGATGTTCTTGCTAGTTCTCGCCCGTTCTTGCCCCTTGGCCTAACCCTATCCCGACGCAGGCTCCTATCCGGGCCGTTGCCGCAGGTTGTGGGTTGTCTTAAGTATTGTCTTAAGTGTAGATGAATTGCCCTAAATCTGGAAATTTCTCGAAACGGCTGACTGGGGCGAAGGCAAACAGGTGTTACAGTAATCGATTAAGTCGCGCTTGACCGGCAAAACCTGCCATGCCCAAGTCTCGATCGCGTAGCGTCTCCACAGGAGAATCGCGTAGCGTCTCCACAGGAGAATCGCGTAGCGTCTCCACAGGAGAATCGCGTAGCGTCTCCACAGGAGAATCGCCCCGATCTGGACCCGGCAATATCTGGCCAGCTTGGCTTACTATGGGGAGACTAACCCTCATCATGACCAGTTATTAAACGTGTAAGTGCTTATGGACCCCGCCCTGACCCACTTTGGTGAACAAATGTCCCACCTGACGGGGGTGCGGGCAATCATGAAAGATATCATCGAGACGCTACAAGCAGGACATGGGCACGAGTTTATTAACTTGAGTGCGGGTAACCCGGTCATTCTGCCGGAGGTGGAACAACTTTGGCGTGACTGCACCGCCGATCTGCTGGCTAGTCCGGAGTATGGCGAAGTGGTCTGTCGCTATGGCTCCAGTCAGGGCTATCAACCCTTGATTGATGCGATCGTTGAGGATTTTAACCAACGTTATGGGTTATCCCTAACGTCACGGAATCTCCTGATTACCCCCGGTTCCCAATCCCTCTACTTTTTTGCGGCGAATGCGTTTGGGGGCTATACCGAAGCGGGGGAACTGAAACACATTGTGCTGCCCCACTGTCCTGACTACACGGGCTATGGCGGTGTTAGCCTGATTCCCGAAGCCCTGATTGCCCACCGACCCGCGATCGACCTGATTGGTGAGCACCAGTTCAAATATCGCCCCGATTTTAACCACTTGGAGATTGGCCCTGAAACGGGGATGGTGCTTTTCTCGCGCCCCTGCAACCCCACGGGCAATGTGATGACGGACGAGGAGGTGCAGCGCATCGCGGCCCTGGCAGATCCCTACGACATTCCCGTCTTTATTGATTCCGCCTATGGTCCGCCCTTCCCGGCCTTGAACTTTACGGAAATGACGCCCCTCTTTGGCCGGAATATTGTCCACTGCCTGAGCCTCTCGAAGGCGGGGTTACCGGGAGAGCGCATCGGGATTGCCATTGGTCATGAGCGCGTGATTCAGGTTTTGGAAGGGTTCCAGACCAATAGCTGTATTCATTCGTCCCGGTATGGACAGGCGATCGCGGCGCGGGCGATCGCGTCTGGTGCCCTAGCCGAGATTGCCCTTAAGGTGATTCGGCCCCACTATCAGCAGAAGTTTGCGGTTCTGGAGGCTACTCTGGATGAAGCTATGCCGAGCCATGTCCCCTGGTTCCTGCACAAAGGGGAGGGTGCCATCTTTGCCTGGTTGTGGTTGGAAGACTTGCCCATCACGGACTGGCAGTTCTATCAGGCGTTGAAGCAACTGGGGGTGATCGTCGTTCCCGGGAGTCCCTTCTTCCCCGGTCTCCAGGAACCCTGGTCTCACACGCACCAGTGTTTGCGCATTAGCCTGACGGCTCCAGAGGCCGATCTGGTCACGGGGATGCGACGGTTAGCCAAGGTCGCCGAGCAAACCTATCAGCAGGCCTCCTTGATCGCGGGTTAGCGCTCCCGGCGTTGGCTATGACCAGTGAGGCATTGGCAAGTGAGGTATTCCCGATCGGGGCAATGGTTGGTTGCCAAGGCAGTGAACCCGTGACGGCGGCCTATGTTCATATTCCTTTTTGTCGGCGGCGGTGCTATTACTGCGACTTTGCAATCACGGTCCTAGGCGATCGCTTGCGGGGGGAGGCGTCGGGTACCGTCCGCCAATACCTCACCGTCCTGGCGCAGGAAATTAGCCTGACGCCGAATCGCGGTCAAGCTTTAGAAACGGTGTTTCTGGGGGGCGGGACACCCTCCCTGTTAAGCGTTGCGCAGGTTGAGGCGATCTTGACTGCCCTCGATCGCCAGTTTGGGATCACGGCAACGGCAGAAATTTCGATGGAAATTGATCCGGGTACCTTTGACCTGGCCCAACTGAAGGGCTATCGATCGCTGGGGGTCAATCGGTTTAGTTTGGGGGTGCAGGCCTTTCAGGATGAATTATTAGCCGCCTGTGGCCGGACCCATCGCGTGGTGGACGTGAGGCAGGCGATCGCGGACCTAGAGCGGGCGGGGATTGAGAATTTCAGCCTGGATTTAATTTCGGGCCTACCGGGCCAGACCCGCGAGCAGTGGCAGGCATCGTTAGCGCAGGCGATCGCCTGTGGCCCTGTCCATCTGTCTACCTATGATTTGACCTTGGAAGCGGGCACGGTCTTTGGGCGTCGCTATCAACCGGGAGAGGCTCCCCTCCCCAGCGATACCCTCACCGCAGACCTCTATCGCCTCGCCCAACGCACCCTGACAGCAGCGGGCTATGAGCACTATGAAATTTCCAACTATGCGCGATCGGGGTATCAGTGCCGCCACAACCGCGTCTATTGGGAAAATCGCCCTTTCTACGGGTTTGGTATGGGGGCTGCCAGTTATTTGGAGGGGGATCGGGTGACCCGGCCCCGCACGACAACCGCCTATTATGCCTGGGTCAACGCCTTAACTACGCTGCCACCCACCTCGCCGAAAGCATCAGCAAAGCCTGGATCGACACGGCTCCCTGATTACTCACGGGCAGTTGATCGGTCGAGCGATCGCCCCCTCGAGGTCAATCTCTTAACCGATCGCCTACTGGACACCTTAATGTTGGGTCTCCGGTTGCGCGAGGGCCTGCCTGTAGAAACCCTACGACAACACTATGGAACCCTGGCTGTGACGCAGATCTTGGAGGAATTACAAGCTTTTCAAGACAGGGGGTGGGTGGACCTAGCACCAAGCCCGTCTCAGCCTCAAACCATCCGTCTGACGGATCCGGAAGGGTTTCTCTTTTCCAATGTGATTCTGACCCATTTATTCCATCAACTCGACACGGATGTCGCATGAAGACAGGCGGGTTCATTGGGTTCGCAGGCACCGATACTGACCCAAGTGCTGGACCCATCGGCCCAGTGCTCCTTTTTCCAGATGGGGGCGCTGTGCTTGAGGGTGTCGATCGCAGACTGACAGGCGGCGAAGGCTTCCGCACGATGGGGGCAACTCACCGCCACTAGAACACTGATTTCACCAATCGTGAGGTGTCCCGTGCGATGGTAGATCACCACCCGCTTCACCATCGGCCATTGGCGGCGCAAGTCCGCGGCAATTTGGGCAAATACCCGCAGGGCCATCGGTTCATAGGCTTGGTATTCCAGG
>CAZHXN010000048.1:31439-31659 GCA_964536415.1 uncultured bacterium
TCGCCGGGTCAGCAGCGAGGTCGTAGACCTCAGCCAGTACGAGGGGGGCGAAGGTGAGGACAAAGCGATCGCGGGGATCAGGGGTACCCTCACTCATTTTTTCTTTTTGCTGCCTTTAGCTACGGTTTTCTTCTTCGTCGCTTTAGGTGCAGTGTCAAGCACGCCATTGATCAGGGCATTGAACCCATATACCCGCCGTTGACCGACGAGGGGCACCAGG
>CAZHXN010000049.1:0-31560 GCA_964536415.1 uncultured bacterium
TGGGAGAAGGGGTTGGGGGATGAGGGCCGCAGGTTGCCCAACTGAGATGCTCCCCATTTAGCCTGAGGGGAGAGCCGTCCTGGTTGTCATGGCCTTGGTTAGTTTTGTGGGATAGCTATCTCGGCTGTCATTGAGTAGGCATGATCAGGGCTGGCCTTGTCAGCATTCGCGCCAAATTGGGGTACCTTACAAACAGCGATCGTCTTTGGGACTGGTGCGGTATGGATGTCAAAAACGCGGAACTTCTGGAAAAAATGCGGCGGCAGTTTGAAACCGCACCCTACCCCAAAGTCCCCCCAGAACAGTCGCCCAAAGATGATATCAATGCACTTTATATCCATAATTTCCTGACGCCCTACTATTTGCGTAATCAGCAACTCATTGACCCCGAAGGGACAGTAATTCTGGATGCGGGGTGTGGCAGTGGCTATAAATCCCTGATCCTGGCCCACGCTAATCCCGGTGCGCGGATTGTGGGGATTGATATTTCCGAGAAGTCGGTTGATTTAGCGAAACAGCGCTTGGCCTATCACGGTTTCACCCAGGCGGAATTCCATACTCTAGCCCTGGAAGATCTGCCCAGTTTGGGTCTGGAATTCGACTATATCAATTGCGACGAAGTGCTTTATCTGGTTCCCGATCCGACGACTGCCCTCCAGGCTATGCGATCGGTCCTCAAGCCCAAGGGCATTATCCGGACGAACCTGCACAGCCTCTATCAGCGCCGGAGCTTTTTCAGCGCTCAGGAGTTATTCACGATCCTGGGGTTAATGGATGCCCCGGCGGAGGAGCTGGAGATTGAACTGATTCGATCGTTTTTTGAAGCCCTCAACGATCAGGTGTGGCTTAAGGGCACGTGCGGCGCGGCTTTGGCTGCTGAAGAAGGGATGCGGGCGAACCTGATCCTCCAGGGGGATAAGGGCTTCACGATTCCCCAAACCTTTACCATGCTGGAGGATGCGGGCCTAGAGTTCATCAGTATGGTCTACTGGCGACAGTGGCAATTGTTGGACCTGTTTAAAGATCGCAATAACTTGCCTACCATCCTGGGGCTAAGTCTCCCGGACATCCCGATCGCGACCCAATTGCACCTGTATGAACTCCTGCAACCCGTCCACCGCCTGATTGACTTCTGGTGTGGCCATGTGGGCCAGACACCTGAACCCGTCGATATTGCCGCCTGGACGCCCGATGAGTGGCGACAGGTCCGGGTCCACCTCCATCCGCAACTCAAGCACGAAAGTGTCAAAACTGCTCTGCTAGCCTGCATTGCAGGGGAAAAGCCCTTTATCCTGAATCAGTATCTCGTGGTACCCACCACCCCCACCAGCGATCTGCGCCTAGAGCGGAACATGGCGGCCTGCCTGTTGCCCTTGTGGGAAGAAGGTCCCCAGACGGTGCCCAGTCTCGTCGATCGCTGGCTGAAGATCAACCCGGTTAACCTGATGACCCTGGAACCGCTGGATGAGGCTACCGCTCTAGCCGATCTCTGCCAGAATCTCCAACGCCTAGAGGTATTTCTCTATGTCTTGCTCGAAAAGGGGGCCAGTTAGCCGGGAACGCCATCAGGGGAGCGCATGGGGTGGCTTAGCCAGGGGGCCACTGCATGGGACGACCGCCGAGGATATGCAGGTGCAGGTGGTAAACCGTCTGACCGCCATCAGGGCCGTTATTAATCACAATCCGATAGCCATTGCTCAACCCCACCTGGTCTGCCACCCGCTTCGCCGTTAGCAACAGGTGACCCATGAGGGCATGATCCTGGGATTCGGCATCGGCCAGTTGGGCGATCGCTTTTTTCGGGATGACCAGAATATGGACAGGGGCCTGGGGATGAATATCCTTAAAGGCCAGACAGAGATCATCCTCGTAGACAATCTCAGCGGGAATTTCACGACGAATAATTTTGCCAAAAATCGTGTCGGTTGCATCACTCATAGTTAGTCGCCTAACAAGGACACCGTAGCCACGATAGCACCGGAATAGCCAGCGGGATAGCCTCACGGCCAGTGGTTGGCGGAGGCCACGCCAACGGATAGCAGCGAACAGAGGGGCGATTTTCCTGGGGAAAGGCGGCACGATCCATGATGGGTTGTCGGTTGGTGTCGAGCCTGTGAGACCCAACACGCTCATTGGTGAGGGTGTACTGGGTTGCACCAATTTACCCCAATTAGAGTTGATAGGCCACTGGTTTATTGGGTGAGTTGATTCAGCAACTGGAGGGGGTGAACGGTTGTATGGGCGATATAGAGACAAAATAGGGCAATCAAGACAGAGAGCGCCACAATGCAACGCACCAAGACGGCATTCGGTGAGGGCGCGATCGTCTCGCGGACTAAAATGGACGTGGACGAGCCAAGAATATAGCTCACACAGAGGATCAAAAAACAGCTACTTTCCCAGAAGCTCCAGGCAACGAGGGAAAAAATCGCGAAACACAGCATCATCAGTTCAATAAATCGGGGCGGATCTTGCCGACTGGCGATCGCGACTCCCCGCAACCAGGACTGAAATGGGTGCATCGATCGTCTCATATGACAGCGCTACAGGTCGGTACTATACATCGGTACTATACATTGGACAGGTGCGGCAGTTGGGTGCGTATGATGTTTCGTGATCTTAAGGGCATCGCGATGAGTTGGGATCAGGACCGTTCAACTGCCCTAACTGACGAGATGACGTTGGTTATCCGGGCAGGATTGGGCTTTTTTGCGGTACCCTGAATGCGTCCTTGCAAGGGGGCACCGCTTCTTCCCATCTTACGTTGTTCTCTGGGGATACATCAGGCTGCACCGCGATAGGGCCTCTTAGTCAGTCCTTTAAGCTGAGTCAGTCCTTTATTAAGCCGTTGCATCAGCCGTCTCACGAAACCACCCCCGATCGCCGAAAAGGGTGAATTCTGGCTAGGTTAGACTCACCCTTAGCAAAAATTGTCCTACAGTTGAGCTTAATCACAACCGGCCTGGTAGGGAGTCACTCGCCGTTAGCCCTGATCCTGTCAGCGGTACTCCATGTTGCGTTATGTCCTTTCCCGATATTCTCCACTGGCTCGTATATTTTGCTTGGCCAACCCTGACCAGGACTATTCGGGCAGTGCAACAACGGCGGTTATCGGGTCTAGCGGCGGAGGTGGCCTACAATGCGATGCTGGCGTTATTCCCGGCAATCTTGGCTGTGCTGACGACGATCAGCTTTTCCCGATCAGCCCAGGGGATGCTGGAGCGGCTGGCCAGTCGCCTGGGGCAGGTCGCGCCGGTGGAGGTCTTGTTTCTGATTCAGCGTTTTGCTGATGAGGTGACCCGCACGGACGGTCATCGCCTATTTTCCATTAGTTTTATCGCTGCGATCTGGATTGCCTCCAGCGCGATCGGCGCGTTGATGAATGCCCTGGATCAGATCCAGCAGACCCCCCTAGTGCAAATGCGTCCCTACTGGCACCGCAAACTGGTGTCCTTAGGGTTAACGATCGGGACGCTGATCATGTTGGTGGCTGCTTCGTTCCTGGTGTTTGTGAGTGACCTGCTCGTGCGGCTGCTGGCGATGCGAAGTTGCTTGCTGGATCTGCGCCACGATTGCCCCGCCTCTCTCTGGATTTTGACGGGGTGGCGATTATTAAGTTGGCCGCTGGCCTTGGGCATGGTGGCCCTCACTGTTGCCCTGATCTATCGCCTCGGTCCCAGTCGTCGTCACCGCGAAACCCCGATCGTGCCTGGGGCTGTGCTGGCTGCGACTTCCTGGGCCGGACTGTCTGCCCTCTTTCGCCTCTATGTGTCCCAGTATGGGACCTATAACAAGGTCTATGGGGCCGTGGGAGCCGTCATTGTGCTGCTGCTCTGGCTCTACCTGAGTGCCCTGGTGATTTTGAT
Organism: uncultured bacterium; assembly: GCA_964536415.1. Taxonomy (GTDB): domain Bacteria; phylum Cyanobacteriota; class Cyanobacteriia; order B231; family B231; genus Trichothermofontia. The sequence goes on from CAZHXN010000049.1 coordinate 3,867, forward strand.
TGGGCACCAGTTAAATGTGACGATCGGGGCCATTTTGCGGGAGCACACCCAGGGCTATCCCTATCAGCAGCGTTTAACTGGGTTGGACCGTTCGCGCCGCATCACTACTGGAGCATCGCGGATATCGCCTCCGCCTGGGATGGGGAAAGTGGATGCCAATTCCCCCCTCTCGCGACGAACTCCCCACCAGGACCCCTCCTGATCAACCTTCACGCTGCCTGTCCCATTGACGGCCTGCCCCCCCCAACTTAAAGATGGGAGTGGTGCGGACTATCGTGATGGCTCCCTTACTCTGGACACCCTATGGCGATCGTTGAAGTCGAACATCTTAGCAAAGTCTACTCGGTCGCGCTGAAGGAACCGGGGTTGGTGGGCACCCTGCGCCACTTCTGGCAGCGCCAGTCTCGCGATATTGTGGCCGTTCAGGATGTTTCCTTTCAGATCGAGGCAGGGGAAGTGGTGGGTTTTTTGGGACCCAATGGAGCAGGGAAAACGACAACCCTAAAAATGTTGACCGGGTTGATCCATCCCTCGGCAGGGAGTGTCCATGTGGCCGGTTATGTTCCCTTTCGCCGGAGTCATCCCTTCCTCGCCAAAATCACACTGGTCATGGGCCAAAAGCAACAACTGCTCTGGGATTTACCGGCCCTGGACTCGCTGCGGATTAATGCCGCTGTCTATGGACTGGAGGAGACGGTCTTTCGCGATCGCGTGGGGGAACTGGGCGACATGCTCAACCTCAACGGCAAACTCACCCAACCCGTGCGCAAGCTATCCTTGGGCGAACGCATGAAAATGGAACTCCTGGCCGCCCTGCTCCACCGTCCCCAGGTTCTCTTTCTGGATGAACCGACCCTGGGGTTGGATGTGAATGCCCAGGTAAGTGTGCGGGAATTTTTGCAACAGTACAACCAGCGCTATGGGGCCACGGTCCTGCTGACCAGTCACTACATGGCCGATATCACGGCCCTGTGCGAGCGGGTGTTGCTGATTCACCAGGGGCATTTGATCTATGACGGGAGTTTGGATGGCTTGCTCGATCGCTTTGCCCCCTACCGCGCTGTCCAACTGGATTTGGCCCAGGCCCCCAGCGACGAGATCAGCCTACGCCAACGCTTGTCTACCTATGGGGAACTGGAACAGCTTGATGGCAATCGAGTACAACTGCTGGTCCAACGGGAGAGCTTGACGGCCACCGTAAGCCGGATTTTGACGGAGTTAGACGTGGCGGATTTAACCGTGACCGATCCCCCGATCGAAGATGTGATTGGTCGCGTTTTTCAAACGGGCGTTGTCGAAGGAGGAACACCGGTATGAGATCCCCTTGGCGACGGGGGTATCGCCGTTGGCAAGCGAGCCTACGCCTGTCGGCCACCCTGCTGTCGGTTTACTATGCCTACATGCTGGAATACCGGGCAGAACTGTTGCTCTGGGCCTTATCCGGTTCGTTGCCCATTATCCTCATGGGGGTATGGACCCAGGCTGCCCAGGGGGGGCAATTTGGCCTCTCGGCGATCGAGTTTGCCCGTTACTTTTTGGCGGTCTTTCTGGTACGGCAACTCACGGTTGTCTGGGTAATCTGGGAGTTTGAGAAGGAGGTCGTGCAGGGAAAGCTTTCCCCCCGGTTACTGCAACCCCTTGATCCGGTCTGGCACCATGTAGCCAGTCATCTCTCAGAACGGTTGGCACGGGTACCGTTTACGTTGGCCTTAATTGGCTTGTTTTTCCTGCTCTACCCGCAAGCGTTTTGGTTGCCCAGTGGCGCGAATTTGTTCTGGTTCTGCTTGGTAATTATCCTGGCCTTTATCCTGCGGTTTTTAATTCAATATACCTTCGCCCTGTTTTCGTTCTGGGTTGAGCGGGCGACAGCGATCGAGCAATTCTGGTTTCTGCTCTACCTCTTCCTGTCGGGAATGATTGCCCCCTTGGACATGTTTCCCCCAACCGTGCGGGCGGTGGTGATGTGGACACCCTTCCCCTACCTGATCCATTTCCCCGCCGCATTACTGGTGGGAATGCCGGTAGATCTGAAACAAGGATTAATGGCTTTTGGAATCTGGGGCACACTGTTTTTTATCCTGAATCGCTGGTTATGGCGACGGGGCTTAAAGCAATATTCAGGCATGGGGGCTTGAGGTGCTCATTATGCGTGAATTTGATGAGACTGACTATACCGGGACGGACGCGCGATCGCACCAACTCCTCAGCCACAATCCCAGCAACTCCCCAGCCACATCAATTGGATTCACGGTTAACCTGATGGCCACGCATTAGGGTATCCGTGCCAGCGTCGGTGTCTTGGCGGCGATCGCCCGGACCCTTAACCCTCTAAGCACCAATGGGTCATTCAGTTAAGCAATGGCCTTTGAATAGATGGCGAATCCTTGCTGTTGCCGCCAGCAAACCTATGCGACCTGCATGGCGAAGCTTGTTGACCTCGTTAGCCCAGGAGAACCCTTGGGGGAATCGGGCCACGTACAGTTCACACACCTGTAACTTGTCTAACAAAGTCTGGATCGGTTGAGCGGCTTTTGGTGTCATACCGCGATCGCCCCGATACTGAGTGTAGGTATCGTGGGCTGCCAGTTGGGGTAAAAAGCAAGTTTCTTGGTGTTGGCAACGATCACACAGCATCCGGTATTCTCCTGAGCAGATGTGCTCACCTTATACGCCCTAGGGTAGTTTCAGTTCCGCGATCGGGGGTTTCGCAATTTGAACAGCTGTTGACTATCCGTTCGCGCACCCACTTTAGCCTACTTCCGGGGTAAGGGTCCTAACCTGGAAATTTTAATAAAACTTCCCATGCATCCCACCTCCCGTGCTGAAGGTAGCCCTGTTCTTTGGGGAAAGCTTAAGCGCAATCTAGCCGCTCCAGGAAGGTGGTATCGTTTGGGTCAGGTTATATCCTGAACCCACCAACGCGAGTCGATGCCGGGAGGATTGCTGTGGACCGAGGGGTAAGGCGCTTTTATAAGTGGCTGCTCATTGCGATCGGGGTGGGGGTAGCGATCGTCCTCCTGCCCCCTGTCCAGCGGTTAATCGCCCTGGGCTATGCGGTATTGAGTAGTCAGGTGCGGCTCCTCCTTGACCTGGTGCGGATGGGGATCATTGCCTTCCTCGTTGCAGCCTTGTTGGCTCCCCTGGAGGCCCTCGGTTGGTGGGCCGGTTGGTATGGCGACCCCGTGGCGACGATCGCGGAACAGACATCCGATCGCGCAGCGTCTTCACAGGAGAATCACCCGCAAGCTATCGATCAGGAGCGTGCTATCACGCCCGTGTCCCCCTACAGCCGCTACATTATTTACCTTGATGGCATTGGCCAAGGCTCCGCCCAGCAATATCTACCCGATGTGGAGGACTTTTTGGCGGCATTGGCGGCAGCGCTGCCGTCGGAGATTTACCTGGTACGGGATATCATGTCCTATTCGGTCACGAACCAGCCCCTCACCTCGGCGCAGCGACCCCTGGCCTTTTTCTGGCAACTGGCGGAGTGGCTCCGGCTCAAAAATCCGCAGAGCTTGCTGGGGTATGTGATTAATATTCGCAATGTCCTCCAGGTTAGCGTTTCGGCAGACCAGCGCTATGGTCCCATCTATAACTTAGGCATTGCCCAACGCCTTTACGATAGCCTGATCCGACAGGGCTATGTCCCCGGCAGTGGTATCCCCGTTACCCTGATTGGCTACAGCGGGGGGGGACAGGTGGCAGCAGGGGCGGCGGCATTTCTCAAGCAGGCGATCCAGGCCCCGATCGACCTGATTTCCCTGGGTGGGGTGATGAGCGGTAATAACCGCTATCTCCAGCTAGAGCATCTCTATCACTTTGCCGGTGAGAAGGACGCTGTGCAGCGCCTCGGTCCTCGGATGTTTCCGGGGCGGCGTCCCTTCCTATTCCTGTCCTATTGGAACCGGGCACGGCGGGCGGGCAAAATCACGATCGTGCCCCTGAGTGGGGTGGGCCACAATGTCCCCGGTGGCTTGCTGGACCCGAACCTGGTCCTCCCCGATGGTCGCACGGCCCTGCAACGCACGATCGACACCATCCTGGCGATCCTAGCGGGACGATTGGAACTCCCCCATACCGCCAAGGCCGCCGTTGACCTGAGCCTAGCCCAACCCAGTAACTACGCGATCTACCAACAACTGCCCTACAATCGCTACAACTTTTATCCTCTCCAGCAATCCCTGCCACCGGATACCTATGTTCCCGTCGGGACCTGGATCGGTCGCCTCATCCTGCCCCAAAAAACCGAACGCACCCAGGTACAGGGGGTCTGGTTCGAGGTCTACCAAACGGATGCGGAGCATCGCCAATGGCAAGGTCAACGGGTGCGGCTGGACTGGGAGGATGTCCCCATACTCCAGCAGTGGCAGCAATCGGTCATCCGAGACGTGAACCTGAGTGAACAAACCCAACTGAGTATGCAACAGGGGCGGGTGCATCCCGATCGTCTGGACGGTTGGCGACGGGTGGGGCCGTTGGAATCCCTGGCGGCCAGCCATCCCGATGACGACGTGATCGTGAAACTCGTCGGTCCCGTGCGGGCAATGGCAGCGGCTGAAGGCACCGGGCAGGAGATGGCCTATCCGACCCTATTCATTACCCAGGAGCCAGTCCAAATTACGGGGCGCTTTTATGGCCTAGTGCAAATTGGGGCACCCGTGGCCAAGGAGAGTGATCTCTTCTCCGTGCGCCATTTCAATCGGGAATCCCGTCAATTCGATGGGCCAGCGGCTACCGTGCGTATTCCCCAGGTGTTGCCCAGCAATGAGGGGGTCTTTTCCAGTCGCAATCGCGGGCTAGATCAATCGGTCCTGAATGAAAGTGGCTGGTATATCTACGGTGCCCAGGGGCAGGAGGGCGAGTTTGTGGTGCAGGCGATCGCGCCCCGTGCCCTCCTGCGGCTGCAACCGGAGCAGGTGGTACTGGGCAAACAAGCGGCAATTCAGTACCTCACCAAACGCTGCTGGGCAGGGACGGCCAAACAGAAGGGCCACATCAAATCCGTGTTGCTGGCACCGGGGGAGGCGTCTATTGCCAGTGCCGTTGACCAGTGGCGGGAGGGCGATCGTGCCCTGCTGATGCACGTGTATGGCGGGATTGGCGGTAAGAAAAAGGAATTTGCGCCCTTTGGGATTTACTTTGGGCATTTCTCCTACGGCATAGCCACGGTGGTGCGGGACCGGCTGAGTGGTGACCTGCGCTTTGAGATGACCTACAAGCAAATTTATACCCATAACAGTGATGGCATTATCTCCGGCAGCATCGACTGGTCGGCCTATATGGGCGATCGCCAACGGGGCTGGTTGGGGGTGCGGCCTGTGGCGGATGTGTTGATTCGGTTTCCGGCCCTGACCGCAACCTATGATTTTGGCGATGGGCAGCCGCGATCGCCCCTCAATGCCCTGCGGTATGCCCTGGAGGCAATGGCCGCCCGGTATCGGGTCGGGGACGGGACCGGCGGCACCTTTGTCGGACCGACCTATTCCTGTGTTCAGGATGCCAATCAGGCGCTTTACCTCGCCCTGCAACGCTTGCACCAGATAGTGGAAACCGATGGCCCGATCCAGACCTGGTTAGCAGAGCATCCGGATCATCCCCAAACCCAACAGGTGCAGCAATTGGTGGCCCTAGAGAAGGCGTTGACCCAAAAGCTGATGCCGATGGGTATTGTGCGATCGGATTGGGAGGATCAGGCTCCGTTACTGGGTGCGGATTTGTGGGAGGACCCGTTCAATACCCTCTACAATGCCCTGATCAGTTGGCGCACCTTGCTGCCGCGTTTAACGTTTGAGGCGATCGGGAAAGCCTTTTTGCAACAAGGGGCCTCGCTCTGGTTATTGAGATCGAACCAAGTCGGGGGGATTGATCCCGATATCGCCCCGATCGCGCCTACGGCCCTATGGTTTTGACCTTGAATTACCCTACTGATTCCTGGAGGGAACGATCGTGAACCATAACGACAGTAAACCTACCCTGTCAACGACCGAGTTTAAAGAGCACTTTGCCAGTTTGGTTCCCCTGATCCTGGAAGAGTGGCCAGCCGTAGTGCGCGAGTCGTTGGAGGCCACCAGTGGCAACCTGGAACAAGTGGTAGACCAAATTGCCACCCAGACCGATCGTACCCGTACCCTCATCCGGCGACAGTTGGCCGAGTTACACACCCTGGCCAAAGCTGAAGCCACCCAGCTTAAGGCCGAGGCCAAGCGCCTTGCATCTGAGTCCAAGTCCCATCTAAACATCACCGAATTGGAACCCCTCCTGCGCAAACTGGAAGAACGCACCGAGAAATTATTTGCCCAGTTTGAGAAGGACGTGCTGCCGGCGGTGACCGAAAAGGCCAAACAAAATCTGGGAACCAGTCTGCTAACAGCGCTGGGAATTGGCTTCCTGCTGGGGCTACTCTTTGGAGGGTGGGGCCGTGGCCGTTCGTGAGTTGCTGGACGGGTTTAATTACTATCTGCGACGCCTGTTGCGCCTAGTGACGATGCTGGTAGATTTGCACCTGGAAATTGCCCTGCGCGAAGCCAGTGTGGAACAAAAACGGATCACGAGTGGTTTTACCCTGCTGGCGATCGGCTTTGGCCTAGTGATGATGGGGATTGTCCTGCTGCAAGTCGCTTTGATCTGGATCGGCCATCTGGCTGGCCTGCCCTGGTTTAGTGCCATCTGTGCGGTAGCTGGCCTCAATCTTGCCAGTGCCTACCTGTTCCTAATGGCGGCCTCCCGGCGGCTCCACGGTCCCTATATGCAAGCCACCCGCGAACGGGTGCAGCGATCACTCACGATCCTCCTTCAGGACGAGGATTAAATCTACAGAATCAGTGGATGAATCGGTGGGCGATCGCGGTGATGCAGAAACAATGGAAACGATACTGGCGAGGAGGTTGAACAATCAGCACCGATCTGGCTTGTGCCAGAATTGAAGGGAACGTCTCAACGCAAGGGCTATGGTCTGGACAATTTGGCCTTGCCAGAGAGTTTTTGCCGAATGTGACGTTGCAACAGTCATTGGTTTTGGCAACGGAAGGGTATGTGCCGATCGAACAATATCATTATCATTCCGGTTCTTCTGCGGAAACGCTATGCGAACGTTGAATCGTAATGTCAGAATAGTCCCAAAGCCTTCTATCTAAGTGGTATGTCCTTTAAACCCCAGTATCGCAGCGGCGCAGAGATTCGGCAAACCTTCCTCGACTTCTATGCAGCCAGAGGCCACCAGATTGTCCCCAGTGCCTCCCTCATACCAGAAGATCCGACGGTGTTGCTGACGATCGCGGGGATGTTGCCCTTTAAGCCCATTTTCCTAGGGCAGCGGCCTGCCCCCTTCCCCCGTGCCACCTCGTCCCAGAAGTGTATCCGCACCAATGACATTGAGAATGTGGGACGCACGGCGCGGCACCATACCTTCTTTGAGATGCTGGGCAACTTTAGCTTTGGTGACTATTTCAAAGATAAGGCGATCGCGTGGGCCTGGGAACTGTCCACCGAGGTCTTTGGCTTGCCCCCCGAACGGCTGGTGGTGAGTGTATTCCGTGAGGATGAGGAAGCCTTTGCTATTTGGCGGGACCAGATCGGGATTCCAGCCCATCGCATCCAGCGCATGGACGAGGCTGATAACTTCTGGGTATCGGGTCCCACGGGTCCCTGTGGCCCCTGCTCGGAGATCTACTACGACTTCCATCCCGAACGGGGCGATGACGCGATTGATCTCGAAGACGACACCCGGTTCATCGAGTTTTATAACCTGGTGTTCATGCAATATAACCGTGATGTCGAAGGGCATCTCACCCCTTTACAGGCGCAAAACATTGATACGGGTATGGGCCTGGAACGGATGGCCCAAATTCTGCAACAGGTGCCCAACAACTACGAAACTGATTTAATCTTGCCCATTATTAAAACAGCGGCGGCAATCGCGGGACTAGACTACGCGCAGTGTGATGCCAAAACCCAGGTTTCTCTCAAGGTGATCGGGGATCACGTGCGGGCCATCGTTCACCTGATGGCAGATGGGGTGACGGCTTCCAATCTGGGGCGGGGCTATGTGCTGCGGCGCTTGATCCGGCGGGTGGTGCGGCATGGGCGGTTGATTGGCATCGATCGTGAATTTACGGCAGACGTGGCCGCCACCGCGATCGCTCTGGCAGAAGCGGTTTACCCCAATACCCGTGAGCGGCAAGCTGTCATCCAGGCAGAACTCCAGCGGGAGGAAGCGCGTTTCCTAGAAACCCTGGAACGGGGTGAAAAATTACTGACGGACATCATCGCCAAGGCAACTCCGAAAAAGGGGAAAAAGCCAGGACAGATTGCTGGGAAAGATGCCTTTATCCTCTACGATACCTACGGATTTCCCCTGGAACTGACCCAGGAAATTGCCGAAGAACAGGGTCTGATAGTGGATGTGGCGGGCTTTGAAGCGGCAATGGAGGAGCAACGTCGCCGTTCCCAGGAAGCCCACGAAACCATCGATCTCACGGTTCAGGGGTCTCTGGATCAACTGGCGGAACATATTCATGCGACGGTTTTCCAGGGCTATACTGATCTAACGACACAATCGGTTGTCGAAGCCGTTTTAGTTAGCGGGAAACAGGTGCTGGAAGCCCCTGCAGGTAGCCAGGTGCAAATTGTCCTGAGGGAAACGCCGTTTTATGCGGAATCAGGGGGGCAAATTGGCGATCGCGGCTATTTATTCACAGCGAATGTACCCCCACCCCCGGCTCCTCTCGCTCCGGGCGAGGGCAGTTCAGGATTACGGGTGCGCATTACGGACGTGCAGAAGGAATCGGATTTCTTCATCCACTATGGTGAAGTGGAAGCAGGTACCCTGCGGGTAGGCGATCGCGTGACGGCGCAAATTGATGTGGCCTGTCGGCGTCGTGCCCAGGCCAACCATACGGCGACCCATCTGCTGCAAGCCGCCCTGAAAAAGATTGTCGATCCGGCGATTTCCCAAGCGGGTTCCCTGGTGGCCTTCGATCGCCTGCGGTTTGACTTTAACTGCCCCCGTCCTCTGACCTTGGCAGAACTGGAACAGGTGGAAGCCCTGGTCAATGCGTGGATTGCGGCAGCCACCCCCGCGACAGTAGCGGTAATGCCGATCGCAGAAGCCAAGGCCAAAGGGGCGATCGCCATGTTTGGCGAAAAGTATGGCGACCAAGTGCGGGTGGTGGATTACCCTGGTGTCTCAATGGAACTGTGTGGGGGAACCCATGTCGCCAATACGGCGGAAATTGGTCTGTTTAAAATCATTGCGGAAACGGGGATTGCCTCCGGTGTGCGTCGTATTGAAGCGGTGGCAGGACAGGCGGCGTTGGATTACCTGACCGTGCGCGATCGCATTGTGCGGGAATTGGGCGATCGCTTTAAGGCCAAACCGGAGGAGTTACCCGATCGCATTGCTAGCTTGCAAAGTGAGTTGAAATCTGCTCAGAAACAACTGGAACATTTGAAGGCGGAACTGGCGATCGCCAAGTCCGATAGCCTGGTGGCCCAGGCGGAAACCGTGGGCAGCTTCCATCTGCTGGTGACCCAATTGGACGGGGTGGATGCGGAGGCGTTGAAAACGGCAGCAGAACGGTTGCAACAGAAACTCGGTCCCCAAGCGGCGGTGGTTTTAGGGTCAGTCCTCGCCCCAGACAAGGTATCGCTGGTTGCGGCCTTTGGTCCAGAGGTGCAGGCCAAGGGGGTGCAGGCGGGTAAGTTTATTGGCGCGATCGCTAAGCTCTGCGGGGGTGGCGGGGTCCCAATTTGGCCCAAGCGGGAGGACGGGATGCGAGTCAATTGTCAGCGGCACTGCGATCGGCCCAGGAACAGTTGCAAACAGCACTGGCTGGCTAGACGTAACTTTCCCTGCTGAACATCAAATGAGATGCCATCTATAACTGCTGTCATGACCCCAGCGACCTCACCCCCCCCTCAGCCTGGAGGACTACCTCGCCTATGACGATGGCACCGATACCCGCTATGAACTGGTCGATGGAGTCCTGCTAGAAATGCGGCCAGAGAGTGATGAGAACCTCAGTATTGCCCGCAAGCTCCTGTTAATCCTGATCCAACATTTTCCCCCAGAGTGGGTAGTATGGGGCACAGAAGAGGAAACCAATATGCCTTACGTCACCAGCCTCGAACGCATTGCTAAAGAAGAAGGCCTATAGCAGGGTAGGCAGGAAGGACAACAGCAGGGTTTACAGCAGGGTCTCCGCGATGGGTTGCTTTCGGGGATTGCTGTCGCTCTGAGGTTACGGTTTGGTGAGGCGGGTTCACAATTGTTGCCAGAAATGCGGACGATCGAGTCAGTGGCAACCCTGCAAGCCATCCAGGAAACGATGCTAACCGCCAACTCCCTCGATGACATCCGGCGGTTGTATACCCATTGAGTCTATAACCCAAACCAGTTTCCCAATAACCGAGACTCGCACCAATTACGATAGCTCCTAGAAGGAGATTCTGGAGACCTACCTCCCCGATCGGTGAACCTACCAGTCCCGATCTGGCCTTGCCGATGGCACTGGTATTATGCCACCTCCTGACAACTGGCAGTTCCGCTGTAACTTTCTTCAACATTCTCCTTGGCTATAAATCTCCTACCACGATGCGCCACTCATAGAGTGCATAGGTCACGCACTGGTTCTGCACAAGGGGATCTTGGGCCACGATCGCGGCAGCTTCGTCCATTGAGGCCGCTTCAAATAAGAGCATACCGCCACGGGCATTGCCCCAATACCCGGTTTTCGCCCGGTGACCGCAATCAATGAGGGTTTGCACATACTGTTTATGGGCAGGGACAAATTGATCAAAGGTCGCTTTGTCCACAATCCCGGCTTCAATCTTGACAAACCACGGCATAGTGCCCCCCAACGATGAAATGGCAATCGATCCGTCACTCACCAGATGGCGTTAAGAGAATCAATTGCTGGGTTTGCAGGTGGCGAACCTGACTCAGATCCAGCGGGGTAGTTGTGAGTAACTGCGCAACGGTTGCACCCGCCGTATTGGCATCACAGGCTTGTAGGAACGCAAACTCCGGATCAGTGAGTTTAACAATCTGATAGTCATAGTTAAATAGGCACTGGCTGGGCCAACCCTCCATACAGGGATGACGCTCTGGCACCGCAGCCAGTAGTTCCACATCATTGGTCCAGGTATGGTGGGGCAAGGGTTCCCGACCCAGGAAAAACTCGTAGTGGGCCACGTCAGTATCGAGCAATTCAATTAACCGATATCGTTGACGTGGGGTAAGGCGTTCGGCCCGCTCTAGGGCCGCTGGTGCTTGTCCCAGCAGGCGATCGAGTTGCCAAAAACTGGGGTTTGAGAAACCCAAAAATTTCAGGCCAGAGGCATCGATCAGGTCAAACAGAGTCTCGATCGTGTAGTCCACCTCCTGGGGATGGAGGTACATATCGGCAAAGCACGCATCCTTTTGGTTTTCCATTGACCAGCGTTCCTGTTCACGCTTACGGATGCGGTTGGTTTCCGGCAGCGAGGCGAAAATTTGACGACCCAGTTCCACCCCTGCCGCGTAGTTGCCTCGATCGGGGCCTTGTAGCAGGGCGATCGCCTGTTGCATGAGACGAATTTCCCAACGCCCCAATTCCCCATAGACGAAGATATGCATTAAGCCACCCGGTGCTAACTTGGGTGCAAGGGCCTGGATGCCGCGAATGGGGTCCGGTAGGTGGTGCAACACCCCCACACAATTAATGAGATCAAATTCACCGGGAATTTGCGCCAGGTCATACACACTCAGATGGTGGAATTGGACATTCGTTGCCCCTGATTTTTGGCAGCGTTCCTGGGCCACCTGCAACGCACCCGCACTCAGATCGATCGCCACAATCCCCGCCTGGGGATTCAAGTGGGCCAAGTATTCCGTACCTACCCCAGTACCGCAGCCCGCATCCAGAATCCGAATTTTCTCCGTGGCGGGTTTGCGTCCTGTGCAAAAGCTATAGGCAGCCAGCCACTGCCACCGCCAGTTGTAACCAGGGGGCGGTTCGTCTAACAGTGGCTCCGGCGGAAAGGGATAGGTGTTGTAGAGGCTAGCGACAGCCGCACTCACCGCTTGAGAATCGGGCATGGAAGGACAGCGATCGGGGTCTCTCCTAGTCTATCAGGAAGGGCGTAACCCCACCCCTTGCGGTGCAGTCCAGCCTGAAAATCTCCTGTTCAGCATCAAATTCAGATTCAGATCAAACGCATCGTCATGGGATTGCCATCCGCCCGTTCTTAATGACCTCAGTAGTTTCCCGGTAGCAAACCATCGTATTCTTAGATACACTTATAAGATTGACTCTTGCCATTTTTCCGTACAACCCTGGAGCAGCTATTCAGCCGTTTGCAGTTAAAGTATGATCAGAGGGCTGACTGTAATCACTGCCTTCACATCGGGAGGCACGCTTTTGGATAGTCTAGGACTGATCGAGCAAGATAATCACCTATTAGAAGAACTCATGCGCCTGCGTCAGGAGATTCGTCAACTACAGGCTGAGATCCAGGATCTACACATCGCCCTCTCAACAACTGCTGAGCATGGTGATTTGATTGAAGCCCAACTGTATGAAACGAATCAACAGTTACAGGCCGAAATTTCAGTGCGTCAGAAAGCCGAGGCCATGCTGCATGCCTTGTTAGAGGTTCTCTCACGGGAGAAGAGTGATCTGGAGATCATTGTGCAAACCATCATGGAACATGGCGATGTAGTGGATACCCAATGGTCACGAAAGTTAGACGAAATTACTCTATTAGCTGCTTCTGATGGGTTGACCCAAATCCCTAATCGTCGCCACTTTGATCAGCATCTCACTCAACAGTGGAAACAAATGCTAAGGGAACAAAAACCCCTGGCAATTTTGTTATGTGATATTGACTATTTCAAACAATATAACGATGCCTATGGACATTTAGAGGGGGATGATTGCCTTAAACTGGTGGCTCAAACGCTCTACCACAGCGCACGTCGGCCCTATGATTTAGTAGCTCGTTATGGGGGGGAAGAATTTGCTGCAATTCTGCCGGGAACGAGTTGGAAAGGAGCGATCGAAGTGGCTCAACGGATGTGCACGGCAGTCGCACAACTGGAGATTCCCCACCGTGGGTCCCCGATTTCGCCCTATATTACCGTCAGCATTGGTGTGGCTAGCCTGATCCCCAGTGCGGATCTCGCTGCAACCCACCTAGTCACGATCGCCGATCGCCACTTGTACCAGGCCAAACAACAGGGACGCGATCGGATCTGTCCGGTTCAAGGGGATTGAGGGTGGAGAGGGGCGTAGGCTGGGCAATAACCTTCTGGGCTAACCTTAAAGTGATAGAGGGGGGATGCCTGATTCCAACAGCGTTGATTGTGGTAGTGCCGACAAAGGGCACAGCACTTGGTCACGGATAAGGGATGCTCCTCCCATCGGCTCAGGATTTCCCGTTGCGAGAGACCCCGGAGGACCAGTTCATCCCCCTGCCAACGCACGGCGATGAGACCCGTGTCAGCAAATTTCTGCCAGCGCGGATCAGCCACAATGCTATCTGGCAGGAGTACGCTCACGGTAGCATCGAACTCAACGACTTCCCCCTCGTAACCACCTTCAGCCGCCACAGGGCGCATAAAGGTTGCCCCGATCGGCAACTCTACCCGTTTACCCGCAGCAGGGGAGTGAAGTTGGTAGCGGCTTTGGAGTTCTTCCAGGTTGGTGAGGTCAGCTAAGTAGGTTGGGGAGCCGTGGACAAAGACAACATGCTGGGGGCGGAGGTTGTGGATCAACTGGGTGGTCCCAGCCCCATCACAGTGATCTGCGAGTAAATAGGTTTCGATCGCCCAGGCAGGTGGTAAACCCATCGGGGCGGGGATGGCTAAATCAGGCCGATGATCGGGTTGTTCCGAGATGAAGACTAACCAGGGCGTTGCTGGATCAGTATTGTAACTCTGCCAGTCGATGGTCAGATCGGTCAGGACAATGCAGGGGGTTTGACCCACTTGAGCACGGTTTTCTGGTTGCAGCCGACGGACACGGGGGCGGATGCGATCGTCCCAGAACAGGGGTTGATGGCGGGCAAAGTTCTGCACATTACTGGGCAGGTAGGGCAGCAGATCCAGGTAGGCATCACAGCCCAAGGCTACCTGGCCATCTACCCAAATATCCAGATCGCGCCCCGTGAAGAGGTGGTGACTCCGGAGGAGCATGAGGAGGTCCTGCCCTAGGCCCAACATGGGGACGGGCATGAGGATGCGATCGCCTGCCGTGAGTGCTCGATGAATGCGCTCGGCCAATTGGTTTTCCTGTTGGCGGCGACGGGGATGGCGGGCCGTCCCATAAGTGCCTTCGAGGATCAGCACGTCGGGTTTGAGGCCACGCAGTTCTTCCAGGGGCAATCCCTCCACCAAGCGGGTACTGGAGAGGAAAAAATCACCCGTATAGAATAATCGATAGGTGCGGTCCGGTTGGTCGGAGAAGCCTGCGTGTTCCGGCAGGGGGGTATAGGAGAGGAGAATGGCAGCAGCACCGGGAAGGTGACCCGCAGGCCACAGTTCGACAGTAAGGCCCTTAGCAAATTCGATCGGCGATCGCCAAGGCAATGCGTGCCAAAAGCCTGGGATATTCTCTAGCGTTGGGGTTAACCAGTTGAGGGCGAGGAGTTGAGCCGTGGCTTCGCTGGCGTAGATGGGAACTTGGGGCAACGCTTGATGGAGCGCCAGCAGCGATCGGGCATGATCGGGATGGGCGTGGCTGCACAGAACCAAGTCGATCGGGGGGGGCGCATCCGGAGCTAGGACAAGGGGGACTTGGTCTGCAAGTACCCGCAGATCGGCCAGTCCACAATCCAACAGAATCCGGTAGGGACCCATCTTGACCAAAAGACAGATCCCATCCTCTGCCTGACCCGTACCGTAGGGCGTACATTCAAGTTCCATGCCGGCGCTTGCTTGTCAACTGTCAGTCCCGATCCGCGCAACGCCCCCTACGGCGATCGAACACATCAGGTGCGGCTTAGGGGTAGGCGCTGGCCGTGCCCAGGAGCCAGGATTGACTGACAGTTAGGGCTAGAGAGCGCTAGTGGGCTGAACCATTGCCGTGGTAGTTATCCGTGTCGTAAAAGCCGTTACGGGTGCCAAAGAAGAGGCAAGCGACGGTAAACAGCACGGTTAACACCACTAGAATTAATTTAACGTCCATTGGATTAAATTTCCCCACACAGATAAAATTGATGGTCTGCGATCCTTCCAGATTCTAGCAAGTCTCTAGCGGTCTCCCTTTAGCCTGAGTCCGTAAACGTCCGGTGCTAGATGTGTTGATTGGGTCTTTAAGCCATGAAGTCCGAAGCGACGATCATTGAACCGATCCCAGCATCGGTGAAAATTTCCAACAGCAGGGCATGAGGTAAGCGGCCATCAATAATATGCGCAGCCTTAACCCCTTGGGCGAGCGATCGCACACAACAGGTTACCTTGGGGATCATGCCCCCCGCCACAATCCCCACCTCAATCAGGCGACGGGCTTCCTGAATATCAATCCGATTGATCAGCGTTGAGGGATCATGGTAATTGCGCAAAATGCCTGCTGTATCGGTCAACAGGATCAGCTTTTCTGCCCCTAGGGCTGCGGCAATTTCCCCGGCCACCGTGTCGGCATTGATGTTGTATGCTTGGCCCGTATCATCGGCAGCGACGCTGGAGACGACAGGAATATACCCCTTGTCGATCAGCACTTCGAGGAGATTGATGTCCACACTGCTAACCTCGCCGACAAAGCCAATATCCGCCTGTCCCTGATGACGGGCCGTGATTAAATTGCCATCCTTGCCGCAGAGACCCACTGCCCTACCGCCCGCCTGGTTAATCAGGGAGACAATTTCTTTATTCACCCGTCCCACGAGGACCATTTCGACGACTTCCATCGTGGCCGCATCGGTAACCCGTAGGCCATTTTTGAATTGGGGGTCAATACCGAGCTTGCCGAGCCAACTATTGATTTCGGGTCCCCCCCCATGTACCACGATCGGGCGTAACCCCACACAGGACATAAAGACAATGTCGCGGATCACCTTTTCCTTGAGGCTATCGTCCTTCATCGCCGCGCCGCCATATTTAACGACGACGGTGCGTCCGGCAAACTGCTGGATGTAGGGCAGGGCTTCACTCAGGACGCGCACACGGGTCGCTTCATCCCGTTGAATATATTCACTCTCACTGGCCATAGGGGTGCCGCACTCATCAACAGCACTGATCATAGGATGTTTCTTGGCTAACACTCCTGATATTGGGGGCTATGTCAAGAATCGGTAGCTTGCCCAATTCCTGGCGATCGCTGCTTGATGCGAGGGGCTGAGCCGCCGATGTCGTGTCCCTCCCAGGGGGAGTTGGGGGTAGCTAATGATGGTGGGTATGGCGGCTTCTCGTCTACTCAATGGGGTCTCTAGCGAGCCACCCATGCTTAAAGCATCGATCATGGGACCCAGGCTAAATACCGAGCTAAATCACACCAAAGCAGCTTTGGTGGCTCTCCTGGGTTTATGGTAGGGGCGCGTAGCGCCCCTACCATAAACCCAGCGTTTCGGCTCTTTGATGTGTAGTTGCCTATACGGTTTACGTCATAAACTCAGAAGAGCTGCTTTGGTCTTGACAGTTTGAACTTGTTCAGTCCATCGACTTCTCGTCTAAACTTTCGTCACTGTGCTGGTTTTTCTGATGCCAGAGACTATCCTAATCGGCGTCGGTTGCGGTCATCGCATTAGTGACTGTATCGCGACAGAGACATGAGCCTACAGCGTTTCCCAAGTCTCTGAAGGACAGAAGCCCCTGATGAACAATTGGCTCAAGCCAATTACCTGCCCCTTACTGAGGCAACAAAGAGACAACAAAGGTTGTATACCCCCGATCGACCTGCAACGATCCAGCCCAGCCCCCATCTGGTACCATCCCGATCCGGTTTCGTCAGGTTATAGCCCTATTCAGGCTACTTAAGGACTATTTAAGGACTATTTAAGGACTAATTTAGGACATAAAGGGAAGTAAAACCCCCACTGGGGTTGCCTCCCGGCATTGCGTCTCACCCTAATACCAACGGGTAGGTGTAGGGTATTAGGATAATTGGCTGATTGCCCGATATCCTGATCTCCTGAATCTCCCGATCGCATTGAGGACTTGCCATGTCAGAGCCTTCCGAATATTCCTCCCTGCCAACAGCGGTTCAACGGGCTGCTGCTGGATTTCGCACGGCTGGTTGGACTGGATTTTGGGTGCAGGTGGTATTAGCTGTTGTCGCGACGATTATCCTGCTGTTTGCCGCCAGTAGTCGCACCATTGCCCCCGCTGTGGCCAGTCCGGGCCGGGGGTTTGGCGTTTTTTTTGCGATTTGTGGCCTGGTGGCCCTCTATGCCAGCATTTTCTGGACGTTTCGCTATACCCGCCTGTCGAAACAACTGCAAACACCTGATCCGGCCCTGCGCCCCCGTAAAGCTGACACCGTAGAACTGCTGCGCATGGGGGTGATGATTAACCTCATTGGGCTGCTGCTCATTATCCTCGGTGCCCAGGCGATCGTGGGTGCCCTGCTAGCTAAATCTCTCTCTCAAGTCCAGGGGTTGGGAGCACTGGACCCCAGCCGTCAGATCCAGCCCCTCGATATTTTTGTCGTCCAGGCTAATACCCACACGATCACGGCCCACTTTGCTGGATTGGTGACTTCCCTCTGGTTGCTCAACCGCCTGAGTCGCTAGGCGATCGCGGTGCTGACGAATCACTGCTGCCGAGTGATGATCCTGGCTTGCCGCACGCTTACGGCAGTGGATTCCAAGCTAGATCGCTTAACCCCAATTCCCAATTGTTGAGCGGTAGTTACAGCGGAAACCGTGCTCAGGCTCCTGATTCAATGGGTATACAACTGCTAGATGTCCTGAATCGTGTTGGCTGTCAGTAGGGCTTCCTGGATAGTTTGCAGGGTTGCCACTGACTTGATCGTCCGCATTTCGGGCAATAGTTGTGAACCGGCCTCACCAAACCGCAACCTCAGGGCCACCGCAATCCCATTGAGATGGGCCATGACCACGATCGCAAAAGGGTTACTCGACGTCTCTAGCGCAGCCCAGTCCTGCCCATAGTCTAGCAGTTTGACGATCGGGAATTAAAACTCATGACGACAACTTTTTCGGCATGGATTTTGGGTAAGAAAAAGGCCATGAAGTCAGTGAAATAGGTCTCCAGGATCTCCTTCCAGGGGCTATCGTAATCGGCGCGAGTTTCGGTCATACTTTTATGTCTCTCTTTTATGTCTCTAGTGCCCAGAGATCTGCAACTGTTAATGCTAGATCAGGTACCACGATCGACTGGATGGGTTCACTGCCCCGGAACACCGCATCCTCATACTGGCCCTCTACCCACTGGCAGACAGTAACTTGCCGCTCCTCTGGGTCAACAATCCAATATTCCCCAATTTCCCGCGCCGCATATTCCGTATGTTTGTAGCGATAGTCTCGGTCCCGATTAGCTTTACCTGGAGAGACAATCTCAATCACCAAGGCTGGGGGGGGCATCTCCCGCGTAATCGTCGCCCGACCCATACCCGCTAGCGCCGCTTTGGAAGCTTCCGTATGCACCAGTAAATCCGGTAATCGGCAGCGTACCCGTCGCCCCATCACCTCAATTTCTGTATCTTTATAAGCGAGTAGTGCCGCCGGGAAATGTTTTGCCAATTCAAACAGTAGGCGTTTGGCAATATCGTTGTTTTCATCCGATTCCGGGGGCATCGCAACTAAGACTCCATCGACCAGTTCATAGCGGGTATCGGTGCCATCGTCATAGGCGAGGTAGTCCTCCAGGCTGAGGTAGGGGGGCGAAGGTGAGGTCGGAGGTGAGGTCGCTAGGGTCATGACAGTCGTTAGAGCTACGGTTAGGGCTATTGTAGCGATTGGGGAGGGAGTAATTTTGGCGATGAAGCTAATGCCCGCTACTTTCACGAAATTGAGGCAAATCAAGGAAGATCTAAATCAAGGAAGATCTAAATCAAGGAATCAGCACCCAAGTTTCCGTCCTGGCTTTGACGCCAGAGTTTGACTAGCTTATCGGCAATGCAGCATCTCACCCTAATACCAACAGGTAGGTGAACTATTGCTGGCGAATGATGATCCTGGCTGGCCGCACGCTGACAGCAATCGTGAAGTCGGTAGGGGTGTCGCTCATCACATCAATTTGATAATTGCCATTTTTGCTCGATCGCGTAGACCATTGGCGGGTGCCGTTTGCTTCTGACTTCCCCTCTGGGTCTTGAACCGTGAGGGTAGCCGCCCCCTTGGTTAAGGCCACTGTCACCTCCTGACCTTCCTGGGCAGACAGCAAATAGCGCTGGATACTGGTCGGCGAGACTTGCCCGCTGAATTCCACGGGTTCGGCCTGACCAACGGGAACAGTGATCGGGGTGGTTGCGATCGTCGGGCTAGGCGTTTCGACGGGCGCAGGGTCGGTCGTGGCTGGGCTGGGGGAGGCCGGATCACTAGGGGAGAGGGGTGAAGCTGCCACCGGCGTATTGGGTGGGGGTGACGGTGACGGTGAGGGAGACGGATGATCGGGACTGGTGTGGGGGGGCGGCTCGATGGCGATCGTCGGGCTGAGGGTTCCTGCGCGTGGCTGGGTGGGCTTCAGGGCCACATTCATCAAGGCAGAGATGCCCATGAACGTCAGCATGATCGCACCAAAGATCAGGGCTGGCTTGATCCACACGCTTTCCCAGATGGAGCTACTGTTTAGTACGGAGGCGGAGGTGGTCGATCGCCGCTGCGTCGGGGTTGGGCTTAACCGCACGGGACGGCGAGGGGGTGGGCTTGGGGTTCTGGCCGCAGGGCTACCGGGAGCAGCCGCATTGGGGATCAAGCCAGACAGCGATCGCAGCGTTTGGGCGACCTCCGTCGCGGACTGGTAGCGATTCTGGGGCCGGGGACTCAGCATCCGGCTCAGCACCTGGGCAAAGCGGGGATTAATCTGGGGTAGCAGAGGTTGCCAGTGCCAGGTCATCGTTGTCTCATCCAGAAGCGTTTGGGGTTCGCGTCCCGTCATGAGTACGATCGCCGTCACCGCCAGGGCATAGAGATCACTATTCGGAGAGGCTTTACCCGTTTGTAATTGTTCCGGTGGTGCATAGCCCAGTTTGCCGACAGTGGTTCCCTTGGTCGGCGTCTCGCCCCCCTGGACTTTACCCGCTAACTCTTTAACCACCCCAAAGTCAATCAGCACCGGCTTTTTATCCGACTGGCGCAGAATGATGTTATCGGGTGAAATATCGCGATGGATGATGTTCTTTTGATGGATATGCTGGAGAACCGGTAGCAGTTGCTCCATTAAATGCAGAACTTCGGCCTCCGAAAACGGATATCTTTCTGACTTGCGTTCCTCTAATAGGGCGCTGTAGGTTGGCCCTTCCACAAAATCCTGGACTAAAAACAAGCGCTTGCCTTGTTCAAAGGTGGCATGGAACTGGGGAATTTGGGGATGTTGAATTTGCCACAGGACGGTGGCTTCCCGCTGAAAAAGTTCCCGCGACTTTTGCAAGGCATAGGCATCGGTTTGGGCGGGCGTGTACTCTTTAATGACACACTTTTCCTGAAAACGGCCCTGATCCTCTGCGAGATAGGTACGACCAAATCCCCCTTGCCCCAGCATTTTGAGCAAGCGATAGCGATTTTGGAGAATGGTTCCAGGGGGAATCGGGGGGCGAGTCATGGGCTATCTAACCTCCCGCAGCTAAATGCACAAATGGAGCCTAATGACTAAACTTTAGCGTATCCCAAAGGCAGGTGAATGTCTGTCCCTGCTGGCCGCTATCCCATCCTGACCCGGCACCGCACAAACGTTACGCGGTAGGATAAAACTCAATTGCTACTGTTCGGGTGGGTGATTGTGGTGAGATCTGCTGTGTCGCCGAGCCGCTATGGCCGCCGTCGTTTGCGCTTAGGACGGTCTGTTCGCCAGGTTGTCGTCCGCTGGCGATCGCTGTGGATGATGGTGCTGGCAGCTTTATTACTGTCAGGCTGTGTGCAGTACGAAACGGGGATTCAATTTTCCAGCCCCCACGGGGGTACGCTGGTGCAGTCGATCCGGTTGGCAGAACCCTTTAGTGCCCTGAGTGGTGAAAGCCAGACGCAATGGTTCCAGCGATTAGAGCAACGTACCCGTGCGGTGGGAGGGCGATCGCAATCCCTCGACGATCGCACTTTGCAAATCACGATCCCGTTTTCCAGTGGCCAAGACCTAGAGACGAAATTTAATCAATTTTTCAGTCCGACGGCGGCAACGGACCCGGCCACGGCGGATCTACTGGCGGGGATAACGTCGCAGTTACACGTCAACCAGAATAACGCCCTGTTGCTGGTTCGCCATCGGCTGGTGTATGACCTGGATTTGCGATCGCTAGGGTTAGTATCGGGAGAAGGGACTGTCCTGCTCAATCCGGCAGCCCTGTTGGCATTAAAATTCTCCCTGACGACCCCCTGGGGTGCACGGGCAGGGGCAACCAATGCGATCGTGCAACGCGAGGGACAGACCCTTACCTGGAACCTGCAACCGGGACAGGTCAACCATATCGAGGCTGTCTTCTGGCTGCCGAGTCCTGTGGGAATGGGCGGCTTGCTAATTATTGGGCTGGTCGGGTTGGGGATTTACTTGAAGGCGCAAAGCGAGACTGAGGCGCTGGTCTGATAGAATAGAGTTTCAGGCTGAGGCGGCATAGCCAAGTGGTAAGGCAGAGGTCTGCAAAACCTTTATTCCCCGGTTCGAATCCGGGTGCCGCCTTTGGGGCGCAATGCCTTCGCTTAAGGCTGACAAGGCCCGTCAGGTGATCACCCAGTCGCTAGCAGAGGGGGAGCGATCAAGGTGAACAGATGGGCGTAGAACGTTGGACGGATGAGCGGTTAGAGCAATTGGCTCAGTTAGTTGATTCAGTCTTGCTTCAGGCAGCGGTGGCTCCCCCACAACTGGACCCGGCTCCGGCAGTGCAGCCAAAGCAGTGGGCTGCAACTTGAATGGGCCGATTGCCTAAATCGGCTAAGGTGACCTCAAAAATGGTTTGGGGCAAGGCCATCTCCAGCATTTGATTAAAGTCACAATCATACAGTCGGCCATCCCAACCGACGGATAGGGTGTAGCGACACATCAACCCCGCGATCGTGGCTGGGTTAAAGGCATTCACCAGTTTTTCCATGTAGGCTTCCAGGTTACCCGACTCGAGCAAAAATTCCAAAAAGCGGCTGATGGGCATATTGGTAATCGTGTACAGGTGATTAAAGACAATGCCGTGTCGGCGCATCATCTCTCGTTTCCAGGTGGCTTCGAGCGATCGCTGGTTGGGGGGTAAAAAGGCTCCGACGGGATTGGTCACCAAATTTAACACTAACCCGCTCTCCGGTTGGCCATACCCCAGGGCATTCAATTGCCGCAGGGCGGCGATCGAAGCATCAAAGACGCCATTTCCCCGTTGGGCCTCGGTTGGCTTCAGACTATAGGCCGGGAGGGAGGCAACGATTTCTACCTGATGTTCTGCGAGAAATTCCGGCAAATCTTGATAGGTCGGTAGCTGGGTGATGGTTAAGTTGCACCGATCGATCACGTGACACCCCAATGCCCGCGCCTCACGCACGATGTCCCGAAATTGGGGATGTAATTCCGGTGCGCCACCGGTAATGTCCACCACGCCGATCGCCCCCGTGGCTAATAACCGCAGGCAGGCGGCGATCACCTCTGGCGTCATGACTTCGCGGCGATCGGGGCCAGCATCGACATGGCAATGGCGACATACCTGGTTGCAGCGCTTGCCCACGTTCATTTGCAAGACGGTGGGGGTTTGCGATCGCAGGGGGGCGTGTCCGGTACTGGCGACGGCGTCTTCAAACGATCGCACCAAGGGGAGTTCAGCCAGGAGGCGGCGTTGGGCCAGGGGGGAGGCAAGGGGATGGGAACGGTGCTGTAGGCTGGGATGGAAGTCGATCGCGGTCACCGGCAAACCTCAAGCAGACAAGCTTTTCTTAGCCTACATCGAAATCTGCTGGGCCGTATTGCGCATCTGCACCCCATGCACCAGCGTCGCCCCCCCCCGAATCGCCGCCGCCACGTGGATCGCCTCCGTCATTTGCTCTAGATCTGCCCCCTTCTCCAGACAGGTTGTCGTATAGGCATCAATGCAATAGGGACACTGGACCGCATGGGCAACCGCCAGCGCAATCAATGCCTTTTCCCGCTCCGTCAAAGCACCCTCGGCAAACACCGGCCCATACCACGCCATAAATGCCTGCCAGAGCGCCGGGGCTTCCTCCCCTACCTCCGCAAAACGAGCCAAATCTTGGGGCTGATAATAGGTTTCCACGGTATGGCCTCACTTACCCCTATAAATCCTCCAGAAAACTATTGGTGGCTAGCCCCTTCACCCACTTGGTACTGGCAGAAAATGTAGAGATCAAACAACACCCCTACCAGACTCCAACTGAGTCCAATAACCCACAGCCCTTCCCAAATATTCCCATTACCAAAAATGGTTAAAAACTGAAGTAGTTGGGTAAAGCCTACTGTTGCGATCGCCGCCATTCCTGGCACAGTTTGTAACCCCAACAATAAGATAAGTAAACTGCCTAGCAACACCAACGGTGTCCCAAAGCAAAAGAGACCGCTCAGGATCAGTGATATCAGGAGATGGCGTAGCGTCGTCATATATAGCATAGAAGATGCAGCGATCGCGGGTAACAAGGGTGATCAGAGAAAATCTTAACCAGGGTTGAGTGGCGTTATCACCTCCGCATGAGAACAGGTATCGCAGACCCTCTAAACCGCCAGATGGATTTCCACTTCGCCTCAGATTGAATACTTAGAGAATCCCTGTCTATAGGATAGGAGATCTCTCTACACTTCCCAGGATTCCGTTAGCAATCTTAAAACTTTATTAAAAAGCGTATTTAAGTTACGCATCCAATTGTGGAGTTTTGCCCAACTGGTGGCTCTGACCCCGCGTTTACTGAGCATTGAGGCGTTTATCCTGCAGGTGTCGCATCCGCCCTAGGCGCTCAGTCCCTTGGCGATTCTGCATCAGGTCAGCAAATTTGCGACGTTGGGTCGGGGTCAGGACCGATCGCATAGCCAACAGACTTTCAAAATGGATGGCAGCCTGTTGCTGCCTGAGTTGTTCGATTTGTTGGAACTTCGCCCGAATTTGGGCTTCCGGGGCATCCCCAGCCATCAGCCGACTGAGTTCTTGACGGGCCTGCCGAAGGGCCTGTCGCCGCTGGGTTAATTGAGGTTCGTAGCGCTGCTGAATGGCCCGCATCTCCCGGATTTGTGCTGGGGTGAGATCCAATGCCTGAAAGAGCCGCTCTGGCCTCTGAGCCAATGGCTGCGGACCAGCCTGGGCCTGGGCAAGGTCTACCCGTGCTGGCGCAATCCCGATCGGCAGCGCCGGTACCTGCCCTCCCAGCGTGGGGAACACGAAGGTCCCCCCTAACGTCAGAGCGATGACTGTTAATCCTAAGCGAACCCGTCCCATCTCCACCTCCTCGCGTCGCTGCCTAGCCCTTCAACCACCTACCCCACTTCGCCTGTGGCCAGGTTAACGGCTATAAGCCTGCCCCCATCCCTGCCTCAGTTCCTGCCCCAGGGCCAATGGCACTGCTGGTTTCTGTGAAGAGGGGGTTATCCCCATCCGTCGCATGACTGACAACGACCCCCTGCCAACTTTGCTCCATAAATTGCTCAATTTCAGCGATTTCTGCTGGACTTGGGGTCTGGGCCATCTGCCAAGCCCGTTGCCCCATCCAGGTGGCAAACAGGCTAGCCGTCAAGATCGTCCCCGCCACGACCCACCGCCGTCTTCGCTGGTACCAAGGGGTTGATGGGGCTGGCTCTCGGCGGGCGATCGGGGGCTGCTCCCAGTCGCGTGTGTCCAGTGCAGCCATGAGCTGATCCTCCAGGTTGGCTGCTGCCGGGGGCACGGTGGGGCGGTACTGGCGTAAAAATTGAACCAGCTTGCGATCGCCTTGCCGCTCCAGGGGGGAATCATGCGGTGTCATAGCTGGACTCCTTGTTGCTCAAGAAACTGACGCATCTGGGCGCGGGCATGGAACAGCCGCGATTTCACCGTCCCAACGGGAATGTTCAGAATGCTCGCCACCTCTTTTTGGGGGATCTCCTCTAGATCATGTAATACCAGAACGGCCCGGTGCTCCAGGCTCAAGTGCGCCAAGCCCTGTTGCACAAGATCCTGATAGTGCAGGTGGGTAAGCGCCACATCGGGAGGGGGACCCTCCAGCAACTCCCCCAGGGTTTGCAGATGGCTGCGATCGCGGGCATAGGTCCGGCGCTGATCCATCGCCACATTCCACGCAATCCGATACAACCATTGGGAAAACTGCTCCGGCTGTTTGAGTTTCGGCAACCCTTTCCAGGCTTTGAGGAACACCTCTTGGACTAGATCATCTAGTCCCGCCGCACCACACAATTGATACAAAGTCGATCGTACTCGCTGCTGATACCGTCGATAAAGCTGACGAAACGCTGCCGGTTGTCCCTGAAGACACCGTTGCACAAGTTCACCATCAGAGTGCTGTTCGGAGGAACTGGACACCGCAATCTTAACTGGATGGATCACACCCCTGATCGAGCTAGATGCCCACTTTGGCGGTTGCCAATCTCGAGACGCCTCTAGGCGAGACTCGCTTGAGATTGCTGCACTAAGCACGGATACAGGCCCCTTGTTGTGTACTGTCTATTGTTTCAGACTGGGGTCAGCAGGGAAAGGTTTAAATTAAGAAGTAGGATCTATGCCCTCTTCCTACCCCTTGCTAACTGAGTTACCTGGGTTCTCCGTATTTACCTTGAGAGGGGGGCGATCGCGATAGTAGAATAATGGCTAGGGTAGCCCAGACCAACCAATCGTGCCATGATACCGGGTATCGCTTTCCGTTTGGAAGCTTCTGTCACCCGTTGAGCCGGTAGACGCCGGGGGCCTCGACTTCTTATTGACTACGGTGCATCGATTATTCAGCCAGACAGCCTAAATTATTCAGAAAAACTATCCAGTAAACTCATCCGGCTATGGGCAGCACTATTACCGAGCTATCTGAATCGAGTATCTTGATTGTTGATGACACACCCGATAACGTACGTTTGTTATCGAAATTGTTGTCCCAACGGGGGTATGAGATTCGTAAGGCGATTAATGGGGCAATGGCCTTAGCCTCAGCCCAGGCTGATCCGCCCGATTTGATTTTATTAGATATCCGGATGCCAGAAATGGATGGCTATGAAGTCTGTCAGAATCTTAAGGCTAACAAGGCTACCCAGGATATTCCGGTTATTTTCCTGAGTGCGCTGGATGATGTTTTAGATAAGGTCAAAGCATTTGGGGTTGGTGGGGTAGATTACATTACCAAGCCCTTCCAAACGGAGGAGGTTTTAGCCCGGATTGATATGCAATTACGTCTCCGTCACTTACAACAACAACTGGCTGAGCATAATCAGCAGCTTCAGCAACTGAATCAGGCGTTGATGACTTCTAATCAGGAGTTAGAGCAGTTTGCCTACGCGGTCTCCCATGATCTCCAACAACCGCTCCAAAGCATTACTGGATTTGTTGGCCTGATTCAAATGAAGTATCAGAAGCAGTTGGATGCTGGGGTGCTGGAATATATCGATCGCATTTTTGATGCGGGCAAGCGGATGCAACGCCTCATTCAGGATCTCTTAGCCTATGCCCAGGTGGGGAACATGGATCTAGACTTAACCCCCATAGACCTGAAGCTCGTTCTCTATCAAGCCCTCGCCAATCTGGAAATGCTGATTGCCGAGCAGAAAGCAGAGATTACGTTTGGCGAACTACCCTGGGTTCAAGGGAATGAAACTCAACTTGTACAACTGTTCCAGAATCTGATTGGCAATGCGTTAAAATTTAACCGCCCCGATGTTATACCACAGATCCAGATTTTAGCAACTGAGCAGGCTGATTCCTGGCTACTGGAGGTACGTGATAATGGCATTGGTATTCCTAGCGAACATCTCAAGGATATTTTTCAAGCCTTCAAGCGCCTCAAAACGGACCAAAAGTATACCGGAACAGGGATCGGTCTTGCCACCTGTAAAAAGATTGTCTCCACTCATGGGGGTAAAATTTTTGCTGAATCTAAGGTAGGTCAAGGTACAGTTTTTTACTTCACTCTACCCAAGATCTGTGAGCTGCACTCCCCCTGAATAACTGAGTTTTGAGTGAGCCTGAGTGGACACGATCGCCGTTGCTCACCTGCAGCCCTTGACTGCCTCCCTGCGTAACTGACTTCTGATTAATCCGCTGCTGAGTATGCTATCGACAGAACCTAAGGATCAGCAACACCCGCTCTGGCAAAGCGATCGTCAAATTGTCGATCGCCTGCTCCAGGAAACAGCTAATGACCTCAATTTGGCCGAATTGGCCCGGTTGCGCATTCGGTATCAAGGTTTTCCCGGTGCCCGCGATATTCAAGCTGACCTCGATCGCATCCTGGAACACTGGCAACTAACCGAGGCCGACCTCTTCAGTAAAACCCGCCAAATCCATGCAACCTCCCAGGTATATCGCCAACGAACTACACAACGCGAAGATTGGGTTTAGGCCACTGGCTTGGGGCAAATAGCGTGGGTGGAATGGGGATCTCGTCTGCCCTGACCGATTGGCCGTGATTGGGATCAGGCGAGGTAGGCGTCTCG
>CAZHXN010000050.1:0-14001 GCA_964536415.1 uncultured bacterium
TTTGGCCGCCCCAGTAGCGCTGACCGGGAAGGGTAATGTTTCCCGCCAGGAGACGGAAGGTGGCCGTGGCATTCGTAACGTCTTCCAACAGGGTTTCTTTCAGACGAGTGATGACCTGGTAGTAGTCGCTCTCCACTAGATCCTGGTTAGTCAATGCCAACAGGATTAAGCTAGAGGCTAGCTTATAGATGTGGACCTGATGGGTAGAAAACTGAAACTCGAACGCCCCGAAGGTATCGGGGGTTGTTTCAACCACTTGGCGAATCCCCTGGGCAAGGGCCTCTTTTTGCTGAAAATTAAGCGCCTGATCGACGCCCAAAAAGTAGGGACGCGATCGCCCATCCATCAGGGCAACCCCGGCAATTCCCGGCAGGTTCAAAAACTCCCGGATAACCTCCTTTTTCATAGAACCAACGCTCAAAAGTTAAGTTGCTTAAATTTACTGACTCGGATTGTCCCAGGTTAGGGTAAAAACGATAAGAATTTCTTGTAGTCGAGCCAGTGTCGTCATAAGATGCACATAAGAGATGTCCCGATATGTCCCGTGCCAGTCTACTGTCCTTATTCCATGCTAGCTTGCCTCTCTCCGTACTAAATCTCCAGCTTCTCAGTCTTTCTTGAGAGCTGGGTTGGATTAATTATTGTTGCGATCGTGTTTATTGTGTCGCTTTCGTGATTTATCGTTGGACTCCTATGGCTGACCTCCCCTTTACCCTAGACCAGCTCCGCATTCTCAGAGCGATCGCTGCTGAGGGTAGCTTTAAGCGGGCTGCCGATAGCCTTTATGTTTCGCAACCGGCTGTCAGCTTACAGGTGCAGAACCTGGAGCGCCAATTGGATGTGCCCCTGTTTGACCGGGGGGGACGGCGTGCCCAGTTAACGGAAGCGGGCCACCTCCTGCTCAGTTATGGTGAACGGATTTTGTCTCTGTGTCAGGAGACCTGTCGGGCGATCGAGGATCTGCAAAATCTGCAAGGGGGCACCCTGATTATTGGGGCTAGTCAAACCACCGGGACTTATCTCTTGCCCCGCATGATTGGGTTGTTCCGGCAACGCTACCCAGATGTGGCCGTGCAACTCCATGTGCATTCAACCCGACGCACCTCCTGGAGTGTCGCCAATGGTCAGGTAGACATGGCGATCATTGGCGGTGAAGTGCCTGCAGAGTTGCAAGATTCGCTGCAAATTGTGCCGTATGCCGAAGATGAACTTGCTTTAATTTTACCAACCTCTCACCCCTTCGCGCAGGTTGACAAAATTCAACGGGATGATCTGTACAAACTTCAGTTTATTGCCCTGGATTCCCAGTCCACGATCCGCAAGGTGATTGATCAAGTGCTCACCCGATCGGGGATTGAGATGCGGCGGCTGAAGATCGAAATGGAGTTGAATTCGATCGAGGCGATCAAGAATGCGGTGCAGTCGGGGCTAGGGGCGGCTTTTGTCTCGGTGACGGCGATCGAGCGGGAGTTGCAAATGGGGACTCTGCATCGAATGCCGATCGATTCGGTGGTGATCAAGCGGGTTCTATCGGTTATTTCCAACCCCAACCGCTATCGCTCCAAGGCTGCTGAAGCCTTCAGCCAGGAGATTCTGCCGCTCTTTGCCAATCAGGCGAACTTAACGCCGGCCACAGCGATGCCCACTCCCGTTTCTGGGCCATCCCTGACAACTGACCTATCTCCTGCCCTGCGGGTAGAAGCGCCTGCCCAGACAACATCCGATGTGCCGTCTCTGACCCTTCCCAGTTCTTAATCCCTGCTCATGGAGCTTTACTGCACTCGTCCCGGTTGTCCGCGCCCGCGTAATGTTTACCCGGACCTGGACGATCGCAATACTCTGGTCACCACCCAGCAGAAGTACTGTACGGCCTGTGGGATGCCCTTGATCCTGGTGGGGCGCTATCTGCCGCAGCGGTTGCTGGGGCAGGGCGGTTTTGGGGCGGCGTTCCTGGCGCGCGATCGCTATACGCCGGGGCTGAGGCCCTGTGTGGTGAAGCTGTTTCAGCCAGCAGGGGATTTGAATCCGGCCCAACTGAAAATTGCCCAGGGTCTCTTTGAACGGGAAGCCGAAGTCCTGGAAGACCTGGGGAACAAACATCCCCAGATCCCCGACCTGTTTGCTTTTTTTCCCCTAACCGTTCCCAGTGCTAATGGTAGCGGTCAGGAGGAATATTTCTACCTGGTGCAGGAGTTTATTGATGGTGAAACCCTGGAGGATGAACTGGCCCAGCGGGGGGCCTTCTCCCAGGAGGAAGTGCGCCACATTCTGACGGAAATTCTCAAAATCCTTCAGTTTGTCCATGAGAATGGCTCGATTCACCGGGATATTAAGCCGTCGAATATCATGCGTAGTCGTGACGGCACGATTTACCTGCTGGACTTTGGGGCAGTCAAGCAGGCGACCAAGGGGGGCGGGGGGCAACGGCAAGCTTCGACGGGGATCTATTCCCAGGGCTATGCGCCACCGGAGCAGATGACGGGCAGTCAGGTGTATCCCTCGACCGATCTCTATGCCCTGGCTGTAACCTGTATCTCGCTGCTGACGGGTAAGGACCCGTTGGAACTCTATGATGGCTACCACAATACCTGGCAGTGGCGATCGCACGTGCCCCAACTGGACCCTTCCCTGGCGGCAATTCTTGATCGCATGTTGCAGCCGGTGCCCAACGATCGCTTTGCTTCGGCGGCGGCGGTATTGGCGGTTCTGAAGCGACAGCAGTCTAGTCTGTTGCCGCGATCGTCCTCTCCCCCCCGATCGTCCTCACCAGCACCAGTGCCGCCAGCGGCCCCGTCACCTCCCATGGCCGCCGCAGCGCCGGGTCCACCCGTGGCCCCCATGCCGCCCCCAGCCCCGATCGCACCGGCGACCCCTGCACCAGCCCCCGTACCGGCGCGATCGGCACCGCCACCCGTTGCCCAACGCCCACCCGCCTCGTCAGGTACCTCCTCGGCAACCCCTGGCCTCTGGAGCTTTGATTTTCTGGGGAAGGCCGCCTTGATGGGCGTTGTGTGTGGCGTATTGGGGGTGATGATCAGCAGTTTAGCCCCGGCAAATCTGGCCCTGACCCCGATCGGGTTGGGGTTCTGGTTAGCCCTCCTGGCGGAAATGACCCTGATCCAATTTCCCTGGTTTTTCAACTTTTCCCTCCTGGGAGCATTGGCATTGGTGGCGTTGGCCCTGCTGTTTATGGTGGTCCCGGTGCCGTCAATCCTGGCTGTGATTCCCCCGTTTGGCGCGAATCCGTGGGTGAGTTTCCTGCTGCTATTGGGCGTTGTTGCTCTGCTAGGTGCGGCGATCGCCGTCTTTTATCGTTTATTCTTTAGCTGGCTGGCCCGTCTCTTTCCCTAAGCTTTCCCTGAGTTTAGGTTTGGGTTTAGGTTTGGGTTTAGGTTTGGGAGCGGTCCACCGTAGGCGGAGCAGCTCCGCCAGGAAATCGTCACTGAGAGGTTAACCCATGTCGCAACGCAGTGGCCCACCGCCGATCGTCTATATCCTGCTCTTCCTGATCCTGTTGGGTGGGGGGGGTTACTGGTTCTTCTTTCGGCAGCAGACACCCCTAACCTTGCCGGGGGGCGGTTCCCCCATCAGCTTGCCGGGGATGGGGGGCAATGAGCCGATCAGTACGGGGAATCGGGTACTTACCCCACAGCCAACGGCGGCGAAGCAGGCTGGGGTGGCGGCAATGGCGGCTGGCAACTATACGGAGGCGATCCAGCAATTCCAACTGTCGTTGCAACAAAATCGCAATGATCCAGAGGCGTTGATTTACCTCAACAATGCCCGCATTGGGACCCAACCGGCCTATACGATCGCGGTGATTGCGCCCCTTAGTCAAGCCCTCAATCCGGCAGAAGAAATAATGCGGGGGGTGGCTCAGGCCCAAAACCAGGTGATTAACGGGGTGCCTCTGAAGGTGGCGATCGCGGATGATGGGAATACGGCGGAGGGGGCGAAGCGCGTGGCCCAGGCGTTGGTGAAGGATAGTGCGATCGTCGGTGTCGTCGGCCATTTTGGCAGTGAAGCCTCCCTGGCCGCAGGTTCTATCTACCAATCTGGACAACTGGTGATGATCTCGCCCACCAGCACCTCGGTGGCCCTGTCGGGGGTGGGGAACTACGTGTTTCGGACGGTCCCCAGCGATAAGGTGACGGCCTCGGCCCTGTCGCGCTATCAAGTCAACCAGATCCGGCAACCCAAGGCGGCAATCTTTTTTAACTCCCAGAGTGACTACAGCCAGTCGCTCAAAAATGAGTTCAGTACCGCCCTGCTGTTAGACGGTGGTGAAGTCGTGGCTGAGGTGGATCTGGCGGCGGCGGGGTTTAGCGCCTCAGCCCAATTGCAGCAGGCAGTGCAGCAGGGGGCACAGGTCCTGGTCCTGTTGTCGAATACGGCCACCCTAGATCAGGCATTACAAGTAGTGCTGATGAACCAACGGCAACGTCCCCTCCTGGGGGGGGATAGTCTCTACAACATTAAGCTCCTGCAAATCGGGGCTGACGATGCGGTGGGGATGGTAGTCGCAGTTCCCTGGCATATTCTGGCGAATCCCAATTCTCCCTTTACGGCAGCGGCGCGGCAGTTGTGGGGTGGGGATGTCAATTGGCGCACGGCGATGGCCTACGATGCCACTCAGGCGTTGATTGCGGCCCTGGGACAGGGGAATCCCCGCCGGACGGGGGTGCAGCAAGCCCTGGCCCAGTCAGGTTTTTCCACCACGGGCGCAACGGGCCTGATTCGCTTTTTGCCGTCGGGCGATCGCAATGCGCCGGTGCAACTGGTGCAGGTGGCCCCTGGCACACGGGCCGGGGGACGGTTTGAATTTGCCCCGATCGCGGCTCCAAATTAGTTGAATGGTATGAATATCAACGCTGCGATTATCGATCAACGCTTAGGCGCGATCGTCAATGACATTCAACAACAGGCAGCAGCCGAGCTTCAGATCAAGGATGAAACTAGACTCAAGTCACTAGCCTTTACCTACCTGTGTACGAAAACCCTTCTGGATTTAGAGCCTGATGAGACGTTTGATTGCCTCACGGAAGGGGGAGGCGACTTCGGCGTAGATGCTATGCATATTTCCGAGGAGTAGATGGTGAATTTACGGTTAGTTTATTTCAGACTAAGTACAAAAATAACCTAGAAGGGAATGCTAACTTTCCGGAAGAAGGCATCGAAGGCTTAATCAATGCCATCAAGTATTTATTTAAATTTAATTTATTTAATCCAATCGCCCAATTAGAGCATATCAATCGGCGACTGTTAGCCAAGGTGGAAGAGGCCCGTAGTCTGATTCGGGATGGCTATATTCCCCAGGTTCGTGCCCTTGCTTGCAATAATGGTTTGGGGTGGAATGTCGCCGCCCAGGCAGCTATCGATCGTGCCAATTTTGGGGATCAAGTAACGTGGGAACATATCAACCATGAACGTTTAGTCAAACTCCTCCAAACGGCCAAACCCGTCAAGGACACTTTACAGTTAAGTGGCAGGGCGATTGTGGAGGATATGGACTTTAGCCGCGTATTGGTCGGCAGGATCGCAGTGATCGAAATTGCTACCCTGATTGAGCGACACGGTGAACGATTATTAGAACGAAATATTCGTCGCTATCTGGGATTGCAGGGTAATCGTGTTAATGAAGGGATTCGTCGGACACTGATGAGTAATGAGCGCAATAATTTTTATTTTTACAATAATGGAATTACGCTAACCTGCGATAGTTTTTCCTATAACGCCTTACAAGATGGTGATTATCAGGTTCGGGTCGAAAACCTGCAAATTATCAATGGTGGCCAAACGTGTATGACTATATTTAAAACTTTACAGGAGCCGAATTTACTTCACGAAAATGCACAGGTTTACGTTTTGTTGCGACTGTATCAGTAATGATCAGTACAAGATGGGTATTGCCGCAGCCTTCTAAGGTGTATCTATAAGTTAAGTATATTCATCACGATTCGTTTTATTCTCGCGTTTTCAGGACGGCGATGAGGTCCAGCCGATCAGCACCCGCTTACCAGTGGGGAAATCCAGCACCCTCGTGGGTTCATTACAGAACAATACCTCTGGTCGCTTAGCCAGGGCACGGGCGATCACCACCCGCTGTTGCTCCCCCCCCCGACAGTTGGGCCGGAAAATGATCCAGGCGATCGGCCAGACCCACCATTGCCAGGGCCGCCTGGGGTGGCATCGGGTGAGCGGCGATCTCGGTCACGAGGGCCACGTTTTCACGGGCGGTCAGACTGGGAATCAAGTTATCGAACTGGAACACAAAGTCCACATAGCGACGGCGAAACTGGGTTAACCTCGCATCGCCCACCTGGGTCAAATTCCACGTGCGGAACCAGACTTCGCCGCTGGTGGGCACATCCAATCTCCCCAAATATTGAGCAAGGTAGACTTACCACTGCCGGAGGCTCCGAGGAACACCACAAATTCGCCTTCGTAGAGATCAAGGCTCACCGATCGCAACGCTTGCACCGGCACCTCGCCCATCGGGTAAACCTTGCTCACCTGCCGCATTTAGAATAGGGCTGGGGTAGGGGGGGATTTCGGAAGTTGGGTTGAAGGACTGGAGGGCACCAGTCATCATCGCAAGTATCCCTGGGGATGGGGCCAGTCAGGCCGCTCTGTTGCCAGTCTAGCAATCACGAGGGGTTGTCTACCTGGCTATCAGGCCCATCGTCGGTTCATCATCAACGCCACCGCTGACCAAGGGGCACGTTCGTTAAACTGAAACCGCTACAATCGACAGGTACACCCTACTTCGGTTGCGATCGCCGCAGGAAATTTCATTTTTACTACAGATTTATGACTGGTGGGTTGACAAACGATGAAGAAATCCCTCGCTGGGCCACTAGGGCGCCCCTGGTCGATGTTAAACCAATGGTTATTTAGAACACCAGCACGATCGTTGGATCAGGCGTATGATGCCGCCCTGACGATTCGATCGCTGGAGGAAAGGCATTTTGGCGGTGGCAAAATTGACTATACCTCGCCAGAGCGCAGTGAGCGAGTCAATGCCTATTTCAAGTCAGAGTTGCAGCGCAATCTCAATACTATCAAGTTGCGACTGGCGGAATTTAAGACCAGTCGATCGTTCCTGAGTTTTTCTGATCAGAAGCTGATCGGGGTCAATGGGACAACGGAGGCACTGCAAGATGGGATGGCTCCCGTTGATCCGGATGAGGTTGTCTCAGCGATCGTGGAAAAGCTACAGTTTATTGATAACGTAGTCCTCAAGTACGATCGCCCTGCCAAGTCCCAATCCCTCGTTCCCGTGCCACCAGCGAGTACGGCTGATCCGGCCAGGAATGGGACATATCAAGCCACCGGTCCTGCTTATCCCCAGGAATTGGAACTGGCGGAAAGTGCGGAGACGATGGCGGATAAGACCAGTTTCCTGCCGCGATCGATTCTGGGTACGATCGATCGGGTGCGCAAGGAACTTGATCCCAATGCGGAAGAGCAGTTAATTCGGAGCTTTCGCAGTTCTAAGAGTAAAACCATTGTTTCACTTCGGTTTATTCTGCTGATTATTTTGATCCCGCTCTTGGCCCAGCAGGTGTCCAAGAAATTTCTGGTAGGACCGATCGTCGATCATCTTCGGAGTCCGTCGGAGGAGGTCTTTTTGAATGTGCAGATGGAAGAGGAGGCCCTATTAGAACTTCAGCGGTTTGAAGAGGAATTACGGTTCCGGAGCCTATTAACGGGATCACAAAAGTTAACGGAAGAAGAAATGGTGCCATTACTGAAGGACAAGGCACGGGAAATTGAAGCGGAATATCGTCAACGGGGTTCAAATGCGATTAAAAATATTTTTTCTGATCTCATTGCCCTGATTGCCTTCATGATGGTGCTCGTATTTAGTCGGCGTGAAGTCTCAATTCTCAAGTCCTTTATGGATGATATTGTCTATGGCCTCAGCGATAGTGCCAAGGCATTTATTATCATCCTGTTCACTGATATTTTTGTAGGCTTCCACTCGCCCCACGGTTGGGAAGTGGTGTTAGCCAATATCGCGAGACATTTTGGCTTGCCTGAAAGCCAAGACTTTATTTTCCTGTTTATTGCCACCTTCCCGGTGATTCTGGATACGGTATTTAAGTACTGGATTTTCCGCTATCTTAACCGGGTATCCCCGTCGGCAGTGGCGACCTATCGCAATATGAATGAATAGGAACTGGCCCCGGCGTTGTCTGGGGAAGTGGGCATTAATCGGGCAGTTGTTGCAGCAGGCCAGAAAACAGTTGAATCGCAGCGATCGCCACGATACCCCCGATCGCCACAATTGCCAGAGGCCGCACAACCGTCTGCACCTGCCGTAAAGTCGTCCCCAGACTTTCCCGACCGTATTCCCCCAACTTGCCCAACGTCTCACCCAGCGCCCCCGTCTCCTCCCCCGTGCGAATGAGTTGCAGGGCAAGGTCCGGTAAGCGTCCAGTCAAGCTGTGGCTTAAACTGCGGCCCGATCGCACCCCATGAATCAGGAGCGTCAAAGTTTTCGCCAACTCCGGGTCGGGGACATGACGACGCATTAAATCCAACGCCGCGAGAATCGGGATACCACACCGTAACGGGGTTGCCAATTCACTGAGATACAGACAGACTTGGGCTTCCCAGAGGGACTTGAGAATCGGTAATTGGCGTTGATAGGGCTGGAGCATAGCCCGCAGGGAGCCGGATTGCGCTTGCTGCCAACCCCAACTGAGGCCCAAGCCGATCCCCAACAGCAATACCCAAAACCAGGGTTGCAGGAGAAACGCCGTACTCCACTGGAGCAAAGCTACCCCCAGGGTGAGACCGCTGATCACTAGGGCCAAGAGCGATCGCCCGATTGCCATTTCCAAGTGTTGCCACGCCTGTTGTTGCCGTGCCGCGATCGCTAATTGCTGACAACCTTCGGCCAGGGCACCACTGGTTTCGGCGAGGCGCAACACTCCCAGCGTCCACTCGTCAAAATAGGGGGGCATGAGCCAGGATTGGGGTTGGGTAGCAGCGATCGCCTCGGTCAGGGTCGCACCGACATCAATACGGCGGCTGGCTTGTTGGAGCAGGTGGCTCCACTGTCCCTGGCTAGGAATCTTGACCATCCCCAGGCTGCGTTGCAGGGGAATGCCCGCATTTAACAGCGTGGCCAGTTGATCAAAAACCTGGGCGCGTTGCTGGAGTAAATCCGACGATCGGGGCCAG
The DNA here is from genome assembly GCA_964536415.1 of uncultured bacterium. GTDB lineage: Bacteria > Cyanobacteriota > Cyanobacteriia > B231 > B231 > Trichothermofontia. Next base: position 9,193 of record CAZHXN010000050.1, read on the forward strand.
AGCAGCATGGCGAGTATCCGCTAGGGTGGCAAAATGGTGGAAATACCAATGTTTATTGATCTATAGGCCCCATGCAATCCATCCGCAATTCTTTTCAGCACTGGCGGCGTCATATGCTCCGTCTTGGGCTATTGCTTTGCCTGGTGATCGCCAGTCAACTCGGCGCGATCGCCCCCGCCCAGGCCACGGGTATTTATGACATTCCTCGCCCTGCCAGTGATGGCACGCCCTGGATCATTGACCAGGCGGATATTATCAGCCGCACGAATGAAAGTAAGTTAAACAGCGCGTTTCAATCCCTTGCGGATACCCAAGGCGTCCAGGTGCACTTCGTGACCATCTATCGCTTTGACTACGGCGAAACGGCAGCAACCTTAACCGATGCGCTTTTCAAGGCCTGGTTCCCCACCCCAGAGGCCCAAAGCAAGCAAGTTCTCCTGCTGTTGGATAACCTCACCAATGACGTGGCGATTCGCACGGGAGCAGCAGTGAAGGCGGCCTTACCCGATGAGATTGCCATGAGTGTGGCGAATGAAAATATCCTCATCCCCCTGCGGGAAGGGAATCAATACAATCGGGCCTTCACGGAAGCTGCCGATCGCCTGATTGCGGTGATTTCTGGCGAGCCTGATCCGGGGCCACCGGTTGAGCAGGACACGGTGCAGGCGGAGAGTACGTTTACCAAGGCAGAGGAAACCGATACCCAAAGCTCTACGATCGTGGTGATTGGGTTGCTGATCGCGGCGACGGTCATTCCAATGGTGACCTATTACATCTACCAGGCCCGTTGAAAAAGATCTGGTGGGATGGGCATCCTGCCCGTTAGTCCCCCGGCAAACTGGCCAGTTCCCCAGCCGCTCTGTCAGCACTCAGGCAGGCGAGACGCCTACCCCACAAAAACCCTGGACCAATGCTTTCCCTTAAGGCTAGTGCCCTGCCATGCCTCCAATAAGGGGGTGTCGGTTGTCGTCGTAACCCTGCGAAGCCCAACCCGATCACCGCCTTTGTTGGGTCGCCTTGCAGTTGCCCCAACCTACCCACTTGGTCTTGGCAGAGCACTGACAGAGCAATTGCTGAGACTACTGCCGCAAGTCCAGAACACTGGTGAGGCGATCGAGGGCATCGGCTAAGCGTTCCTGAACGGCGATCGCAGGATCGGGGGCGGGGGGTTCCGCTTGGGCAGCTTCGCGACGCTTCAGCCGTTCCAGGCTACGAATCAAGATAAATAGCACGAGAGCAATAATCACAAAATCAATTACTGAGCCGAAGAAGCTACCGATCTTGATGCCAGGACCGATCGTGAGTTCTCGCCAACCTGCCCCGGTCTGGGCCAAGAGGGGGTTGATCATTCCTGGCATGACTAAATCCTCAACAAAGGAACTAATGATCTTGCCAAAGGCTCCGCCAATGATCACGGCCACGGCCAAGTCAACAACATTGCCCTTGAGGGCAAATTCCTGAAAGTCGCGGAGAAAGCCTCCTGCTGCACTGCGACCACGTCTAACCATATCGCTGACTCCTGTTGCACTGATACACTACTAGTGCTCTGTCAAGACCAATTGGGTAGATTGGGTCAAACGCAGGGCGACTCAGCAAAAGCAGCCGACGGGTTGGGTCTTGCAGGGCTGTGACGCCAACCGTTAACCCATCATTTTAGGCATGACAGTCTACTAGGCTGGGTTCAGCGTATCTTGACATGGATAACCGCGATCGGCCAATCGCCGCGATCGGTCTAGGCCCCCCAGTATCCCAAACCAGGGGCAGGCGCATAAAAAAGGGGCAGGCGAAACGCCTACCCCACGGAGTGCGAGTGATGCTGAGCCTTAGGCAGTGCGGAGGCCGTAGGCTGACATGCGCATAATGTCGCGGGTGGAAAAGCCAATGTTGCTCAGGGCTTCCCCGTAGGCAATCATGAAATCCTCCACGAGGGCATCCTTCTCCATCCCCAGAACCTTGGCGTCGGATTCCACCTGATTCAACATTTGCCAGACAAGGGGCAGATTTTGGCGGTTGGCTTCCTCCAGTTCCTCCCGTGATGCCTCAAAATTCGCCTTGAGCCACTCTTCGCCAAAGTTGAGGTGTAGGTATTCGTCCTTGACCACACCCTCTGTGATCTTACGGGCAAAGGGATCGGCAACAGGGATATAAATGTTGTAGGCCGCGATCGCGAAACACTCGATGATCAGAGATTGGATCAAGAGACAGGTGACTAGCTTCCCCTGGGCCGCAGCTTCCTGGAAGTTGTGGCGCAGTTGGGCAAAAAACTGGCGGGCAAATTCCAGATCCGGCGTCACGCTGAGGTTGCGGCCACAAGCTTCAAACCCCTTCTTATGGCGGTCTTCCATTCTCGCCAGTTTCGTCAGGGTTTCCTCATAGGCAGGCAGCATTGCCGTCAATTGCAGGTAGTTCGCGTGGGCTTCCTCTTCACCCTCAATGACGATCGCGTTGATTCGACTATACGCCTGTTTGTAAACATCACTTTGAAAGTCGATGTCAACCCTTGCCTCAAGCTGCGGCATAGATTTTAGTCTCCTTATTGTCCAGGGAATTATCAATTCAGTAGGTTGTTGCCCCCGCTCTTGCGGGCGTGCACAAGTTGAGCGAGGTCGTAACCTTTAACTTATCTTAGAGGGTGTTCGCAAAGTTTGGCAGACTCGTGGCGGTGCTAAGGGGATGTCCCCCTACCCCTAGCCCTGCCCCATGCTTTGGGTAAGCTAGGGGACTGGCCTGAGATGAGCATCGCCGCCCCACAAGCTTGGCGACGCCTATAGCAATCCCAAATGAATTATAAGAAGAGGCAAGCATGAAGCTATTGTCTTCAAGAAGCCTAGCGAAGGCTTGCTCACGAATGACTTAGGATTGCTATAGCCCCTATAAGCAGCGATATAAGCACGCCAAGCAAGCTGGCTGCAAGACGATCGCCTCGCAGCCAGCTTGCCTAAAACGTCCTCCGACCCAGGCGTATCTGAGGAGTGCTTTAGATTTGTATACACGAATTGTATAGTTTTCGTGCAGAACGGGACTTGTTACTCCCCTTCAGGGATTACTGGAAGTGATATCGAAAATTGTTGAAGCGCTTTATTCTGAATCAGTCACTGTCGCCCAAACAATCATCCCATTCCTGATTGCGAGGTTAAAGTCTATGGATATCGCTGAATTAATCCAACGTTATGCTTGCGGGGAGCGAGACTTTACCGGAGTAAACCTCGCCGGGGCAGATTTGAGCAATCTCAACCTCAGTGGAGCGAATTTTGCCGAAGCGTTCCTGGCGTCTGTGAACCTCAGCCGCACGGTCCTGAATGGTGCGAATCTCTATGGGGCCTGCTTGTACGGCTCCGATCTCACCTATGCCAAGTTGGAAAAAGTCAATTTAGTCAGTGCGGATCTGACGAAGGCCAAGCTGATGGGTGCCCAGTTGGTGCGGGCAAAGTTGCGGGGGGCACGGCTCAGCGGTGCTATCCTCAAGGGGGTGAATTTGCGACAGGCGGATCTCAGCCACGTCAATTTGTGCGGAGCCAACCTGAGTGGAATTAACCTGCGGGGGGCCAACCTGACTGAGGCCAATCTGAACTGGGCTAACTTAGAGGGTGCCCGCTTAAGTGGGGCAGATCTGTCGGGGACCAGTTTAAATAGCATTACCCTGAGTCATGCCTATATGAATGGCGTTGACCTCAGTGATGCAGATTTGGAGGGGGTGAACTTCAGTGGTGCGAAGCTGAGCGGAGCCAACTTCAAGCGGGCTAACCTCGCGGTTGCCAATTTGAGTCATACCTACCTGCGGGTGGCTACCTTAAGCCATGCCAACCTGCGGGCTGCGAATCTGAGCTATGCCTCCCTCCTGAAGGCAGATTTGCGTGAAGCAAACCTTAGCAAGGGTGACTTGATGGCAGCCAATCTCTGTGATGCGGATCTCCGCAGTGCCAACCTGAACGGGGCCAAGTTATACGAGGCCAATTTGACCGATGCTAATCTCCAAAATGCCTATCTATGGGCGGCTAAGCTCGATCGCGCCAACTGCCAGGGAACAAACTTGGAAGGGGCCAAGCTGCAAGGGGCCAGTGTAACGGAGGCCAATCTGCAAGCAGCGCTATACGATCGCGATACCCGTTTCCCCTCTGGGCTAGAGGTCAATGCCACCTATACGGAAGCTTGTCTAGTTTACACCTAACCGACGCCTAGTCATTGAGGTCATCGCTGTTTTATGGTTGCTTTGCCCATTCGGGTTTTGCTAGTTGAAGATTCCCCCGTGGCGCTGACGATTCTCAAGCGGATTCTCAATGCATCACCCGATTTGTCAGTGGTGGGCGTTGCCCGCGATGGTCTGGAGGCGATGGAACTGATCCCCAGGGTGAATCCCCAGGTGATCTGTACGGACTTCCACATGCCGAAGATGAATGGCTTGGAGTTGACTCGTCGCATCATGGAGGAGGCCCCCTGTCCCATTCTGGTCATTAGCGCCTCGGTTAAGGCTGAAGATACCCATAATGTGTTTCCCCTGTTAGAAGCCGGGGCATTGGATGTTTTCCCAAAACCCACCACGGGGTTGGCAACTGAGTATGAACGACTGGGCCAAGAGTTAATTAACCGCATTAAGGTTTTGGCAGGGGTGAAGGTGTTCACCCGTCGCTCGCCGCTGGATGCTGCCCAGCGTTCGCGCAGTGTCTCCGCAGGAGAATCGGCTTCACCGGTTGCCCCCGGTTTGACCTCAGCATCCGGATCAGAACCTGCGAGCCGCCTGCCGGCGCGGTCAACCCCAATTTTAGATATTCGTGCACCCCGCATTGTGGCGATCGGGGCTTCAACGGGTGG
>CAZHXN010000050.1:14012-31129 GCA_964536415.1 uncultured bacterium
CCGCAAACTTTACAGGAAATCTTGCATCACTTGCCTGCCAGTTTCCCAGTCCCTATTGTCTGTGTACAACACATTAGCGAAGGGTTTTTACAAGGGTTAGTGAACTGGTTACAAACGAGTTGTGACCTCTCGATTCAAATTGCCCAGGAGGGGGTTTTACCCAGAGCAGGAGTTGTTTACTTTGCACCGGAACGACATCATCTCCACATTAGTGCCCAGGGCTATTTACAATTTGGCCCCTCCCAGCCGGTAGATGGTCATTGCCCCTCGGTCACCGTGTTATTCCAGTCGGTTGCTGCCTACTATCGACGGGCCGCGATCGCGGTGTTATTAACTGGGATGGGGCGAGATGGGGCAACGGGGATGCAGGCCGTGGCTCAGGCGGGGGGCCTGACGATCGCCCAGGATGAGGCTAGTTGTGTCGTGTTTGGGATGCCGAAGGAGGCGATCGGCTTGGGGGCTGTGCAGCAGGTTTTAGCCCCCCCAGAAATCGCACCTTATCTGCTGAAGCAGTTTGCCCCAGCCAAGTAAGGGTGATGATCCCGGTTGAATTGACAGGCTCTTCTGAGTTTATGGTGGGGGCGCTACGTGCCCACCATAAACTCAACATTTAAGATCATTTATTTGTAGTTATTTATACTGTTTACACCCAAATCTCAGAAGAGCCAATTGACAAACGGTGTTGTGATCATTGGTCTGTCCATCAGCTACCAAATAATCTGCGATCGCTCCGTCAGTACATGTTGGTAGACGGCTTCTGTTTGCTGCGCCAACTTTGGCCAGGAAAACCGGCGTTCCAGATCTTGATAGGCATTTTCTACCAATTGGGCGGCATAATCTGGGTTCTTCAAAATCTCCAGGATGCCCCAGGCCAGCGAATCCGGGCTATTGGCCCAGGTAACAATCCCCGTTTTGCCATGTTGGACCACCTCCGGTAACCCCCCCGCATTGGAGACCACAACTGGCACTCGCGCGGCAAAACTTTCCAACGCTACAATCCCGAACGGCTCATACAGACTGGGGAAAACCGCACAATCCGCGATCGTTTGGAACCGATCCAAATCGCGATCGGACATAAACCCGACAAAGTAACACCGATCCCAAATGCCGAGTTGCCATGCCTGGTGTTTGAGCGGATCAGCATTCCCCCCGCCAATAATGACAAATTTTCCTTGCCCATCAAGGCCTGCTAATACCTTGGGTACCGCATCTAGGAGGACAGATACCCCCTTCTCATGGGTCATGCGCCCCACATAATAAACTACTTTTTCGCTTGGGTTGGCAAAGCGCGATCGAAATTCGATCGCATCAAATTCGCGTGGTTTTTGCTTTTTCTCTGGGCGAATACCGTTATAAATCACATCCACCTTATCGTAGGGACACCCCAATACCCCCATGACCTCCTGGCGCATATAGTTGGAACACACAATCACTCGCCAAGCATCGTGGGCTAGTAGTCGTTCCTTGTTGGAAATATAGTGGTGAATATCAGTGTACAGGCCCCGGTGGCGGCCCGCTTCCGTGGCGTGGATTGTCGCAATCATCGGAATCCGGAACAAATGCTTGAGGGCGATCGCCGCATCCCCCACCAACCAGTCGTGGGCATGGATGAGATCAAAGTTCGGTTGCGATCGCAGCAGGTTGCCCCCATAATCCCCCATACTCAGGTTCATATTGGTCACCCACTGCAAAAAGTTTTCACTGGGACCTACCCGCACCCGATGGACGGCGATGCCCTCCACCTCCTCATAGAGGGGCGCTTCACCAAATTCAACCGTGATTAAATGGATATCATGCCCCAAACGTACCAACTCTGGGTACAGTTCTGAGACATGTCTGGCAATTCCCCCCACCAACCGGGGCGGAAATTCCCAACTAAGAACCAGAACCTTCATTACCCAGTCCTAACCACTCTCTGGAAGTCCCTTATCTTACTCGAATTGGGCTAAACCCGACGCCCCCTACGGCACAACCCCCCCGTATTCCTCCGTTAGCCCTGGGCGCTTGGCTCCGATGCCCCTGTCCAATTCCCATTCCCGACGCCTACGCTTAAATTTTAATTTAAAGTAATTCTCCCTACTCCACCGCACCAATGGCCTCCATCGCTCGCCGCAACCTGTTTGAAGATCTACCCCGCTTCCTCATTGCCCAGGCCGGAATCACCTTTGCTGTTAGCCTGATCACTATCCAGGCAGGGATTCTGCAAGGGTTTACCCGCTCCACAGCCCTCATTATTGACCAGTCCCCAGCCGATCTCTGGGTAGCCTCAGACCAGATGGAACACCTGGAATTGACGGAACCCCTCCCCCTCTCCACGGTGGAGCAGGCGGCGGCAGTGAGCGGGGTGCAGCGGGCCGAAGCCCTGTTGCTGGGGACGGGACGTTGGTATAGCGGTCAAGGCTCTCCGGATACGGTACGCATTTTCGGCTTTGATCCTCAGGGAAAATTGTTTGTACCGGGTACGATCGTCGCGGGCAGCGTTGAAGCGTTGATGGCCCCCTATACCGTTCTGGTCGATCGCAGCAACCTGCGATCGCTCAACATTACCGGCGTTGGGACCACGGCACGGATTCGCTCCCTACCCGTTAAAGTCGTGGGGATTACCCAGGGCACCCAATCGATCGCTGCCAGTGCCTTTGTCTTCGCCTCCTTACCCACCGCCAAAGCCTACTCAACCGCTGGCTTAACCTCGCAACTCAACTGTCAGATCCGGGATGGCAACCTGCAATGTACCAACGTCTATCAACAATCCTCAGCCGCCCCCAGCGTTGACCCTTCCCAACCCCTCCCTCCCCTATCCGCCGCCGATCCCATCTCCTACATTCTGGTGCAGGCTGCGCCTGGCCAGGATTTAGCGACTCTCAGTCAACGCCTAGCGGCGGCCCTACCCGGAACCCACGTGTATACCCGTGAGGCGATGGCGGAACGCACCCGCCGCTACTGGCAGCATCGGACCGGGGTGGGTTTCGTGCTGGGGTTGGGCGCAGCCGTGGGCATTATCGTCGGCACGGTGATTGTGGGGCAAATCCTCTATGCCTCCGTCACCGACCACCTGAAGGAATTTGGCACCCTCAAGGCAATGGGGGCTTCCAATTGGACCCTCTATCGCGTTGTTCTGGAACAGGCCGTCTGGATGGCCCTACTCGGCTACCTACCGGGGGTTGCGATTTGCTGGGGTGTGAAAACTTGGGCCTTGGCTACCCAGGGCATTTTAATCCTCATGACGCCAGGAACCCTCGTGGGCGTATTGGTGCTCACCGTTGGCATGTGTACCTGTTCCGCCTTTTTTGCCATCCAGAAGGTAACCCGTGTTGATCCAGCGATCGTCTTCAATGCATAACTGTCCTGGCCCAGTCAAAGTTTTGAAGTTGGCTCGCCTGAGTTTATGGAGTAAACCGTATAAGTAACTACAAATCAAAGAGCCGAAATGCTGAGTTTAGAGTGGGAGTGCGTCGCGCCCTACCCTAAACTCAGGAGAGCTTTGAATTTTGAATTCTCTGTGCGCTGGGTATCTTACTTGCCTGGTGATCCCCCGTATAAATCGGGAGATCAGTCCGGGTTTCCCCCCACCGCTACCCTAAGATCCGTAGAATTGTCGGGCCTTCGTTACCATTCACCAGCAAATATAATGGGGGTAGGTGTTGTGCTGGCGAGATGGCATAAGGATGAGACCGGATGAGACGCCGTGCTGAAGACTCTGCGGTTGATCAGTGTTGAATATCCGGGGTAGGGAACTCTCTCGTTATCCATTGCCGTCATGCAAGGTAGGACCATCGCCCTCCCCTGACCGATTAGTTCCCTGCCAATTGCATAACTGTCCCCATTGCTACTCTGGAACCCGTGCTCATCAGCTTGAATTAATTCAGTATGAGCATGAGCAACCTGCTGGATTGCACGGATCGTAACAGTGCTTGGGTATCCCTGGTGATGCCGCACAGGCTTTGCCAAGAGCCACGTATCCCTATACACTAATCCTGAACTTAAACGGATGATGACTTCTCAAGGCTTATTGGTTGACAAACCTCGGTTTCCTCGTTTGGCGACTTCGACAAACTTCCCAGCCGGTATGCTCACAACGGCAGCGATCTCTGCTCGTGGCGTGGAAATGCTCTTTCAGTCTGGACGCCAGTCTTACCAGGTGCTGGGGGGGATTGATCTAGAGATTCAACCGGGCCAGATTCAACTCCTAATGGGACCCTCTGGTTCTGGCAAAACCACCTTGTTATCGATCCTGGCCGGTATTCTGACCCCCACAGCGGGCAGTGTTAAGCTGTTGGGGACGGAAATTACCCAGCTTTCGGCCAAGGAACTGGCCCAATTCCGGCTCAAGCATATTGGCTTTGTGTTCCAGGGGTTTAATCTCTTCCCGGCACTGACGACGCTGGAAAATGTCGAACTGGCCTTAAATTTACATGGCATTAAGGGACGGCCCGCCCGCCTGGAGGCCCAACTCCTGCTCGAACAAGTGGGATTGGCCGATAAGTTGTCGCTGAAGCCACGGGATCTTTCTGGAGGGCAAAAGCAGCGGGTGGCGATCGCCCGTGCCCTCGCGGGACACCCAGAGTTAATCATGGCGGATGAGCCGACGGCCTCGCTTGACTCCCACAGTGGTCATGCGGTGATTAAGCTGCTTCAGCAATTGGCGAAGGAACGGCAGGCGACCGTTCTCATTGTGACCCATGATCCTCGGATTATGGATGTGGCCGATCGGATTGCCTATCTGGAGGATGGGTTAATTCAGTCTGGAGTTGGGTCATAATATCTCGGAGGGTGGCTTCAACGCTGCGAGGCTGCCAACCCAGTTCGCGCATGGCTTTGCTGCCATCGACCCGCACGCAGCGATCGTAGAGGTAATGTACCCGTTCCCGACTCAGGGGCGGGTTCCAATTGAATAACCGGCCAATGACCTCTAACAGATTGCCGGCAAGGCGCACCACGGGTTCGGGGATGTCCCTAGGGGGCGCAATCCCGGTCGCATCGCTCAGGATCGCAAACATTTCCCGCAGGGAGCGATCGCCCGTGGACAGGATATAGTGGGCACCGGGTTGGCCCCGTTCCACCGCTAGCAGCATCCCTCTTACCAGATCATCCACATGGACAATGCCGGTCAGGCGATCACCCCCCGGCCAGAACTTGAGCTGCCCCGTCAGGAACAGTCGCAATACTGGGCCAAAGTGGGGATCATCCGCGCCAAAGATGCCCGACGGCATGACGCTGACCACGGGTAACCCCGCCTGGGCCGCTCGATCGACGAGTTGTTGCGCCTCATATTTGGTGCGATCGTAGGCCGAGGAAAACCCTACCTGCTGGCGCTGGAAGTCTTCATTCACAACGCGACCCTGGGTATCCCCATAGATGCCGATCGTGCTGCAATAGAGCAATTTCGGTGGTGTTGGGCGGCGACGGGCTACCGCTTCGAGGGCGGCTAACACAGCGCGGGTTCCCTCGACATTGGTCTGCGTCATCCGGGCGGCATCGACTAACCCCAGTTCAACGCAGGCGGCGGTATGGAAAACGGCATCCACCTCAGCCATTGCGGTTTCCAGGGCGGCGCGATCGGTAATGTCACCATAGGCCAGGGAAACCGGAACATCGCGCAAACGAGCGAGGTTGCTGGTGGGCCGTACCCACCCCACCACGCTTGCCCCTTCTCGAACAAGAGCCTTCACCAGGTGGGAACCCGTAAACCCGTTGGCACCGGTGACCAGTGCTGTTTGAATCATTGGCGGGAGTTATGCGTGGGCCTTCTCAAAGGCGGCACGGGTATCGTACACCGTAAAGATGCGATCGACATTAGTAATCTGAAACAGCATTTTAGTCTGGTCGTTGAGGGAGCAGAGATAGAGTTGCTTGCCGGCTTCTCGAATGTGTTTATACGATCGCACCAATTCACCTAACCCCGATGAGTCGGTAAAGGTCACCCCCGAAAAGTCAATCAAAATCATCGCAATATCGCTGTTGAGGCTGTCATTGATGTCTTGTCGCACCATGCCCGCACGGGCACGATCGAAGATGCCGACCGGCTCAATGACTTTTACCTTGCCTGTTTCCATGCCGATCTATTACTCCTTAGGGCATTATAGGTGGTCCTGACACGATCGCTGGGATGCACGATGCAGACTGGGATCGATCATAGCGGTGAGGGGGAATTTGGGAAGCTTTGGAATTTTAGATTTTAGATCTTAGATCTAAGCTTGGGGGGTGATCTGGCGAACGACGGTCCAGGCGGAGTAGCTAACGCCAGCGGTGCCTTCGCCGGGATGGGTGGAATCCCCCACGAGCCAGAGACCAGGGATGGGGGTGCGGTTAGCAAAGCCAAAGGGGCCAAAGCTGCTGGGGCGCTGGGCAATGCCCCCGACGATGCCCCGATCGCGCCCGGTATAGCGGGCAAAGGTGCGGGGGGTTGCGGCCTCGCAATGGATCAGGGTGTCGGGAGTCAGGTGGAAAAATTGGCTCAGATGGGAGAGGGCAGTGGCCTGGTACTGGTGTTTGAGGGCGGCATAATCGGCACAGTGCCACCACAGGTCGGGATCGGTGAAACTGGAGGCAATAAGGGTAGCCTGACCAGCGGGAGCACGGCCATCGCCCGGTTGACTAACGGAGATGAAGAGAGAGTTGTTTTCAGCGATCGGACCGTCACGATCGTAGAGGAACTGAAGGTGGGGTGGACAGTCCAGGGGAATCGCAGCCTGATCAACCCCCAGGTACAGCACAAAGGCACCGGAGGCAGGCGGCAGTTTCGCCACTCGGTGTTGGTAGTTCCAGTCTAGGGGAGACGTTAGGGCACCCTTACGACCATTGGGATGGGTATGGAGTAGCTGGAGGAGGTTTTGCACCGTGACATTGGCAACGATCGTGTCTGCATACTCGGTTCGCAAGCTGCCCGTTTTGCGATCGCGCACGACGACACCCACGGCCCGCCCTTGCTCAGTGAGAATCTGCTCGACAGCTTGTCCCAGGTATAATTGCCCCCCCCATTGGCTCAGGGCGGTCACCAGGCGATCGCTGAGAACCTGCATACTGCCCTTGAGGTGAAAGAGGCCGTGGGGGGTTTGGGATAGCCCCAGGGCAGTGGCGGCATAGAGCAGGGCGGTTTCGTCGGCTTCCACTTGGGAGTAGAGTTTTAATTGTAGATCAAGGAACCGTTTTAAGCGCCATTGATGCTCTAACCCATACAAACGCAAGGCATCCCCCACCGTCATCAAGGTAAAAGGAACGGTGATGAGCGTATCGGGGCGCACGGCCTGGAGCAGTTGACCCAGGTCCCACAGGTTCCGGGGTGGCAAAATGGGGTCGCGCTCCTGGAATGCCCAACTGGCCTCAAAGAGGGTGTCGAGCAACTGCCAGAAGCGATCGCTCCCTGGGAATTGCCGTACCCGTTCCTGTTGCCACAGGCGGCGATCGCGCCACACTGAAATCGGTTCCGCTTCCCCTGGCAGATAAACAGCACAGGCCGGATCACAGGGGCTGGCGTCGGGTAAATCTACCCCTAATTCGGTAAAAATCCGGTGGTGAATCCCCCCCGGCTCCAACCCAGCTACCTGGGTAGCTCCCACATCAAAGGTAAACCCCCGCCGCCGGAAGGTAGACGCACAGCCGCCCGGCACCCAGGCTTGCTCCAGCACCTGTACCGGATACCCGCGTTTAGCCAGTAAAGCCGCTGCCGTCAATCCCCCAATCCCCGCTCCAATCACGATCGCGGTGGGACGGGGATTCCGCCCAGTCGCCGTTGAGGAGTGAGAGACAACCGTCATAACGCCCTTCATATTTCTTAACGCTTCCTGTTTAACCTTATCGCAGTCCTTGCCGTTTGGGAGTAGCTCTGTGCGGGCGATCGCGTTTGCTCTGGTTTACTCCTATGATGGACACAGGAGAGTTATGAACAGGTAAGTGCTATGAGTTGTCGTCTTTGGACTGTTTGGAACCGCCTGCGGCCTTGGTTGGTCATGGCTTTGTGGGGCCTCTGTCTGTGGGCGCTCAGTCCGGCTAGCCTCACCTGGGCGGCTGATTACAACAAGGAATTTTTAGTGGGAGCGGATTTTTCCCATCAGGATTTGACCGATTCCAGCTTTACCAGTGCTAACCTGCGCAACAGCGACCTGAGTAGCAGTAATCTTCAGGGAGTGAGCCTCTTCGGGGCCAATCTGGACAGTGCGAATCTGACCGGGGCGGATCTGCGGGCAGCCTTGATCGATAATGCCCGTTTGACGAATGCTAACCTGACCAATGCCGTTTTGGAAGGGGCTTCGGCGGCCAATGCCCGGTTTAATGGAGCCACGATCACAGGGGCTGACTTTACTGATGTCTTGATGCGTCCGGATATGGAAGTGTACCTCTGCGGCATTGCCGCGGGCACCAACCCCGTCACAGGACGACAAACCCGCGATACCCTCAATTGCGATTAATCAATCCGAGTTTGCCTTACCCAGACGGGTGAAAATCTGCGCGACCACTTGCTGGGCTTTACGATCCAGGGCATCCCAATCGACTTCGCCGTCTTCATCAAGGAGATCGGTATCAATTTCAACGTGTTGGTCACGTTCGCGTAGTGTTTCGATCAGCGTCTCAGGTTGAAGCACACCGAGATCGGGATAGTTGCGGAAACAAACTTGGAATTGTAATTGCCACAGATCGATACTGACCTGCCGTCCGGTCTGTTTAGAAGTCAACAAATAGCCAGGATGGGGGGTGGGAAGTTGGGCGAGAGTGTGTTCAAGTTCAACCGCAGCGTCAGGTTCGGCTTGGCGTAATTGCTGCTGGAGTTCAATCACTTGCTGTTTTTCGGCCTCGGTGGTTGCCTCTGGCCAGACAGCCCAATCTTGCCCTTGCCAGTCGATGCTTTGCTCTAGGTGTTTGCGCAAATTGTCAACGAGGCGGATTAACGCTGGCTGGAGCAGTAGATTGGCTTGTTCCCAGGCGGTCACGCTAGCAAACTTCAGCACCATGCTGTTTCCCCTTCAGGAAATACGTCATCATGTCTCCCCGACCCTTGACCTGAATAATACCGCGTTCCTCAAACACATAGGTACTCTGGAGGCGATCGTAGACCACTTGGGTCACCTGAATACTGTTTACCCGGCCTTGAGATTCCATGCGACTGGCCACATTCACGGCATCGCCCCACAGGTCATAGATAAACTTTTTGATGCCAATGACGCCCGCCACCACGGGTCCGGTATTGATGCCAATGCGCAGGTGGAAGGGTTGGCCATCCCCCCGCTGAAATTGCCCGATCGCCTGTTGCATATCCAGGGCCATATCGGCGACGGCTTCGGTATGGTTGGCCTGGGGCAGGGGTAAGCCACCAACGGCCATATAGGCATCCCCGATCGTCTTGATTTTTTCCAGCCCATGCTTTTCGGCCAGATGATCAAAGGTCGAAAAGATTTGATTCAGCAGGTTAACCAACTCAGTTGGCGACATCTGGCTGGCAATGCCGCTAAAGTCCACTAGGTCGGCAAACAAGATTGTGGCTTCTTCAAAGCGTTGGGCGATCGTTTGGGGGCTTTCTTTCAGTTGGGCGACGATCGTTGCTGGCAGGATATTGAGTAACAACCGTTCCGATTTCTCCTGCTCCAGCCGGAGCGCGGCTTCGGAGGCTTTGCGGCTCTGGATTTCTGTCCACACACGTTGGTACATTTGCTCAAAGGCCACCATGACCTGACCTAGCTCATCCCGACGATGGGTGGGCAGGGTGTGGAAATGGGCCATATATTCATCGCGACTCAGGGCTTCCCCGGCCAGAATGAGATTATCCCGCAGGCGCAAAATCGGGGTAATCACAATAACGCCTAGGACCACCATTGTGGTGAGGGTGACGACTAGGGAAATAATCACGACTAACCCGGCAATGCGTCCGGCAAAGGCCATCAGTTCCCGCTGGACGGAGGTGGCATCCACTCGGAGGATGAGGGCGTGCTGGTTGTCGATCATTGTGGTGGGCCAAGCGACATCCAGGCGGGTTCCGGCGGCATTGAGTTGCCGGACTTCCTGCTGTCCCGCCTGCAAATTTTGATACTCGATTTCCGGCACTTCCCCAAAGGTCGCAACCGGTTGTCCCTGGCGGTCATATACGGCTGCCCCCAGTATTTCGGTGTTCTCGGTCAGGAATTTGACTTTATCAATCACCTCTGAGGTCGAGAGTTCCTGCTGCATGGTGGCTCGTTTTAGAGAAGTCACTGTCGCGACCGCCACTTCCCCTAATTGCTGGAGCAGTTCCCGCTCCCGCCGGTAGTAGGAGGGGATAAAAATGATGACTTCGATCACCACAATGCTCAAAAAGACCCAGGCCGTAATCTGCCAAGAAAGACGAGCCTTACACAGTCCCAGGAGCGCACTCAACTGACGTGACATGGACTTTCCTCGTCAACCGTGGATCATTTCGGGGACAATTTGGAGACACCCTGGAAAAACGGAAAATAAAACAGTACCTTAACATTCTGCCTGTTTGGGCAGCGTCTCTGTCGGAGCATCGCTTCTACTTTCCAGTCGTAACCTGTCCTATCCGTGTCGTATGTCCTCAAATCTTCGTGAAAATCTTGGGTTTGTGTTGAAGGTGATCGTGGCTTCCACGCTGATGAGTGTGGCTATTCGGGTTTGGGGTCCGGCAGTCCCGATCGCGCCCACGTCGCTGAATGCCTTGATTTTAGTCCTCTTGCCCACTACTGTGTTGTTGATCTTGTTTGGCTGGCTGTCTCTGACGCGATCGCGCTAAGTGGCTGCCAATGACGGCTGGGGCTAACCAATCGGGATGAGCGATCGCTATGATGGTAGGCGACCGGTTGGCCACGATCATCGGTACCAATGGCGATTATTTCTTCCCACACTCCCCCAGAGCGCGATCGCGACGCGACACCCCCGTCCTATTGCCTGCCGCCGCGTTCCGTCCCAGCCCCTCATCCTGCCTCCCGGCTTAACCGCGAGGCAGCCCTCCTGGAGGCGAGTGCGGGGCCAGAGGAGCAAATCAACCCGGAGGAAAGCCTGCGTCCCCAACGCCTTGCGGACTACATTGGTCAAAGGGACCTGAAGCAGGTGTTGACGATCGCGATTCAGGCGGCTAAGTCGCGATCGGAGGCGTTGGATCACTTGCTGCTCTACGGTCCCCCCGGTCTGGGCAAAACGACAATGGCGATGATCCTGGCGTTGGAAATGCAGGTGAATTGCAAGCTGACGACGGCTCCGGCCCTGGAACGGCCCCGTGATATTGTCGGCCTGCTGGTTAACCTGCAACCGGGGGATGTGTTGTTTATTGACGAAATCCACCGCCTGCCACGGGTGACGGAGGAAATTCTCTATCCGGCAATGGAGGATTTTCGGGTAGATATTACGATCGGTAAGGGACAGGCGGCCCGTACTCGGTCCCTGACGCTCAAGCCGTTTACCCTGGTGGGCGCGACGACCCGTGTGGGTGCTTTGACTTCGCCCCTGCGCGATCGCTTTGGTTTGATCCAGCGGTTGCGATTTTATGACGTTGAAGAATTGGCGGAAATTGTCCTGCGCACTGCGTCGGTGCTGAATACCACCGTCACCCCCAGCGGGGCCAGTGAGATTGCCCGACGGGCCAGGGGCACCCCCCGCATTGCCAATCGCCTCCTGAAGCGGGTCCGAGATTATGCTGAGGTGAAGCAAGTGGGTGAAATTACGGAAACGGTGGCGGCGGAGGCGCTGGAGTTGTTGAATGTCGATCGCTTGGGTTTGGATTGGACCGATCGGCGTTTGCTCAGTGCCCTGATTGAGCAATTCCAGGGGGGGCCAGTGGGGGTGGAAACGTTGGCGGCGGCGACGGGGGAGGATACCCAAACGATCGAGGAAGTCTACGAACCCTATTTACTGCAAATTGGCTATCTGCAACGCACCCATCGAGGCCGGGTCGCCACCCCTAGCGCCTGGGCACACCTGGGTTACCAACCCCCTGATCAGCAATTATCGTTGCTGTCCTAGATCTCACCCCGCGAGTCAACATGAGGAGATCACTACTTTATACTTCATCATCTGGAGAATCTCCCGACTGGAAAATCTCCCGACTTTAATCCTCTACCCAACTCGATCGCCAGGCAGCTTCGGCTTCGATGATGGCCCACTCCCGTTGTTTTTTGCGATAGGTGCGGCGGAGTTGTTTGAGGCGGTTGGTGAGTTCGCGGATTTTGTTGCGCCAACTCATGACGGTGGGGTCGATGAATTCAATTTCGGCGAGCCGCAGGTTGAGGGCGATGAGGTGGGTGAGGGCGGGTTGGCGATAGCTCGGTTCGGTATCGTCTTCGTCCTCGTCCAGGTCTGCTTCATCGATCTCGGCTTCTCGCGATCGCTCGTCGTCGCTGTCTGGTTTGGGGGGGCGGTCCTGAGTTTTGGTTTCGACGAGGAGGTTGAGGATATGGGGGGATTGGCTGCTGCCTTCGGGGGCATCGGCACGGGCGATCGCGCTGAAAACTTGTTCGGGAAGGTGTTGGTGCAGGATGTTAAAGCGTTGCAGGAGGCGGTTGGCCTGGTATGAGGTGCGCCGAAGCTGATCGACGATCGCGGCTTCTTGGCGTTTTTGCCAGCGGGCGAGTTGTTCGACGGGGGAGCTATCAGTGGTTTCAGCCGCCTGGGATTGTTTGAAGAAGGCTCGCATCATGGCGGAAAGTTCGCTGGAGTCGATGCCTTCGGGGAGGCGGTTTTCGGCTTGGGCCTGTTCGAGGGCGGCTTTCATGCCAGCGGCAAGGGAGGAGAGCATTTCCTCTTCATCCCAGTCGCGATCCGGGGCGGCATGGGGTTCTGAGGGAGAGGCGCCGCGATCGTCAGGTTCCGAACTGCCGGTTAGGGAGAGATCGGGTTCGCTGGGATGGTTGGGTTCGGGAAGTTCAGAAGGCGGGGCGGAGTTGAGGAGATGGGTGAGGCGATGAGCGGTTTCGGCACCGAGATGGCGCAGGGCTTGTTGGAATTGTTGCCGCTGGGGAAAGGCTAAATGTAGGAAGGCTTCGGGATAGCCCTGGGTACACAGCCGATAACAGGCCAGGATCAGTTGTCGCTGGGCAGCGGGTCCAAGGACGGCCAGATAGTTGCTATAGAGGGTTTTCATTTCGGCGGATAGGTCAGCGACGGCCTGATCCAGAGCGGCCATTTCCTGTTCAACGCGTTTGAGTGCTCCAGCCATAGGTGATCTCGATGGGTGATACGCTCCGTTTTTTACTGGGGTTGACGGATGTATAGCTATCCTAGCCTGTTCTCCCGGCGCGATCGCGGCTGGAGAATGGGGTAAATCCCGTAATCGCGGGTCTATTTTCCCCGATCGAGTAACCGCGATCGCATAATTGATTTCATAAATTGCTAACCTCTAGCTCTCGTAGGAAGTAAAAGCGATCGCGGCCATCCTCACCTTTCCGCCGACCTAAGTATCCACGCCAAATCAGGATCAGGAGTACTAGTCAAGGTTTGGGAAGCATAGCCCAAAAAATGATTAAAGTCTTGACTTAAACTGATTACTGTAGGATTGTCTGGTAGAAGTTTAATAATGCTTAAATATAACTTTTCTAATTTAGGGTGTGGCGGTGGTTCAAGGTTATCAAGACGTTGAAATTGAACAGTAAAATTAGCATCAGTTAAAATGGGGGTAGCATCCGTTGAAACCAGAGATTTGGGTAACTTTATGAAAGCGCCGGATGAAACTGACTTCAGAAATCTATTTTCCATCAAGATAGCTTCGGATAGTCGGTAACATCGTAAGTAAACTAAGAAAATTTTATGCCTGATTTTGATAATTTCCTGTAGAACTGTCTGCTGCCAAATACTTGTCTTCGATAAAGCTTCAAGATCATGCGGTTCTTGATAAAGTCTGCATGACTCGCTTCTTGCCCACGCCATGATGGTCGTATCGCTATGTTTAGCCTGGTCGGAAACAATCTGCGCGATCGGCAGAAAGCGATCGTTATAATATTGCTCGATCGTCAACTGATCATAAGCACCCACTAATGTCCTCAGCGGACACAGGGTAAACACCTGCCCCGGATTCATAAAAGTTTGAGAGATGGCGGCAATACTACGACCCTGGATCAGCGCTTCTACATCCGGCGCTGGTAAGCATAACGCTGTTGTCAAAAAATCTGATTAGGCACGATCGCTATCTACATAATGAATCTACACTGAAAAAGTCATCCAGGTCTTCGGGTGTCATCGGTGTTATCTCGATCGCAGTTTGATCAGCTTCAACCGAGAGTAATTTTCCAAACTCATTATCTTCATCCCTGACCGTCATCGGTACCTGACCAGACGGGTCACTGAGAATTTCACACAGTAAAGTGTTCCAGTTTAAGGGATGTTCTTTCTCAACAAATTCCCAGAACGCTTCTTCGGGAATCAATTTCCGATCAAATTCCTTAAAGAGAGCATTTAAAATCAGAAGTGGACGAACCTCTTCATCCTTAAATGAAACCCATTCCCCCCCTAATTCGTTAAGAATTTTGTTACAATTTTGCTGGGCAACTTGCCATTTCTCAGAAATCTTCTTTGACCGGACCAGACAACCCCGTGTCAGATCAAGATCTTGATATTGGGTCAAATAGCCAATGGCTGCCCCTACCGTCTTGCCATGCGAGTTTTGCAAAACTGAAACCCCAATGCTGTTGGCCTAGCAATACTTCTCCCTGGGGTTGCAACGTGACCCTGAATGAAGTACCCCACTTCTGACGAACGATCGCGCCCATTGTTTCTTCTTTCTTCATAAAAATATGGTTGGAAAAATATGGCTGGGCCAATTGACGCCCGATCGCATCCCCAACTATCAAAGATTAAGGGATATTCAGATGGCCCGCCCCCCAGCCCGCACCACCAACCAGCCTAGGCCATATTATTCTCGATCGCCCAGCGGGAAAGCTCTGTCCGATTGTGCAACCCCGTCTTACCCAGCATATTGCTAACGTGGCTCTCGATCGTTCGCTGACTCACATTCATCTGCTCAGCAATCTCCCGATTCGCCATCCCCCGTGCTACCAACTGCACCACCTTCAACTCCGTTGGCGTCAGCGACACATCAAACGGTACCTGAATCGTTGGTCCCTCCTCCAGCCGCCCCGTCGTCGGATGCTCCCGCAACCGCGACGCTGCCTTCAGCGACGACTCCACCTGCGCCACCAACTCCTCCGGCTCAAAGGGCTTCACCATATACACATCCGCCCCCGTGCTCAACCCCTTCACGCGATCGGCGCTCTGCCCCTTCGCCGACAGGAACAAAATGGGAATCCAATTTGTCCGGGGATTCTCGCGCACCCGTTGGACAAAGGCATAGCCATCTAACTCCGGCATCATGACATCGCAAATAATCATATCCGGCATCGTCTGGTCCAGCACATCCAGCCCTTCCTGGCCATTATTGGCGACCAAGACGTTATAACCCCGGAACTCCAGATAGTCTTTGACCAGCAGGGTCAAGTTGGGATCGTCATCAATCAGTAATAGCGTTTTGCTATCACCGGCACCTGCTTCTCTCATAACCTGCTCTACTCAACCTAATCAGAATCGAGTCGTTGGCGCATAGAACCCTGCATCACTGGCCTAGACCACACTTAAGCGGTTGGCTGCCCCCACCTTCAGTCGAGGTGCAGTCCATTCCCATGAACGCTACGGATGCTCATAACGCTACGGATGCTCATATTGTATAACTTGTGCTAAACCACGCAATGGCCTTATCCCCAATCCGCAGTTCTAGGCCCATTCTGGCACAAACGCTTGGGGAAAACAGCCAGTCGGCATAAAACCCGTTTCTTGCCAGTTTACCTAGTATTTCCTTCCGTTATCCTTCATTTGTGGCCAAGGCTCCCTCCACTCTCCCCCGGGTAGCCCCCCCAAATGGTCAACAAGTTCAGAAAACTTTACAAAAAAGCCAAGAGAATTTGAATTAATTCCAGATTAATATCCAGATTAATACGGAAGCCCCCAGCCGCCGGAGCGTCCGATCGGTCGTTCCAGGTTGTTAGGGGTTCCAGACACACAAGCCCTGCGTCCACCCGCCCGCCCCCAGTTTCTCTCCCGATTCCTCCTCGGCGAGGCCTCGGAGAAGCGGAGCATTCGAGCACACCCCTTTGCCGTTCCACAATTTCGCCGTTACCATCAGGGTGCGAACCAGACTGCGGCTGTCCGTAGCCGCCGGTAGATGATGACAGCCAATGCTTGTGATACGCTATCGCCAACCAACCGCAACCAACAGCAACGAGGAAGGTGGGCATGACTAGGTTGAACGTCGGGCTTCTGTTTGGCGGGCGATCGGGAGAACACGAAGTCTCGATCGTCTCTGCACGTGCGATCGCCCAAGCCTTCACACACGAAACCAACGCCCAAAAATACCGGGTCATCCCATTTTATATCCACAAGGATGGCCACTGGCAGGCCGACGAAGGAGCACTTCAGATCTTGGAGCACGGTCTTCCCGCTGCTGCCCCCCGGTTGGCCGATGAGGTGAGCACCTCCCTCTGGCAATTTCCTGCCCAAGCCGCCGACGTAGACATCTGGTTCCCCATTTTGCACGGCCCCAATGGCGAAGATGGCACTGTCCAGGGATTGCTCAAACTCATGCAAGTGCCCTGGGTGGGATCGGGTGTTCTGGGGTCGGCTCTGGGCATGGATAAGATTGCTATGAAAAACGCCTTTGCCCAAGCTGGACTCGCCCAGGTCAACTACCTTGCCGTCAGTCGGGCACAGGTCTGGTCCGATCCCTGTGTTTTCCCCAAACTTTGTGACGAGATCGAAACGACCCTGGGGTATCCCTGTTTTGTCAAACCCGCTAACCTGGGTTCTTCCGTCGGCATCAGTAAAGCCACCGATCGCCGCCAACTGGAAGCGGCCCTCGATAACGCCGCCAGCTACGATCGCCGCATCATCGTTGAAGCCGGGGTGCGTGCCCGTGAAGTGGAGTGTGCGGTCCTGGGGAACGATCGGCCCCAAGCTTCGGTTGTGGGTGAAATCAGCTACAGTACTGACTTCTACGACTACGACACCAAATACACCGCCGGACGCGCAGATTTAAGCATCCCTGCCGATCTCCCCCCGGCGATTACCCGACAAATCCAGGAAATGGCCATCCAAGCCTTCCTGGCCATCGATGCGGCTGGCCTCGCGCGAGGCCATCGATGCGGCTGGCCTCGCGCGAG
>CAZHXN010000051.1:0-21894 GCA_964536415.1 uncultured bacterium
GCGATGGCTCGTATTGGCCCTGACCAGTAGCTTGGTCGTCACCCTGATTTTTTTCCCGCGCACCCTAAACCATTTCCCCTGGACCAATTACATGGTGGGGCAGGCCCCCAGCCTCTACCGCTTTCTGGCCCAACAGCCCCCGACAACCCTCACGGCAGCCCTGGGGGAAGAGGCCAATAACCTGCCGGTGTTTACCCAGCGTCCGGTGCTGGTGGGGCGGGAGTATGGCATTGCCTACCACGTGGGCTATTATCGCCAGTTTCGTCAGCGGGTGATCGATTTAATCAACGCTCAGTACAGTGATAACCTCGCTGAAATCCAGACCTTTATCCATCGGTATGGGATTGATTTCTGGCTCCTGGATAAAAATGCATTTACCCCGGACTATCTGGGGCAAAATCATTGGCTCAAGCAATTTAAGCCCGCCACGACCCAAGCCCGTGAGCGCCTAGAGCGGGGCGATGCCCTCGCGCTCCCCCCCCAGATCGATCGCTGTCGCGTTTTGGAAACCGATGTCCTCATCTTGTTAAAAGCCACCTGTTTGGAAAATGACAAGTAATTTATGATAGGGGCGTGTGGTGTTGGGGATCGTTCATGTTGAATAAAACCGCGCTGAAGTCGCTGGTCCTACCTCGTTCGCGTAGCGTCACCGAAGGGGAATCGCGCCGGTTGGTATGGCCGTGGGTACGCATATTTGTAGTGGCCTGTCTTGTGCTGGGGATTTTCTTTCGCTTCTATAACCTGGGCTACAAGGTTTACTGGAGCGATGAGACCATGACCTCGTTGCGGATTTCTGGCTATACCACTGAGCAGTTAGTCGCGAATGCCTTTAATGGCCGTCCCCTCTCCGTGGCAGAAATGGTGCAAACTTATCAGATCCCTGACCCCGATCGTCCCCTATCAGATACCCTCGCTGCGCTTGCCAGCCATCCCGAACATTCTCCCTTGTTCTACCTCCTGGCTCGCTACTGGTCCCAGGGATGGCCTGATCCGGTACTGGCAACCCGCAGTCTAGCAGCCCTGATCAGCCTGGGTCTTTTCCCGGCGATTTACTGGTTATGCCAGGAACTGTTTCAATCCAGTTGGGTGGGCTGGGGAGCGATGGCGTTGGTCGCGGTTTCCCCCTTGCAGGTCCTCTATGCCCAGGAAGCCCGTCAGTATAGTTTATGGGCGTTGACGGTTGTCCTAGCGAGTGCCGCCCTGTTGCGGGCCATGCGGGTTAAATCCCTTGCCGCCTGGGGCCTTTATACCCTCATGCTGGCCTTAAGTTTCTATACCCACCTTTTCTCTGGGTTAGTTGCCCTAGGGCATGGCCTCTATGTCGTGGCGATCGTGGCTGAGGATCGATGGCAACAGTGGCAACTGAATCAACGTTCTCAACCCTCATCCGCGATCGGCCTCCAAACTTCACCTCCGCTTCCCCCTCACCTTGCCAAAGCCAAAAGGCAATTTGGGTACGACGCTAGGGGGAGCCTTAAGGCAGGGGCACTTCACTTTTCCCTGGGGGCTTACGGGGGCGCCAGTCTTGCCGCCCTCATCCTGTTTTCGCCTTGGCTGTGGATTGTCATTACCCGTGCCGATCGCGTGCAAGAAGCGACGGAATGGGTGACTGCCGATCGTGAGAACTTGATTGCCCACTGGTTTTTAAACCTCAATCGTCTCTTCTTTGACATGAACCAGGGGACAAGTCTCTTTAACCCCCTGCTTTATCTGACGGCAGCTTTAACGGGCTATGCGGTGTACTTTCTCTGGCGCACGACACTGCCCCGTATCTGGCTGTTTATTGTTTGTCAGATGGGGGTGACCAGTTTGGGATTAATTCTCCCGGACCTGTTGCTGGGGGGACGGCGATCGACGATCGGTCGCTATCTCATTCCGTGCCATATTGCGGTTCAACTGGCTGTGGCCTATTTGCTCACGCTGAAGGTGATGGGTAGCCCCTCCGCCCAAACCCTACCCTTTGGGGTGACGCAGCCGTCGGGATTGATCGACGATCGCGGCGCACTACCCAGCAGGTATCATACCGCTCAGACGGCCATACTCCGGTCCTGGTTTGCCCCTGCTTACCGGTGGCGGCAGGTGGTTGCCCTAGTTGCCTTGAGCGGTGTTCTCTCTTGTCTGGTGAGCGCCCACGTGGCCGTCTGGTGGCATAAAAGCCCCACCAAGAGCCGTCACAATCCCCGCGTGGCCGAGGTCATCAACCAGGCCGAGCATCCCCTGGTCATCAGCAATGAACCCCCCACTTTGATTTTGCCGTTGTGTCACCTCTTAGCCCCGACAGTTACCCTCCAACTGGTCCAGAATGAAGATCTATCCACGATCTCGGATGGCTATAGTGAGGTGTTTCTCTATCGTTCGTCCGATGATCTCCAGCAGGCGCTGAGTGAGAAACTGGGGTTTGATCTGCTCCCAGCAGCCCCCCACTGGTTACAACGGCTGGAACTGCGTGCGTCCGGCACCGCTGCCAGAGAGTCAGCCCCACCCCCAGGCCCCCTAGCTTAACAACCGGGAGGAGAGCTATGCCTACGAAAGTGATTGCGGCCACGCTCTTGTGTGATCGGAAGGTGCGATCGCAGTTAGTCGCTATTCCCGCTATGCTCAAAATCGAGGGGATCGATCGGCTCTATCTCAACATTGAAAGCAACCTGCGAGGTCAGAAGTTTGAGGCCGCCTATCAACCCCTGCGGGATTTTCTGCGGGCTGGGACCTCAATCCCAGTGGATGTGGACATCTGGTCCTGGGAGAGCACCTGGCGACAACGGCCCACCTATGACCAGGATCAACGCCGCCTGGATGCCATTGTGATTGCCCGTAATATGGCTCGGGCTTATATGCTCCGGACGGATGCCACCCATCTTCTCTTCATTGATGCGGATGTGATTGTGTCGCCCGAGGGTCTGCAAAAGTTGCTGGCACTCGATCATCCCGTTTGTGGGGGCCTGGTACCCGGTCGCGGTGCCCACGGTCATGTCTATTATGTATTTGGTCCCCGGCGATCGGTGCCAGACCACCCGGAAGTGATTGAGTGCAGCCACGGTACCTGTGGTTATATGCTGATCCGACGAGATGTGCTGAGTACGCTGGCGTTTCGGTTTGGGGCATCCCGTGAGACACCGGGTAAGGTGCTGTCGGAAGATCCGGCGTTTTGTTCCGATGCGTTTCTCAATGGGTTTGGTCGCTACTGGATTCACACGGGAGTGAAGGCAGCCCATTGGGATGATCCCCAAGATCCCTTGATAGCGGCAGTGGCTGCGAAGGATGAGGAAATTCCGCTGTAGGGGCAGCAGGGGAGGACAGCGATGCGGGTGGCCAGGGCAGCCAGTCCTCATCCAGGGCTTGCTCCAGGGTAAAGTCTGGCTCTTGGGGAATGAGTATTGCACTTAAATCGCTAGCATCTAGAAATAGCTTTCTACCATTTTTGTATTGTTTGGCAAAAATATCCTGCAAGAATGCTTTCAAGCTTGGACTGGTTTCTAATTCTGCTTGGATTTGCAGTCGAAAATTTCGCACTTCTAACTTCCAACCTCTAAAGCACATGTCTCGTTCAGCGTCCCAATACTTGATTTTGAGCAGATGCTCACACAGCCGCATGAGATAGCTCGAAATTGCATGCTTTTGACTTCTACCCAAGCTTTCAATCTCCTCGATCAAGTTTTCCAAATCCAGACTGCTGAAATTCTGTGCTTTCAATTGAGCAACCGTCTGCGCCAACCAAAGTTGGTAGTCAGTATCGTATAACGAGGTAGGTCTAGCTTGCATTTGAGGTTCCATGTTTGCATGCCTCCATCCATAGTCTTTATTATGTCTTTAATTGTATTTTGGAGGGCACAATGAGTACGCTGGCGCTGCGGTTTGGGGCATCCCGTGAGATATTGGGTAGGGCGCTGTCGGCAGATCCGGTGTTTTGTGCTGATGCGTTTCTCAATGGATTTGACCGCTACTGGGTTCATACGGGAGTGAACGCAACACGGCTGTCTCCATTTCTGTTGTTACCTGATCCAGCAATGAGAGGATCTGATCAAAGCGGAAAATGCTGGCTAAATGCTCAAGTCCCGCCGCTAGCCCTGATTGCTCAGGGGGAAGCTCGGCCAAGAGTTCAAAAATATTATCATCATTACATTGAATCGCAGCCTGGCGTAGGGCCATCAACCACGAGATTGGCATGTTTGCCAGCATCTCTGGTGTAATCGCTGCTAAGGAGGCAGCGGCAGGGGAGGGGGAGACCTCATCAGCATAACGATACTGGAGGTTTAAATATTGTTGCATTTTGCCGAACAGGTCGGTTGCTCGGAATGGCTTGCGGAGTATATCGTTACACCCTGCGGCCAGGATCGTGGCTTTATTTTCCTCAAAAACTGTGGCGGTGATGGCGATGATCACGGTTGGGGGTAGCCCGCGATCGCGTTCCGCCGCCCGAATCCGGCGAGTAGCTTCGTAGCCATCCAGCTTGGGTAGCCGCATATCCATCCAGATGAGATCTGGTCGCCAGGTTTCCCAAATTTCCAGAGCGGCTTCGCCATCGACAGCCTCCCGCAGGTCTAATCCCAAGGGAGCTAGGAGATCCTGAAGCAGTAGCCGGTTTACGGGATGATCTTCCACAATCAGAATGCGATAGCGGCGTTGATTGGGAGCCAGCCCAATCACCTTGCCTGTGGGCAGCATGGGGGATTGGGGTTCAACCCCGACAATGGGTTGGGCTAACACGGTAAAGGTAAACCGGGTCCCTTGTCCTAGGACACTCGCAACCGTTAACTCGCCACCCATCAAATGGACATATTGCTGACACAGGGGTAAGCCTAGGCCTGTTCCCTGAGCGGCTCTCAGGCCCGATCGAGCCTGATGGAAAGGCTGAAAGATTTTTTCTGACTCTTCCGGGGCAATGCCCATCCCCGTATCAGCGACGGTGAATTCTAGGACGATCGCCTCAGCATCCAGGGGGATGTCTGGGGTTGCCAACCGTCTAACCCCGAATTCAATCTTGCCAACTTCAGTAAATTTCAGACTATTCCCTAGGAGATTGATCAAGACCTGGCGCAGTTTCCCCTGATCTGCTTCAATGTAGGTGGGCACTTCTGGGGCTGAGTTGAGTTGCAAGGTCAACCCTTTACTCTGGGCCTTTAATCGAAACAGATCTTGGACTTCTTGCAAAAGGCGAGGCAAGCTAAAGACTTCCGTCTGGAGGCGCATTTGACCTGCCTCAATTTTGGATATTTCCAAAACGTTATTAATGAGTTCTAACAGATAATTGCCACTGTTATTATATTAATAATCTCTATATACTGGCGATGACGGTTCAATAAATCGGTCTCATTATAGAGAAGCTCGGTGAATCCTAAGATGGCATTGAGGGGTGTGCGTAGCTCATGGCTCATGCTGGCCAGAAATTCACTTTTGGCCTGGTTGGCGCGATCGGCGGCTTCTTTGGCTACTTTTAATGCCTCGGCCTGCTGCTGGGTTTGCTGGAGCAGTTCTGCCTGTTGAATGGCTACCCCTAACTGGGTGCCAATGCGGGCAACCATCTGACATTCCTCCGGTTGCCAAGCGCGGGGTCCCGTGTTCTGATAACAGGCGAGGATCCCCCAGAGGCGCTGCTCCTGACCAATATAAATGGGTGCAATCAGATAGGCATGGGCTTGTAGCGTTTCTAATAGCTCGATGTAGCAGGGACTAAAGTCACGGCTATAGATGTTATTGACGCATAAATAGTCAATGCCCTGGGTATACATCCCCCCCTGGTTTTCCTGAAGGTAGGTGTCGCGGATGAGGGTGGGATTATCGGCCAGCAGGCGAACGGTGCAGTGATCGGCTTGCAATAGGTTAGCCTGCCAAGGCAGGGGTTTGCCAGGGGTACCCTCAGGTAACAACAGCGATCGCCAACCCGCTGCCACTGCTTCGGCAATCACCTGCCCACTCCAGTCGGGGGTGAAGCGATAGGTAATGACGCGATCGCAGGCGATCACCTGCCGCAGTTCTTGGGCCGTGGTATAAAAAATCGTTTCCAGATCGAGACTTTGCCGCATACGCTGGATCACGCGGGTCGTGGCCTGTTCCCATTGGGCCACCTGGGTTAACCGCATGTTGGCCCGACTCAGGTCAGCCGTGCGTTCCTTCACCCGCTGCTCCATTTCTGTATAGGCTTGACGGAGGGCTAAGTCAGCCTTGCGTCGCTGGAGTTCTGCTGCCGCTTTGGCCGCGAAAATCGTCATGATAGCTTCCGCTTCCTGGGGATGTGCCAGCGGCTGATCGTGGGCAATACACAGCAGCCCCAGGGGATGTCCCTGGCTATCTAACACCGGTACGCCCAAGTAGCTAGTGACCCCTATCACCTTCAGTAGATTTGCCTGGGGGAAGATCGCTTGAACCGCGTTGGGGAAATAACAACTCTGGCCAGATTCTATGACCCGGCCACAAGGATTTGCTTGCGTCGATATTTCAACATTGGGTGCTAAGGCCCCATCACTCCACACCGCCAGCGAACGCAGCATGGTCGGGGAGCCGAATACCTCCCAAATAAAGGCATGGCGTACCCCTAGGGCTTTAGCTAAATGCTGTACTAAGGTAGGGAAAAATGCCTCCCCCGTGACCGAGGCTGTCCCCTCCAGCAGGCTATGCAGGGTTTGCTGGGCCTGTTGACGGGCCACGATCTCTTGCTGAAGTTGGTGGTTGAGTTCCGTGAGTGCTTGGGGCGATCGCAGGGCTAAAAATTGCGGCATCCACTCCAGGAGTTTAAAAGCCGTGAGGACCGACACCAATGCCGTGAAGGCCCGTTCCAATCCCGATAGCCAGTAATTGGGAAACCATAGCGTCCAGATATCCAATACATGGCCCACCCCACAGGCCAGGATAAACGTCGCAAACAGCAGGAACACGGTCGTAAAAGGCGTTTGCCGCTGCTTGGTGACAAAGTACACCAACATAGCCGAGATGGAGAAATAGGCGATCGCGATGAATAAATTGCTGACAACATGTAACCCAACTAGGAGAGTTTGCCAGAGATCACAATGGCCATGCGGCATACACGGGTTACCTGATAACAATATCAAGTATAGCCACTGATTCATGAGCATTTTTACCTAAAAAACACCTTTGAGGTTGTCGCTCATACCAGCCTAGCAATCCTGGCAAGGGATTCAAATAAAATTGATACCGGCAGGACTGATCGTGGTTTAAACAGCGCATTACTAGCCGTTTCCCAACGGTTGATTCTTTGAGTTGACGAGGGTGACGATCGCGCGATCGCTGACCGTTATCCAGGGGAACAGAGTACAATGGCGGGCAACGGACACCTGTCCGCCTGTTGTCTTGTAAGTAAGTTAGTACGATCGCCGATGGATACCCAAACTGTTCGTGAGTGGATCAGCCTGATTCAGGGTAAACGGGAAACCCTCGTCCGCCTGCTGGACTATCCCAACCTGGGCACCCTGCGGGTGGACATTAACCAAGCTCTTGAAGAGATTGATGATCTGCTTGACGATTTCCAGCGCACTTTCCCGGAGGCTAAGAGTTAAGGCGTCCCTACAGGCAGAGGTGACCGATAACCGATTTACCGCCGGTTGATTTCAACCCCTAGGGGACAGGTTGATGGGAATAGTCGTTGGCCCACTGGATTTTCTGGGCAACCTGCCCCTCCCCCGTATTGGCACGATTGTTTATACGCTTGCTTGAGGCTGTGTCTATGGCCCGTTTTCTGCATGTTGCTGATGTGCATCTCGGTTACGATCGCTACGACAACCCCCAACGTAGTCGCGATTTTTTCTGGGCTTTTCAAGATGCGCTGCAACGGTATGCGATCGAGGCGGCAGTTGATTTTGTCCTGATTGCGGGGGATTTATTTGAACATCGCCATATTCATCCGGCAACGCTGAACCAGGCGCAGTTGTGTTTAGAGCAATTGCGGGAGGCGAACATTCCGGTACTGGCGATCGAGGGGAATCATGATCACTGCCCCTACGGCACGAAGACCAGTTGGTTACGGTACCTTGCTGATTGGGAGTATTTAATCCTCTTGGAACCGGACGAAGATGCAACGGGGGATAACGGTCTTCTCAGTCCCTGGGACCCAGCAGTGCATCGGGGGGGCTATATTGACCTGCCCTGTGGGGTGCGGGTGGTGGGGTCCCATTGGTACGGGGCTGCGGCTCCCCAAATGATTGCAAAATTGGCCGCGGCTTTGCAAAACCTGCCCGCCGGGCCTGACTATACGGTGATGATGTTCCATCATGGCTTGGAGGGACAAATTAGTCGCTATACGGGGGCGCTGCGCTATGAGGATCTGCTGCCCCTCAAGCAAGCCGGGGTTGATTATTTAGCCTTAGGTCATATTCATAAGAGTTATGCCGTAGAGGGCTGGATTTTTAATCCGGGTGCAGTAGAAGCCAATAGTGTGGCCGAAAGTCGGGATCAGATTAGCCGGGGCGTCTACCTGGTCGAGTTGAACGAGGCCGGTATCCACGCGACCCTCCAGCAGGATTATCACCAACGCCCGATCGTGCGCCTCACCTATAAAGCCGATAAACGTCAATCCCAGCCGGAGCTAGAGCAGGCGATCGTTGATCAGGTGACGCAACTGGCACGGACCGGTGCGACGGCGGACGCGATCGTGGAACTACGGCTACAGGGACAAATCGGGTTCAGCCGCCTGGATTGGGATCTGCGGTCACTGCGCGAGCAGTTACTGACCCTGAGTCGCGCCCTAATCCTGTTGTTAAAACCCGATATGGCAGATACCGCCTATGCAACCTATTTAGCCGATACGGGCACGGGTCCGCCGCCCCGTCCGGTGATCGAACGGCAAGTCTTCCAGGATCTCCTGGTTGCCCAAACCCAGTATGAGGATCAGGCTGACACCCTGACCCAGGGGTTAATTGACCTGAAGGAGCGTAGCCTCGCCGAACAGTCAGACGCCGATCTCTACGCCTTCGTCAGCACTCTCCTCGCCTCTTAATCCCTGGCTACCTTCATGTCCCTGGATCTTCGTCTCTTTGTGTTAAGAAACCTGCGCCCTGCCTCGCATGACCACTCCCCTCGTCACCCGTAACGCTCCCCTCCGCACGATCGTCCAAACCGCGATCGCCTTCCTCACCAGTGACACTGCCCTCTACGTGGGCAAGCGCCTCCTGCAAGCCCTGTTCACCCTGCTCCTGGCGTCGGCCCTCAGCTTTTTTATCATTCAACTGGCTCCCGGCGATTATGTAGACACCCTGCGCCAAAACCCCCAGATCTCCCAGGCCCGTCTCGAAGACTTACAACGCCAATTTGGCCTCGATCGTCCTTGGCCGGAGCAATATGGCCGCTGGCTGTGGCAAATTATCCGCTATGGCAACTTTGGTGAAAGTTTTGTCTATGAGCGATCGGTGGCCTCGTTACTCTGGGAACGGATGGGCGCAACCCTACTGTTGGCCGTGTCTTCATTGATTGTGACCTGGGCGATTGCGATTCCCCTGGGGATTATTGGTGCCGTGAAACAGGATCAATGGGTCGATCGTAGCCTCCGGGTTCTGAGTTACCTGGGGCAAGGTTTACCCAGCTTTGTCACCGCCCTGTTGTTGCTCGTCCTGGCTCAAAATACCTCGCCCCTGCTCCCCGTGGGGGATATGACCAGCACCTTTCATGACGATCTGTCGCCCCTAGGAAAAGTGTTGGATATTGGCTGGCACATGATTTTACCCACGATCGCCTTGAGCATCACCAGCTTTGCGGGCCTCCAGCGCATCACCCGTGGGGAACTCCTGGATGTGCTGCGCCAAGATTATATTCAAACGGCACGGGCCAAGGGCTTACCAGAACACCGGGTCATCTACGGCCATGCCCTGCGCAATGCCATTAATCCCCTGATTACCCTACTGGGGTTTGAGTTTGCTAGCCTCTTGAGCGGGGCCTTTATTACGGAATACTTTTTCAACTGGCCCGGTCTCGGTCGGTTGATTCTACAAGCCGTCTTCAACCAAGATGTTTATCTGGTGATGGCCAGTCTGATGATGGGGGCGGTGATGTTGATCGTGGGTAACCTGTTGGCCGATCTACTGCTACGGGCCGTTGATCCACGCATCCAGTTCACTCAAGAGGCCCCGCGTTAACCCTCAAAAGGCAAAATGAAAATACTACGAATGCCCCAGCCGGTCAGATCTTGTTACGAGTTAACCCTATAGTTGTGTGAGATCTTGTCCAGAAGGGTCAATGCCGTCCATAGCTTGTCATTTACTAAGAAAAGTAAATATATCGCGCTTAAACTCATCCATGCAGGGCGTCAGAATTGCAGCTTGAGACAGATTTGATATAGTAGGATATCAGAAGGTTAGCCTCCAACTTTATCATGATCTGTAATACTTCCTTGTACTGAGTAAATTAGGTAAAGCCTGTAAAAGCCTGTAAATATCGGAGCTTATCTAATACTTTGTTTACTTTGTTGCCAAACTCTTTCGGAATTTTTACCAATTGCAAAATCATATAAGCTACCCAAGCACGCATAAATCTGTATCTCAATCCCGTTCGCATTCTTAGTAATTAGGTAATTAGTCGATCTAGTTTCAGATGCATCTTTAAAAATTTCCAAAATAATTCTATCTGACAATGCAAACGGTAAAATTCCCTAATCTCGTCATTGGAAATCGTATTTTCTCCCTCTGCCGGTAGATTCGTTGCCAAGCGATATTCTGTTCGTGATTCTATCGTGATTCTAAATCACAAAAGACGACAACCCGTGCCTCAACTTGCTCCTTACCCGTACCCATCAAAAACTTGCCATCCTCTAGCATCTTCAGACTAACATTATTCTTGATCCTAACGATAAAGTACCGATTTGCTCGCTTCAGTAAATCGCGAATCCGAGCTAGGCTAAAAAAGCCCCGATCCATCACCCCGACACCATTATCGGGCACAGCATCGAGCGTTTCATCCCCATATTTACAGTCATGACCTTGACCAAACATGACCTTGACCAAAGTGGATGACAATACCCCCTGGCGCGTTTGTCATTAAATCTAAACCACTAAACAACGTTAACTGGTGAATACTCTGCACCCAGAGCAACTTGCTCGTCAAACTAACAATCGTTGAATCTAGAGGAAATAAAGTCAGCTTCGCCGCCTCAGTCTTATGCTTTTTGTGGAGTTCCTGCTTCAGTGCCAAAAAGCGATCATAAAGTATCCGGGGATCACGATTCTTACTGGCTTTAGAAAAAGTAGAAACCTTGACCTTGATGCCACGAACATTTAAGCGATTGAAGACGCTCCTCATGCTGGTTTGACTCTGATCGAGAACAAAGGAGAGCCAAATATAAACAAATAGAAAGCTGTTGAGGACGGGGATAGTCATCCATGGCGAGGTGGCCCAAGTGCTTTTTGACGATCTCAGGAAAATTTGATATTATGATACTAACATTATTTTCTTGTTTATAGCCTCTAGTTTACATGATTAGGGGCTATTTTTTAAACATATTTGCTATCATTCAACGCTTATGGGAGTAACCATAAGTCCGAAGCTGACTTAGTGTGGTTTAGCCCGGTAGTTAGCCTGGTTCCGATGATGGATGCTTTAGGCATTGGTGGCTCGCGAGAGACCCCGTTGAGTAGACTCGTCAGCATACCTGCTCTTTCTCAGGAAGGGAGTATCGATCAGGATGATCGTCGGCTAAAACAGCGAAAGTAGAGAGATTGACTCAGTTCTTTGATCGGAAAGATGAGATAGGTTATCGGGTTAATCGTCACAATAATATTGCGCACATTCCATTGGGCTAAGATCACGATCGCCCGTGCAACCCATGCGGCTGACATGATCCCATAGGGATTTAACGGACTCTTAAACGGACCAAGAATTAATTTGCGAATCACACAGGGCGAATCGAGGCGTTGGAGGGTAATTAAATCGCCAAGTGTCCGCTTGGAGAGTTCATAGAGGGGACTAAAGGCCGGACTAACTTCTGCTTCTGAGGTATTGATCCAGAGTTCCTTCGGTGGGCAATCTGTAGCAGCCCGATCGCAATCAACCCCGACCAACTCTAAAAATAAATTCCCTAATCGAAACGCCGAAAACGTATTGACTTCATAAGATTTTTGGATAGCGGCCACCGAGCGATCACCATAGACATTTACCCCATGATTAATGATTAAAATATCCACCCTTTGCAAATGGGTACGCAGGGCATGTTCCTGCCCCACCTCCCAGGTGAGGACCTCAGTCCCAGGGAGAAACTCAGCATTGGCATGGGTCGTTAGGGCAATGATCTTTGCACCCGCTTGGGCGAGAACTGCGATCAAAGCTTGCCCCAGGGTGCCAGATGCTCCCGTAATAGCAATGACCTTATTTTGGAACGATGATTTAATCACAGGGATTTATCTACAAAAACGCCAGAGTACCCAGGCAGCAAAGCACCCAAAGATCTTAGTGAATCTTAGTGCTCGTAGTGTCTTGGTGGTTCACTGTCAAGCCTATCCCGTCAACCAACATTCCGTCCAGCACTAATGAAAGACCTGTTCTAATTTATGCAAATCTCGCTGGACTTCGATCGCTAGAGACCGATTATGAGGATCAACCCGCAACGCTTTTTGTAGATAGACCCTAGCCTTATCAAACTGGTGTTCTTTAATCAAATAGCGCCCCCAGCGTTGATAGACGATCGCCTGCCATTGGCGCACCTCCATATCCTGGGAAAGCCGCTGTGCCAACCCCTCCACCAGTGCAATTGCTCGCGGAAAGCGTTGTTGCTTGAGTAACACCTGAAGTTGTTGATAGGCAGACTGTTTCAATTGTTGTTCCACCGCACTCAGGGGGCGTCCCCCGCCAACCGTTGCCGTCCCCTCTGCCGTTTGTCGCGGTGAGCTTGGCGACACATCCCCCTCAGCCATCGGAATAGCCTTCATCAGCACCTTATAGGCTTCCGTAATCCGCAGAAACACCTCATGGGCCTGCTGATCGCCAGGATTGGCATCTGGGTGATATTGCCGTGCCAATCGCCGATAGGACGCCTTCACATCCGCCGCCGCCGCGCCCGATCGTAACCCTAATACCCGGTAGCAATCAGCAAGATTCATGACTGTTCATAGGGGAAATGCACGGAAATCCGCTCAAAAATCCGCCATCATCCCAGTGCTTCGCCGGGACTGTCAGTACAGCGTAACATCTACCCGACAACATTCCCGTATGCGTTGACACCCTGGACCATGCCCTCAACTATGCGGGCAAATTGCGCTAGCGTCAACCCGCACAGGGAGTACATCAGCCAATAGCCCCTGCCTTTGGCCGGTACTCGATCCCGATCAATCGGCTTGCAGCCGTGGTCACCAATGGAAGGGAGGATAGCCCGCTTATGCAGCGTCCCTAGACTAACCATTGCGGGTCAGAGACCAGTTGGTTAGCAAGGGAAGGGAAGATAGTTCACTTATATAGCACATAATTAATTATGAAACTTTTGTTGTGCTGGCTCTAGCCTGAAACGACTAAAGTCGTTACTACTAACGTCGCGAAATGTTACGGTTATGGTACTAACTCAACTTCTCCGCTGTAACCACCCCAAAGATCCCTGTGGGTTCCCTGTAAATGCGAAAATTTTGGAAGCCTGCGGCCTCGGCCCACTGTTGAGTTTGTTCCCACGGGCGTAGCCGCATGGCCCACGCTTTGCCCGTATGGGCGGGTAGGGTGCGGGCAATTAATTCCACTTGGGGATGATCGGGTTGAATGGTAAAAATCAGGGTTCCAGGGCTGGCCAGCCGTTGATATAGTTGCTGGAAATGGCGCTGGATTAACGCATCATCCGGTAAAATTTCGTGCAAACCTGAAACAACAATCACATTGGGGGCTGGTTGCACGCGATCGAGGTCAGCATCACTAAACGCATCGGCCTGCTCTACTACAGCATGGACACCCAGTTCAGCAGCCAGTTGGCGTGTTTTCTCCACATTTTCTAACTTATAATCCCGCAAAATAGCTGTTACTGTCCCTGCTGGGAAGTGTTGCAAAACCTCCAAATCATAGCGACCACCGCCACAGGCAACATCGAGCAAAACACAGGGAGTCTCGTGCTGCTGGTAAGTTGCCAATGCTTGATGAAGAATACGTTTCAATAGCTGGCCCCGGAGGCGGATACCTTGCCAGCCTTGAGCACTGAGATAGATGCGATCGACCATCTTACCCACAGGGGTAATGCCACTAGGTTGGTTGCGATAAACATACTCCAGCATCACACCCGAATCAAAGCCATACCGAAACCCCAATCGGATGCCATTCGACAGTTGACCGACGGTTTTTAAGCCAAGACGCAAGAAATGGTAATACCAACCCTTAGGATGCCAAAGAGGCAAGGGTTTACGCAACATTTCATAGCTAGGAGCCAGAGATTTGACAGAAGATTGATGTCGCATAGTCACCTCGGAGAAAGTTTTAGGGTTTGGGTAGGGGTAGATGAGAGCATTGCAGTTTGACAACAGGTAGCGCCCATCCTACAACGCCTCCTTCGGGGTGAAGGGAAGCCAGATTTCCAAGTTCCTCACCCTTCCTGGTCAGGAGATTTAGACTGGGGGTAAAAAGGGAGGATGAACCCGATTCAGGCTTAGCCAGGATTGTCTTTACAAGCCAGGAATCAAGCCAGGAATGAACGAAAACCTGCCTTTACAGAATTGTGAATGGTTCAACAGGTAGCCAGGGTAGAGATACGATCGCTCAACTGTTCCAGGAAAGCCTGTTTTCCCCCATTCCAATAGAGACATTCACCAATCGTCACCTGACATAAAAAAGGAACCAAGAGGGGGTCTCCCTTAGGGAGAGCTTTGCCCAGTCCCTTGAGATGGATGGGAATAATCGGTACATTGGGATGGTGTTTTGCCAGGTGAGCAATGCCACTTTTGAAATTACTGATAACTTCGGGTTCGCCTCTGCTACCTTCCGGGTAGAGGATCAAAATATGGTTTTGCGCTAGGGCTGCGCTACAGGTTTTAAGAAAGGCTCGCTGAACACACAGTTTCTGATGAGCATCTGCTCCTAGCACTTCACGGGTTACGGGAATAATCTCAAAAATATGGCGTGCAATCCAGGCTAGACAACGATTTTGGTGTAGGAAATAAGCTTCATCTGCCACGGGGTGGATTTGAGAGAGTTTGCTTAATGGGAAAAGAGACATGAGGACTAGGGTGTCCAGATGACTATTATGGTTAGCGACTAAAATGGCTGGCCCAGCACGTGGTAAATGGTGACGATCGCGAATGTGTAATCCTAGAATCCACCAGACTAGGGGCCTCACTAGGAGAAGAAAAACGAGTACTTTGAGCATCGAATACCCTGTCCGCTTCATAGCCATTGCCCTCGATAATAGAAATAGACAGTGAAGTGGAAGAAGAGGGGGGCCGTATAGGTGAGACTATCAATGCGGTCTAAAATTCCGCCATGACCAGGTAACAGGGTACCACTGTCTTTAATGCCTAAATCCCGTTTCAGAGCCGAAACCGTTACATCACCGATAAACCCCGTTAAGCTCAAGAGCAGCCCTAAACAGGTGGCATGGAGGTAACTAAAAGGAGTCAGCCAGGGTGCAAGGCCGATCGCTAACATCGTTGTCGTCAAGATACCCCCCAATAACCCTTCAACGGTTTTCCCTGGACTGACCTTGGGGATGACCGCATAACGACCGAATGACTTACCAAAAATGAATTGGGCAATATCATTGACTTCGGTTAAGACCACGAGATAAAGGAGGAGTCCCACACCGCCCACTGCCGTCTGCGCGATGGGTTCTAACCGCAGAAGATAGGGCAGATGACTAAGGGTATACACGGTGAGCATTAACCCCCATTGCAGTGTGCCGATCGCTTGTAAAAATCCCTGGGTTTCACCAATCAAGACCATGCGCATGGGCAGGAACAAAAACATATAAATCGGGATAAAAATTAGAAACATCCCATACCACCCGATGTAAACCCAAAAGTATTGAAGGCAAATGGCCAGATAAGCCCAAATGAGCACGTGGCGATCGGCCTGACGAGTCGGGATGAGAGAAAGGTATTCCTTCAGCGCGAGAAAACTTAGGATACCGAAAAAAACGAGCGAGGCCGTCCGATTCAGCAGCAAGGCCAGGGTGAAGACCGGAATGATGATCCCCCACGATCGCATCCGGTTTTTTAATTCTGTCCAGTCTTTTTCGGGTTGATAGGCGGCAAGGCCATAGACCGTGACTGTGGCCATGATCAACAGGCTGTAAATAGCCGCTAAGGTATAAAGCACCGGCAGTGGCAGGGTTACGAACATGGGGAAACCTCCTGGAGGATCACCTGTACGCGATTAAAAATGGTCCACACCTGCAAACTCACTACCCCGAACCACACTCCCCCTAGCCAAGCCCCCGGTTCCAGGCCCAACCCTAAGGCCACGGCGATCAGACCAAACACTAAGGCTCGATCGCTTTTCCCCAGCGGACCGGCATAGCTGCGCGACTGACCCATTGCCCAGGCTAAGACACCGGCCATTTCGGTAATGATCGCCAGCACCACGACCCCGACAACCCAGGGAGCCGGCATCCCCGGTATTCGGGCAAAGGGCAAATATAAGGCGGTGTCTGCGACTACATCTCCCAGTTCATTGAGCACGGCCCCCAAGGGGGTCGCCCGGTCATACTCCCGCGCTAACATCCCATCGATCGCATTCAGGGCCATCCGCCCCGCAAAAATCACCGGCAACGCTAACAAGAGGGTCGGCGATTGGGGAAAAGCCGCGATCGCAAGTCCCGTCACACCGGATAAAATCAGGGCCGTGACGGTGACCTCGTTGGGGGAAATGTGCCCCTGGGCTAACTGATGCACCAGAGGCCGAAGTACTCTCTGGAAAGCCGGTTTGATTTGATACAGCGTTATCATGGGTTTGACTGGAAAGGGGTTGAAGCATTAGGCCCGATCGCGGTTCTCTAGGGCTGCGGCCAGATCCGCCGTTAATTTTTTCGCCATGGGTTTACGCGGCCCATCAGTGTAGGTGTCAACCGCCAACGGTGTCCCAATTTTGACGGTAAGCCCACAGCGCCAGCAGGGGATTGTGTGGCCATACTGCAAACTCATCGGCACCACATGAATACCCGTGGCTGCGCCCGCTTCTCGTTGCAGGGCTGCGGCTTGCAGGGCCAGACGCGCTAACCCCGGTTTGAGCGGGTGCACTTGGCCATCCCGGAAGATCCCCCCCTCCGGAAAGATCACCAGCATGTCCTGGTCTTGCAGAATTTCAATGCCATGCCGTAAACTGCTCACCCCTGGATTCCGGGTATTGACGGGGAAACCGCCCGTTTGCCGAATAAACCAGCCCTGTACCCCTCGCACCTCATCGGCGGTCACCATAAAGCGTAGGTTGCGCCCGTTAGTGGCTCGGCCCACTGCATAGGGCACCACCAATCCGTCCCACCGCGATCGATGGGTCGGGGCCAGAATCACAGGGCCACGCGGGGGGATATTCTCAATCCCGATGACCTCAATCTTGCCGAAGTAGGCAGGTAAAACCACATGCCGTCCTAATGCATAGAGCATGGGGAACAACCAGGGCGAAACATGGGCTGGCTTCCCGCCATCCTTGGCGTATCGATGGATGGGTGCGTGCGGGACAAGGGGCAGCACCCGGTTGGACTCAGGAGTATGCAGTTGCGTCGTCATGGGGATCGCTATCGGTCTGAGATATTCAGCCATTCCCCGGCAACCTCCGTCCGTTTCAGGCATAGGGCTTCAGGCATAGCCGGATAGGAATGGGTTAACAACTCTCAGCCTAAAGCGCCCCCCGGCGATCGGGCCTACCCTCTGGACACTTTTCGGACTGGCTCGATCTAGCTCCCCCAGTGGGCTTGACTTCCCTCAGTCCCTGTGGCAAGGATGCTCGCGCCTCTGGACACTCCCCAAACCATCACACCCTCACAGGCAGATCCAGCACCGATCGGTAAGACCCTCATCCCCTAACATCTAATGGGGTCCCACTACGTTTGACTCAACTTACCCTATGACTTACCCTATGATCTTTTGTCTTTTGTTCGTTAAACCCCCTACTTGATGCGGTTTCCTGACTACACCCAAGGCTTCTCTTAAAAAACAAACCTGTATCGCCCATAAGCATCACTAAGCCCTGGGTAGACCCCACAATCCGCGATCGCACTTCTCCCAGAAAACACGCACCTGCCAGCCCATTCTTTGCCCCTTAGCCATGAGGCAAAACAATAGCCAATTTTAGATGTTTCTTATTTTAGCAAACTCAGGTCACTGAGGGAGAAAAATTTTGTCTATCCAGGGGGGTCTCCACGTTGTTATCGCGGGACTGGCTTAATTCCACTTGCGTACCTAAGGCTAAGCACAGCTAGTTTCTAGAACTGAGTCATTCATCTCGTGATTGGTTAACTTTGGTTAAAATCCCTTGAGTCTTCGGGATTGTCCCTTTATAGTAGGAATTGAAGCGAAGAGCTTCCCTGGCAGATAAACCTCTAGCAAAGGAGAAAGGTCAATTTCAGTTCTATCTGTCTCGTCTGGCAACACCTCTTCCGAAAACTAATAGATCCTCGATTAGACCAACAGGGAGCGAACTTAACAGGTTGATTTATCGCCTAGTAAGCCTCCAAGTAGTGATGAGGAAAATGGGGATCTGACTTAGCGAGTAGGACAGGGGTGTTGTTGTTTTAAAGTTTTTGAAAATGTTATGGCGATTATTGCGCTCAAAGCCTGGTATCTTCGCGAATACGAACCCCTCCGCGAACTGGAAAAGCGTCCCCACGATCTGCGACTGAGTAAGAATAGTTTGCTGAAGTCGGCTCTTCGGGCAGATTTCTTAGATGAAGTGGAAGCGGTCAAACAGTCCGACTGGTTCCAACTTTATCTGGAGGGGGATGTCGTCGAGTTTTATATTGAAGGTAGCGGTGGCTATAGCATTGCCAACATTGATCTGGTGAGTCACGAGATCTACTTCACCAAACGGGAAGTGATGGCCCACCTAGAACCCAGTATTTTCTTCTGTTACCAAACTGAGTATCCCGAATCGGGCGATCGCATCCGCGCTGAACTAGAGAAGACTCTCCAAACCCTTAACGAAACATCCCGGCTGCCCCTAACGCTAACGGAATCCCATCGGCTGGGGGAAGGGCCGGTGCGTTTGAATAGTACCTTGATGCGGAAAATTCGGACCAGTCTGTTGTTCATTGCCGATACCACGCCGATCGCCCAACTGCCCACCGATCCGCCCCAGGTGTTGCCCAACCCGGCGGTGTGCGTTGAAATGGGCTACGCTCTCCACAGCAAACATACCGAGCAAATTTTGACCGTCCAGATGGAACGCCCCGATCTACCGGGACAGTTTCTCTTCGACTTACCCAGCCAGCAACGCTTAGCGTTCAAAACAGCCGCAGAGTTGCACCGCACCCTGCCAGAGGCGATCGCTGCGCAACTGAAACGTTACAATTTGTTCCCCTAGTTCCAGTGCGCCTGCATAATAGGGGCGAAGCGTTCAAGCAGGAAAAGCCGTTACTATGCCTAAGCCATCGGAGTTTGCTGTGCACCTGTTGCTCAAGGGTGGCCATCGGGAAGAAGTGCGCTTCCCCACCATTCAGGATTTTCAGAAGTGGTATAACAGCGAGTTGATGCCCAAGGCCACCTCAGATGATTTCATCACGGTCCCCATTAAGAACCTGCAAGGGGAGTACATGGTGGCCCGCCCCTCCAGTATTCTGGCGATTCGGGTGGAGCCGGTCTTCAGTTCTAGCGTCGATCGCTTCTAGGCGCTGGTTCATGCATTGCTGGCAGTTGTCAAAAATGGATGCCAAGCGGGCGATCACAACCATGCTGATCGGCTTGAGTGTCGTGCTAGGAGAGAGTCGCCTAGGGGCCGCAGCGCCGCCGTTGCGGCCAGTTCCTGTGGACGCGATCGCCGCCGATCCGTGTTGCGCTGATCCGCTTTTAGGGCAGGACGATGCGATTTGGCGTCAACTGGGTCAACCGGGTGAACGTGCGACCCTCCTGCGGGCGATCGACCATAGCCTGCGATACCTCGCCAGCGATCGGGCCGTGAATGATTACCAGAAGATCGATCGCACCGCCTTTGGCAACCCTTCTCCTGCGGCTTTGCGATCGCGGGTGCGACGTAGTCTGCAACGGTTTCGGCAGCTTGTGTTGACCCAGCCCAACGCAAGGGCGTTACAACGGGCAGTGGCCCAGGAATTTATCTTTTATCAGGCGATCGGCCAGGATGGTCAGGGAACGGTGGGCTTTACGGGCTATTTTGAACCCACCTATCGTGCCAGCCGGGTGCCCACGGCTGAGTACCGGTATCCGCTGTTCCGCCGTCCACCTGCCCTAGAGCAATGGCCCCGCCCCCATCCTACGCGGCTGCAATTGGAAGGAGCCGATGGCTTGCAGTTTGCCCAGGGACCCCTACGAGGGTTAGAACTGGTGTGGTTGCGCGATCGCCTGGAAGCTTTCCTGGTGCAAGTGCAGGGATCAGCCCGCCTCCAGTTGACCGATGGTCGCACGTTGACGGTGGGGTATGCCGGACGGACCGACTATCCCTACGTGGGCATTGGCCGGGAACTGGTGAACGCGGGCAAGTTTACCCTGGAGAAATTGACCCTGCCGCGCTTGGTCCAATACTTCCGGGAGCACCCGGATGAGTTAGATCTTTACCTGCCCCGGAATCAGCGGTTTGTTTTTTTTAAGGAGACCCACGGTGCCCCCGCCACGGGAAGTATTGGGGTGCCGGTGCTGCCGGGCCGCTCGATCGCGACGGATAAAACACTCTTTCCGTCCGGTGCCCTTGCCCTGATCCACACCCAACTGCCAGAGCGAAACCGCCAGGGGAGCTTAGAACAACAGCTTGTCAGTCGGTATGTGCTAGATCAGGATACGGGCGGTGCGATTAAAGGACCGGGCCGGGTGGATGTGTTCATGGGAACCGGCCCAGCAGCGGGCGATCGGGCGGGGCTGGTCAATGCCACCGGGCAGCTTTATTACTTGTTACTCCGCGAATAGGTGGGAAGGTTTCTGAGGGGCTTTATATGCCTTGGGGTGATGGACCCCTAAGACGCCCAGGGCACGAAGGGTCGTAAAGGAACTTGGGGATTCTAGGCAAAGATACTAAGATGGAGAACGACCGAACGCCTGGGGGATACGGCTGAGTAGGCTGAGCGCTGAACGACCGCCAAGATCGTAAACGAATGGCTACGCATGGAAGTTTCCTTCAACACAACCCTGCTCATGGTCTTAACTGTGATTGCGGGGATTAGCGCCCAAGTCCTGGCCGAGTACCTGCGGGTTCCCGGCATCGTTTTTCTGTTGTTATTTGGCATTCTGCTGGGACCCAGTGGTCTGGGGGTTCTGCATCCCACCCTTTTGGGCAATGGCCTGGAGGTGATCGTGGCCCTGTCTGTCGCCCTGATCCTGTTTGAAGGCGGTCTCAACCTAGAACTGCGGGAGTTGGGCCGGGTGTCTACGAGTTTGCGCAATCTGGTGACGATCGGGACCCTGATCACCCTGGTCAGCGGTGGCATGGCAGCCCATTGGTTGGGCGAATTCCCCTGGCCGATCGCGTTCCTGTTTGCCTCATTAGTCGTTGTCACAGGACCCACAGTCATCAATCCCCTCTTACGGCAGGTAAAAGTGGATCGTTCCGTGGCCACGCTCCTGGAGGGGGAAGGCGTCCTGATCGATCCGGTGGGGGCAATCCTGGCGGTGGTGGTGCTGGATATTATTCTCAATGGCGATACGGAGGTGTGGCCGATCGTCAGCGGCTTGTTGCTCCGCCTGGGGATTGGGGCGGGCATTGGGGCGGCGGGAGGTTGGCTGCTGGGGGTTTTTCTGAAGCGATCGCGGTTTTTAAGCGAGGGGCTGGCGAGTTTAGTCGTTCTGGCCTGGTTGTGGGGTCTCTTTGGGCTGGCCCAAAGTATTCAGGCAGAGTCGGGGCTGATGGCTA
>CAZHXN010000051.1:21904-25761 GCA_964536415.1 uncultured bacterium
GATTGTCCTGCGGGCTTCGGAAGTGCCAGAGGAACGGCTGATCCGGCGGTTTAAGGGGCAATTGACGATCCTTTGCGTCTCCGTGCTCTTCATCC
The DNA here is from genome assembly GCA_964536415.1 of uncultured bacterium. Taxonomy (GTDB): domain Bacteria; phylum Cyanobacteriota; class Cyanobacteriia; order B231; family B231; genus Trichothermofontia. Next base: position 22,000 of record CAZHXN010000051.1, read on the forward strand.
TGTTATCGGCGGATTTGTCGATCGCCAGTCTGTTTGCCCTAGGGTGGGGGGGACCGTTGACGGTGTTAACCCTAATGTTCCTGGTGCGGCCCCTCAACGTCTGGCTTTGCACTTGGACCAGTCACCTCACCTGGCGACAAAAATTGTTCCTCAGTTGGGTGGCTCCGCGTGGGATTGTCTCGGCTTCTGTGGCGTCCCTGTTTGCGATTTTACTGACCGAGAAAGGCATTAATGGTGGTGACTCGATCAAAGCACTCGTGTTTCTCACGATTATCCTGACGGTTTTCTGTCAGGGCCTAACGGCAGGGGTGCTGGCGAAACTGTTGGGGATTACCTCCACCCAGGCGACGGGGGCTGTGATCGTTGGCTCCAATCCGATTAGCCGCCTGATTGCCCGTCTGTTCCAGGAGCGGGGGGAATTTGTGGTACTGATTGATAGTAATGCCGAAGCCTGTCGCGAGGCCGCTGAGAAAAATCTGCGCTCCTTTGTCAGCAGTGCCCTGGATGCAGAAGCCCTGGAAAAAGCGGGCCTCCCACAGGTGGGAACCTTCCTGGTGCTCACCAGCAATGGGGAAGTCAACGCCGTGGTCGCGGAAAAAGCCGTTGAAGAGTTCCAGCCCCCCCGCACCCTCGCCCTCTTCCCCCCTGATGTGGATACCAGTGCCAATGCTAGTAAATCCAAGGTGCAGCAAGCCTTTTTACCTGGTCTATCCCTGAAAGTCTGGAATGACTATATGACCGAGGGCAGCGTCAAGTTGGGGGAAACGGTGTTGCGGGAACAGGGGTTTTTGTTTCAGCAGGCCCACCTCAAGGCATTGATCCGCTCCCAGGAACTCTTGCCCTTATTGCTGGAACGGGAGGATCAACTCCAGGTGATCGCTGCCGCCGATGAATGGCGAGCGGGCGATCGCATCATCTACCTGCTCCATGCCCCCAAACCGGTTCTGTTGAAGCGTCTATCCGGGGACAGCAAGCAGGACTTGCTCAGCCAGCAGGCCGATGCCCCTCTGGTGCTGGAAAAACTGCCCGCTGTGGAAGAAGTGCCAGTGAGTTTCCCGTTCCAAGATCTGACGATTCCCAGCCCACCCCCTCCCTCCACTGTGCCTGTTAGCGCCGCGTCTGTGCAGGAGAGTGGTAATGGACAGGTGACAACCGCCCCCCCATCCGTGACACCGGCGATGAACCCCGATCGCTAGACACTATCGCTGCGATTCCCCTCCCCCCATCTCTTGTCCTAGAGAAGCGGGGCACGCAGTTATTCTGCTACTGTTGCAAAAAGTTTACAATTTAGAAGGTCTTCCCCTATCCTTACCCTGCTTTTTGGAGAATGCTAGATGCTGCGCTTGGAACACATCAATAAAACCTACCCCACGGGTGAAGTGCTGAAGGATATCAATTGGGAAGTCAAACCGGGCGATCGCATCGGCTTAGTGGGCGTGAATGGAGCGGGGAAATCCACCCAACTGAAGATTATTACCGGGGAGATTGAGCCAACCGCAGGCAACATTATCCGACCGGCGAACTTGCACATCGGCTATTTATCCCAGGAGTTTGATGTTGACCCCAGCCGGACGGTGCGGGAGGAGTTGTGGCAGGTCTTTACGGCAGCCAATCAGGCCCAACACCAGTTGACCGAACTTCAGCACCAGATGGAGCAGGCATCCCCGGAGGCGCTAGAAGACCTCATTCACCAGTTGGATCGGGCGCAACGTCACTTTGAAGCCGTGGATGGGTATGGTCTCGAAGCGCGGATTGAGAAGATTCTGCGGGAAATGGGGTTCGAGGCGGAGGACGGCGATCGCCTAGTGAGTGCCTTCAGTGGCGGCTGGCAGATGCGCATCAGTTTGGGCAAAATTCTCCTGCAGGAGCCAGATATTCTCCTGTTGGACGAACCGATTAACCATCTGGATCTGGAAACGATCGAATGGTTAGAAACCTATCTCAAGAACTTAACGACGCCGATGGTGATCGTGGCCCACGATCGCGAGTTCCTCGATCGGCTCTGTACACAGATTGTGGAAACTGAGCGCGGGGTTTCGACCACCTACCTAGGAAATTACACGGCCTATTTGCAACAAAAGGCAGAACAAAAGGAAGCCCAACTCAGTGCCTTTGAGCGACAGCAGAAAGAACTAGAGAAGCAACAGGTATTTATCGATCGCTTCCGAGCCAGTGCCACTCGCAGTACCCAGGCCAAAAGCCGGGAAAAACAACTGGACAAGGTGGAGCGCATTGAGGCCCCAATTTCCGATCTCAAAACCCTCCATTTTCGCTTTCCCCCCGCCCCCCGCAGCGGGCGGGTTGTCGTGAAAATTGATGATCTGGTCCATACCTACGACGACAAGATCCTGTTCCTGGGAGCCAATTTACTGGTGGAGCGCGGCGATCGCATTGCGTTTCTGGGTCCCAATGGATCGGGCAAATCCACCATTTTGCGTTTGATTATGGGGATGGAGGCCCCCTCCGAGGGGAAAGTACAACTGGGCGAACATAATGTCATTCCTAGTTATTTTGAACAAAACCAGGCTGAAGCTCTGGATCTAGAGAAGACTGTCCTCGATACGATCCACGACGAGGTTCCCGATTGGAAAAATGAGGAAGTCCGAACCCTCCTTGGCCGCTTTCTCTTTAGCGAAGATACCGTTTTCAAACAAGTTAAAGCACTCAGTGGGGGAGAGAAAGCACGATTGGCGTTGGCGAAAATGCTTCTGCGACCGGCCAATCTTCTTCTCTTAGATGAACCTACCAATCACCTTGATATTCCTGCCAAAGAAGTTCTAGAGGAAGCGCTCCAGCACTACGATGGAACTGTTATTCTGGTCTCGCACGATCGCTATTTCATCTCCCAGGTGGCAACCAAAATTGTGGAAATTCGCGAGGGTGAGTTCCAGGTCTATTTGGGGGACTATCACTACTACCTGGAGAAAGTGGCCGAAGAGAAGGAAAAAGTCCGACTAGCCGCGATCGAAGCCGAGAAGGCCGCTAAAGCGGAAGCCAAACGGGCAAAACAGAAGGAGAAGGAGAAGGCCAGAAAGGCGGCTCGTAAAGGGTAGTGAGCATTTCTCTGACATCCCAATTGCTTAATGTCCCCCCATCCAGCATCATGGGGTACTGGTGGCTTTTCAACGTATCCCTGTGCAGTGTCCTAAAGATCGCAAAACTCCGCTGGTCCCCAACACCCTAGCTGAACATCTCCCTGTCCAGTCCTGCCCGGATTGTAAGGGGACCTGGATTCGCTCGGCTGACTATGAAGCTTGGCAAGCGACCCAGCCTAAGCTTGAGGCGCTGCCCCAGGCATTGTCCCCTGTTCTGGATGTGGATTTCGTGCAATCGCCCTTTGATACCAAGGCTGCTCTGTGCCCAGAATGCAATCACTATCTCGCCCGTGCCAAGGTGGCCTTGTCTACGCCGTTTTATGTGGAACGGTGCCCCAATTGTGCCGGGATTTGGTGTGATCACGGCGAATGGGAGATACTGGAAAAACTAGGACTCCATACAACGATCGAGCGGCTGTTTTCGAGCGAATGGCAGGCACGGGTCCGGGAAAAAGCCCAGGCAGATCAGGAACGGCAGGCCACGATCGATAAGCTCGGCCCAGAGCTAGCGGCTAAGCTTTTTGAGCTGGCAGAGACATTAAAGCAGCATCCGAACGGCGACTTTGGGGTGGCCTATTTGATGCGACGGTTTGAACAATGAACCTGCCCACCTGGATTACCCTTTCCCGTCTCCTCGCGGTTCCTGGCTTGCTCTATCTACTCTCAG
>CAZHXN010000051.1:25777-28742 GCA_964536415.1 uncultured bacterium
GGGTGGGTTTGGGGATCTTTCTCCTGGCAGCGGGGACGGATTGGGTGGATGGTTACCTGGCGCGTCGTCTGAACCAAGTGACGGATTTAGGTAAATTTCTGGATCCCCTGGTGGATAAGTTGTTAGTCCTAGCTCCCCTATTGGCCCTAGTGGAGTTGGGGCAGGTCCCTGCTTGGGGGGTCTTTCTCATTCTGGCGCGGGAATTAACGATCGCGGGCTGGCGTGTCAATCAGACCCAGGTTACCGGAGCCAATCTTTGGGGCAAGCTCAAAACCGTCACCCAAATCGCCGCGATCGCGCTGCTGATCGCCCCGCTCCCCCCTGGGTGGCACGTCCCAACCTTAGTCTTGTTCTGGCTAGCGGTGATGCTGACGCTCCTCTCCGGCGCGATTTATTTATGGGGAACACGCCAGCCTGCTGCCCTGTCGGAACAAGCATGAGACCCCTGGCTGGGCAGTGTGCGAATCGTAGATTATTTCTATAATGAGAGTGTAAACAAATGTAAAGAATCCTCATCATGCCCCTCTTCAACCTCGAAACGATCGCCACCCAACTGGAAAGCGAAAACTCCCGCGATCGCATGTTAGCGTTGGTTTCCCTGCGGGATGTTCCTGCGGAGGAAGCCGTGCCCCTCATTAAGAAAGTTTTGACGGATGAAAGCTTACAGATTCGCTCAATGGCTGTCTTTGCCCTAGGGATTAAGCCAACGGCGGAATGTTTGCCCCTATTAGCACAACTACTCGGCAGCGATACTGACTATGGGGTACGGGCTGCTGCCGCTGGTGCCCTGGGCTATCTGGGCGATCGTCAAGCCTTCGAGCCATTGGTCCGGGCCTTTTATGAAGATACGGAATGGCTGGTGCGCTTTAGTGCCGCCGTCGCCCTTGGCAATCTTCAGGACCCCCGCGCCCAGACTGTCCTAGTGCAAGCGCTGGACAGTGAAGATGTCGTCATTCAACAGGCTGCGATCGCGGCGATCGGAGAAATTCGCGCCCTGGATGCCGTTGAGGCCATTCTCAAGTTTGCCCAATCCGAAGACTGGCTTACCCGTCAGCGTCTAGCCGAAGCCCTGGGTCACCTCCCCAGCCCCAAAAGTGTAGCGGCCCTCCGGTATCTCGCCAAAGATAACCACCCCCAAGTGAGGGCAGCGGCGACCTTCTCGCTCGAGCGCTTGGAAAGCGAGATCGCACACTTGGAAAGCGAGAATAGAGAATAGGTGTCAACTGCTAGCGGAGGGAAGAACGATAGGTGCAGCACACTATAACTAATGGGGAAGATATAACCAGAGTGATGCAACGTTTGCGGTTTGGGCTTTAGCCTGAAACGTCTAAAATCCTTAAGTAGACCGCACTCATTAAACTGAACGATCACTAATTAAACTGCGTCTGCGCAGAAGCATTACCTTCTCCTGCAGCCCTAGCCCTCCCTTTGCGGAGGGTAGTGTCTTTGCTTGCGAATCTTTATGTTGCCTGGGATCAGCTGTCCCCTGCCCCCACCTCCGGCAGGGTTAGCAGCAGGTAGTGGGTTGAAACTGAGTCATTAACCAAGCTCCCACCTGCGACTGGTCATTGGTGCGGCTTTGTTGTAACGCTTGGTCTAAAGTCGCAATTGCCAACCCAGGAAACACGAGCGAAACATCGATGCGTTGACTCCCGCGATCGCTCATCTGGTAGGCCAATACCGCCGCCGTTTCCACCTTTACAATCCAATATTCAGCAATTCCCATGTCTTCATAAAGCACTCGCTTCACTGTGCGATCGTCCAGCAGGGACGACTTCGCCACTTCCACGACCAGATCCGGCACAGGATACTGATCTAGATTCACGACATCGGTACCACTGGGAATAGCCTTAGCCTTGGTACCCACGTAATAGGCTAAGTCTGGTTGAAATTCGGCATACCCCGTTTTACGGAAAGAACAGTTATCTAATTCTATAAATGAGAGCGCCTTAAAAATACTAAACAGGTTGATTGCTAGGGAAATCACGCTGTGATCTTTACTGTGGTCGAAGCCAACCGATAACTGCATTTCTAATCGCATCTGGCCATGACAATAGTAGCCTTTCGACTTACCATAGGCTGGGTCGTCCACAATCTGGAGGAATTCTGCCCAAGTGGCTGGTATCCAGGTATCACTGGGAACTAAGGTGGGAGATGGGGGGGGGGGAGTCATACCTGGGGAAGCGCTATGTTTTAAGGGCTATGCTTATTGTATGCGCGCCGATTCAATGGGCGATCGCCAGAGCGGGACCTAAGCATGAGACTGAGTATTGCCCAGGCTGTGGGTGACTAATCCACGGGGGGCAACCCCGCTCCCTGGGTCCGGCGGGATAAGCCACTCAAGAGCGCGATCGCGATCGCAACTCCCCCGCCCACATAGAACACCGCAATCCCCGCCTGTTGCCAAACCGGACCCAACAGCAGCGGCGAGATAAATTGGCCCAGGGAGGAGCAGCCTGTCCCGATCGCCAACACCCCCGCCCGCTGCCGATCAGGGGCCAGATCCGAGAGCACACTATAGAGATTCGGCATGATAATGCCAAAACCTACCCCAAACAGGAGTGCCGTTAGCACAATCCAGGGCACAAACGTTAGGGTTGGAATGGTGACTAGCGTTAACGCCATCAAGCCAAACCCTAGGGCGATCGCATGGGTAGATCCTATCCGACTCGCCAATCGACTCGCCCCCACTGCCGAGATCACCGCTGCGCCAACCGCCCGCGATGCCAAGATCAAACCATTGAGCAAGGTATCCGCCCCGATCGCCGCCCGGAAATGCAGAGGCGCATAAATAATCACGATGTAAAAGAGGACCGAAGCCAACCCCAGCCCCAGAAACAGGACCAGCACCTCCGAACGTTGCAAAGTTTGCTGTAATGCTTGCATTTGACCTAAGCGCACCGCTGCTGCCTGGGGGGCTTCGGGTTCACGCAGAATCCAGATTGCGGCCACCGCCACCGGAATC
>CAZHXN010000051.1:28752-30868 GCA_964536415.1 uncultured bacterium
ATAAAGAGCGAAAGCCCACTGCCAACCCCAGGTCCGTCCGATCGCCCCGCTCAAGATCGGGAAAATAATCGTCGCCACCGACAGGACACTGGTGGCATAGCCCATCAGCTTAGTGCGGGACTCCCCTTCATAGAGACTGCTCAACACCCCAATACTGGCCGCCGCAATCCCCGCACTGGCCATCCCCACCAGCGCCCGCGAGAGCAGCAAGCTTTCAAAACTGGTCATATAGGCCCCGATCGCGCCAAACAGGGCATAGGCCAGGAGAGAGGGCACCAAAACCTTCACCTTGCCAATACGATCGGCCAGAATCCCCCACACTGGGCTGAAGAGAGCCGTCGTCAGCGTATGCATACTGACGAGCAGACCGGCCCAACGGGCATCTACCTGGAGTGTGGCCACGATTTCCGGGAACAGGGGAGCCACGATCGTTCCCGTAACGCTGGTCAAACCGCCCGCCGCCAACATCACCAGTAGGATTGGGCGCTGTTCTGGTTTAATGAACGCGAAGCGTCCCTGGGAGTGCAGGGTGGCAGGATCAGTCATACCGTTGCTAATTGCGAGCCGCTGGGACTGAGGCTTAATGATTGACCGCGAAAAGGATTGACCGCGAAAAGGGATTTCGAGCACTGTCCTTCTAAGACGGCTTTTGCTGCTGTGGGCTGTAGTCGATCAGCGTCCCAATAGTATAATGGCTGGCGTGAAAGTCAGGTGTGGCAGAAAGACGTAATGAGGACGAAGCTCGGATGAAATCGGCTCCTCGCCTGCAAGGTCAAGTCATCCAAAATCGCGTCCGTACCGTTGGGATTAATCCTAACTATTGGTATCCCGTGGGTTGGTCAGCCCAACTCAAGCCCGGTCAGACTTTACCCGTCGTCGTTTGGCAGCAAGCGATCACCCTGTATCGCGATGCCCAGGGCCAGGTCCACGCCCTCGAAGATGCCTGTCCCCACAAGGGAGTCGCTTTGCACAAGGGGGAGGTTGATGGTGACCGCCTGGTTTGCCCTTACCACGGCTGGGCATTTGACCCGACCGGTACCTGCGTTCACGTTCCCTATCTCCCGGCAGGGCAAAAGCTGCCCTCGGCCAGCACCCGCTGCTATCCGACCCGTGAACGATATGGCATTCTCTGGGTTTTCCCCGGTGATTCCACCCGCGCCGACACCTGCGCCTTACCGGAGGTGCCAGAGTTCGGTGATCGTCGCTACTTGCTGGTGCCAATTACCGCTAGCTTCCAGGCCCATTTCTCGATCTGCAACGAAAATGCACTGGATGTGTTTCACGGTTTCCTGCATCGAGGACTACAGGGTTGGTTTGATCCTATCTTGCTAAACCTGACCCAAACCGATCGGGAGGTCATGGCTGACTATCAGGTCTCCTACCAGGGGTGGGTACCCCGTTGGCTAGGGCTGAGTCAGGCCGGGAACCTTGTGACAACCCGCACCATCTCTATTCACTACCAGTACCCCCACTATCGCAGTTGCCTCGACGGCCTATCGGCGCTCTATCTGATGCGTTTGCCCGTAGGACCGAGCCTGACGCGATCGTTCTCGCTCCTGTTCTTGCCACTCCCCCTACCGCCGTGGGTGAACCGGGGACCGGTGGGCCGCCTCCTGGCCAAGGGGATCGATCGCTGGTTGTTTCGCCGTTTTCTAGCCCAAGATGCGGCAATGGTTGCCAGCGAACAGCAAGCGTACCAGGCTAACCCCCAGCGGCGTTACGTGGAGATTAACCCGGCAATCCTTGCCTTACAGCGGGTAATCATCGGGCAATACGAACAGTTTATGCAACAATCTAAACAGTTTGTGGCACCGCCAAACGGGAGTACTGAGGGACACCAACCTGTCGCTGAATCGGCTGTCTAAACATCGGTCAATGGAGTAGATCGTGGAAGTAATTAAGGAGTATATGCAGGCCATCTATAAGCATGGTCTCTATCCAGATGAGTATATTTGTCACCACAAGCAGGGGAGTTGGGTGGACATTGAGGCCGTGCCCAGTGGACAACGTTCCAAGGTTTTAAGCTTTTGCAGCAATGACGTGCTGGGGCTGGTCCAGTCGGACGCTGTTAAGCAAGCCGCGATCGACGCCATTCTCCAATACGGCACCTCCAATA
>CAZHXN010000051.1:30881-31088 GCA_964536415.1 uncultured bacterium
TCCTGCTCCGCCCTCAGTGGCCGCATTGACCTGCATCGGCAACTCGAACAAGAGATTTCTGCCTTTAAGCATCTACCCCATACCCAACTGTTCCTCAATGCCTGGATGGCCATGCAGGCCCTCATTGATGCCTATTGCCATCTGGCGATCCCCGTCCCTGGCTTCCAAAATAACCGCGAAGCCCTGATCATGACTGCTGTGCTGAAT
>CAZHXN010000052.1:0-20321 GCA_964536415.1 uncultured bacterium
GGCTCTTTGATGTGTAGTTACCTATACGGTTTACTCCATAAACTCAGAAGAGCCTATTAAATGATATGAGCGGTGCGTTCATCGGAATTGATGTTAAGTAATCTCTTACAAAATGAACCCGTGACTTCTGTGGTTCCCCTGACGATTTTCTGCGCCCCCCCTCGGCTGATTGTCCCCAATGGAGAAGGCTCCATGCTGCGGGAAAGCTTACCGGAAATGAAGCAGTTTCTGAACCGTAGCCTTCTCAACTTCTTTGAAGCCTATTCCAGTCATGGCCGATCTATTAAGGATTTACTGGGAGCTTAGGACCATCAGCTTCTACCATCGAAAGCGGCGGCGATCGCCCTTTTCCAACGCATCAAAACTGAGCCAACCCTCCTGCTAGAAGCTGTTGTAGAGGGGGAAACGTTTGATCTGTATATTGCCTACTGGAATGAGCGACAATCGTATTTAGGAAAATACCCGGTAACTAATTCAGAATGGCGGGCTGTGATGGGGAGCCATCCGTCAGCCATAGGGGGCGATCGCTTCACCCACGATATTGAATTAGCTGGAGGCGCTGGTGTAAAACCGCAGTGCAAATTGCCAGAACTGATGGGATAAATACAAGAGAGCGATCGCTAATCCCGCTGTTGCCAGTAACCAGCCCCCCGAAACCCGATCGAGCATGGCCTCTGCGGGAACAGTGGTTAAAAAAACCACCGGAATCACAAAGGTAAAAAAGAATCGGTAGGCAGCCGGATAGGCGACGATCGGAAAGCGTCCAGCATCCAGCAACCCCCGTAGGACCTCCGTAACGTTATAAATCTTGACGAACCAAATACTCGTAGCCCCCAACATAAACCACAGGCTGTAGAGACTCAGCACCCCACACAGCAAGGGTAAAAGGCTAAAAAGATAGGCCCGCAACCCAATCTCCAGATGGTTACCTGCATAGGCAATGACGGCAATGCCTGCCAACACGTCCGGTACGCCCCACGGGGAAATGGCGCGGGTGGATAACCAGAATTGACTACTAATGGGTTTCAGCAGCACAAAATCCAGCGTTCCCTCCTGCACCTGGGTCACAATCCGATTCAGGTTCGGCACCAGTAATGTGCTAGAAATCCCCTGTAATAGGGTGAAAATGCCCAGAACCAGAAGGGCTTCCTCCCAGGACCAATTTTGAAAGGTATAGCCCGTGCGGTAAAACAGAAACAATCCAAACAGGCTACCCGCTAAATTCCCCACACTACTGAGTGCCGAAATGACAAAATTCAGGCGATATTCCATCTCCGCCGCGATCGCCGTCCCCCAAAATAGCCGCAATACCCGCCAATACCGTTGCATCGTATCTCCTAGAAATTAAACTGGGTTCTCAGATTGCCGACAAAAATAGTTGGGTTATTGTCAAAGTTATTGGGATTGAAGATCCAGTAGAGGGAAGGCACGATCGCGATATTTCCCGATAGGGGGAGATAGTAGGCGGCTTCCAGATCATACTGGGTGCCCCCATTGCCCCCGCCCGCTGCCAGGAACTCACGACCATCCAGCACATCAAAGGGCATGAGGAAGGTGAGGGTGGCTAAGGCTCCGCGCTTGCCCAAGTCGGGGAAGGCCAGCCCCACCTGGAAGGCTTGGGAGTTGATGTCACCGCCATCGCGATCGCTATCCTTGGGTCGGATTTGCACATTGCCATAGCCATAGCGACCAAACACCCCAAAGCGCGGCGTAATCAACCAGTCGGCACTAATCCCAAAGGTATTCCCATAAGCCGGTTTAATCGACCCGCCAAAGCCATCATCCGCCACCCCATAGATGGGTTCCCCCGTCGCACCGCCAATCCCAAAACCTGTGATGTTGCCATTCTCATCCTGGATCGGCACATTCGGATCACTGGTCGAGCGGTTGTACAGTAGGCGAATGTTGGCATTCTTGCTGGGGGAATAGGTCAGTTCTGCGGTTAGCGTGTTGGTGCCACTGAACAGCCCTGTACGGGGATTCGAGGAAGTATTAAACCCAAAGGCTGAAGGTAGAAATTCCGTGTTCTCACCCAGATATCCAAAGTGGAAGGCAAATTGGTCGCTCATCTTCCACAGGCCAACTACCCCGGACCCACGATCGAGGGTATTGGTCAGGGTGCTGCCGATCGAGTTAAAACTACCGGCCCCCGTGAGGAAAAAGGTGAAGGCATTGCCATCAAAGTAGCGATACCAGTTCACCCGTGGCCCCACCACCAAGCGGAAGTTATCACTCACCGGGAATTCATAGAAAAACTCCCGCAGGATCACGTCATTGCGACTGCCACTGATCTCTGGACCCGCTGTCTGATCGGTAAACGGCACCCCATAGGTGTTATACAGCCCCGCCGAGGTGAAATAGTTGGCCGGAGAATCGCCATTTCCCGCTGCCAACTGGGTGACCAGCAGATCCTTGCCCGTGAAGGAAGTCACGAAGGAAAGCCAGGTTAAGTTACTGAAGGTGATTTCCGGATCATCCGTCACCCGCAGGACAACCGGACGATTCGTGTCACTGTAGCGAGCCGCAGGGCGAATTTCGCGGGGACCCGCCAGACTGCCCGCTTCCACCCGGACATCATCCCCCGCCGTCGCGCCCGTGACGTTGAAGAAGGTTAACCCCTGGAGCTTGGTCGTTGTGGAGAATTGGCTACCCTCCAACAGGGCAACCCGACCCTCCAGATTTTCCACTCGGCCTCGGACCATTGCCAGTTCCGCCGCAAAATCCTCCATCAGGTGTTGCAGCGTCGCCACATCTTCCTTGGTGGCCATGTCAGCGGTGGCGGCGGCGATCAATTCATTGACCCGATCGAGACAAGCATTCAACCCGGCGGCAAATTCATAGCGGGTCATTGCCCGTTGGCCCCGGAAGGTGCTGTCGGGATAGCCCACAATACAACCATACTTTTCCACCAGGGATTGGAGGGCTTGGAAGGCCCAGTCCGTGGGTTGTACATCCGATAGCTGGGTGACCGAAGTCACCTGGCTCATCCCGAAGGGCATGAGTTGTTCGTCCAGGCTGGTCGCTGCTGGCTCTAGGCTGGCCACGGACGCGATCGCCGGCAACGTCTGCACGGGTTCTGCCGAGGCGGTCATCGGGGCCATGCTGTCCACCGTTGCCACTGGGGCCGCGATCGTGTCGCTACTAGCCAGCAAGACACCCAACAAAGTCACGGGCAAGGTCAACCCGACGCGCCCAAGCAAGGGGGTACGGAACATAACAGTTAGGTCCTCACACACCGAAGGGAAAATTGTTGTTAACCATACAGTATCTTAGCCATACAGTATCAAGGTCAATCGTGGAGATTTGTAGCCACAAGCACCTTAGGCTACTCCGTTGGCCAGTCCCTGACGCCGCCATTTTCCCAGGGTATGATGACCGGAAATGGCCCTTGGGTATCCCGGCTTTATCCATAGCGTGAACTCGCTAGACGTCATGTTTTCCAACCGTTTTTTTCGTTTTTTCCAGCACCTTAATCTCAAAACCCTCCAGCGTCTACTCCAGGGGATTGGACAACGACGCTTGATGGGCCTGTCGGCGGAAATGGCCTATAACAACCTCCTGGCCCTATTCCCCATGTTGGTAGGGATTTTGGCAACGATCGGGATGCTGGACATTCCCCAGGCCCAGATCGATTCCCTAGCGCGGCAGTTCCTCCACCTTGCCCCAGAGGAAGTCGCCAGCCTGTTTGCCACCTTTATTGAGCAGATCCAGGTGCCCCAGGGACGAACCGTGGTGGCCCTCAGTGTTTTTGCGGGGGTATGGATTGCGTCGGGAGCCTTGAATGTGGCCATGAATGCGATGGATCAAATCTGCGAAACCCCGCCGGAGCGAAGACGCCCCTTCTGGAAAGCCAAGCTGATCGCGATCGGGCTGACGATCGCTACCTTGGGGCTGGTTCTCCTGGCCTCCTTCCTCATGTTTATCAGCGATTTGATTTTGCGTTTAGTTCTCAGTTATCTGGAAATTTCGGGTACAGAGATCCTGCGGCTATGGCATTGGGTGCGTTGGGTTTCCTCCCTGGCGATCCTGGCCCTAGCCTTCAGCCTGATCTATCGCTTTGGCCCTAGCTGCTGGTTGCGGGGCAACCCGATCCTACCTGGGGCATTAATTGCCGCCATCCTGTGGGCGATCATCTCCCAAGGGTTTCGGATTTACGTCTCCACCTTTGGTAATTTCAGCGTCACCTACGGCGCACTGGGGGCAGGGATTGTCCTGCTGCTGTGGTTGAATCTCAGTTCCCTCACCCTCCTGATTGGGGCCTATCTCAATGTCACCGTTGGCAGAGAACTCAATCCGCTGCGCGGGGGGTAGAGGGGCTAGCGCGATCTGCCCACCCAATGGGGTAAAACCCGTAGTTTCCCGCTGCCTGTTCCTGAAAATTGGTGATATGCTTAGGCGAGTGTGTCGGCTGGTCAGTGTGAAGCCAGACCTCACAACTTCGGTTATCCGAACCTCCCGTTCTGGGAAAACATTCTAAAATTTCATCAGTAGCGGTGATTTAGAAAAAAAGTGCTATACTTACCGACGGAAATTAGCTTCTCGGTGGTATCGGCACTTCCAAGTCGCGATATCGCGTCCGACGCGAAGCCAATCTGCTGAAATTTGTACAATTCATTGAATGGATAAGAAAGGTATGACCCACCTGGTTGCTCACCCGATGGTCAAGCTGCAACGGAAAGTTAAATCTCTGGTAGACTCACAGGTTCTCAAACCGAGTGATAGCATCTGGAAGATTGCCTTCCTCTATGGCGATGACTGGTCGTTTTGGAAGAAAGAATTGGAGGAATTCGATTTCACGATGCAAGATCCCGTCAGTGACCTGCTGTCGGTTGAAAGTTGGGAAGAAGACGACTAAACCCTAGACCAGTCCGTTTGGCCCAGAGGGCAATAACCCCATTGTAGAAAAGCAGTTATCTTTGGACAGTTGTTCTCTGAAGAATAGCGAGGATCTAGATCCCTAGCTTTTGCGGATGCCTCAAACGGATACCTCAAAACGCAATAAGGCTATCCCTAAATTAATCACTTTCGAATTATAAAAAAGCCTCTATACTGCCGATCGCTAGATTAGGACAGGGTATAGAGGTTTTGTTCTAGGGAACGGTGGGATAGCCGTCTCGGTGTTCTTTTATTCCTTACGCGATTGCATGGCTTCGATTTCCAGTAGGCTCACGATCGTGCCAGCGATGGGGACGGACAGGAAAATTCCCAAAAGACCGGCCACGCGGGCACCCACCATCAGGGCAAAAAAAACAACAACAGGATTGAGGTTGACCGTATGCTGCATGACCCGTGGCGCAATGAGATTATCCTGGATTTGCTGAAGTGAGATACTCACCGCGACGACGGTGAGGGCATTCAACCAGCCCCCCTGCACCAGGGAGATCAGGCTAATCACGGTCACGCCCAGGGTGGCCCCAATCCCTGGGATGGTATCCAGAATCCCGACAATAATCGCCAGAGGCAGGGCAAAGGGGATACCCAATAGGGAAAACAGAGTCAGTGTTGACAGGGTTAGGAATAGGCATAGCAATAATTGCCCCTGGAAAAACCCAAGGAAACTAGTTTTAATCGCCAGGGCAAAGCGATCGCGGTTGCACTCAGGCACCAGGCGCAAAGCAAAGTGCCACAGGCTTTCGCCGTCAATGAGCATAAAGAAGGTCACCACCAAAATGATAATCACGGTGAAGAAAGTATTGGGCAATGCTGCCAATGATCCTGAAATGAACGCGATCGAAAAGTTGAGGGCATTCTCAACAATGCGACCAATCGTTTGCAGATCAATCTGGATATTGAGCCGCCCTAGCCACCCTTCTACCGTGCCCAACAGATTCTGATCGGCGCTGACCGCAAATTGAATACTTTCGATCAACCGCTGAACTTGGTTGACCACAGTTAGCAGCAACGCCGAGGCGAGGCTCAGAACAACCAACAGACTGGTAATAATCACCACCCCCAACGCAAACCCTCGTCCCGTAAACCGCTTGAGGTAATGTACGGGATAGTTTAAGAGAAAGGCCAGGATTGCTGCGATCGTAAAGGTCAAAATGACGGTTTGGAAATATTGTAGGAGGGTCACTCCCGCCCAACCAGCGGCAAAAAATAATAAAAACCGCACCAAGCCATTGGTTTTAATCTTCGTCCACAGTGGCTCACCTTCCGGAAAATTGGGTACAGCGTCAGGGGTATCAGTCAACGACTCATCTGCCAGTGGCTTGGGAGTATCATCCATACGTCAATACCAGGGAACTCAGGGAGACATCAAGGTTTCGCAACGTTGGTAGTAACGACTTTAGTCGTTGCAACGGGCTAAAGCCCACACTACAAACCTTGCACCATTACTTGTGTGCTGTACTAGCGAGTACCAGCGATCAAGGCCACAGCGTGACCCATCCTTTTAAATTCCTTAGATTCTAAGGTATTACAACGATCGCTGGTACTCGCTCAATAATTCAGGCAAGTGGTCATACCCATCTACACCGATCACTGAGATGATCTGCGATCGCACCTGGGCGACCTGTTGCCAAAAAGCGTCCCCACCAACTTGGCCCTGAATAATGGTGAGCAAGCCCGCCACCCGCCGCCATGCCACGGCACCCATTTGTTCGAGAAGGTAAAACCCTAAACAACCGAAGGCGATCGCGGCCTCGAGATTGTGCAGACGGTAGTGGGCTTCGGCCAGATAGGCAAAATTCAAGGCTTGCAGGTGCAGGTCGCCGACATAGCGGGCCGTTTGTAACCCCCGCTCCAACTGGTCGATCGCTGCCTGGGGATTTTGCAATACCAGATAGGCAATTCCCAGACTATGGTGGCACAGGGTCAAACTAGGCACATCCCCCTGCTGCGCCGCCAACTGCACCCCCTGCTCCAGATACCCGATGGCCGTCTCGTAGGTTTCTCGGTCGGCATTCTCCTGTTGCGCTGCTAACACCTGGCTGTAGCCGAGATTCGCCAGGGCATTGGCCTCCCCCACCCGATCGCCCACCTGACGCGCCAGGAGCAACGCCCGCTGACTCTGGTCGATCGCGGCGGCATAATGCGACTGGGCAGCATAGGTGCGACTGAGGTGGTTAAGATTGGCAATCTCACAGGCGCGATCGTTGGCTGATCGCGCGATCGTCAATGCCTCCTCATGGAACGCCACTGCTACGTCCCAATTTCCTAACACCCGTTGCGAATCCCCCAGCAACGTCAAGATCCGGGCCTTTTCCTGGGTCCCGGCGGCTTGTCGCAGGGGCACATCCAGGTAGTCCAGCGTATCCCGTAATCGGGCGGTGGAAAATAGAGCAAAAATACCGCCATAGAGCGGAAAGTAGGGTTGTTGGGCAAAGGCCCGCAGGACCTGAAGCATGACCTGAAAGCAGGCATCTGCCAGGATGGATTGCCGCACCGTTGACGCGATCGCCGACCGGTCCACTGTATTTGCCAACTGGCCCCAGAGGACGGCAAAGGTTAAAAAGGTGGCGATCGAGAGTTGCTTCCCCAGCTTGGGATCATAGGGTTGGCGATCGAACCAGCGTACTAGCCCCCGTTGCAACCATTGCAGCGTGATCGTCAGCGCCAGCCAATCCGCCACCGTGAGATCGCCTGAAGTTGCGAGAAAATCGGCTAGGGGCCGCTCGTGCGCCAGGGTGGTCAGGAGCGATCGCAGCCCAGATTGTTGGGTGTGCTTAGCCCACAGTGCCCAGGGGCCTCGCTGTTCGGTCGTTCCCCCAAATCCTAAGATAGTGTGACTTTGTTCATAGAGCCAACTGACCAGATGGGGTTCCAGGGTTTCCCAGTCCGCCAATCCCCGTGCGATCGCCGTGGCGAGGGTCTGGATGTCTGCATCCGGCGCCGCCTGCAACTGCTGGGCCAACTGACGCACCTGGTCTGTGGTCAGGGGTTGGGTCTGGTTGGGATCAATCACCTGGAGGATAGTCTGGAGGCGAGCAATCTCATCAGCCGCCAGAATTTTTGCCGTTGCCCTGGCCAAGACTGTCTGTACCCGATTCTGGACCTGCCAGCGCGCCCATTCTCCCTGGATGGTTTTCAACGCCCGTAGCTGCCGGGTGGCTTTAGCCTGCTTTAATTCGTCCGTTTCCGTATCGGCAAGGTGTTGGGTTTGGCTGACCGCCGCGTCCAGACAGCGCTCAAAGATCTCCCCGGTGCCGATCGCCACCTCCTCCTGCAACCGCTGGTAGACCTGCTCCTTCGAGCGGATCTGGCCCTTGAGGGTTAAGGTGACGATCGCCGCAATCAGGGCGCGGTAGCGATCGGGTAGGGGCGTGGCCTCCGTCGGGGTCGTCATAGCTGTCCTGTAAAGACCGCTTCCGCTGGTCCGGTCATATACACCCGCTGATCCGCACTGGACCATTCGATCAGCAACGGTCCTCCCGGCAATTCCACCGTCGCCCGTCGCTCGCAGCGATCGGTGATCACCCCGGCGACCAACGCCGCACAGGCCCCCGTCCCACAGGCCAGCGTGATCCCGGCTCCCCGTTCCCAAACCCGCATTTTGAGGTAATCGGGCCGCACCACTTCAATAAATTCCGTATTGATCCGTTGGGGGAAAGCCGGGTGGTGTTCAAATTGGGGACCGAGGGTTTCCAGGGCGATCGCCGCCACATCGGGGACAAAGGTAATGCAGTGGGGATTGCCCATACTGACGCAGGTCACGTTCCAAGCGCGATCGGCCACCGTTAGGGATTGATTGATCACCCGTTGAGCCGCTGGTACCAACGTTGTAGGGATTTCCCCAGCCAGTAGGCGCGGTTCACCCATATCCACCGTCACCTGGCCATCGGCTTCCAGTTTGGGTGTGATCACCCCCGCCAGGGTGTGAATCCGATAGGCACGGGGGGCAGCATTGCCCTCCAGCGTCGCGATAAACTTGGCTAAACAGCGGATGCCATTGCCGCACATCTCCGGCTCCGAGCCATCGGCATTAAAGATGCGCATACTGTAATCCGTTCCCCCCTGACCAGGGAGGGCAAAGATGACACCATCGGCTCCCACGCCAAAATGGCGATCGCACAAAAACCTGGCCTGCTCTGGGGTGAGGCAGGGGTCAGGCGTGGCCCGATTATCAATCAGGATAAAATCGTTGCCAAGTCCGTGGTATTTGCTAAATTCCAGCACGGGTTCCCTGTAAGCTGAATTGATAGGATTGCAATCACATTTCTACAAGGCATTATGACTGAATTCGACACAAACTTGCCGAGCATCCGCCAACTCCAGACCTTTGTAAAGGACAAAAAAGAGGTGGAGATTAAACTGGTCACCGATGACCTCCTAGTGGGTCATGTTTTTTGGCAGGATTCCCAATGTGTTTGCCTGAAGGATCAATACGGCCAGGAGGTGATCATCTGGCGGCAGGCCCTGGTTTACCTCAAACCCAAACCCTGAATCCGACAGAGATCACGAAACTCGGGGGTAAGTTTGGGGAAAACAGGGGTTTCCTAACGACGATACAGCGTTTCCCAAGTCTCTGAAGGACAGAAGCACCTGATGAATAATTGGCTCAAGCCAATTGCCTGACCTTCACTAAGGCGACAAAGGTTGTAGCCCACAACCTGCCCCTACTTTGGCTCTGGGAGAACAGATTCCAGCGTTAGCAGGGGAATTTTCCCCAGTTCCGGCAGGCTAGACAAGACGAGCGGGGTAAACCAAGCCTCCGCCTGCTGAAGCCGATCGCGGCTACCGCATAATAACAGTCGATCGTTGGCTTGGAGATCAGCACTGCCATCCGGTTGGCGGATAAATTTGCCTTCGCGTCGAATTGCCCGCACCATAACCCCCAAGCGTCGCCGCAGATCCAGTTCTGCTAAGCTTTGGCCCACCACCGAACTGTCGGCCATCACCCGTACCCACTGGCAGCACTGATCGTTGCCAGGAACGATCGCCCGCCCTTCGGCCAAATCCTGTAATGCAGCAAACTCCTCTGGGGTGGCGACCACCAGCAGCCGATCGCCGGCTTCCAGGACAGTATGGGCATCGGGATAGTTAATGGTGTCGCCACTGGCCCGCTGAATCCGCATCAGGCTGGCCCCGGTGAGCCGCCGCAGGTCCGTTTCCTCCAGGGTCATATTCACCAGCAGGGAATCCCTGGGTAAGGTATACCAATGGCTGGGCATTTCTTGGGTGATGGCCTGGAGATTTTGCCGAACCTGGCGATCGGACTGTTCTGGGTAAAAGGATTGATAGTGGCTGCTGCGAATCTGCTGCACCTCCTGGTGAATCGTCCCCAGCGGTAGCCCCATGCCTAAGAGCAGATGGGTGGACAGTTCCAAGCTAGCCTCAAACTCTGGTTGGACGACCTCGCAGGCCCCCAGTTGGTAAAGTAATTCGATTTCCTGATCCTGGTGCGCCCGCACGACCACATCCAATTCCGGTGCCAGTTCCAACGATCGCCGCAAACAGAGCCGCGTAGCGACTGGGTCCGCAATCGCGATCGCCATCCCCTGGGCACGGCTCACCCCGGCAGCTTCCAACACATGTAGACTGGCAGCATTGCCATAGATATAGGGAATGCCCGCCTCCCGGAGTTGCTGCATCGCTGCCTCCGACTGGTCAATCACCACCACCGGATACTGGTGTTCCTGCAACAGCCGCACCACATTCCGGCCCATGCGCCCGTAGCCACAGACCACCACATGCTGCCCGAGCGGCAACTCCTCCGCCACGGCCAGCGGCGCTTCTGACGGGTTAAAGAATTGGCCGATACAGGGCACGGCCTCTAGCCATTGGAATAGCTGCGGGGCTAAACGCAACATGAACGGCGTAACGACCAGGGTGACTGCCGTCGTGCCCAGGAGCAAGAGGTAAACCGGACGGGACACCAACCCCAGGGTTTGCCCCTCGCTGGCCAGCACAAAGGAAAATTCCCCAATCTGGGCCAGCCCTAAGCCGGTAATCAAGGCTGTGCGCGTGGCGTAGCCAAATAGGGCTACGAGGGGCATGACAATCAGGAGTTTGCCCAGCAGGACCAAGGCCACCAGCCCCAGAATCACTTCCCAGTGCTGCCAGAGGAAAACGGGATCGATTAACATGCCGATCGCAGCGAAAAAGAGGCTAGCAAAAATATCCCGCAGGGGTTCGACGTAGGACAGGGTTTGATCCGCGTAGTCCGTATCCAGGGAGATCATCAACCCGGCCACGAATGCCCCCATTTCGATCGACAGCCCCAATTGTTCCGTCAGCAGGGCAATCCCCAAACACAGGGCCACTACCCCCAGGAGGAAGATTTCCCGACTTTCCGTCCGTGCCAAGAGCCGTAAAAAATGGGGGATCAGCCAAGTGCCGGTCACGATCGCCCCGGCGGCAAAGAGGCCAATCTTCAAGAGCGCACTGGTAATGGCCCACCCCAGCACTTCTGCCGGTTGGTCCAGTGCCGGTAATACAGCCAACATCAGACCCAGCGCCATATCCTGAACCACCAGGATGCCCAGCATCACCTGGCCGTGGAGGGTCTCAGTTTCGTTGCGTTCCGTCAAACACTTGAGCACGACTGCCGTGGAAGAAAGGGACAAAATCGCCCCCAGAAAGACCCCCTGCGTCGGGGAATCGACCCAGCCCACCAACAGCGCCACCAGAGTTGTGACGGCGATCGTCAGCACAATTTGCAAACTCCCACCGCCCAGGCTAATGCCTTGTACCTTGCGCAACTGCCCTAGAGAAAACTCCACCCCCAGGGCAAAGAGCAGAAACGCCACCCCCAATTGGGCGAGGGTCTCAACTTGTACGAGTTCTTTGATTAACCCGAATCCGGCTGGTCCGACAATCATGCCCGCCAGGAGGTAGCCCAGTAGCACCGGTTGCCGCAGCAAGGATGCCAAAATGCCTCCCGCTGCTGCTGCTGCCAACACCGATACCAGATCAACAATCAGCCGCAGGTCTTCTTGCACAGTCGCGTGACCAATTCTGAGAAAGTTGTTACGTCTTGTTACTTTACTGTACAACTTTCAATTGGGTTTCCATCGGGTATTAGCGAAGTCACCGCAGAATCACGGATAGCTGGCTGGCAATGGCTCAAGGCATACCGACTCTCCCCTACCCGCTAAGGTTTTATCCACGTAATCGGTGCAATCGGTGCAATCCGTATTAACTCAAGTTGAGTCGCACGGCGTTTGACAACCTACCTGATTGACTGACCAAACTCGAACTGCCCTCACCCCCAGCCCCTCTCCCAGAACGGGAGAGGGGAGTGAAAAACTGTATCGTTCTGATTGGGATTGACCATAGGAGTGAGGATAGAGGCATGAGAAGTGAGGAAAACTGAGCGACGATCGCCGTTCTCTTTCGTCTCTTCTTGCCCCGCACGTGAGGGGCAAAGATTCATCAGTCAACCCGGGCCAAAGCGGGTTGCTTCCTTCTTACCTCTTTTCTCTCTGCTTGCTTCTCTCTCCTCACGTGACCAGCCCAACCGACCCCAATTCAGGGTGAGCGGGGGCTAACTCTTCGCAAAAATGCTGGCAGCAGCGGCAATCCCGGCTCCTGCGGTGAAGCCACTGTAGCCCAACTCGACCAGGCTGGCCTCTAGGGCAGCGATCGCCGCGAGGATATCCCGCTCGGCGACAAAGCCCAGATGCCCAATGCGGAAAATCTTGCCCTTGAGGTGATCTTGGCCCCCAGCCAGCACGATGTCGTAGTGCTTTTTCATCGTCGATCGCACCTGCTCGGCTTCCACCTGGGTGGGAGCTACTGCCGTAATGGCGGGACTGCCTGCGCCCGGAGCGGCAAATAGGGGTAACCCCAAGGCTTGGATGGCTGCCTGGGTTGCCCGCATCAGGCGATCGTGGCGTTGGAAGATGGCATCTAGCCCTTCTGCCTGCATCATTTGCAGCGCCACTTGCAAGGCAAAGAACAGGTTGACGGGGGGAGTAAAGGGCGTGGTGTTCTTGGCTGCATCCTTGCGGTATTTACCCAGATCCAGATAGAAGCGGGGCAGGGTCGCCGTTTTATACGCTTCCCACGCCTTGGGACTCACAGCCACAAAGCCCAGCCCCGGCGGAATCATGAAACCCTTTTGCGAGCCGGAGGCGATGACATCAATCCCCCACGCATCCATCGGTACGTTGGTTGCCCCCAAGCTGGTAACGGCATCGACGATCAGCAGGGCTTTTTCGTGTACTTTCACGAACTGGCTAATGGTGGCTAAATCGTTGAGAACGCCCGTGGAGGTTTCGCTGTGGGTGACGATGACCGCTTTAATGTGGCGATCGCGATCGGCCGCCAGGGTTGCCTGAAACTGTTGCGGGTCCAGGGGTTTACCCCACTCAGCGGTGATGGTTTCCACCTGAAGACCGTAGGCTTGACAGACCGCCGCCCAGCGTTCACCAAATTTGCCGTTACAGCCCACCAGGACGCGATCGCCGGGGCTCAGAAAGTTAATAATCCCGGCCTCCATTGCGCCGGTTCCACTGGCTGCCAGGATCAGGACATCATTTTGCGTCTGATGCAACCATTTCAACTGGGCCGTAATCTCTCCCTGTAAGTCGGAAAACTCACGGCTGCGGTGACCAATCGGATGTTTGGCCAAAGCCAGCAACACCTTTTCGGGCACGGGGGTTGGCCCCGGAATCATTAGCATCAGCTTGTTGTCCATGAATGTACCGACCTCTATGAGTTGATGAGTGAGTTGATGGGTTGAATCGATGGTTAGCCTGACTCTCAGAATGACATACCGGGTCTCCCGTTTTGCAGGGGGCCAGTGGAGTTTTGCCGACATCACGGCAGCCTCAGCCTCCCAAACTCGGCGCACTTGGCAAGCCCCCAGTCGGTAAGCCAGATAGGTAAGCCAGATAGGCAAGATGGTTATCCTAGCACCGCTTTGGTGTTCGCGCTGCATCTCTCCAGGCGAATCACCGGTCCAGGGTCTGGCTGGGTCAGCGGTACCCTGGGGGAGGGTCATGCTTTGCCCTAGGGGCGACGGCTGAGAAAATTGGGCAAATCCACTTTCACGGGTTTGGGGGCGATCGCCGCCGGGGCCAATCCGCGTTTCTCATCGCCCGCTGCCAGGAGAGGCACCGCTGCGGGGGTCAGGCTGGCTAACACTTGGGCCAAGCGGGTTTGGAGATGGGCGATCGTGGTTTGAGCATCGGTCACGATCGCCTTGCAATTCGCCGTGTCGAGATTCGCCTGAGAGGCAGTGAGTTGGGCTGCCAACTGTTGCAGAAGTGGTTCAAGCTGTTTGGCCTGTTGCTGGCCTTCCAGACAGCGGGTTTGCCAATGCTGGATGGCCGCTTCGTACTCTTGGGCTTGTCGCACCTGCTTCAGGATTTGCTCCTGCATTTCCGCCTGCTGCTGTTCTAAGGACTGGAGCCGTTTCCCCTGCTGATCGCGTTCCCGTTCTAACTCTTGATGGGCTTGCTGCAAGGTGGCCTGGGTCACGGTTTGGCGGGCAATCTGGGTTTCTAGGGTATGGATCTGCTGGTGCGCGGTTGCCAGTGCCCGTTGGAGCGTGGCGATCGTGGTCGCTGACTCCGCTGCCTCCCAGGCCGCAACCACTCCTGGCGTAGCAGTGAGCCGAGGGCCTGCGCTGTCAAGGGGTTGGGCCGTTAATCCCTGGGCATCTAATTCGGTAATGGCCACACGGGCTTGCTGCAACAGGCTATCACTGCCGAGACCCAGGGACAGAATTTGGGTGAGTTGGTGTTTCAGTTCCCCGATCGCCTGGTGTTGCATATTGGAAAAATCTTCAAGTCGTGCCAATTGGCCCTCTAGTATTTGTTGATCCTTGAGTTGACTGCGCACCTGTTGCAGGACGATCATCGCTTCATCCAGGGCCAACTCTAGGGCTGCAATCCGACGATTTTCCTGGGAAGACACTACGCCAGTGGTGGCTTGACTAATGGCCTGACCCGCTGCCTCTGGCACAGCATCCTCTGGCAAACTCGCCGACAACAAGGGAGGCGTTAACGGAGCCGTAGGGGGGGTGGGTGAGGACGGGGGATATTCGAGTTCTGACACCGCAAACCTCCACTTGCAAGGACACCTTTCGTGATCAGGTGGGACCGTCGGGGCGGGGGAATATCGGCATTCTGGACTGTAGACGAGGGGCCTACCCCTTCCTAATCCCAGATATGCAGGGTCAACTGATCACTTATGACTTAGGAATATAGCTTAGGGGATGCTGCCCGCAATGTCGGTCAGCAGGGTTGTTATCCGGTGTTTTGATCGCCGATCGCCCCTAGGCGCACCCAACTGTGAACAACGACAACTGTGAAAAACTATTAGACAATGGGGCCGGTCCCCCTTTGCCCCCTTCCCATGTCCGAACCAGGATCTCGCCCGCCGTCGGCACTCATCCATCCTATTCTCCAGCAAAGTTTTGCCCAAATCGATCGCGAAATCGGGCCACATTCCTTCACGGCTGAGGAGTATGCGATCGTGCAACGGGTAATCCACAGTACCGCTGATTTTGAATTTAAGGATCTCCTTCGCTTCAGCCCCGATGCGATCGCCCAGGCCATCACGGCGCTCCGGGCTGGGGTGCCGATCGTGGTCGATGTCGGCATGGTTAAACAGGGCGTCCAAGGTATGATCGCCCGCACCCTGGGTAACCCCCTCTTCTGTGCCGTTGAGCAGGTGCCCCAGCCCCAACCTAACCGCACGCGCACGGAAACGGGCATGTTGCAGTGCTGGCAGCAGCATCCTCACGCTATTTACGTCATCGGGAATGCCCCCACCGCGCTCCTTGCCCTGTGTAACCAGGTAGCCCAGGCCCCCCACCCGCCCGCACTGATTATTGGTGTGCCCGTCGGCTTTGTAGCGGTGGTGGAATCCAAAGCCGTCCTGCGCCAAACCCCTGTGCCCAAAATTTGGACCGAAGGTCGCAAGGGCGGATCAGCAGTGGCAGCGGCGATCGTGAATGCCCTATTACTGTTAGCCATCCAACCAGACGATGGCGCAGCGATCGCAAACGGGGAACCCGTACTGGGCTAAGTCGGGTGGGAGGGCATTTGAAGCATCTGATAATATCAATGGTTGATACAGCCTTTGTCGCATCAGTGAGGGGCAGGCAATTGACTCAGACCCCTTGTTCATCAGGTGCTTCTGTCCTTCAGAGACTTGGGAAACGCTGTAAGCCGATGATGGTGTTGCCCCCTCTCTATTCCTTCTTCCTTGCCCTATTCCTATTCCTCCTGACTGTCCTATGGCGTCTCCTCCCCCAGCCCAAACCTTTGGTCTCTCCTTAGATAGTATCCCTGCCAGCGATGAGTATTTAACCCTCAACTTTTCGCCCACCTCGGCCCCCCGCCGCCGTCGCCGTTGGGGAAACTATGGCCTGTCTGCCGACTTTCTGGGCGACTATTTCGCCGCGTTTTTCCCTGGTGATGAGATCCCCGATAGCAAAATTAATCGTCGCGATACGGTTAAAGCGGCTGTGAGTTATATTGCCAATGAATTAATGGAGAACGCGGTGAAATATAGCGACGAGGGTAGCGACTGTCCTATTAGTATTACCCTGCATCTTTATGAGCAGGAAATCATTTTTGAAGTCACTAATCATACTAGTTCCAGCAGGGCCAGCACGTACCAGGGGTTTGTCCAGACATTGCTGGCGACTGATTTGGATGAATTTTATACCCAACAACTGGAAAAAACCGCGATGGGGACAGAGATGTCCAACATGGGGTTGCTGACGATTATGAATGACTATGGTGCGAAGATGGGCTGGCGCTTTCAGCCCCTCGCCGATCGCCCGGAAACAGTCACAATCACGGTTATGGCCTGCTTGCCAATTCCCGGCTAGAGTCCACTCTGGGGATGGCATCGCGATCGATCTGGATACCCGGTGCTATCCCCTCGCCCCGCTGGCGTCACCCAGAATGAGATCTCCAATACCGCCCTAGCTTCTCAACCTCCCGTTGCTCCCCTAGACCTTTAAGCATTGGACCTTTAATCACGCAGTCAGGAGTGAATACCTGTGGAAATTGAAACTGATGATTATGCCGTTTGGTATGAGCCGGAAACTTCCACGGTCTTTTTCCGGGGATTCCTCCGTTTGGAGGGAATGGAGGAATATCGACCGATCATGGATCTACTCCTGGACGTGCTGGCCCAATCCCCCACATTGGTTATTAACTTGCGCGAGTTGGAGTTCCTCAATAGCTCCGGCATCAGTATGTTGTCGATGTTTGTGGTAAAGGTTCGCCAGAAGGGGGATGCGGTCTTGGTGTTTCAGGGATCGGAGCAGGTTCTCTGGCAAGCCAAGTCACTCAAAAATCTCCAACGGTTGATGCCTTCCCTTCAGCTAGAGTTTAGTTAATGTGCTGTTAATGGGGCCAATGTTTCAGGATGATAGCGGGCCTGCCCGTGAACCCACCGGGCAATTTCCTGGTAGCGAGGCGATGGAAACGTTGCGGTCTCAAGTGGCGCACCTTGAGGCTGAGGTTGAGCGGCTGCGCCAGGAGAATCAGGACCTGCACATTGCCCTGCTGACCACGATGGAACACGGCGATTTGATTGAGGCCCAACTGCACGCCGCCAATCAGCGTCTGCAAGCAGAGGTGACCGAACGTCAACTGGCGCAAGCAGCCCTGCAGGAAATTTTGGCTACGGTATTGCGGGATAAGGCCGATCTGGAATTGATCCTCGAAACCACGGCAGCCCACGGCGACATGCTGGAGTATCAGTTCTATACCCAGGCGGTAGCAGCCATGCGCCAATCGGAGGAAGCTTTGCGTAAACAGGCTGAGGCTCTTGAACAACGACTGGCAGAACAAACGGCTCAACTGCGGCAGGCAGAGGCAAAGTATCGCAGTATTTTTGAGAATGCGGCTGAAGGTATCTTTCAGGTAACCGAAGCTGGGCATTATCTCAGTGCGAATCCCACCCTGGCCAGGATCTTGGGCTATGAATCACCGGCAGCCTTGATGACGGCAGTGACCGATGTGGGCACGCTGTATGTCCAGCCTAAACGGCGGGAGGAGTTGCTCGTCTATTTACGCCAGTTTGGCAGTGTCTGTGGATTTGAGTCCCAGGTTTATCGTCGGGATGGCTCGATCATCTGGATTTCTGAGAATGTGCGTACGGTGCACGATGAGGTTGGCAAAATTTGTTACTACGAAGGTAGTGTCCAGGAAATTACTGATCGCCGCCAGATGGAGGCCGACCTGCGGGAGCAACGGCAATTGGCTGAACGTTTGCTGCTGAATATCCTGCCCCCCGCGATCGCCCGACGTTTGAAGCAGGAGCAGACGACGATCGCCGAATCATTTACCACGGCTACGGTTCTGTTTGCCGATATTGTTGATTTTACGGCTCTGGCCTCGACCACACCGCCCGAAGCGGTGGTCAATTTGTTGAATGCGATTTTCTCGACGTTTGATCAGTTAGTCGATCGCTATCGGTTAGAGAAAATTAAAACCATTGGGGATGCCTATATGGTGGTGGGCGGAGTACCCAACCCCCAGGTTGATCAGAGCGATGCGGCGGCAAATTTAGCGCTGGATATGTTAACAGCGATTCGACAATTTCGGACGTCGGCGGGGTTGCCCCTGACGTTGAGGATTGGTATCCATACAGGTCCCGTCGTGGCCGGGGTCATTGGCACCCGTAGGTTCAGTTATGACCTGTGGGGAGATACGGTCAATATTGCCAGTCGCATGGAGTCGCAAGGCAAAGCCGGGTGTATCCAAGTCACAGAAGTGGTCTACCAGGCCCTGGCAACCCACTACGAACTGCAACCCCGCGGCAATCTGCATATTAAGGGTAAAGGGATGATGCCCACCTACTGGCTGTTGGGTCGCAAACACCGGTTGTAATCCGGCAGCATCGGGCGAGGTAGCGGGCAACGGGAGGGCCAAACCTAACAGTGGCGGGTCGGGAAACCCCTAGAATAGTCCTGGTTGAGGTTCACTCGGCCACGACGCTAACGGAACAAGCGGTGATGGAGAGGGTATGGCGGTGAAATGGTCTAGGGTGAGTTTGCGATCACTGCTGGTGGTCCCCTTTGTTCTGCAGCTTGCGGGCTTGGTCGGCATTGTGGGCTATCTCTCCTTTCGGAACAGTCAACGGGCGATTGCCGACTTGGCCTCCCAATTGCGGCAGGAGTTGACAAACCGTATCCAGCAACAGATGCGCACCTATGTCGATCTGCCCCAGCGCGTGATCCACCTCAATGGCAGTGCCCTACAGCATGGGTTGATCAATCTGGAAACAGGCCAGGGTAGTGCCCTCATCTGGCAACAGGTCGTGCAATTCCCTAACCTCAGTAATGTGTACTGTGGGGGCGAAGCGGGGGGAGAATTTATGGGTGTGGCTCGCTTCCAGGATAATGAGCCGCTGGTCCTATCTCTGATCAATCCCGCCATCAATTACCGGCGTCACTACTACGCATTGAACGCGCAGGGAGAACCCACCCAGTTATTGCGGACCCGCCAGTTTGATCCCCGTGCCCGCCCCTGGTATAAAGCAGCGAAGGCGGCGGGCCGGGCGATATGGAGTGATACCTATATTGATTTCAATACCAATTTACCCACGATTACAGCAGCGTTACCGGTCTATAGCCTCGCTGGTAATCAGCTATTGGGCGTGTGTGCCATTGATCTTTTCCTTCACAAGGAGGTCAGTAATTTCTTAACCCAACTCCGCATTAGCCCGTCCGGCCAGGCCTTTGTCATCGAACGATCGGGCCTGTTGGTCTCCTCCTCCCTAGGCGAACCCCTGGTCCAGGGCCAGGGAGAGCATCGCGAGCGGGTGTCCGCGATCGCCAGCCAAAGTCCTCTAATCCAAGCCACCACCCAATATTTGACAACCCAATTTAGTCACTTAAACCAAATTCAAACCAACCAGCAGCTGAACTTTCGTCGCGATGATGGGTCATTGCAATGGGTACAGGTAACCCCCTTTGTGGATAAACGGGGCCTTGATTGGTTGATTGTGGTCGTTGTCCCCGCAGCCGACTTTATGACCCAGATCCAGGCAAATACCCAGCGGACGATCAGCCTGTCGCTTCTGGCATTGCTGCTGGCGACGGGGGTCGGGCTGGTGACGGCCCACTGGATTGCCACCCCAATCCTGCACTTGAATACCGCAGCCCAGGCGATCGCCGACGGTGATCTTGACCAGCGGGTCCAGGTCAAAGGCGTCCGCGAACTCAAAACCCTGTCCGACTCTTTTAACCGCATGGCCGAGCAACTGCGCACCTTCTTTGCTGCCCTCGCCGCTGCTAATGCCGAATTGGAACAACAGGTCGCCCAACGCACCTTTGAACTCCAGGCCGCTAACCAGGAGATTACCCACCTCAATGAACAATTGGCAGCGGAGAACCAACGCCTGGGCACTGAGTTGGATGTGGCCCGTCGCCTGCAACGCTTACTCTTACCCAAGGAGGAGGA
>CAZHXN010000052.1:20332-27384 GCA_964536415.1 uncultured bacterium
GGGGTTGCAGATTGCCGGATTTATGGAACCTGCTGCCGAAGTTGGGGGCGATTACTACGATGTGCTGCAATACGACGGCAAGGTGAAAATTGGCATCGGCGATGTCACGGGGCACGGGTTGGGCAGTGGGGTGCTGATGCTGATGGTGCAAACGGCGGTGCGGACGCTGCTAGTGAACCAGGAGACGGACCCAGTGAAGTTCCTGGGGACATTGAATCGAGCATTGTATGATAACTTGCAACGAATGCAATCGGATAAAAACCTGACTCTAGCGTTACTGGAGTATGAGGCGGGTCACCTGCGGCTGAGCGGTCAGCATGAGGAGTTGATTCTGGTGCGGGCGACGGGCAAGGTGGAGCGGATTGATACGATCGACCTGGGGTTTCCCTTGGGCCTGGAACCGGACATTACCGCGTTTGTCGCAGAGACGGCCCTGCAGTTGCATCGCGGCGATGTGGTTGTGCTTTACACCGATGGCATTACCGAAGCAATGAATGCGGAACGACAGCAGTACGGACCAGATCGTCTCTGTCAGGTAGTCCAAACCCATGCCTCGCGATCGGCCCAGGAAATCCGGCAGGCGGTGCTGGAGAATGTGTGGCGCTATGTGGGGGATGAACCCTTGCGCGATGATCTCACCCTACTGGTATTGAAGCAACTCTAACCCCTAGCCCGTAACCCTAACGTTTCGCAACGTTAGTAGTCACGACTTTAGTCGTTGCTGGCTAACGCCAGCCCTACCAACACGGCCCTCGGAGCATGGATTCCTCAGGGGTGTTAAACCAAGGATTAAGAAAATATGATATTAGATTGGTCAAAACTTACCCCCCGTTGCATTAACAAACGCTTATAGTAAGAGGAGATAGCTTTACACTCCTTCATACAAGGAGTTGAGGTCAGATGACGACGACTTATTTTGCCCCCGCCCCCGTTGGTCAGCGATCGTTATCGGCGCAATCGCTCCGGCAAACCCTGACCCAGGTCTTTCGGCAATTGCACGCGGAAAGTTGTCCCTGGTCATACAATTTCCATATCCACAGCACGTGTTCTGATGGCCAACTGCACCCGGAGGCGATCGTGGAGCAGGCGATTATGGGCAGTCTGCATGGGCTGGCGATTACGGATCACCATAGTATTGAGGGATTTCAACGAGCGCAACAGCGGTTGATGGATTGGTATTGGGATCACCCTGAGACACCGATCGCCCTCGAAATTTGGAGTGGGGTAGAAATTAATGCTGGCCTCCTGGATACAGAGGTGCATATTCTGGGCTATGGCTTTCAGCCAAATCACCCAGCCCTGTGTCCCTATCTTCAGGGGCGAACGGCCACAGGACCGGCCTACCAGGCAGTGGCGGTAATTCAGGCGATTCACCAGGCAGGGGGCATTGCAGTCCTGGCGCACCCGATGCGCTACCGTCGCCGTCCAGAGGATTTAATCCCAGCGGCGGCGGCGTTGGGGATTGATGGGGTGGAAACGTACTATGCCTACGATAATCCGAATCCCTGGCGACCGAGTCCGGCCCAGACCGATCGCGTGTGGCGGTTGGGGGAACGCTTTGGTCTGTTACACACCTGTGGGACGGATACCCACGGTCTTAGTATCCTGCAACGGTTGTAGGGGTGATTGGCTCATAAGGATCAACGTTTACATCCTCAGCGGCCAACCCGCTGGCGTAGCGTGTTTTTAAAACGTTCAATATAAGTTGAATGGTTTTTCTGGGTTGATGGTGGGGGCGCGTAGCGCCCCCACCATCCAGCCTTTTAGTTCTTTAATGTTGCTTTTTGCACTGTTACACCAAAATCTCAGGAGAGCCAGTTGAATACAATTGGTCTGACCATTCTTTTGGCCAACGGCCCGATGTCATTTGCTGGGTAACACTGCTTCGTAAGCTTGCCAAAAATCGGTATAACAGACAGCACATTGACGATACACAGGCGGTAGCGACTACCAGAGTGTTTGGGCTAGTGAGTCTGTCAAATTACTATGCATCACTACCCAAGTTCAATCGAAGAAAGCACCCTTCGACGCCTTGTATCGGCTTGGTACTTAACCTTCACGCTCAACCAACACTGTCGCATTCGTCTTTACGGATGCTTCCCGGTTAGTCAGCCACTGCGATCGCGGTGGAGTCGTTTCCACCAGTAGCTTCCCCTGGGCAATCACGTGGGTGACGGTTGCACGGCGACGCAAGGCATCGTAGGGACTTTCAGCATCGAGGACAATCAGGTTCGCGGGGTTACCTACTGCAATCCCGTAGCGGTCTTCAAGGTTCAGGGTGCGGGCACCGTTGATGGTGATCATGTCGTAGCAGGCATCGATTTCGGCAAGGCCCGTCATCTGGCAGGCGTGGAGGGCCATGTGGGCCACCTCCAGCATATTGCCTGTGCCCAGGGAGTACCAGGGGTCCTGGATGCAGTCATGGCCCAGGCTGACGTTGAGGCCGTGTTGCCAAAGTTCTTTGACGCGGGTCAGACCCCGGCGTTTGGGGTAGGTATCCGTGCGGCCCTGGAGGGTAATGTTGATCAAGGGGTTGGCAATAAAGTTGAGGTTCGTGCGTTGCAGGATGCCCATGAGTTTCAGGGCATAGGCGTTGTTGTAGGACCCGAAGGCGGTGGTATGGCTGGCGGTGACCCGTGTGCCAAGACCCGATCGCAGGGTTAAGGCTGCCACCACTTCGAGAAACCGGGATTGGTCATCATCAATTTCGTCGCAATGGATATCGATGAGCCGATCGTAGGTTTGGGCGAGTTCAAAAATGCGCTGGAGCGATCGCACCCCCTCCTCCCGCGTCAGTTCATAGTGGGGAATGCCCCCGACCACATCCGCTCCTAACCGCAGGGCTTCCTCCATCTGCTGTTCTGTCTGGGCATCGCCATAAACTCCATCCTGGGGGAAGGCAACAACCTGGAGCGTGAGCCAGTCCCGCACCTGTTCCCGAATTGCGAGCAAGCCCTTGAGGGCCGTTAAACTCGGTTCACTCACGTCGGCATGGCTCCGGACAAAGAGGACACCTTGGGCTGCCATGAGTTTTAGCGCCGCGATCGCCCGTGCTTCGATATCCGCCTGGGTTAACGCTTGCTTCCGTTCCCGCCAGATCTCGATCCCTTCAAACAAGGTGCCACTCTGGTTCCAGCGCGGTTCCCCCGCCGTCAGGGCCGAATCCAGATGAATATGAGATTCCACAAACGGGGGGCTGACCCACTGGCCGTTGAGCGTAATTTCCTGGGTAGCCGTCAGATCCAGATGGGGCGCGATCGCCACAATCCGGTTGTTCTCAATCCCAATATCAACGAGATCGGGGTCACTGCGATCGGGGTTCAGCGGAAGACCCGCAGTATCAGTCCGGCTGCGCAACTGCCCCTGTCGCAGGATGAGATCTAAGGCCATTTGAGGTTCGATTTTTTGGATTTTAGATGTTTTGGGGTGGGAAAGGTTACAGGACCTAAGTGCCAATTTCTGATTGTTTTAATCTACCCAACCAATGTCAGCATCTGACAAGCGTCCCGGTTGCTGGCTGGGTTGGTTGCTGGGTTGATTAGCTGGAAGGTTTTCCGATCGCACCACGTAGGCGGGTAAGGGTTTGGGGGTATCCCACGGGCGGGTGAGGGCGGGGCGGGTCAGCGGCGGGCGCACAGCAATATCGCGGGCAGAGACTCTAGCCGGGGGGGGAGGTTGTTTAAGCTGGGTGATTTCTGCCTGTGGCTGGGTATTCGCAGCAGAGAGTTGCAAAATCAGGGCTTTGGCCTCTGCCAATTCCTTCTGGATCTGTTGGGTCTGTTGGTGTTCCCGTTGCCGTTCTTGTTGGTATTCTTTTTGGCTCGCTTGGGCCTGGACCTGGGCCTGCTCCAGTTGCTTGATCTGGATCTGGACCTGTTGGGATTGGGCCTCAAGCTGGGCCTGAAGGGTGGCGATTTGGGCGCATAGTTGGTCAGCCTCTTGTTGGGAAGTGGCCAAGGCTTGGGTTAAGTCGGCGATCGTGGCTTCCAAATCCGCCTTAGTGGGCACCCCTCGCCGCGAACGGGAGGGAGCCAGACCCGACTCAGCCGTTGCCCCCCCCTCCATCACCGTTGCAATAGCTGCATCGGGCGACTCACTGGCAGTAGGGGCGGTCGTTGCGGGGGGAACATCCGCCAGTGGCGGGGGAACTGCCGGGTCCTGTTGGACTTCCTGGCGTAATAAATCTCCAAGTCGTTTCCTGGCCATTACTGCTATTTCCTCCAATCCTGCTGGATTTCCTGGGCCACCAGACGGTAATCACTGGCGGCGATGTGGGCATTGCGACCGCGCCAATGGCTAATGGGGACGCCTTCGAGGGCGGCGCGTTCGTGGGCTTTGTAGGCTCGCACGATCGTGCGACACGCGGGAATGCCCAATTCGGACAAGGTTTGTTGGGCGTCTTCAGCTTCAGCAAGACTGCGGGTATCGACACGGGTCAACAGAACCCGATGGGCAACCCCTGCTGGTTTAACCGTTTCCCGTACAGTCCCGATCAACGCCGTCAAGTCCATTGGGGCGGGGGGCGTTGGTAGGATCAGGTAATCAGCAGCGGGCACCACAGCCGCCAGAGCTTGCGACCCTAGGGCCGGTGGTGTATCAACAATGATTAACTCATACTCCCTCACCTGGCGCAGGTTTTGGAGCAGGGCGGGATTCGTTTCCTGGGCTAAGTCAAACCCCAGAGTATGCTCTCCCTGCTTAACCCACCAGGAAAAACTGCCCTGGCTGTCAGCATCGACGGCGAGGACTTTGTAATTTTCGGCAAAAATCCCTGCTAGGGCCATTGCCGTTGTGGTTTTGCCAACGCCCCCCTTCCCATTGGCAATCACCAGGATGGTGGGCTGGGCTGGCAGCGGCCTTGACTTCACGGGCATTCTCCTTGCTTCCCCTTGGCTGGATTGTAGATCGAAGCATGGCCTGCCTTGGGCTTTCAGCAAGAAACTTATCGTTTGGTGATTGTTTTCGGCGCGTTGGGTAGAGCGAACAACGGGCGCGAGCCACTGAAACAGCCATCCCCTGCCCCATTGTTGTGAGCGGCTAGATTTGAATCATTTTTGTGAGTGTTTGGGCCAACCGTTGGGCACTCTAATCCTACTGGTGTATGGAAAGTGCAGAAAAACAGCGATGAGAATGGCTATCCGCTTATTCAGCTTGGCGATGATTGGCTTCTGCCTGTGGCTAGGCATTCATGCCGTTCGGGCATGGCAGGCACCCGTGTGTTTGCGGCCCTACTCCTCTTGCTGGCAGGTCTGATTTACTGGATTGGGCAACTGTTGACCCAAGGAAGTGCCCCTAGAGAAAGTGCTCGCGGTATTCCCCTACCGGACCTAACCCAGCTTGCACCCGTGAGACGCAATACCCTGATCCAGCTTTTGCAGGGAGATGTGGGGGCTGCCGATCGCCTGATTGCCCATTGCCGTCGGGAGCATCCGAGCCAGTCGTTGGCGTGGTGCGTCGAGCATTGTATCGCCCAGTTAGAGCGCGATCGGCGAGTCTATTGAGTTCTCTAGACGTTACGCCTAGCTAATGGTGATCACCCAGGTACCGAGATAGCGGAGCAGCGGCACATCCCCAGGGGTCTCAATTTGAGCGTTGAAATAATACATGCCCCCAAAACTGGGATTTTTCACATTGGAGAGGATAATCTCAACCGGGCTACCAGCAGGCACGGGTTCAACGGGATAGAACTCCAAACGTCGATTTTCCTGATCCCAGACGACTTCATCCATCTCGATTTTCTTGCCCTTGACCCGCACTTCCATGCGATTAGGATCAAACTGGCCTCGGAAGTTGTCGCTGTAGGTCACGGTAAAGCGGGCGGCGGCGAGGTTCAGCTTTTTGGCGGGAATCCGCAGACGGTAGCGGTCCCAGCCGTTGGCCTGTCCCCCGAAGTCGAGGCGATAGCGCAGTTCATTCCCCTCGCCCGGTCCCCCAAAAACCGTTAAGCCGGGTAGGCCCTGGGCATAGGTGGCAGGGATACCCGCCAGTAAGCATCCCGCGATCGCTGCTGTGGCTAGGCTCCGTTGCATCCATCGATTTGTCATAGTTTTCCTACCCAACATCAAAGAAACATTACAGCTCTAACAATTTTCTGATCTTTATGCTAACCGACTGAACGTCGATTCTCGGTGAATTTGTTCCTAGGGACTTAGCGACGTTCGGCAGCGAGGGGAGTTCCCCAGTTCCCCAGCATCAAGTTTGGCAAGGTTGGGAGTAATGACTTCTGTAGTTTTCAGCCGTTACTGGCTAAAGCCAGGACTACAAACTACTAACGTGGCAGGATAGGCTTTGCGATCGACTAGGGGACTGTCCCTAAAATAGGGAGTAGGTTGGTGTCACGTCTGCGAGACCCAATCTGCTCAATAGCCTGTTTGAGTTGCAATGGGTTTGAGCCAACAACACGATTACGCCTGGTTGTCTCAGTTTAACGGTTGCGATCGCCCACACAGACCTTTGGTCATGGTAAGTCAAACATGGTGGATACCCTACAACCCTTATCAGAGCATTGCCTGGATGCTGCTGCCATTCTCAGCCTGGTGCAGCAAGAACACCTGCTGGCGGTCAATAGCCATCGCCGCAATGGTCTCATCCTGATTAAGCCTTACCATGCGGAATTTGCCGGACCTGGGGCCACCGTGGGCGGGATTTGCGATCGCGATTGTCAACAAGTGATTCCAGTGGGGGATTTGTCCCTGGTGGTGCCCGCCAGTTGCGAGGAGCGCCAGAAAGCCTTCTTAATCCGGCGGCAATGGATTCGCCTCACCCAGCAATTCACCGATATGGAATCCCCCCTCCAACGGGCGCAAATGATCTTGAACCAGTTTGAGAACTATTTTGATGCGGAAACGGTACTGCACTTACCGGATGAAGCCTTTGCCTTGATGGTGGGTGTCTTGCCCCATACCATTCGTAAGGCCCGTCGCACCTCCGGTAAGCTAGCGTCTGCCTAAAGATCTCAGGCTGGCACAGCGGTGGGCTTGTCTGTAGCCGAAGATACTGTTAAGACTCATTGGAGGGTTCAATAGCAGGGGAGACAATGGAAGAAACCGACT
>CAZHXN010000052.1:27408-30807 GCA_964536415.1 uncultured bacterium
GATTCGCACCTTTAAAGTTTCTCCCGCGCTGCCCCCCCGGTTAGAGCCGCTGCGGACCCTGGCCTATAACCTCCATTGGGACTGGAATGCCGAAACGCGGGATCTGTTCCACCGGCTTGATCCGGCCCTGTGGGAATCGACCCACCACAACCCCGTTTTGATGCTGGGGACGATTAGCCAAACCCGCCTGCATGAGATGGCTGAAGATGAAGGGTTCCTGGCCCAAATGGATCGAGCCAGCCGCCAGTTGGAGGCGTACCTCCAGGAACGATCGTGGTACACCAAGCATCGCCACCACCCCGCCAATGTTCCCAATCCCCATCCGCCCAAGGATTGTATTGCCTACTTTTCCGCCGAGTTTGGCTTGACGGAATGCCTACCGGTCTATTCGGGTGGCTTGGGGGTATTGGCCGGGGATCACCTCAAGTCGGCCAGTGACTTAGGGTTGCCCCTAGTGGGGGTGGGGTTACTGTATCAGGAGGGATATTTTGCCCAATACCTCACACCCGATGGTTGGCAGCAAGAACAGTATCCCATTAACGACTTTTATAATATGCCGCTGCATTTGGAGCGGCATCCGGATGGCTCGGAAATTCGGATTGGGATTGATTGTCCAGGACGCACGGTCTATGCCCGTATCTGGCGGATTCAAGTTGGGACGGTGCCCCTGTATTTAATGGACACAAATATTGAACCCAATAATCCCTACGACCATGACATCACCGATAAGCTCTATGGCGGTGATATTGAGATGCGGATTCACCAGGAGATGCTCCTGGGCATTGGGGGGATACGGATGTTACGGGCGCTGGGTCTACAGCCGACGGCTTACCACATGAATGAGGGCCATTCCGCCTTTTTATCGCTGGAACGCATTCGGATTCTGATGGAGGAGGAGGGACTGAACTTTACGGATGCCAAGCAAATCGTCCAATCGAGTCAGATGTTCACCACCCATACCCCGGTCCCGGCTGGCTTTGATTTGTTCGATGCCGATCGCATCATGCATCACTTAGGGAGTTACGCCCATAAATTGGGGTTGTCACGGGAAGAATTTTTATCCCTGGGTCGGGAAAACACTGGGGATTTATCCGCACCCTTTAATATGGCCACGTTAGCGATTAAAACTGCCAGTTTTATTAACGGCGTTAGTCAATTGCACGGAGAGGTGTCGCGATCGCTCTTCCGCAACCATTGGCCGGAGTTGCCCCTCAGTGAGGTCCCGATTACATCGATTACGAATGGGGTCCATGCCCGTAGTTGTGTGTCGAAGTTCACGCAGGAGTTATACGATCGCTATTTGGGTCCGAGTTGGTCGAGTGCCCGGATCGATAACCCCCTGTGGGACCGCATTGAGACGATCCCGGATGAGGAATTGTGGCGAAACCATGAACGGTGTCGATCGGAATTAGTTGTCTTTGCCCGTGAGCGTCTCTGCCAGAGTTTAGCGGAACGGGGGGCTTCCCCGATCGAAATCGCAGAGGCACGGGAGAGTTTGGACCCGTTTGTATTGACGATCGGCTTTGCCCGTCGCTTTGCCACCTATAAACGCGCCACGTTATTCCTGCGGGATGTGGAGCGTCTGAAACGGTTGATCCATAACCAGGGACGGCGGGTGCAATTCATTATTGCGGGCAAGGCTCACCCCAAGGATGTACCGGGTAAGGAGTTAATCCGCGATATCATTAAATTTATTCGGGATGAGGGGCTTCGCCACAGTATAATCTTCATCCCCAACTATGACATTCAGGTATCTCGTCTGTTGGTAGCGGGCTGTGATGTGTGGCTCAATACGCCCCGGCGACCGCGTGAAGCATCGGGGACGAGTGGGATGAAAGCAGCGATGAACGGGGTTTTAAATTTGAGTGTGCTGGATGGCTGGTGGGCCGAGGCGGACTATACCCATTCTGGCTGGCCGATCGGACGGGGTGAGGTTTACACCGATCCCGACTACCAGGATGAGGTGGAAGCCAATGCGCTTTACGAGTTGCTGGAGCAGGAGGTGATCCCCACCTTTTACGATCGCGACGCGGAGGAACTCCCCCGGCGTTGGATTGCCAAAATGAAGCAGGCCATTCGGCTCAACTGTCCCCACTTCAACACCGCCCGCATGGTTGCTGAGTATGCCCAACGGGCCTATTTCCCCCTCAGCGATCGCTATGCCACGCTGACGGCGGATCACTATGCCCCAGCACGGGACTTGGCCGCGTGGAAAGCCCGCATCTTTGAGCACTGGTACAATATTCAGATCGAACATATCGATATTGACGCACCGGAGGAAATTAAGGTTAACCAACCGATCGCGGTGAAAGCCCGCATTTACTTGGCGGGGCTGAGTGCAGAAGACGTGCAGGTGGAACTGTACCAGGGGGCAATCAATGACGCGGGCGACCTGATCAATGGCGTGCCTGTCGTGATGACCTACCAGGGCACCGACGATCAACACCGGAGCGTGTATACCGGGGAGGTGAGCTATCCGCGCAGTGGTTTTCAGGGGCTGTCGTTGCGGGTCTTACCCCGACATCAATATCTCACGACACCCCACGAAATGGGCCTGATCCGCTGGGCCTGATCACTGCTGGCCAGGCGCGATCGGCATTGCTGGCATACCAGGATGAAGGGCTAGTTCCCCGGCTGATCGGCGGACGAAGCTCACGTCTTCCTGTACCCTAAAATCTATACCCACACTGGTATTGAGATCTATGGCTGCAACGTTTTCCTTTGACATTGTGAGTGATTTCGATCGTCAGGAATTGGTAAATGCGATTGATCAAACGACGCGGGAAATTAATGCCCGCTATGATTTGAAGGATACCAAAACAACCGTTGAGTTGGGGGACGATCGCATTACTGTCAATACTGATAGTGAATTTACCCTGGAGGCGGTTCACGATATTTTGCGCACGAAAGCGGCCAAGCGTAATCTCTCGCTCAAGATTTTTGATTTTGGCAAAGTCGAGTCGGCTAGCGGGAACCGGGTGCGCCAGGAAATTATTTTGAAAAAGGGGATCAGCCAGGAAATTGGTAAGCAGCTTACGAAGCTGATTCGGGATCAGTTTAAGAAGGTGCAGGCGTCGATCCAGGGCGATGCGGTGCGGGTTTCGGCTAAGTCGAAGGATGAGTTACAAGCGGTGATCCAGGCTATTAAACAGCAAGAGTTTGCGATCGCGTTGCAATTTACGAATTATCGATAATAATTATCGATAATGACCAGTCCTCAATGAACATGTTTGAGGGGATGCGGGCATTTACCCAGGTGATTGAGTCAGGTAGCTTTGCAGCGGCGGCGCGTCAGTTCACCCATCGCTTGGCCACGGCTCAGCGGGTCTTATGTGCGTCACCAACCTATCTAGCGGCCCATGCGTTACCGATGCACCCCCGCGACCTTGCGCACCATTC
>CAZHXN010000053.1:0-30231 GCA_964536415.1 uncultured bacterium
AGCCCGCATCCCCCAACCCCTGCTCCCAGCCCCCCTAACCCCCCGTTTGCGGGGGTATGGGGGCTGGGGAGCCGGATTTTCAAGTCCCTCTTCCGCTCTGGGAGAGGGATTTAGGGTGAGAGCCACACCAGCAGGCTGACCCCAGCCTACCCCGGTAAAACTGTACTTTATGATTGACGTAAAGGCTGTATCTAAGTGCTTTGCCGTTTTTACTTGCACAGACTTTAGATGAGGATTTTTTGGGGGAATTCGCTGCGATTAGATACAGCAAAGGCTAAAAAATTACAAGATTAAAAGATTATATAAAAATTATATAAAAGAGTTCTTTCACGGGGGTGATAATGCTTCCTAGTGGGTTAGTAATTACAGTTGTGGCCTTTGCGATCGCACTGGGTCTGAATCGGCTTTCATTACGGGACCGGCGGTGGTTTATGCGGCTGCGGCGACCGGCCTGGTTAACGTTTGAATGGGCAATTCCGTTGATTTGGGTGTTGATTTTTGCCTGTGGGATCGTTTCCGCGACGCTGACGTGGAATGCGAATC
The DNA here is from genome assembly GCA_964536415.1 of uncultured bacterium. Classification (GTDB taxonomy): domain Bacteria; phylum Cyanobacteriota; class Cyanobacteriia; order B231; family B231; genus Trichothermofontia. Next base: position 544 of record CAZHXN010000053.1, read on the forward strand.
CCGGTACGGGGCAGACGTGGGCATTAATGGCCGGTTATCTGAGTGTCGAACTAGCGATTATGGCCTATACACCAGTGATGTGTCGTTACCGCAGTCTGACGATCGGGACAGCGATTGGCGGCCTAGGTTTTGTCCTAGGCTGTCTCTTGACTTGGCAGGTGGGCTTGGTTGACCGCACGGCAGCGCTCTGGCTGTTGCCCTATTTGCTTTGGAGTCCGATCGGCACCTTTGTCACCTGGCAAATGATTCGCCTCAATCCTGAGAGTGCCTAATGGTTTCACTAATTAAGTAGACCGCGCTCATTAACTTGATAAAATCCTAGCGCTGTACTGCCATATTGCTTTTGACGACACAGCATTAGGCCCGTTTCCGGCACACCCACCACGGACGGGGGTTGCCAAATCTTGGGATGATATTCAACCGCTAGTTCCCCCTGAGAACTGAGTAGCTGATAGGTGACGATCGCACTCAACACCGCATCATATAAACCACTCGCATAGGGCGGATCGAAATAAATACAGTCAAACGTTTGGCCCTGGAGCTTGGGCAGCAGTTGTAGTGCATTCCCCTTCAGGACCCCAAATGCCTGTTCCGGTGTGGCGTTCGCGCCGTGTCTCTGCGAGAGAATCATCTGCCAATTGGCGTGAATCGCCCGACAGGCACGGGCCGACTGCTCAATCCCCACCACCCGCCGCGCCCCCCGACTCAGGGCTTCCGCCCCGATCGCACCACTGCCCGCACAGATATCCAACCAATCGCGATCGGCAATGCGTCCCTGCCAAATGTTAAATAAAGCCGCACGCACCTTGGCCGCCGTGGGACGGGTTTCTAAGCCCGCAGTCGTTTTGATGGCGCGTTTACCAGCAATACGCAGGGCCATGTTCCTACGAGCTATGACACGCTAACGAACGGTTGAGACCGGACATAACTCACAAAATTCGCCAGAATCTTTAAGCCTACCTGGGCCGACTTTTCCGGGTGAAACTGCACAGCCATCAGGTGATCACGGGCGATCGCAGCGGCCACTTGCTGACTGCCGTGGGTAACGGTGGCTGCCGTAACCTGGGGATCGATCGGGTCTACATAATAGGAGTGAACAAAATAAACCCAGGCGGGGTGAGGCAAATCGGTCCAGAGGGGAGCCTGGGGTTGGGTAAAATCGAGTTGGTTCCAGCCCATATGGGGGATTGTAATCCCTGGCTCGGAACGAAACCGCCGCACAGTGCCAGGGATAATCCCTAATCCCGGTTCCTGACCTTCCTCACTGTTATCGCAGAGAATTTGCATCCCTAGGCAAATGCCTAAAAAAGGTTTCCCGCTGGCAATCACCGCCTTTAGAGGGGCGATTAAATCCCGCGATCGCAGGTGTTGCATTGCTGGGTCAAAGGCTCCGACCCCTGGTAAGACCACTGCATCGGCCTGCTCCAAATCCTGGGGGCGATCGGTAACGATCGTCGCGGCCCCCGCATTTTCCAACCCCTTACAGGCGGAATGCAGGTTACCCATGTCATAGTCCACCACCGCGATCGTCAGGGGACAAGGCGCTGTCGGATCGCTCGTCATCTCGGTTCCTACAGGTGAGGCAACACGATACGCCTTTGGCGTCGCGAAGCTATCGCGGGTCAGGGACATGGCACAACTCTCGCAAGGTGAATCGCTTCCCCCAAGGCTAGGGAAGGGACTTTTATTCTAGCGTTATTCCATTTCGCGCCAAGTCGAACTGTCAGCTTGTTGGTGGGGTAGGCGTCTCGCCTGCCCATTCACCCAGCCTCATCTGACCACGCGGGCGGGAGTGGGAATGTCACAATGGGAGTGTCGTTATCGCCTGCCTGAATTTGACCTTGACTGAGCCATCTGTAACCGCACCCTCTGCCCCTGCTGTGCCTGCCGCTCATGCTCAGCGTAATTCTCCGGTTCAGCGGCTGGGCGAACGGGCGCGGATGAGTGTGCGACGGCTGATTACGCGATGTCAGCAACGCCTGCGCACCGATGATTTACCCGCCACTGATGCGGAGGCTACCCGCTTTACCCAAACTCTCCAGCAAGCGATCGCCCACCTAACCACGGTCAATGAACACCTTGAGCAACAACGGGTGCGGATTGCGGCCTTTGGGCTGGTCAGTCGGGGGAAATCGGCAGTCCTTAATGCCCTGGTGGGCCAGAAACTTCTCCCGACGGGTCCCTTGAATGGCGTCACCCAGGAGCCACAATCGCTCCTTTGGCATTTACCCGTGACCGAGGCGCATCCTTGGCCCAGCGTCATTGAACTGATTGATACGCCCGGCCTGGATGAAATTGAAGGACAGGCACGGGCAGAAATGGCCCAACGGGTTTCGCAGCAGGCCGATTTGATCCTATTTGTGGTGGCCGGAGATATTACCCGAACCGAGTACCAGGCGTTACTGGAATTGCGGCAGGCCCACAAACCCCTGTTGCTGGTCTTTAACAAAATTGATCTCTATCCTGACGCCGATCGCGCCAGCATTTACCAAAGACTCCAGACCCTCGGCCAATCCGTCGCAGCCGACGCACAACCGGACGCCTCACCTCCTACCCCTACCGCTGCGTCCCCTAATTCCCTTCTCCCCTTACTAACCCCTGACGAAATCGTGCTCGTCATGGCGGACCCTGTCCCCCTGCCGATGCGCATTGAATGGCAGAACCAGGCCGTCACCTATGCCTGGGATCAGCCTCAGCCCAATGTGGAACCCCTGCGCCAAAAAATTTTGCAAATCCTACAGCGGGAAGGCATGGCCCTCCTAGCGGTGAACGCGCTGCAACAAGCCCGCCGGACGGAACAGACGATCGCCCGCACGACGTTGACAGCCTATCAAGACCGGGCAGAGCAACTGGTGTGGAATTATGCCAAGTACAAGGCGATCGCCGTTGCCCTGAACCCGATCGGCTTGCTGGATGTGTTCGGCGGTTCCCTGATCGACCTACTGTTGATCCGTGCCCTGGCCCGCCTCTATGGTTTACCCATTACTGGGCATGAGGCGGGGAAGGTATGTCAAACTCTGGGCTTGAGCGCCGGGGGCTTGTTGCTGGCGGAAGTGGCCAGTAGTACCGTCTTGGGTCTGGGCAAAAGTGCGCTCAGCCTAGGGGCAGCCGGGTTGGGCGATGTGGCCACGGGCCTCTTTAGCTATCTCTCGCTGGGGGCAGGGCAAGGGGCAATGGCCGGCTATGGGACCTATCTGGTGGGGCGGGCGACCCAGGTCTATCTGGAACAGGGGTGTACCTGGGAACCGCTGGGTCCCGATCGCGTGTTGCGGGAAATTTTGGCCCAGGTCGATCGGCAAACGGTGCTCGATCGCCTGCGCCAAGAGTTAACCTTATAGGGAACAGGAGCACAAACCATGACCACCCTCATCAAAACGCGTGCTGATTCAGAGGTTATCTATCCTACTAGTGACGGCGAACCAGTGGCAGAAACCTACACCCATCTCTACGCCATTACAACGACCCTAGAGGTATTAAAGCAATACCTGGAAGGACAGCGGGCAACGGTGCTAGCCAATCAATTTCTGTATTATATCCAGGGGAATCCTAGAGCCAGGGTTGCTCCCGATGTGATGGTTATTTTCAATGTGGCCCCTGGTGGGCGGGACGCCTACAAAATTTGGGAGGAAGGGGAGGTTCCCAGGGTGATTTTTGAGATGACTTCTGCTTCAACGAAAGCGATTGATCAGGAGTTTAAGAAGCGGCTCTATGCTCAATTGGGGGTAGAGGAATACTGGCTATTTGACCCCAAAGAAGAATGGCAGCAACCTGCGTTAGTGGGTTACCGTTTGGTGAATGAAGACTATCAGCCTTTGTCCGACCTGTGCAGCGAGGGGTTGGGGTTGCGGTTGGCGGTCCAGGATCACCTCATTGCCTTTTATCGCCTGGATACGGGAGAGAAGTTATTAATGCCAGGGGAATTGGCCACTGCCCTCAACGAGACGCAGCAGGTCCTCAACGAGACGCAGCAAGCATTGGAGGCGGAAAAACAGCGAGCGGCAGCGTTGGAAGCTCAATTGGCCCAGTATCGCGATCGATTTGGCACCTTACTCTAGCTCCCAAGGTAGATTCTGGATGTTTAGCCTATCGTCGGTTGCGGCAGTTCAGCTGTGACCATTCTATAGTCATTCGCAACTTAGGCTCAAACAGCACCCTCTCCCCCAACCCCTCTCCCGCTCTGGGAGAGGGGAGTGAAAAACTGTATCGTTCTTATTTGGATTGACCATAATTCATCGAGGTGCCTAATAATTTTTCCCGCTGGGGTTGCAGGAGCCGATCGAACTCCGGGAAATAGGATAAGGACGGAAATAACTCTGGGAAAACATCAACGATCGCCCGGTTTTCCACGACGACTAAAAAGTCAACTGGGGCAGGCCCATCAATATGGCGGTTGAGGATACCGAAACCGGTCCGAGTGCGTCGGAGTTCGCGCACGGGAGCGGCTTGCTTGAGCCAGGTATCGAAACTGGGGGCAGCATTCATGCTGATCAGGGCGTCCTTAATCAGGGTGGGGTCGGGCAGGGCACGGGTGCCCCGAATCCAGGCTTGCAGGAGGAGATCCTGACGTTGGTCGGGGGTTAACCAGGCGGCGATCGCGTGGCTGGCGGCGCTCAGGGGTAAGGTGGGCAGTTGCGCCCGTACCTGGGCCTCATCTCCGACTGCCAGCGCCAACACCTGTTGACTGACCCAATTCCCCGCAGTTTGCCAATCCACCTGGGCGGCGGCCAAATCCCCCCGCCACCACCGCAGGGCACCGCGACACTGGTGCAGATAGGCGGTTAATCGCGCCGACAGTCCTGGCGTTTGCAGCCATTCGGTATAGGACTGCTCCAGGGTATTGAGTAAATCGGCGTAGATGGTTGCCAGTGGCTCCCTCTGCCAGACGGGACTGGTGAGTAGCACGGGGTCTCGGAGGATTTCTAACGCAAACGCGGCGATCGCTGCTTCCCGTTTCCCTTGGACCAACCAGGCCACGCCGAGGGCATACCAGCCCCCCCGTTTCGCTGGGACCAATTGCACCGATCGCCGAAACGCCTGTTCCGCTTGTGCTGGATTTTGGGTCAGCCACAGCCAGCCTAGGGTGGTATACCCAAACTCCTGGTAGGGGGATATCTGGGTGCCGGTTTGCAGGGCGGTTATGCCTTGCTGAATGAGGGCCTGCTGTTCAACACGATCGTTCGTTTTTAGACTGAAATTGCCTAGGTTCCAGCCCAACTGGTACGGATAATAGGCTTCCCAGGGAGCCAGGGTGTGGGCCTGGGTTAGTAATCTGGCAAACGGGGTGATCAGGTCTTGCCGTTCCTGGGAATCGGCAGCTTGGGCGATCGCGTCGAGCAACAAAAATGCCTGACTGGACGATTGCCACGCCCGGTGGATGGGAACTAACCAGAGCCCGATCGCGAGTATGCCCCCACTGATCATCAGCACGATCGCCCGCAACCAACGTTCCCCCTGGGTTAGGAACAGCAACCAGGCCGGTTGGGGAAATTGCTGACGCACCCTGCACCACCAGCCGGGGCCAGACACTGGGTTTCTCTTTCCCCCAGCGATGGCTTTGGTGGGTAAGTCCCGGGCGATCGCCGCCAAACAGGCCAGGTAAATCACCAACGTGCCGCTAATTCCGACAATGTCGAGTTGGTAATCCAGTCCACTATTTACCCCATAGCCCAGCAGACCCAAGCCCAGACTGACGACGAAAATCCCATCTCGCCGGGAGCGGGCACGACCGTGTTGCTGTTGCCAGTCCCAGAGCGCGCGACCCAGCAGGCCGATCGCCGCTAGGGGCAACACCCATCCCCAGATCCCTAGCTCCGCCCACAGGTGCGCCGGGGTATTGTGCAATTGGAACATCAGTTCAGCTTCCCGACCTGCCCAAAAGGGCCGATAGCGCTGAAATAGGGGGAGCACAGAACCGGGGCCTGCCCCTGTCCAGGGGTGGGCCAGTCCCATCCGCCAACCGATCGCCGTGGTAATCAACCGATAGCCCAGTTCATCCCCCCCCTCGCCACGGGCGATCGCGCTCAAGGTCGTCTGCAACCGGGTACTAGTCACCCCAAACACCAGAAGAATGCCGATACCAGCCGCCACCATACCGCCTAACCAGCGCCGGGACCCTCGCCAGGACCAAGCCAAGCCGCCCAGCCCAACGCCTAAGATCACGGCTAACCCCAGCCAACCCGCTCGTGATTGGGTGGTATAGAGATCCAGCAAGCCTAGGGCAACCCCTGCGGTCCAAATCCCCCGTCGCCATCCCGTTTGCAGGTAGGCTAGGCCGCCCAGCAGGGGGAGGGCCAGGAGTAAATAACCCGCGACATAATTCTGATGACCGATCGGTGCCCAATTGCGCAGCGTAATCTGACTAAAGTCGTAGGGCAAATCCACGCCATAGGACCGTAGGGTGGCCAGCCGCGCCAGTTCCGGCTGCCAGGTTTGGCTAGCCCAGAGGATCAGGCTCAACCCAATAAAGGCCAGATTCAAATAGCCCTGCCCGATGAGCAACTGCATCCGTTGCTGCGGCGTTTGCAACCACTCGGCGATCGCATACAGGGCAGCCAAGAACCCAACCCCTACCCAGGTATACCAGCGGGCAACTTCGGCAAACTCCGCCTGGGCCGTGGCGATCAACAGAATGACGATCGCCGCACCCGTCACCCAGTCCAGCCCATGCCCCAACCCCTGTATCCGGCTGTGTCGCTTCTGAGCTAGCCCATCAGACCTCCCTACCGCGAGACCCGCCTTAGCATTAGCAACCCCATCCTGAGTTTGATCCTCTGCCTCAGTCTTGGCCCCCATTGGCCAGATCAACGCCAACCACCACAACACCGGACACAGGAGCGCCACCTGCCAGAGCAAGACCCAAGGCCATTGGAGAACCAGGGTACTGCTGTCAGGGAGGAGGGTAAACAGGGCGTAGAAACCCGCAACCAGGAGCCCGAGCAGGCGTCCGCGTGGCGATGGAGGGGGCGATGGCGACGAGGAAGACATGGTAAGGACGGTAAATTTTGAAGTTTGAACTTTAAAGTTTGCGTGGGGGATTAGACGCGTAGAGGACAGTGACGGGGGGCGGGGACGGGGACAGGGGACATATCCGGAGTGACGAGGGGAGAATTCGTATCCTCAAAGTAGTGAACGCAGTTGATTTTGGACCTAAGCTTGGAACCTCCGCTTGGGAACCTCCGCTCGGAAGATCAACGTTGAGGATGGGTTGAGGAGACCAGATGTGCGGATCAGTGGGCATAATTGAGCGTGAACCTTAGCCTCAATCACACATTAACGGGGCATAGCCGTCGCAGTTGCCGGGAGGACAGGCCAACTGTCTACCCCACGAATGGCTTGGCGCTCAACGGAGTTTTGGTCTCTCTCGAAGTAAGGCGCTACGATCCAAACAGCAGCTTAACGCATTGCCACCTGAATGCCTTGCCAATTCACCCATTGCCCATCATAAATTGCCAATCAGGAAGGAGTTTTTAGTCATGCGAGTGGGTCTTAAGGTCGCCCTTAGCGATGCCAATCTCGACTTAAAGCAAGCCAGCAACCAGCGCCAGCTCTCGATCGCGATCTCGGCCCTGACCCCTGCAGGTGCCCGCACGGCACCGCTCAATCTCTGCTTGGTTCTGGATCACAGTGGCTCCATGCAGGGACGCCCCCTGGAGACAGTGAAGCAGGCAGCCTATCGTCTCCTGGAACAACTGACCCCTGGCGATCGCATTTCAGTCGTGGCGTTTGATCACCACGCCAAGGTTTTGATTCCCAACCAACCGGTGGATAACCTGACGGCCCTGAAGTTTGAGATTGGGCGGCTGACGGCAGATGGGGGGACGGCGATCGATGAGGGGCTAAAACTGGGGATTGAGGAACTGGCCCGTGGGAAGCAAAATACGGTCTCACAGATTCTGTTGCTGACGGATGGCGAAAATGAACATGGGGATAACGATCGCTGTCTGAAGCTGGCCGAACTGGCTGCCCGTCAGAATTTCACGGTCAATACCCTGGGCTTTGGCAACCATTGGAACCAGGATGTGTTGGAAAAACTGGCGGATGCCGGGGGCGGTGCCCTGGCCTATATTCAACGGCCCGAAGCTGCCATTGAAGAATTCAGTCGGTTGTTTAACCGAATGCAGTCGGTGGGTCTCACCAATGCCCACCTGATCCTGTCCCTCTCGCACTATGCCCGTCTGGCGGAACTCAAGCCCATTGCCCAGGTCTTGCCAGAAGTGATCGAACTGTCGCACCAAATTGAAACGGATAAAGTGATTGTGCGACTGGGGGATTTGATGATCGATGCGCCACGGGTTGTTCTCGTCAATCTCTACCTCTCCCAATTGCAGGAAGGTCCTCAAATTCTGGGCCGGGTGCAGGTGCGCTATGACGATCCGGCCCTGGGTCAGACCCATCTGCTGTCTGAAAGTGTGGCGGTCGAGGCGATCGGGATGCGGCAGTACCACCCTCAACCCAATCCAGAAGTGCAAACCCATATTCTCACCCTGGCCAAGTACCGCCAGACCCAAATTGCCGAAACCCGTCTGCAACAGGGCGATCGCGCCGGGGCAGTCACCCTACTCCAGTCAGCCGCTAAAACCGCCCTACAAATGGGCGATCGCAACGCGGCAACAGTGCTTCAGGAAAATGCTACCCGCCTGCAAACGGGTGAGGAACTCTCGGAAGCCGATCGCAAAAAGACCCGCATTGTCTCCAAAACAATCCTGCAACCCTGAGCCGCCTAAGCCAATTAAGGCAGCATCGCCCGATTACCCTCACCCCCAGTCCCTCCCCCAGAACGGGAGAAGCGAGATCAGTCGTCTAAAAGGGGGTAGTGACGACTTTAGTTGTCTCAAACGACTTCTAACACCCCTGCCAGCTTCCAAGCCATTGCCCGCCAGATTACCCCCGCTGCCAATGTTCATGAGTGTTTCCCCAGTCCCGCGCGCCTTGACCCTAGCGATCGTTGGGGATGTCCATGAAGCTTGGGAACCAGAGGATGGGTTAGCCTTGCAGCACTTAGGGGTGGATCTCGTGCTGTTGGTCGGGGACTTTGGCAATGAGTCAGTAGCAACCGTGGGTGCGATCGCCCGTCTGCCCCTGCCCAAAGCGGTGGTGCTCGGCAACCACGACGCCTGGTATACCGCCACTGACTGGGGTCGCAAAAAGTGCCCCTACGATCGCACGCAGGAGGATCGGGTCCAACAGCAACTTGACCTGCTGGGTGAGGCGCATGTGGGCTACGGTTATCGTGACTTTCCTGAACTCGGTGTGAGCGTAGTGGGGGGACGCCCCTTTAGTTGGGGAGGCCCCCAGTGGCAGCATGAGCGTTTCTATCGCGATCGCTACGCCATCACCAGCTTTGAAACCTCCACCGCTAAAATCCTGGAAGCTGTCCAGCAGACTGCCACCTCGACCCTGATTTTCCTGAGCCATTGTGGCCCCCAAGGACTGGGCGATCGCCCAGACGATCCCTGTGGTCGGGATTGGCAACCCCTGGGGGGAGACTTTGGTGATCCGGACCTGGCTGCGGCCATCATCGCGACCCAACAGATGGGGAAACGGGTCCCCCTGGTTGCCTTTGGCCACATGCACCATCACCTGCGCCATACTCAGCAGCATACCCGCCGGATGACCCATGTGGATGATGCGGGGACGGTTTACCTCAATGCTGCCTGGGTACCCCGCATCGTCAAAACCCCTGGCGAGAGTCACCGCAATTTCTCACTGATCCGCCTGCAAGGGGGAAGTGTGACAGCGGCGGCATTAGTGTGGGTGACAGCCAAGGGCACGATCGTCAGCGAACAGGTTCTTTACCAGGCCGCGATCGCAACGCCCCAAAGTGCCTAAAGACCTTAAGCAAGGGAACCTTATCCCAACTACGGACTGGGGATGAGGGCAAAACTATCCGCGATCGCCTGAACCGGCGCATCGGCCCGTGCCACAATCTCAACCACCTTATTGCGGGCCTGGGGGTGCAACAGGGCTTCCACACAAACCGCCGCCACCTGTTGCCGCGAGAGGCTCCCCTCGAACAAGGTATCCGCTGGGGCCATCACTAGGGGTAGGGTTGGGGGATCATTTCTCAAGCCGCCGGGACGGACGATCGTATAGGGAATGCCGCTGCCTTTGATCACGGCTTCCGCCTGTTGCTTCCAGAACAGGACCAGCCAGAATAGGTTCAAGGGATGGAAAAACTGCGAAACACAGAGGGACGAGACCAGAACAATGTGTTCAATCCCGGCTGCTTGGGCTGCCTGGACCAGATGCTTCGTTCCCTCGTAGTCCACCTTGTAGGGACCCGTGACATCAAAACTGGGTCGTGCCCCCGTGGCGATGATCAGGGCCGTACACCCCGCGATCGCCGATCGTAACCCGCTAGGGTCTAACACATCCCCCACCACACACTCGACCTCAGCGGGCAGAAGGGATTGGGCCGCAGCCCGATCGCGGACCAAGGCACGCACGGGAATTTGGCGATCGTGCAAAATTTGGACGATGCGGCGTCCAGTTTCCCCCGTCGCGCCTGCAACAAAAACCTGCATAACAGTATTGGAGTATGCCCCAACGGCTTAACAGACTAGTTACAATTTTGACTGATGGCGTGAAGTTTCGATAAACATGACCCAATTTCCCCTAAAAATGAGCAAATCCCTGCGCCAACCTGGTGGACTCGGCAACGGGCGGGGTACTCTGATCCCAGAATTAGATCGCAGTGATCGGCCCTAAGTGCCCCTCACCTTACCCGACTTCCGTATGGATCGCCGCTTTGGATGCAGAACAGCAATATGCAGACACCCTTGACGCCCTATCCAACCACTGATGGGTTTGACCTCGTTATCGAGAACTACCCAGATCTGAGCGCTACCGATGATGCCCATGCCATTATCGATGCCTTTCACGCAGAAGGGGCAGCAACGCAGACCACCCCAGAGATGATGCGGTTCTATAACCACTTTGTCGGGACAATGGCCATGAACGCCTCACCAGATGTGGTGGCGGCCTACCTGGGAACCCATCATGAGTGGTTTCGGCGGTGTTCGCACCCCATGAAGGCTGAACTAATTACGGAGAATGGCTATGCGCTCTCCCTGGGGCGGTTTGGCTCTTTCGGCTATGTTGTGGAGCCTAAGATTGGTCTAGACCTGATTCCCCCAGATGCAGGCATTTATCGGATTCAAACCATTCCGGTCCCGGATTACACTCCCTGTGGCTATGAGGTAGACTTCCGGGCAGAACTAGAACTGGTGGAAACGGTTGCCAATACGGACGATCGCTCCACGGGGGATGCTCTGTTTACCCAGGTTGAGTGGCGCTTAGATTTAACCGTCTGGCTCCAATTCCCCCACTTTATCCAACGCCTCCCCTGCAACCTGATTGTGAAGACCGGCAACCATGTGTTGGGACAAGTGGTACGCCAAATCTCCCGGCGGCTGACCCATAAGGTTCAAGAAGACTTCCACCGGGTCCATAACCTGCCCTTACCCAAGGTGGCTAAACGCTAAGGCGGTGGTAAAGTCCCAGGGCCAGATCCCAAGGCGATCGCACGAGGGAGTATTTTTACCCAAGAAAGTATTGCAAACCCGCAACAAACCTGTTACATTTATTTACAGTGAATCGCTAACAGTCATTTTGAACCTAGTCAGTTTAGGGCTGTAGGCGTCAGCTTTGGAATTGATTTTCTCGCAATCGGTTGGGGGGTTTCCCCGCTTTAGACAATCTAAACCAGCCAGATAGCACCTCGCATCTTGGTTTTCTCCTCTTGAGCCTCGGTTAGCCGCCGAGGTTTTTTGTTTACAGCCTTTTGGGCCTTTATGTGGTCGCCCAAGCGTTGATCTTTTCACCGCTCCTGTATATTGCTGCCTTTTTCTCTGATCCAAGTGTGATTCCCACGGCGGGGATCTTAACGTTGCTTATGTTTGCGGGCCTGACAGCGATCGCCTTCACGAGTAAAACCGACTTTTCGTTTCTGCGCGGCATTCTGACGATCGGGGGCTTTGTGGCCTTAGGCTTAATCATTTGTAGTGTGATCTTTGGGTTTACCCTGGGGTTGGTCTTTTCCGTCGTGATGGTTATCTTTGCGTCAGCCGCAATCCTCTATGACACCGGCAAGATCCTGCACCACTACTCGACCCAACACTATGTCGCCGCTTCGCTGGAACTGTTCGCTTCGGTGGCGCTGCTGTTCTGGTACATCTTGCAGATTGTGATGAGTGTTTCCCGTCGTTGAGGGGGGACGATGAGACGATCGCCTCACGTTAGGTCAAGTCCTTACTGCTGGTCAGTTGAATCCGTTCGCTGACCTCCCGCAGCATTTGGGCGATCGCCGGATCTTTGTCCTTTAGTTGGCTGATCTTTTCGCAGCTATAGAGCACCGTGGTGTGGTCCTTGCCACCAAACTCTTCACCAATTTTGGGCAAACTCAGATCCGTATGCTGCCGCATGAGGTACATCCCCACCTGGCGGGCCAGACTGATCTCCCGGCGTCGGGAACTCCCCTTGATGTCGTCAACACTGATCTCAAAGACGTGGGCCACGGCGGCCATCACGGTTTCCGGTGAGGCTTCCACGGTGCGATCGGGGGGGTTCAGCACGGGCGCGATATTCTCCACCGTCATCGGGAGACCAGAGATGGAAATATAGGCCACCACGCGGATCAGCGCCCCCTCCAGTTCCCGAATATTGGAGGTACAGGTCGAGGCAATGTATTCGATAATGTCGCGGGGCAGGCGAATTTTTTCATACTCGGCCTTTTTCTGGAGAATCGCCATGCGGGTTTCCAGATCGGGTAACTGGATATCGGCAATCAGGCCCATTGAAAACCGGGAACACAGGCGGGCTTGCAGACGTGGAATTTGATTGGGCGGGCGATCGGAGGCGAGGACGACCTGTTTGCCCGCTTCGTGGAGGGTGTTAAAGGTGTGGAAGAACTCCTCCTGGGTGTATTCCTTGCCCTCAATGAACTGGATGTCATCCACCAGCAACACATCGGCGGCGCGGTAATGTTCCCGGAAGCTCTGCATACTATCCTTGCGGATGGCGGCGATTAGGTCGTTGGTAAACTGCTCGGTGGACACGTAAAAAATCCGCGCATCGGCGTCAATTTCCAGGCGATAGTGGCCGATTGCCTGCATCAGATGGGTTTTGCCAAGTCCAACGCCACCACAGAGAAACAGGGGATTAAACTCCCGACCGGGGGATTCTGCCACGGCTAGGGCTGCCGCGTGGGCCATGCGATTATTGGGACCCACCACAAAGCGGGAAAATACATATTTGGGGTTTAACTCCGAGGGCCGTCCGCTCCGGGGGGTGGCCAGCGTTGTGCCTGGCGGATTACCTGTGGGGGTGGGCAGATCTACGGGTTCTACGGGTACACTCCAGAGGGCAGCTACATCCTCCATAATCGCCGCCTCATCGCCCTGAATACTGGTGATCTGAAGCTCAACGGGGTGGCCCAGAACCTCTTCAACCGCTGTCCCGATCGTTTTCAGGTAATACTTCTGCAACCAGTTACGCGCAAACGGATTCGGTGTGCGGATCAGCAGACAGTGCTCCTCGATCCACTCAGCACTTGAACTTTTAATCCAGGTTTCAAACGTCGGACGACTCAGTTGTAACTGTAGCCGTTCTAACACCTGATTCCAGAGGGTATCGAGGGATTGATCCACACTATCCTCCACTGCGCCAGTCGCAAATTGAGCCGATCAGAGCCGGTAAGTAAGATTAATAAGTAAACTACGACCTGCTTCCCCTAGCAACTGGGGCAGGCATGTCGCGTAAGCTGTTAATCGAGTGGGACAAACTATCTGGCTGGGAAGTCTACCTATCCCCAGCATGGCACAGTAGCATAGGGATGGGCAGGGGAGTCACCAGATTGTCGCGATCGTCCCTCTCTGCCCGCTGGGTTGACGACTTTCCCGATTGACTCATGAGGTTAGCTCATGATGTTGGGTCCATGTGCTTGAATCTATAGGATTCGGTTCACGAATTCACGGGATTGCGTCACGATTAGCTCTTGACATTAGCATGGCTCCATGAAATCCGACCGTCCGCGTAGCGCCTCCACCGGAGAACCGTCTGCTTCCTTCTCGCGTGCCCAGTGGCTGATCTGTCTCGCGCTGCTCCTGCTGGGAGCCGGATTAGCCTTCCTGGGCGATCGCGTTGCTCTGCGATCGGCCTCCGCCCCCCAGGCCAGTGCTTCACCCACGGCCCCTTCCACCCCGGCTCCCCTGGGACGTGCGCCCCAACCCACGGATGCGGGCGATAACTTTATTGCCGTGGCGGCGGAACAGGTCAGTCCAGCGGTGGTGCGGATTAATGCCTCCCGCACGATCGCCAACCAATTGCCGGAAGCCTTTAATGATCCCTTCTTCCGTGAATTTTTCCGATCGCGGGTACCCCAAGAGCGCATCGAACGGGGAACGGGGTCTGGGTTCATTATCCGTGCCGATGGTCTGATTTTGACGAATGCCCATGTCATTGATCAGGCCAATCTGGTGCAGGTGATGCTCAAGGACGGGCGAAGTTTTGAAGGGCGGGTTTTGGGCACTGATCCGGTGACGGATGTGGCGGTCGTCCAGATTGAGGCAACGAATCTACCGACGGTGGTTCTGGGGGACTCGGATCAGTTGAAACCGGGTGAGTGGGCGATCGCGATCGGGAATCCCCTGGGTTTGGACAGCACGGTCACAGCGGGGATTATCAGCGCGACGGGCCGGACGAGCCAGGAGATCGGTGTTACCGATAAGCGGGTAGGATTTGTCCAGACTGATGCGGCGATCAATCCAGGTAATTCTGGGGGGCCGCTGGTGAATGCGCGGGGGGAGGTGATTGGCATCAATACTGCCATCATTGGGCGAGCGCAGGGCTTGGGCTTTGCGATTCCGATCAACACGGCTAAGCGCATTGCGGATCAGTTAATTGCGACCGGTAAGGTGGAACATCCTTTTCTGGGTATCCAAATGGTGACGCTGACGCCAGAAATCCGTCAGGAAATCAACCGAGATCCCAATAGTGGGCTACAGGTGGAGCGCGATCGCGGTGTGTTGATCGTGGGGGTTTTACCCAATACGCCCGCAGCTAGTGCGGGTCTGCGCAGTGGGGATGTGATTACCCATATCCAAAACCAGGCGATCACCAATGCTCAGGCTGTCCAGCAGGCTGTGGAGGCAGCGGGGGTGGGCAAACCGTTACCCCTGACGATCGCCCGTGGTTCTGAAACCCTCACAATTACTGTGCGTCCAGCCCCTTTTCCGGCTTCGCTAACGCCTTAATTATTCAAAAGTTAAAAGTTAAAAGTCAAAAGTCAAAATTTCTATTCCAGCTACGGTTCCCTATGACCCTAACCCCTAGGCTCCAAACCCTGCCTCCCAATGCCCGATCGTCGTATGACTGGATCATTGTTGGGGGTGGCGTTACGGGGGCAGCCTTGGGGTATGAGTTAACCCAGGTGGGCTGTTCGGTGTTGGTGGTGGAGCGATCGCCGACGCCCGCAAATGCGACTCGCTATAGCTATGGGGGACTAGCCAATTGGGCGGGGACTTCGCCCCTGACGCGTGACCTGTGTGAAACCGGGATGGCTCGCCATCGCACGCTGTCTGAGGAACTAGAGGCCGAGACCCAATTCCGGGAGATGCCGCTGGTGATGCCGATCGCGGCGGATGCAGATGCTGCTGAGGTGGCTGCTGATTTCCAAACGGTGGCCCAGCCGCCCCAATGGCTCAGTCGGGCCGAAGCCTGTAACCTGGAGCCGTTTCTCAATCCCTCGGCGATCAGCGGTGCGTTTGTCGTTACCCAGGGCCAGATTGTGCCCGATCGCCTCACGGATGCCTATTTACAGGCGATGGGGCGTCAGGGGGGGCAGGTTGCGATCGCGACCGTTCAGGCACTCGTGCAACAGGCAAACCAGGTCACTGGGGTCATGACCTCTGCGGGGACCTGGTACGGGGCCAATGTGGTGATTTGTGCGGGGGGGTGGAGTCGGCAGTTGCTTAAACAATTGGGTTTTCCGACGCCGATCTACTTTACCCATGCGGAAATGGTGGAATTACCCCCTGCCGACGTGTCCCTACGGACGATCGTGATGACTGCGCCTTTACAGCGCCCTGCGCTAGAAATGGCGGCGACGGTCCCTGATCGCGAGGCGGATTGGGAAAAACCTGATCAAGAACTGGCCCCACCGATCCTGGATGCCGGAGCAGTGCCCTTCCAGGATGGCACAATCCGCATCGGTCAATTGAGCCGTGCCCTGAGTAACCCGGCGGCGATGGTGGCGGCTGCGGCCAGTGAAGCAACCATTCGGAAGGCCGTGGGACAGGTGCTGCCGGCCCTAGCGGGGTTACCGGGTACGTGGCACCATTGTCTGGTCGCCTTTAGCCGCGATCGCCTACCGCTGATTGGTCCGGTCCCTGGCGTCGAGGGGCTGCACCTATTTTCGGGGTTCAGTACGCCCTTAGTCGTCCTGCCCACGCTAGCCCAACGCTACGCCCGTCAGATTGCGGGAACACCCGATCCCTGGCTACCCCAAATGACACCCGATCGGCTGTTGACTTGAGTGGTGACTGGTAGACCGGCATGGCAGGCAAGCTCCCTCTCCTACAAGAGAATGCTTAAGTGCCGACAATGCCAGTTAGGGGGGAACTGGCGCTCGCATAGGCTTTGATTGGAATCCGTCCGGCCCGGTAAGCCAGTCGTCCGGCCTCGGTAGCCAGTTTCATCGCGGCAGCCATTTGGCCGGGGTGTTGGGCCTGGGCGATCGCGGTGTTGATCAATAGGGCAGCGGCTCCCAATTCCATCGCCTGGGCGGCTTCGCTGGGAACCCCAATCCCCGCATCGACGACCACCGGCACTTGGGCATTCTCCACAATAATCTGGATATTGGCGGCGTTTTTCAGCCCTTGCCCCGATCCGATCGGAGACCCCAAAGGCATCACCGTGGCACACCCAACTTCCTCTAGCCGCTTGGCCAACAGGGGATCGGCATTGATATAGGGCAGTACCGCAAACCCCTCCTTCACCAGTTGTTCTGCCGCTTCTAGGGTGCCGATCGGGTCTGGTAAGAGATAGCGCGTATCGGGGATGACCTCCAACTTGATGAAGTTATTGTCCTCTTGACCCAGGAGTTTGGCCATTTCACGGCCTAGACGCGCCACCCGAATGGCTTCCTCGGCGGTCTGGCAACCGGCGGTATTGGGGAGCATCCAGATTTTCTGCCAGTCGATCGCCTCGGCTAGGCCCTCATGCCCCGGCGCGTTGGTTTGAACCCGTCGCACGGCTACCGTGACCATTTCACAGCCACTCGCGTCAATACTGGCCTGCATTTCGGCAAAGTTACGGTACTTGCCCGTCCCCGTGATCAGGCGGGAGCGGAACGTGCGCCCCGCGATCGTCAACAGATCGGCGGTTGGCTGGGGATCGGTTAGCTGTGGATCGATTGTGTTTAGCGTTTGCATTCCCATGAACCTGTATCGTGCTGGTGGTGGCCATGACTCACGCCACCTGCGACTTCCCATTATGCCGCCTACTTAAGTGGCTGATTCCGCCGATTCTCCCGATTCTTCAGCAGCACCACTCCGGGAACGTAGTTCCCGTAAGTCCTGCAATCGTGACATAATGACTCCCACCATTAACCAGAGGAAGCCAATGCTGATTCCGGCGATCACATCTGACGGCCAATGGACCCCTAAGTATAACCGACTGAAGCTGATTAAGGCCACCAGCCCGATCGCCCCCCCATAGAACCAACCCCGGTATTTCGGGAAGTGACGCCCCAACAGGTAGGCAATCATGCCATAGAGAACCGTTGAACCCAGGGCATGACCACTGGGAAAGCTATAGCTGGTTTCTGTAATCAGGGTGGGCCAGAGGTCAGGGCGCGATCGTGCAAACAGGGGTTTGAGGCCCATATTCATGACCATTGCGCCCAGGAATGCCGTTAAGCTGGTCCAGACCTGGCGTTGTTCCTGCCGTCCCCAGAGGATACCCAGCACCAGCACCGCCGTGGGGACTACGACTTCGGCGTTGCCCAGATGGGTGAGGGCAACCATCATCCGATCAAGGCTAGGGTTGGCCCAGGTATGAATCGCTAGGAGGGTATTGCGGTCAAAATCGGCCACCGTCTGTTGCAAGAACGTGCCGGTGGCTAAGCGACCCAGAACCCACAGGGCCAGGAAACAACTGATCAACCCCGTTCCCCCGATCGCGGCAATCAAAGCCGTGAGGCTGGGGGAAACCCGTCGTACCCACAGGGTGGCAACCTTTTCCAAACGGGAAGGTTTGATCTGCGGGGGTGCGATGACCGTGAGGCTGCTCGGTAGACATTCGATCGCGATGGGGGTCGTCCCCACCATTTCGCCATCAACGACCACCTTTTGGGGTGGGGTGGTCGTAATCGTGAGGCGACGACTGCGAAAGTGATAAATGCGAGAGTCATCGACTTTAGTACTCGCGAGAGCGGCTCCATAGATCGCCAGTAGGGATTTGGCCACGCGCAACTTATGAAGGATTGTCGGACGGGGTTCTCGTTGACCGGTTAAGACCGTGACATCTAGCAGACCATCATCAAAAATGACCCGCCCCACGCCCTGGGCGAGGACGGAGGTGGGGGGAGCCGCATTGGCGATCGTAATGGCCCCGGCGCGAAACTGATAGCTGCGATTCTCTACGTCCAACCGGGTCTGAAATAGACGTTGTTCACCCAACTGTTGCCAACCGGCCATGAGATACGCGAGGACACCCCACTGATCTTTGAGTTCGCGATCGGCTTTGTCTACTGCTTCGGCCTCAAAGCCGATCCCCGTCAAGAGAATCATCAAGCGATCGTTGCACCGGGCGACATCAACCACCCGCTGCGTACCCGCCAGAATCAGATCACAGGCCGCTTTGGGTGTAGTGGGAATCCCCAACGCAACCGAGAACGCATTGGCCGTCCCCCTGGGGATGATTCCGAGGGGGAGGCCTGTCCCCAGCAGCACATCCGCGACCGCAGAAACCGTCCCGTCCCCCCCGGAGGCAATGATTAAGTCGGGCTGAGCCGCGATCGCCCGTCGGGCCAGCACATCGGCATCGATTTCACGGGTGGTGAAGTGGATTGACAGATGCATTAAGGGGGAGAGGGTCTGGCGAATGATCAGCAAGTCTTCGGTCGGGTCTCGTTGGCCCGCTACTGGATTGAAGATTAGATGGGCCACACGCAACTGAACAAAGGTATTGAGGATGGCCGTTGCGGTGGTGCGGTTAAAGGCGAGGGGCAGGTTGTATTCACTGCACAGGGCGGATAGGGTTTGGATATCTGGTAACGCGGGATCGGCTTGGACCGGGTCGATGAAGCAGATCACCGCCATCAGGCTGCCGTCGGTGATCGCGTGGGTGATCGCGTGGGTGATCGCGTGGGTGGGCTGGGTGGGCAGGGTAGGTTCGACGAGCAGGATAGGGGTTCGGTTGAGGAGGTCTGCGATCGGAGCCTGAGTCACCAAGGGATAGCGCGAGAGGATTGGGGCGTGTTGCTGCACCCAATCAACGAGAGCTTTGTATTGCGTGGGGTGGGCAATCAGGACGATCGACATAGGATCAGCGCCTATTTGGAGGATCAAAGTGAATTCAGATGGGATCAGGATACCAGACGCCCCTAGGTTCCTCAGCAGCTGATCCGCCTGCATGAAGGCTGCGGCATTGACGATCCCCAGTTAACCCTGTCGAATTAATCCTGTTAGTGCTGCTGAATTAGCCTTGTCTAAATTAGCCTTATCCGATTGATCATGTCCAACCTTCCTTCCCAATCGCTTTGGTTTATTGCCCTGTTGCCACCGCCTGACCTGCAAGCGCAAATTACCCAGATTAAACAGGATTTTTGCGATCGCTACCAGAGTCGGGCTGCCCTCAAGTCACCGCCCCACATTACCCTCTATCCGCCGTTCCAATGGCCCCTGGCGACGATCGCCGAGGTCAAAACCCTGCTGCAAAATTTTGCCCAGACGCGATCGGCCTTTCCGATCACCCTTCAGGGGTACGGAGCATTTCCTCCCCGTGTTATCTATATTGATGTACTGCCCAGTCCAGCCCTGAACCTTATCCATCAGGACCTGCTCACGGCCTTAGACCAAACCTTAAATCTTCGCGATCCTAGGGAATCGCAACGGCCCTATCGTCCCCACCTTACCGTTGCCTTCCGGGATCTCCAGCGTTCCCACTTCCACCGAGCCTGGTCAGAATACCGCGATCGGCCCTTCCAGACAGAATTCCAGGCCACTCACCTGACTCTTCTCTCCCACACCCAACACCGCTGGATGTGTGATCAAGACTTTCCTTTGCATGGATAACTTTAACGGATAATTTTCCCCAAGAAACCAGAAGAGCCGTAGATGAAGAGACAATGGTATTAACCGACCAGTATTTTCTAAGGAGGGATCATGCAACTTCAAAATACGATACCGAGAAATTAGAAGGCAACCCGTTAAAAAACTAGCAGATAACCCCTACAGCCTGTGTCGCCTCAGTGAGGGTCAGGCAATTGGCTCAAGCCTTTTGTTCATCACGTGCTTCTGTCCTTCAGAGACTTGGGAAACGCTGTACTGTAATTGACAGTCTAACCCTTCCAGAGAATGTTGGATCTTGTGCTAGCTAGCAGCGAGGTAATAGGCCACCCTTAGCACTAGGTGGAAGGGAGTACCCGCCGACGGAGAGATTCCGCCCGTCGTTTGGCAATAGCATTGCTCGGATCGAAGCTTAACGCCTGTTCATAGGCTTCGAGGGCTTGGGCCAACAGCTGTTTTTTCTCGTAAGCATTAGCCAGGTTATTGAAGGCCACCACATACTGAGGATCGCGCTTTAACGCCTCTTTGTATTGCCGGATCGCCAAGTCATATTGTTCCTGGGAAAAATAGGCAAAACCCAGGGCATTATAAATGCGTGACTCTTCTTTCGGGGGTATTTGGCCTGCCTTGAGGGCTTTCTGGAATTGGGCGATCGCCTGACTGTATAGTTTTTTAGACAGGTAGATACTGCCCAACTCGTAATATTCCTGCGCACTCCCCTGATCCTGGGACAGCTTAGAACGCAACACCGAAAGATTGCCTTCCATTTTGCGGGTACGCAGGATTTGCCGGAAGACGAACCAACTGGTGCCTGCCAGTAGGGCAACTAGCAGGCCAAGATAGGCGGTTGGTAAAAGATCACCCATTGTTTTTTAGGCAGACGCAGCAGCGACCGGGTAAACGCTCACCTGCTTGCGGCTTTTGCCCTTGCGCTCGAAGGTCACCACACCGTCTACGAGGGCAAACAGGGTGTCATCATTCCCGCGTCCGACGTTATTCCCAGGGTGAAACTTGGTGCCTCGCTGCCGAATCAGGATATTGCCCGCCCGGACGGTTTCGCCACCATAACGCTTGACCCCTAGCCGCTGGGCATTTGAGTCGCGACCGTTACGGGTACTGCCAGTTCCTTTCTTATGAGCCATTTCTGCCTTCCTCTGCTAACCAACGTTTGCTAACCAATGCTAAACAGCTTGCCAGCTTATTTTTGTCTGTACAGCTTGTACTTTAGCGAACTTTGGCCCCTTGCCTCTACCTGATAGGCAGTTAGGGATCATTCGCCCCAGCGATCCTCAAGCTACTCCTGTGTTTCGACGGTGACTTCAACAGGGGTGGCTGCTTCCTCGTCAAGAGCGGCTGGCGCACCCGCCGCTGTCAGGACCGTTCCATTGAGATGAATCGATTGGATCAGCAGCCGGGTCAGTTCTTGACGATGACCTTGCTTTTTGCGGGTTTTCTTTTTGGGGCGCATCTTGTACACAATAATCTTGCGTCCACGCCGATGGCCAATCACCTTAGCCTCGACCGTGGCCGTGCTGACGGTGGGTTGACCGATCGTCACTTCCCCATCATGCTGCACAAGTAAAACCCGATCAATCGTCACCGTGGCATCCTCATCCACGGCAAGGCGATCGACATCGTAGAAGCAGCCCGGTTCAACCCGTAGCTGTTTCCCACCCGTTTCAATAATTGCGTAGGCCATCTGAAGTCACTCCAAAACGTAGCCGTACAGGTCGCTGACTGGCTTGGAAATTGCCTAACCAGCGTTTTCTACCTGGTCCGTGCCATTAATGTCCAGTCCTCCATTCTCAGCAATGAGTGGAATGCTTGTCAAGCAGATTTTTAGAGTACGCGTGGCGTAGGCATCTTGAGCTTGTCCGCACCACCTGGCAAGGGTTGGTTGCCACCAAGGCTCAAAGGCATAAAAGCACAAAGTTGGGAGACTGATGGCACAATAGGGCTTGAGATCCTGCCCGATGTTGGGAGATGCCCACATGCTCATGGCCCAAATGCCCACTATCCTCATTTGGTTTATCGTCGCCTTTATCTTTTCCAGCTTTGTCGAGTACTGGATACATCGCCTCATGCACGCGTCTGAGAAGATCGGTGCCCGCCATCGCGATCACCACCGTCGGAACGAGGGCCAAGGGGTGTTGTGGGAATTTCGCGACTATGTGCGCGGGAGCTTTATCGCTATGTGTATTCCCTTCCTGCTGTCGATTGCAGCCGGGACGGGCTGGTTCTTGGGCGCACTGGTGTACGCTGCCTTCTCGGCCTATGCCCACCAACTCCAGCACGAGAACCCAACCAAGTGCTTCTGGATGAAGATGCCCGTCCACTATGTGCACCATAAATATGGCATGTGGGAGCACAACTTTGGCCTAGGCGTCGATTGGTGGGATCATGTCTTCGGCACCTATAAGCCGATGCCTTGGCCAACGGAAGCAGAAACCAGCCAACCCGATCGCGGCTATCTCCAATTGCGGTGGTGGTAACGGGCTAAGGGTTGAATTTTGAATGTTGGACTGAATTGTGAACGCCCCCTGCCGATCGTTAACCGACCCCTCTGCCCTAAACCATCCGGATAGATGTTCTGCCGTTGGAATAAGGGAGTGGTAGATGCACCCTGATTACCAGCTCCTGACCACCTGTCAGGGGCTTTTTATTTTCAGGTTGAGACGTTTTGTTATAGACGTTTTGTATACAGCCTTTGTCGCCTCAGTGAGGGGCAGGCAAGGGTTTTAAGCCCCTTGTTCATCAGGTGCTTCTGTCCTTCAGAGACTTGGGAAACGCTGTATGACTGATCGTGAGGGGAAGGCCAGGGAAGCGGTATCAACCTGTATGAACCTGTATTGAACAACCATCACCCGGATGCCTGGGCATGATACCCTGACCTTGAACCCATCCCCCTACGCCGAACTTTTTTGACTTGGGGCATACCTGGCGTTTTCCCCTGACAGGACACGCATGATCACCTTTATTCTGGGCTTCAACCTCGTGGTTTCGTTCGTTTGCCTTTTTATTGCCTGGAAACTGTGGCAATTGCGCCTGACCCTGGCCAGAGCCGCTAGTGTCTTGAGTTCAGTTGAACGCCAAACCCACCGCGTCCTATCGCCTGCGCCGCGCTACATTATGATTGGGGAACGGGGAACCCATAGCCTGCGCAACCAATTGCAGCGCTTAGATGGCCAGCTTCAGCAACTTCGTCGGTTGCTGGGTATCCTCAGCTTTAGCCTGACTATCTGGAAACAGCGGGAGCAACTGACCCGGCTGGCTTTGGGGCGGCAACGATCGCGGCAGCGGCCTCGGTCCCGGTAGCAGAGGCGAGGGGAGTCAATCGTCATCGTCAACATCGTAATCATCGTCAATAATAGATGGCGATAGATAACGATCGGACGTGACGTTCAAGGGAACCTTGGCGACCCTGGTTACGTCACTCCCATTTGGTTGGTAATACCGGAGAGGCAGTCATGGCACCGAATGCACCCCAAATAGCCCCTGTCTGGACCCAAACATTACGGTGGGTTTGCCTCAGCTTGGGGCTGGCCCCCCTGGTGGTGGCTCAGGCGGGCTGGGCACAGGAGAATACGAATCCCCTGAGTGATTTCCGGCCCACAGCAGAGCAGCGATCGGGGGGCTTTTCCGGATCAGGTAATGGGTTAAGTGTGTTTGACATGATCCACCGATCGCGGTTGGGTAACCTGGACATGGATGCCTTCAGCCAGGAACAACAGCAGAATTTAGATGATGCTGCTGCCCAATTCCGGAAGCGACAACGGGAGCGTTTGGGCACCTCCCAACCCCAACCGATGCCGGTATTGCCGGAATCTTCTCAGCCGTCCCTATAGAGACTCAACGCGATTTTGGATAGTTTTGTCATTCCTACTCCCCCAGCGGGGTTTCGTTCCGGTTTTATTGCGATCGTGGGGCGACCCAATGTGGGGAAATCAACCCTGATGAATCATCTGGTGGGGCAAAAGATTGCCATCACCTCGCCGGTGGCCCAAACCACACGCAATCGCCTGCGGGGCATTTTGACCACCCCGACGGCTCAACTAATTTTTGTCGATACGCCCGGTATTCACAAACCCCACCACCCGCTGGGGGAAGTGCTGGTGAAAAATGCCCAGAGGACGGTGGGACTGGTGGATGTGGTGTTGTTTGTCGTGGATGCCTCGGTGCCTGCAGGCGGGGGCGATCGCTATATTGCCGAGTTTTTATCTCGTCAGACCCAGTCGCCGATCCTGCTGGGGTTGAATAAGTGCGACGGTCAACCGGCGGAGGCCGAGGACCTGGATGCGAGCTATGCAGCCCTAGCGGCTCCCCATGCGTGGCCCCTCCTGAAGTTCTCGGCCCTGACCGGGGAAGGTCTGAGCGATCTGCAAGCTCAGTTAATTGAACGTCTCGAACCCGGTCCCTACTACTACCCGCCCGATTTAGTCACCGACCAGCCAGAGCGCTTTATTATGGGCGAGTTAATCCGGGAACAAATTTTGCAGCTTACCCGCGAGGAAGTCCCCCACTCCGTCGCCGTGACGATCGAGCTTGTTGAAGAAGATCCCCAAATTACCCGAATTTTGGCAACCGTGCGAGTCGAGCGATCGTCCCAGAAGGGAATCTTGATTGGCAAAGGGGGCCAAATGTTGAAGACGATTGGTTCCGCTGCCCGGGAACAAATTCAGAAATTGGTGGACGGCAAGGTCTATCTGGAACTGTTTGTCAAGGTACAACCCAAATGGCGACAGTCTCAGGCACAACTGGCTGAGTTGGGCTATCGGGTTGAAGAGTGACCCCTGCTCAAGGTGGGCGCGGGTGTCAGGGAACCGGTACTCAACCTAAATCCAACCCAAATCCAACCCCCATCATTCAAATGGGCAGCAGCGATCGCTGACAGGCCGGACAGATCGCATGAATCGTCAATTGACAATCGAGGAGGTGGTAGCCCTCTTTTTGCGAGGTTTTGGTACCGATTTTGAGCACCTGATCGCTTTTGAACTCGATCGTTTTATTACAGCGCACACAAATTAAGTGGTGATGATGGTGGGGATAGGGCTGGTTAAGTTCGTAGTGTTTATGCCCTTCGGCTAGCTCTAACTCTCGTAAAATCCCCATCCGGGCCATGAGCTTAAGGGTGCGATAAATGGTCGAAAGACTAATACCCTCGCCCTTTTCATGTAGAAGATTATACAGATCTTCGGCACTGAGGTGGTTACCCTTGGGAAGATCTTGAAAAATTTTCAGAATCGTCTCCCGTTGCGAGGTTAAGCGCCATCCCCGTTCGTTGAGTTCAGCTTTCAGCGAGGCCGCTGTATAGTAGGTCATCATAATCAATTTGACTTATTGCTAGTTTTCAATAATTCTCAATGACGACAACCAGGGTAGGTAACGTTGATCTCACAACCGATGCCTGTATCAAAACCTGTGCTTGCCCCTAGGCTGAGCTGCTGATTGTCAAGCGTGGTTTCTTATTGAGAATATAACCAAGTTCGGGCTGATTTGCAAGAAAGTTGATTTATTGAGAATAATATGCAAAAACACCCATAAGTGGCTTTCTCTCTTGGCCATTGTGTCGTTACCTGATGGGTTGACGCCCGATGGCAAGATGCAATTCTGAGAAACTTCCAGTACGCTGTTGAACGGTTGTCCCGATCGCGAACCTGCGATTCCCGACAGGCGTATTTTGGCGTATTAGCGTGTAAACGGTAGAACCTATGCTGGAAGACAACCCGGTAGCGCCCCCTCCCGACGAGGCTTCAGGGGAAGTGCGGCACGAACACGCAACGGGAGCCTCAGCGGCCCCAGGGTCCCCGACGGCGGATTTTGCAGCGGCGATGGCGAATCCGGAGGACCTCGAACCCCTACCTGAGACCTCAGTTATGGATGAGGTCGTCACGATCGACCAGGGAACGGAGCGTGAGATCGGGGCAAGGGCGGCCAATATGGACAATCAGGAGACCGATTGGTCTCCGTCGAGTCGGGCGTTGCTGGTTGTGGCCTCGGTGGAAGATCAGCCTCTGACCGATTTGACTGCTCATCAGCAGGAAGCCGAGACGGGGGAACTGATCGGGCTGTACGCTGAAGAACCAGAACCGGAATCCCCTGGCTGGGGAGGATGGCCGGTCTTGATGGCGATCGGGCTGGTGTGTGTGGTGTCCTTTGGGGGCAGTTTATTCCTGTTTACCCGTCCGTGCGCGATCGGGAGTTGTCAGCCTCTGGAATTGGCGGAACGCTTACAGGCGCAGGCGATTACCCAGGTCAATGCGGATGTCTATGGCCTGAGTCCGGCGGATCTTGTCCAAGCTCGCCAGCAACTTCTCCAGGCGATCGATGCCCTAGGTGAAGTCCCCCGATGGTCTGAGGCGGCGCAGACCGCAAACCGCCTGTTACCCGAATATCGCACCCAACTCAAGACCCTGGACCTGATCATTGCGGCCCAGGATAAGGCCACTGCGGCTGCCCAACGCAGCCAAAATCCCCCCCATCCGGTAGCCGAATGGCAGGCCATCCATGCCCTCTGGCAGGCGGCGATCGCCCCCCTGGAAAAAGTTCCCCAAACTAGTGATCTGGCACCTTTGGCGGAACACAAGCGGGTGGAATACCAAGTTAACCTTAACGCGATTGCCCAACGCATTCAACGGGAGCAGGAGAGCGATCGGCATCTGGCCGCTGCCCAAACGGCAGCAGATGCGGCGGAATCCCGACAAGCCTACGCCAGCACCCTGGCTGACTGGCAGGAGTTGGCGACCCTTTGGGAGAGTGCGATCCGTCCCCTGCAACTGATCCCCAGTGGGACGATGGCCCATGCGACGGCCACGGACCGGCTGCCCTACTACCAGGGCAAACTCAATACGGTCCGCGCTCGCATCACCCAGGAAGAGACCGCAGTGGCAACCTACCGGAAAGCAGTGCAGTTGGCGGAGCAGGCCAAGGCCCATGAGCGTCAAAATCTCTGGTCCAAGGCGCTCAATGATTGGCAAGCGGCCCGTGCCCTGTTACAAGAGATTCCCCCCGATACGCTCTTGGCAGCCCAGGCCCAGAGCTTGATGTCCACCTATGATGAGGCGATGCGATCGGCCCAGTCTAATTGGGTGGCTTTTAACAATTTGCAAAACATTCGGCATGATCTGGAGCAAGCTTGCGGGGGGCAACCGCGTCGCTGTACCCATAGCGTGAGTGCGACTGCGATTACGGTTACCTTGACCCCCGACTATGAGGCCACGCTCCATACGGCAGAGCGGCTGCAATCGGAGCTAGTCCGGGCGGAGATTACCAACCAATGGCAAGCGCTTGACTTCACCCTGCAATCTATCAGTCAGAATGCGGGTATCCCCGTGCTGGTATACGACAGTACGGGCAGTTTGCTGGTGAACCATACCCCGAATGGCTAGGTCCTGCCATGCCTGAGCCATGTGTGCGTGATATCGGTGAGCAGGGTGTCCTGCAATTGTTGTTCCCCTTTTGTCCGCCGGGGGTAGTGGGGGATGACGCAGCCGTTCTTGCGGGTTTGGGGACCCGATCGCTGGTGGTGACAACGGATGTGTTGGTGGAGGGGGTACATTTTAGCGATCGCACGACCCCGCCGGATGCCGTGGGCTGGCGAGCCGTAGCCGCGAACTTGTCTGACCTGGCGGCGATGGGGGCGACTCCCCTGGGGATAACGATCGCCCTAGCGATGCCCGGTGAGGTACCGCTTGCCTGGATTGAACACCTCTATCGGGGGATGACCGCCTGCCTACAAGTCTCTGGTGGGGCCATCCTGGGGGGTGACCTCAGCCAGTCTCCGGTGCGATCGATCGCGATTACGGCCCTGGGACAGGTTGACCCCGACCGGGTTCTGCGGCGATCGGCGGCCCAGTTGGGGGATGTGATCGTTGTAACGGGGTTGCATGG
The DNA here is from genome assembly GCA_964536415.1 of uncultured bacterium. Taxonomy (GTDB): domain Bacteria; phylum Cyanobacteriota; class Cyanobacteriia; order B231; family B231; genus Trichothermofontia. The sequence goes on from CAZHXN010000053.1 coordinate 28,719, forward strand.
GGCGTCACGATTGGGGTTAGCCATTCTTCAGGAGCCGAGTTTAGGGGCAACGGTGAGTCCGGCTGAGTGCGATCGCTGGCGGCGTGCCCACCAATATCCGGTGCCGCGTCTGGATGTGATTGAGCCGTTATGGCAGGCGATCGCCCAAACCCGGTGTCGATCGGATATTGCCGCGATGGACACCAGTGATGGGTTAGCGGATGCGATCGTTCAGATCTGTCGGGCGAGTGGGGTAGGGGCCAAGGTTGAACGGGAACGGTTGCAGATTCCCCCAGAGGCGACGGTGATCGTGTCCCCAGAGCAGGCGATCAGGTGGGTGTTATACGGTGGAGAAGATTTCGAGTTAGTGCTGTGTTTGCCGCTGGCGACAGCTGAAGAGTTGGTGCAGCGGTTGGGGGGAGATGCCGCGATCGTGGGTGAAGTTACCGCTGAGTCGGGAGTTTTCTTGATAGATGGGCAGGAGAGGATACCCTTAAGCTTAGCCCACGGCTTTCAGCATTTTTAAATAAACCTGAATTCGACACTGCTCATTAACGAAGCTACAGCCTTTGCCTAATTTACTCAGTACACCGTTAAGGTTTGGATCTCGATCCGACCCGCAGCCCGCATCCCCCAACCCCTGCTCCCAGCCCCCCTAACCCCCCGTTTGCGGGGGGATGGGGAGAAGGGGAGCCGGATTTTCAAGTCCCTCTCCCAGAGCGGGAGAGGGATTTAGGGTGAGAGTCGCACCAGCAGGCTGCCCCCAGCCTACCCCGGTAACACTGTACTTTATGATTAAGGTAAAGGCTGTATCTAGATTTATCGGCGCAGTTATAGTTATTTTTTTATTTTTGCGTCCGGATGCGGACTTAGGCATTAAGCCAGAAGCTTATATCCGTAGCTTAAGAGGAGTTTCCGTAGCCTAGGAGGAGTTTCCGGTGCGTCGCCCTCGGACGGTGCGGTTCACGATTGGGGAGCCGCAGCATGATCCCTACGCCCGGTTATATAGCGATCGTGTGGTGGATGTGATTAACGTGCTGAATTTGCCCCGCTATAGGTTGGGAAACTATGTTGATCAAGGAAAAAGGAAAAAGTGAAGAGGAGAAGGACGAACTTTTGACTTTTTATTTTTGACTGATCAACCGCTTTGATGGGAATTTTGCAACTGGCGGGTACGTGGAACCCTGCCTCGGATGCCAAGTTGGGGGCGCTGGTGGCGTTATTACGACAGCAACATCCTACGGATAAGGTGCTAATTTTTACTCAGTTATGTTGAGTGAGGGGCAAAATCTGCAAGATTGTGCCATTATTGTCAACTACGATTTGCCGTGGGCAATTATTCGGCTGATTCAGCGGGCGGGCTGGGTAGACCGGATTGGGCAGCAGGCGGAGGAGATTCTCTGCTGATCGCCTGATGGCCTACATTCAACATGTCCGCGAGACCACGCCTTTACTGGCAATGGGGACTGAGTGGGAACACCTGGAACGGGCGATCGAGGAGATTAATCAGTATCCTTTAAAGCAGAATGCGATC
>CAZHXN010000054.1:0-1332 GCA_964536415.1 uncultured bacterium
CAACCCCTTCTCCCAGCACCCCTAACCCCCCGTTTGCGGGGGGATGGGGCGAAGGGGAGCCGGATTTTCCAGTCCCTCTCCCGTTCTGGGAGAGGGATTTAGGGTGAGAGTCGCACAAGTGAGATGCACCCGAATCAATGTAAGCACCTGGGAACAGGCGGTTGACCTGTCCCGATCGCAATTAATCGAGGTCCTCTTTAGTTTTTAGTTATTTGTAGTTATTTTCGTTGGGTTGTTGTCTTGACTGCGTATTGCCTGGACTGCCTATTGTCGTGATGGCATATTGTGCCGCCATTTAAGTGTTTTCTGAAATTTTGAGGGTTTTCTTATGCGTTATTGGCTCACCCTTTCCCGTTCCCTCTTAGCGGCGGCGGCGCTGCAATTGTCCACAGCGTTGTCGATCGTGCCCACCCCGGCGGCAGCGACTCCACCTCCCGCGTTCGCACAGCGTCTCCAGGGGAGAATCGCCCTCAGCCCTGTTCGCGTAGCGTCTCCGCAGGAGAAAGGTTCTCCCATCGCAACGCTTCCCACTCCCCTGGAAAATTCAAACTTCAAACTTCAAACTTCATCCCTTTCCCTGCCGAACCCATCCCCTTTGGCCCAGGTCCCAGGCACCGGCGGGGTCAAGATTGGGGAGGTACCATTCTTCGCTGGGGCCTTTGCCATTGTGATCTTACTCATCCTCGTTGGGGTATGGGCCTATACACGGGTGTATGTGATTACCCCAACGAACGAAGCGTTTGTGCGGATTGGCATTGGCAGTAATCGTAAGAAGTCGGTCTTTCTCAATGGCGGTTGTGTGGTTCTACCGGGATTCCATGAACTGACACGGGTACCCTTGCGGGAAATTTCGATCGATGTGGAACGGACGGGCAAGTTAGCGGTACGCACCCAGGACTACCTGCGGGCCAATATGCGGGTAACGTTTTACGTGTGCGTCAGTCCTAATGAACAGGATGTCCTAACCGTGGCGGCGCGACTATCACGGCAGGGCCGGATTACGCCGGAGGATATTAAAGACGCCCTGGAAAAACGGGCTGATGATGCCATCCGGGCAGCGGCGAAACGCAAGAGCTTGGCGGAAATTGACTCGGATAAACTGGGCTTTGCGGATGAGGTGTTGAATCTGATCCAACAGGATCTCAAGCGGGTGGGCTTGACCCTCAATAATATTGCCATTTCTGAGATTGAAGAGAGCGATACCTACGACACCAATAACTTCTTTGATGCCCAGGGGGTGCGCCTGCGCACGGAAACGATCCAGAAATCGATCCAGCAGAAACGGGAAGTAGAATTAACTACCCAGGTGGCGATCGAGCAACGGGAACTGGA
>CAZHXN010000054.1:1363-22592 GCA_964536415.1 uncultured bacterium
CATTGCCCAGGAAAATGAGAGCGCCAAGCTGGCCCAACAGTTGGAGATTGAAGCCCTGCGGGCACAGCGGGAACGGGAAATTCAGGAAGCCAAAGACAAGGAAGCGGCTAAGACTGAACGCAATAAAATCCTGCAAGCTCAAGCGGTGGAGGAAGAAAAAATCCGGCAACAGTTGGCGGTGCAACAGAGTCAGATTGAAGCCAATATTGCCCTAGAAGAACGGCAGAAGCAATTAAAGGTCGCCCAAGCCTTGCAGCAACAGGAGGCCGAGGTTGCCAATATCCAACGGCAGCAAACGGTGGAGTCGGCACGACTGGCATCCCAGGTGCAAGTCGCGGAGTCAGAACGGTTGTCACGCATTGCCCAGCAGGAAGCGGCGATCGCGATCGCGGAGAAGGAGCAGCAACGCCTAGCGGCAGAAGCCGAACGGGCCAAGGCAGAGGCGGGGGTACAAACGGCGACGGAACTGGAAATTGCCGAACGGCAGCAACGCTTAGCCGTGATTGCGGCGGAGCAGGAGGCCCAGAAGCAACGCATTTCCGAGCAAAATGTGGTGGAAATCGATGTCTTCCGGCGGCGGCGGCAGGCAGAGATTGCCCGTCAAGCGGCAGAACTGGAAGCCGCCTCCATCCGAACTCTGGCAGCGGCCAACCGCGATCGGGCTGTGGCGGAAGCGGAAGGACTCGCGGCCCAATTGGCGGCCCGCAACCACATCAGCACCGGCAACCTGACAGCAGAACTGTTGACCACCCTCGGACCCCAGTTAATCGACAAATTACCGGAAGTCCTATTGTCCCTCGCACCGCAACCGGGGGTCCTGGGGGATGCGCGTGTCTATAGCTTTGGGGGCAGCAATGGGGCAGGAGCCGGTCAGGATATCAGCCAACTCCTCCTGTCTACCAGTGGCCTCCAGTTCATCGATACCCTGCTGGATGAGGGCAAGCTAGGAACCCTAATTGAGCAGGTGAGCAACCTCTTGCGCGTTTCTCCTGCGGAGACGCTACGCGAACGCGCCGCAGATTCAAAGGAAACCCGCACCCGCACAAGTAGCCCATCCCCCCTCAGTCACGAGACCGCTAGCACAACCGAACTGTCAAAAAACTTAGCATCAACAGCAGCAACGCCCCCCCCGTCATTAAGCCTTGTGCCACCGCCTGTATCCCAGACAGAGTCGGGTATTGACCCCGAACATCCCCCCGATCGCGCCTAGGCGATCGGTCCCGACACATGGAGAAATGCTACTAAAGGGATAACCGAACGGGAGATCTGAGCGAAGATAAAGATGGCGGTCAAACGTATGCAGCGTTCAACCGCCCTCTTCTCACATCAACACCCGCCTGACGGCGGGTTTTCTTGTGCCATAGAGTACACCATCCCACCCAAAATGGGCGGCGTTTTCCCAGATTCCCCAAAAAATTTATCTCAGCCCCTGCCACACACGAGGCATGAGAAGTGAGGTAAGAAGCATGAAAAACGAGAAGGGGGCATAAGCCGTGAGGCAAGAGGCATGAAAAACGAGGAGAGAGGAACTCAATACTCACTCCTCGCTTCTCCCTCCTCACTCCTCCAACAACCGCTGCCAGTGGAGTTGCCCCGTTTGGGGATCGCGGTGCCAACGGAGGAGCGAGGCTGGTTGCCCTATTTCCCAGCCTGGAAGACCGATCGCTGCACGAGGGGTTATCGTTGCTAGGGCGATCGCCCGTCCTGGATCGCACAGCCCCCACTGCACCAGATTTTGCACCCCCGCTAGCAGGGGTAATGTTGTCCCTGCTAGGGTGCCATCGGCGAGGCGAGCAGTTCCCTGGGTCACTGTCATCTGGCGATCGTCCCAGGGATAGATCCCGTCGGGCAGTCCCAGCGGTGCGAGGGCATCACTCACCAAAAATAAGGGATCACAATCGCCGTCGGCAGTCCTGGGCGTCGTTGTCATCCGCAGCAACAGGTCCAACATCGTCGGGCAAAGGTGCTGACCATCGGCGATCACCCCACAGGTCACGCCGGGAGTGGTTAACGCGGCCCCCAACAGACCCGGTTCCCGGTGGTGTAGCCCCGGCATCGCGTTAAAGGCGTGGGTGACCATGCTGGCCCCCTGGGCAAAGGCAGTCTGGGCCTGGGCAGCGGTGGCTTGGGAGTGCCCCAGGCTGACGGTGATGCCTAGCGATCGCAGATAGGGAATGACGGTTCCCGTCGGGTCTAACTCCGGGGCGAGGGTGATCACCTTGACGATCGCGGCATAATCCCCCAGCACGGTTTTCACGGTATCCAGCGTCAGCGGTTGCAGATATTCCGCTGGGTGGGCACCCCGCTTATCGGGGTTGAGGCAGGGTCCCTCTAGATGAACGCCTAAAATCTGGGCGGTCTCCGGGATAGGCGGTTTTACCATCCAGTCAGCGATCGCCGCCAGGGCACGGTGAATCTTATCAATACGTGTGGTGACGATCGTCGGCAAAAAGCCATCAACTCCTTGTTGCCACAGGGCACGGCAAATATCCTGGAGCAGACGGCCATCAGCCACAGTTAAATCAGGAAACGCCCGCCCTAGGGCACCATTAATCTGGAGATCGACCCCACCGAGGGATAACCAATCTCCCTGAAGATCGATGACGCGGGCATTGACTAAATCCGGGTTGGGGATAACCGGTCCCGGCCCTTGATGGACAAGGCTGCCCTGTTGCAGAACCGTCGTATGCAAGCCTGGGAGACCCGGCAGTCGAGCGTTGGTGAGCACGATCGGGGGGGTAGTCACGGCATCAGGCATGGGGGCGATCGGCGTCATCGGCTTCCTCCAGGATATTGAACGTTATCCCGCCCTAAATGGTATCCCGCGTCGTGTCAACGGTGTTCCACCCGGCAGGGCAACCGCGATCGTCACCCCAGGTTAACTGATAGATAGAGCGCACCACCCTGATTACAGGACTGCCATGCCCACTGAGGAACAGGCAATTAGCCCAAGCCCCTTGTTCATAGGATGCAAGTGTTCTTCAGCAGCTTGAAAAACGCGGTAGCTCCTCCCTAAGGATTCGGTAACGCTGGCCCCATGACGGGGGGAGAAGCTGTGTCCGTGGCCGTGTTCCCCGATCGCGCAATTTGCTCAGCTTGCCAAACATCCGCCGCTGAGATCCCCTCGGTTTGGAAGCCGAAATATCCCAGGGCAGCAGCCCCTTCCGCACGGGTCACCTCCCGCTGGGGTTGGAGCAGGGTCGTAAAGCCGAAGACACGCCGGATATTGGCCAAATCACCGTTTTGATAGTCAGCGAGAACTGCCCGCAGGGCATCGGGACTGATCCGACTGGCATCCTGAAACCCCCAGGTTTCCTGCACGGCCTCCACCGTAGCGGGGGCCAGGGTCCGGCGGAAGTCGAGGGGGACTTTCCAACGTAAGAGGGTTTCCCGGTTCAGGGGCGCATCGGGCCGGAATTGGGTCGCACTGCTGTCGCCACTCAGCCGACTGGGGAGGATGCCCGCCTCCGCGAGTCCCTGGATGGCTGCGAAGTCAGGATCACGAGTCGGCACATCTTGAAAGACGGGGGTATCGGTGGTCTGGGCAAGGCGAATTTGTTTACCAGGTCGATCGCGAAACAGGCGGTTATTGGCCGTCACCAGCCAACGGGCAAAGTCGCGCCGGGTCACGGGTTGATTGGGGGCAAAGGTGGGCGTGGCAGTAGCGGACGGGGTGGTGGACGGGGTCAAAACGCCCAGGGCTGCTAAATCCGTCACGGCGGGGCGTAGGGAGGGGGGCACTTGGTCCAGATCGCTAAAGTCCTGGGTAGGCAGGGGAGGGGTTTCAGGTGACGGTGAGGTCGGAGTTTCCGGTAAGGCAGCGGCTGGCCCACGACGATAGCGCAACTCAAAGCGGGTGCCAGGAGTAGCAGTTGTCGGGGCAGGAGTTGGGGGTTGCAGGATCAGCGTGACGGTTAAGCCATCAGCTTGTTGAGCCGTTAGGGTGCCTACCGAGAGGGCCACTTCCGCCAGTTGCCAGCCGTTGGTCTGCAACGCCTCGCGATAAAAAGCCATAATGCGATCGCGCGTCGCTTCACTGCGCCATCGAGTCGTTCCCGTGGCTCGATCAACCGACTCCAGTTCCGCCTGGGGATACCGAGGAATTGCAGCAGGAAAATCAGGAGGCAAGGTGGGCGCTGCACCCGCTGTAGGACTGGGTGAACTCACCGATGTCCCCGACTGCAATTGCGGATCCGCCGTGAGCGATCGCTCCAGGGCCTCACTTCCTGGCCCATTAGCACAGGCCGACAGCAGTCCCACACTGCCGAGGAGACAACTCACCCCCAGGAAAAATCCCATCATGCGGCCCTTGGTCAATCGATGCACAACCACAAACCGTCCTCTCTCCACGCTTTCCCTTCTAACGCTAGCGCAGAGTGGCCAGAGCGATCGCGCCATCAGTTTGCGGTGACGATTGTTTTGACGACTGAAGTCGTCAAAACTAGCCGCTAACGGTTTCCACCGACCATCCCCCGCTCAATGCTAGACATGCTCGGCGCTAAGCATGAAAGCACATTCCCCGCACCCCAGCGTCTTGACCCAACCCTAGTGCAGCGGTAACAGAATTTCAAACTCAGTCCCAACCCCCACCTCTGACTGGAACCGCAATAGTCCCCCATGTTTTTCGGTCACAATCTGATGGCTAATAGCCAGTCCTAAGCCAGTCCCTTTGCCGATCGGTTTGGTTGTAAAAAAGGTTTCAAAAATACGCCCCTGGATTTCAGCCGGAATCCCCGGACCGTTATCGATGATGCGAATAGACACCCACCTTGAAGCCGTCTGGGCAGGGACAGGGGCAGAAGCAGCTGACACGATCGCAGTTACCAGGGTGATCGTGGGCTGCCAAGCCGATGCAGCCGTTTGGGGGGACGGGGATACAGATTGCGCAGGCGTTGCTTGGGGAGTAGCTTGTTTGAGCACTTCTTGCTGTTCATTGAGAGCATCGATCGCGTTAGTGATTAAATTCATGAAAACCTGGCTCAGCTGACCCGCATAACACGTAACAGGTGGTAAATCCCCATACTGCCTATTTACCGCAATCCCGTATTTGAGGCGATTATTCAGAATCAACAAAGTGTTATCCAGACAGACATGCAAATCAATCGGCTTCGCCACATCATCCTGCATATGGGAAAAATTACGCAGGCTTCCGACAAGCACAGTTAACCGCTCCACGCCCATCGCCATACTACGCAAAATTCTGAGCGAGTCCTCTGCCAGATAATCAAAATCAATTTCGTCTCGAATCGCTAAGACCTGATCTGATAGATTCTCTTGAGTGGATTCATAGGCTTTTACGAGTTTTAATAAATCTTCAACATAGCCTGTTAGGAAATCCACATTACCCTTAATAAAATTAACTGGGTTGAGCACTTCATGGGCAACCCCAGCCAACATCCGACCCAGGGTGGAGAGTTTTTCCGTCTGAATCATTTGAGTCTGGGTTTGTTCATGTAATAACTGGGTCGCCAGTTCATGAATACGGGATTGGGCAATCAACAGGTGATGGGTGTCCAACAGCCGATAGGAACCATCCCGCATACTGACCACGATCGGCTCATAGAGGAGTTCCTGTGAGCGGGCGAGGGCCTGTCGAGTAGCCTGCACAATGGGTGTCTCACAACTGAGAACTAACCACTCATTGCCAACAAACTCTGATAAAACCTCTAGGGGGCGCTTGAGAAAAACCTCCAACCCAAAGGGACGACTCAAACACTCAAAAAAACGTTGCCGCGACACCATCCCCACCCATACACCCTGCCTCATGAGCAGCAAGCCTGGTAACAGTGGGTATCGTTCAAACCACCGTTTGGCTTCCTGGCTAAGACGACTCAGATCAATTGCCACATCATATAGCCATAAATCTACTAACGTTGACTCCAGTTTCAGGTGTGGAATCCAATCAAGCGAGGGAGAAAGCATTGACTGAGCATGATCAAGTTGAGTTAGCATCGGAGTATCATACTGAATCACAAACAAATCACATCAAGTACCTTAATCTATAGACGACTGTTAAGTAGTCTATCCGGGGAAAGATAGCAAATCTATTTAGCAGGAAATCTATTGAGCTAGCAACTGGCTCAATCCGACCATATTAGGCAGCTTGCAGCAAGAGGGTACCAGACTCACGAGAACAATTCAATCCACAATCCATAATTACTGCCAGACAAGCGTCAGTCTAGCCCGATCACCTGGCAACGCCAAGAGCATAGTGCTGGTAGCGCACCCACCTTACCCCTTGGCTTATATTGGCTTATACCTTGGGTAGAATTGAACCTAGCCCTGCTGAAGCAACTATCATTTTAAACAGACAACGTTAACAGTTATTTAAGGGCAGTTATAAGGACAATTATTATTAACAGTTATTTAAGAATTAACAGTTATTTAAGAGGTAAGAGGTCAGACAGCTGTGTGTCAGGAGTTAGTGTACGAGGATCAGGTTTAGTCCGCACAGGCGCATCTTTGCTGATCTTAACTCTGGGTATAGATTGCTACAAATGTCCCTTAAAGGTTGGTCGAGATAGCCTGGACGGGACAGGTGGGGATGCATTGCTCGCACAGGACACAGCGCGATCGCGTAAAGTTCAAGCGAAAGGTTTGGGGTTCCAGGCTCAAGGCTTCTGTGGGACATACCCCTGTACAGAGGCCACAATGGACACAGACTGCTTCGTCAATCAAAATCTCGCGACTAGCGATCGCCACCCCAATATCCTGGGAACGCATCCAGTCGATCGCCGCGTCCAGTTCATCAATATCACCTGACAGTTCCACCACCAGTTTGCCCACCTGGTTGGGGGCCACCTGCGCCCGAATGATATTAGCAGCCACATTAAAATCTTTAGCCAGCCGATAGGTGATCGGCATATGGACCGATCGCTTGGGGAAGGTGAGGGTAACGCGCTTTTTCACACTCGTTTTTACACTCGTAGGGGTACCATAACCATACTTAAGCTAGGTACTTAGGGGCAGATAGAGCGGCAGCGTAAGACAGAAACAGGTGTGCAAGTCGCGGCTCTTCACACAAATCTCACCCTGAATCCGGGTGGTCATCTTTTTCACCAGGGCTAACCCCAGACCCGTGCCGCCGTATTTCCAGGGATCATGGTTGGGGATGCGATAGAACCGCTCAAAAATGCGCTCCTGTTCCGCGAGCGGGATCTCAACCCCGCTGTTACAGATGGTAACCTGCATCCGCTGCACCGGTGGCGACGCTGCACGAACGACCGGGGAAGCAGTGTCCTGATCGCGGCGCATTGCGCTGAGGGCATCAGGGCTGGCAGGGGAAAGCGGCGGGGACGGGGGGGGAGAGGCCAGCCGTTGGCTGCTGATGGTGATCGTTTCCCCGGCAGGGGTGTACTTACAGGCATTATTGAGCAGTTCCGTCAGAATTCGCTCCAGGGAAGGAATATGGGTGTTAACGGGGGGGAGATCGGCTGCCAGATCTAGCCGTAGGGACTGGTGTTGTTTGCGCACCCGTTCCTCGAAGGGTTGGATCAGTTGGGGCAACCATTCCCCCAGATCGACCGGGGTAAACTCCAGTGGCTCATGAGCTGTCTCCAACCGTGAAAATTCCAGGAGATCGTTGACCAGGTTCATCTCCCGCCGACATTCACTGGCCAAAATCTGGAAGTAGCGATCGACCCGTTCCGCATCCGGTGCCGCAAAGTTAGCCCGCTCCAGCAGCATCTCTAGCACCTGGGTTGCCATAATGATATTGGTCATGGGGGTGCGTAATTCATGGGACACTGTACTCAGAAAATCGTCCTTAAGGCGATTCAGCCGCTCTAATTCCGTAACCTGCATCTGGGCGGCATGGTAGAGGCGCGATTGGCGGAGGGCGATCGCACACTGGTTGGCCACCTGCTCCACCAGCCGGATTTGCTGTTCGCTAAATTGGCGACCGGGGTGCGTATCGAGCAACCAGAGATCCCCCAGGCTAGTCTGGTTATCCTGGATAGGGACGACCAGCATTAGGAGTTGACCTAACTCTGGATCAGGCGGCACTGGACAGAATTGCAGCGATCGCAACTGCAACAGGGGTTCATAAATTTCAGGCCGCTCTGCTAACTGGATCGTGCGGTTTTTATAGGACCTTGACAGATGGGTGTACTCGTAATTAACGACAGCGATCCCCTGCTCCAGGTCATACTGGGACGCATTACACCCACTGACCCCCAGGGCGTGGACGAGTTCCTGGACCGCTGTTTGCAGAATTTGTTCCTCGTCTAAACTATCCCGGACATGATCACTGATCCGCTTGAGTGTGGCTTCAAATTCAAACGCATCGCGTAGTTCCGCTGTACGCACCTGCACCTGGCGTTCCAGATCGGCATTGAACTGACGCACCTGGTTATAAAGTTCCGATTGCTGGATGGCGATCGCCAGTTGATCGGCAATTTGCTGGAGCAGGTCTACCTCCACCGGCTGCCACACCCGTGGCTGGGCGCAGGCATGGATGATGAGCAGGCCCCACAAGGTGACTGGGTCAGCCTCATTCCGGGCCAGGATGGGGGCCACCAGCTTGGACTTAACCCCTAACTGGGTCATTAGGTTAGCCTGACAGTCACACCACTCATCCTGGCGCACGTCATCTACGGGACGGGGTTGCCCCTGGCGATAGAAGACCTGGTGACGATCGCTGAAACAGGCATCCTGCCAGTGCAAAATCTCATTGAGGGGATAATCCGGGGTCGTGGCTATTTGGATCACCGAACCTGCACCGCTGGGATACAGGCGAAAAATGAGGGCGCGATCGGTCTGAAGGACCCGCAATACATCATTGACCGTCGTTGCCAGGATATGGGGCAGGTCGAGGGATTGGTGAATGTTCTGGGTAATAGTTTTCACGAGGCGATCGCGCTCCGCCCGCTGCCAGAGCGCAAGTTCCGCCTGTTTGCGCTCGGTAACGTCCACCGCTGTCCCCAGCAGTCGTGTGACCTGTCCCTGGGCATTGACCATCGCTTCCCCGTGCACCGCAATGTACTTCAGGGTGCCATCAGGACTGAGGATGCGCAGATCGGTGTTGTAGCTACCACCCGTTTCCCGGGTCTGCTCAAGTAGGGTTTGGTACATGAGGCGATCGTCGGGATGAATGAGGGCAAGGAGATCGCGATCCCCTGGTACCCGTTGCTGTCTATCCCACCCCACAATCTCCAGTAATTCCTCTGACCACGTGGCACACTGCTGGACAAAGTCATACTCCCAACTGCCAATGCGACCAATCCGCTGGACTTCCCGCAGGCGATCGGCCTGTGCTTGCAGTTGCTCTTTCGCCTGCCGCCGCTCGCTGACATCCTGGCCAAAGATTGTAACCCCTAAAATATCCCCATTGGCCGCCCGGATCGGGTTAAAACGATAGTCAACCCAGCGGGGCGTCGGCGTGAGCTGCGTCTGAATTTCCAGGCTAAACTGCTCACCTGCCAAGGCGCGATCGTAATAGCCTTGCCATTCCACCCAGATATCTGGTGGCACTTCCGGTGGCAACACACAGTCCCCCGGTTGGAAGGCATACCCTAAGGCCCGTTCAGTATTTTGCTGAAAGCGCGTATTGCCAATAATCAAAGCATACTGGCGATCGATCGCCCAAATACTCCCGTCGATATTCTCCAGCAGGGCTAAAAGGTTGGCTTCTTTCTGCCGCAACTGGACCTCGGTTTGCTTGAGGGGCGTAATATCACTATCGATCGCAATGATCCGCCAGCAGTTAGCCGCTGCATCATACTGGGCCGTCAAGACGCTCTCAATCCAACGCATCTGACCATCTTTGTGCCGAAAGCGATACCGGGTACGGGCCTCTTGCCCCTGCAAGAGGCGCTCCTGGGCCGGTAGAATCACCTGCTCCCAATCATCGGGATCGATCCGGGACCACCACAGATTGGTATCGGCGGCAAACTCGCCTGCCGTATAGCCAAACACAGCGGCGCAGCCTTGGGAGAAATAGTCGTAGTACCAGCAACGATCGGGATAAAGCCGAAAGCTGGCAATGGACACCTCGGCATGGTTGAGAATAGTCGCAATCTCAGGTTGCGCCGATCGCGCAGGCGGTGGGGGTTGAGACAGGAGCATGGCCTGGGCTGTGGATAGCGCCTGTCCCTGGATCAGGATTTCAACGGGGTCTGGGCGCTCATCAGGTCCTGGCTCCGCTGGCGGCAGTAGCAGTTGGTAAGTCCAGACAACCCAACGCTCCACCTGGTTCGCATCCCGCATCGCAACCCGATCTGTGTAGGGGACTGGGGGGGAAGAGGGCGTTGGGCCGTTCGTGTTCGCGTAGCGTCTCCAGCGGGAAATCGCCCCTTGGCAGCGAGACTGAACCGAGGCTGGAAAGAGGGTCCATACGGGTTGTCCCAACAGTTCTGAGGCCGATCGCTGAAAAAACTGACAGTATGCCTGATTGACATAGGTAATCCGGCCATCGGGTGTACAACAACAGAGGAGGGCCGAAACCTGATCCAGTAGCCAACGATGACGATTCGTAGGGGTGACCTCCGTAGAAGTTGCCTCTGGGCCGTTGATCGCCGTCGGCGGGGACGGATCAGGACCCTTGGCTGGTCCCAAACAGGGCAGGCGTAACTGCCTGTCGGAATCGTAGGGTAAGGTGGGGAGCGGATGCGTCATCGGTCGGGGAAGCGGTGTTTCAAGCATAACCGCGAGACAAGGCCAGACAAGTCAGGTGGAAAATATAACCATAGCCTCAGTGCATAGCATGAAAACGGTATTCCCAACTACCTACTGACGGGATATTCCTAGGACAACCAGCACCCCCTTAGCCTGGAACCTGCGGCTTTGACAGTCCTCTAACCAACGCTCAACCCTATCAGAGCTTCGCCTTGCAGGCTCCGGCGGCAACCCACAGCTATTTGATCACTCCCCAATACCTATATACCCATCATATATACCCATCATAAGAAGATATACCCATCATAAGATGAATTAGCCAACTTCTATCCCAAAACCGTAAATGTAGACGTTATGCTGGCCCCTAGATTGAATATCAATATTCACCCTCGCCCCTAGAGACGCGGTGCCAGCGGTATCCCCCTGTAGGATGGGGAATAACTCGCCTGTGGGCGTGCGTGCTATTGCTAGTCTGTATAGTGTGGTCCATGACTTCTAAGCTCCCTGATGACGCGCCGATCGCGTCCCCCTCGTCTGCCCTCGCGGGTCCCCCACCGCCGATGCTGGGCATAGTTACCATGCTGCGTTTGGGCCTGTTCCAAATGGGTTTGGGGATGATGTCACTCCTCACCTTGGGGGTCCTGAACCGGATCATGATTGCCGAATTACGCATCCCGGCAGTGGTGGCGGCCAGTACGATCGCGGTTCACCAGTTTATGGCTCCGGCCCGGGTCTGGTTTGGGCAACTGTCTGATGCCAAACCCTTTCTGGGCTATCACCGGACAGGCTATATCTGGGGCGGTGCCCTCTGTTTTGTAGCCGCCGCCTTCCTGGCCCTGCAAGTCAGTTGGCAGTTGGGCCGCAGTCTGGAAACCCAGGGTTGGTCCCTCCAGGCCTATGGGTTAGTGGGGTTGTTAGCGGTAATCTTTGGCTTCTACGGTCTTGCCCTCAGTGCCAGTTCTACGCCTTTTGCAGCCCTGCTTGTGGATGTGTCGGAAGAGAACAATCGCTCACAACTGGTCGGCATTGTCTGGTCGATGCTGATGGTGGGTATTATTATCGGGGCGATCGTGAGTAGTATTCTCCTGAAGCAATTGGAACTGGATGCGGCGATCGCCACGGTGCAAGCCTCTGTTAACCGTCTCTTCTCAACCATTTTGGTCATTGTGCTGGGGTTAATTGCCGTGGGCACAATCGGGGTGGAAAAGACCTTTTCCCGTTATCGCTCGCGCTCCAGTATTGCCAATCGCGAGGACAGCGTTACCCTGGGTCGGGCCATTCGGGTCCTCACCGCTTCCCGGCAGACGGCCCTCTTTTTCACCTTCCTGCTGGTCATGACCATTAGCCTGTTCATGCAGGAACCTATTTTGGAACCCTATGCTGCTAAAGTGTTCCAGATGCCGATCGCGGAGACCACACGCTTAAATGCTTTTTGGGGACTGGGGACGTTGATCGGTCTCAGTACCACAGGCTTCCTAGTAGTGCCTCGGTTGGGTAAGCAACGGACGACTCGCATCGGCTGTTTCGCAGTTTCGGGCTGTTTTATCCTTATCCTATTGGCGGGCTTCAGTCATGAGGCTCACCTATTATTGACGGCCCTCCTGTTGTTTGGCCTTGCCTCTGGCATCACGACAACCGGCGCGATTAGCATGATGTTGGACCTGACGATCGCGGAAACTGCCGGAACCTTCATTGGCGCGTGGGGGTTGTCTCAGGCGATCGCCCGTGGGGTAGCCACCATCTTGGGAGGGAGTGTACAAACGCTGATGGAACAATGGATCGCGGCACCACTGGTGTCCTATGGGGCCGTGTTTGTTCTCCAGGCTGTGGGGATGATCCTTGCCGTTGGGTTCCTGCAACGGGTGAATGTGCAAGAGTTCCGCCAGAACGCGCAGCAAGCGATCGCCACGATCTTAGAGAGTGAACTGGATTAGGGAATAGGGGAACGGGGATGGCACCTGTCCCCTGTGATTGATGCAAAATGCAAAATTCCTAACAATGGATGAATTCTGGAAGCATCTTCTCAGTTTTGCTGAAACCACCACCACCGAGGTGGGGGAACAACTGCTGGCGGATTTCGGTCAGGTCCAGGCCACCCAAAAGGCGGATGGGAGTCTGGTGACCCGTTCCGATCAATGGGCGGATCAAGTGATTCGGGAGGCGATCGCGACGGTTTTTCCTGATCATGGTGTCCTGACTGAAGAGTTAGCCCATACCTTCCCTGCCGGTGACTGGTGCTGGATTGTTGACCCCCTGGATGGGACCACTAATTTCGCCAGGGGGATTCCCGTTTGGGGCATTTCCCTCGCTTTGCTCTACCGGGGAACTCCTGTCTTTGGCTATGTGGCGCTCCCCCCGATTCGGCAAACCTTCTACGGCTTTTGGCCCGGTCACTCCGGCCTTGACCTCGCACCCGCCGCCTACCTCAATCACCGAATGATCCGCAGTCGTGAGGATCTGCTGGAGGGGGAACCCCTGATCAATACCCGCACCCATTTCTTTAACCTCTGCACCCGCAGCACTGCCGTATTGGCGCAGGGCTTTCCCTGTAAGGTCCGGATGTTGGGTGTTGCCAGCTATAACCTTTTGATGGTGGCGGCGGGGATCTCCCTGGGCGGTGTGGAAGCGACGCCGAAAATCTGGGATATTGCCGGGGTGTGGCCGATCGCCCAGGCAGCAGGTGCCGTCTGGGTTCCCCTCCATGCCGATCGCCTGTTTCCCCTGGTCCCCAACACGGATTACGGTCAGCGGGCTTATCCCACCCTTCTGGTCAGCCGCCCCAGTTTAGTCTCCGTCTTTTTGCCGCTGGTACAGCCCCTCCGCCAGCGGCAGGCGTCCGGAGAATCAGGGGTAGAGACAGATGCACCCAAGTCCTCCTAGACCGCCAGAAGCGTTAACGCTCAGCCCGCTTGTCGTCGCGATCGGCACACAAAGTTGGGAAGAGCGCTGTATCCTAGTCTTTATCTTGCATTTTTCAAAAACCGATATCATTCTTAAGATATTAAGCTGGCGACTTCAATGGCTGTGCGTGTAAATCTGACCAGTCGGCAACAACAGGTCCTCTGGGCAACCGTGCGACATTATATTGCGACTGCGGAGCCAGTGGGATCAAAGGCGCTCACGGAGGAATTTGACTTCAGGGTGAGTCCGGCAACGATTCGCAATGCGATGGGGGTTCTGGAAAAGGCCGGGTTATTATACCAACCCCATACCTCCGCCGGACGGGTCCCCTCGGACTCGGGCTATCGGATTTATGTCGATCAACTCCTCACGCCCTCCGAGGAATTGGGGCAGCAGGTGTATACCCTCCTGTCACAGCAATTGGGACGGCAAACCATGAGTCTGGAGGCGTTACTGCGGGGAGCAGCCCATTTGCTGGCCCGGTTAAGTGGGTATATTACGCTAATCACCCTGCCCCAAACCTCGACGGCCACTATTCGTCACCTGCAATTAGTCCAGGTTGATCCGGGGCAAGTCATGCTGATTGTGGTTACAGATATCTATGAAACGCAATCGGTGTTGATCGATTTGCCGCGATATACCAATGGGGTGGCCCAGCTATCGGTTCCGGCGTCCCCAGCCCCTGGGTATCGATCGTTACCGCCCTTTGAGTGGGATGATCCAGAGGCAATCGAGCATGAACTCAAAATCCTGTCGAATTTTCTCAATCAGCGCTGGCGTGGCCAGCAGTTGACCACACTGAGTACGATCAATCCCCAGGAATTGGATCAGGAGTTTGCCCAGTATGCGGATTTCCTGCGGATGCTGGTATCCCACCTGAAGTCCCTCGCCCACTCCTGGACATCAACCCCCGTGTTGATTGCGGGCGTCTCGGAGGTGCTGCGGCAACCAGAGTTTACGGAGTTAGAGCAAGTACAAACCCTGATGCAATTGTTGGAAGAGCATCAAGAACAATTGTCACCGCTGATTTTTGAAGCCTCGGAGGACCCGCTGCCGGGGAGTCGGGTCACGGTGCGCATTGGGGCAGAAAATCCCTTGGAACCGATTCGGACCTGTGCGCTGGTGTCGTCTACCTATCATCGCGGCTTAATGCCGGTGGGCAGTGTCACGGTCCTGGGTCCCACGCGCATGGTCTATGAAACGGCGATCGCAGCGGTGGAAGCGGGGGCAAATTACCTATCGGAGTCGCTTCGTTAAGTGATCAGGCTGCGTGATTCCGTTGGGATTCTCTCTTACACTTCCTCCTGGGCCAAGGTAGAGGCAGCCTCCCTCCATAGGGAAGGGAGGTCATCCGGGGGCCGTGCTCCATCAGC
This sequence comes from uncultured bacterium, assembly GCA_964536415.1. Taxonomy (GTDB): domain Bacteria; phylum Cyanobacteriota; class Cyanobacteriia; order B231; family B231; genus Trichothermofontia. Next base: position 16,252 of record CAZHXN010000054.1, read on the forward strand.
CGTGGGTGGTGTTCTCTGGAGGTTGACTTTGACGACGGCGACGACTATAGACTAAACCTGCTCCTGCTAAAGCTAGCCCTAACATGGTTGTGGGTTCGGGGACCCCCTCCGAAGCCCCCACAATTTTGAAATCGGGACCGTTGTAGTGGGGTTGGGCCGAAACCCGAATACCCGTGATGGGATCAGTAATACCGAACTCTGAGACACGAATCCCCCGCGAACCAACGGGTTGTGGTCCCGCGATCTCCGTTGTATCAATGCTAAAGCCAGCATTACCAAAGTCACCACTGAACAGTTCTAGGAACTGACCGATCGGGTTGTTCTGAGCATCCAGGGCTTGGAGACCTAACCGGCTATTTTGGCCCCGCTCCCAGACGAAGAGATAGTTGACAGCTTGGGCAAACCCTAGGTCGATCGTGAAGTACCCTTGATCCTCCGTATCAATAATGTTATTCAGATTCAGGTTGCCTAAACTCGCAACAATATGAGCCGCTGTTGGATCTTCGACCGCAATGCCATCGGCTTCGTCCCCGCGATCGGAACTCGCTGCGCCACTATTGCCCCCTGTGTACGCCGGGTTTGTCAGAATCCGAGCGGTTTCAATGAGGACAAAATCCGTAAACAACATCCCATCCTCAGCCACAATAGACTCCAGGATGATATTGCCCGTCGGCGGGTTCCCAGAAACATTGCTCGTAAAGGAGAAAGACTGGGCGGGCGCGATCGCGCTAAGAAGGGTTGTCGCAGTTGTCGCCGCCACTAGGCTAGCCGTCAGTACAAACTTCATAATTAAATCCAGCGGTTTAAGATCAGCAGGGGGTAACTAGAGAGCGTTCAAGATCCTTATCCAATCAGCATCTCATCGACCATCTGGTAAGGATCTAAGTTATGGGCAACTCGATTAACTCGATTAACTCGGTTAATTTGCGATCGGGCAGTTCAACTGCACCAACTGACCAGATTACGTGGGTTCTCAGCGGTCAGGCCCTCGATGTTTTGGGGTACCCTTCAGCATCCCAGTACAAGCAAAGTACATCGGTGCTGTCAACAGCAGTACTGTCACCAGACGGTCGGCACCGATCGCAAGCCTCTCATGAGACCGAGCCAAAGACTGCCAGAACCCTTGCGCGGGGACCGCTATTAGCGGTATATCTCCCAACCAATGACGATTGGGCCTCATAATCCCATCGAACAGGTTAGCGGCGCGCTTACATAGAATTCCCTAACGACTAAATAGCAGATGCAATTGGTGACACTGTATGGTGTCAGGCAGATCTGCGGGGGGAACAGGTTTGAGGTCCGCAATTATATGAAGTTTTGATGAAGAAGTGGGGGGAATTATAAAAATCCTTCCTGTTCCAGATCCTCGATCATTTGGAGTGCCCTGGAATCACCGACCTTAAGGAGGGATGCCTTGGCATCGGCCTGGACGCCCAGATCGGGATCTTCGACAAGGGTTTCAATCAAGGCATCCACTGCTGTGGCATAGACTACGTTCGAGGGGAGTTCGCGGCACAGTTGACCCAGGGACCAGGCACAATTACTGCGTACCACCGCTGCCGGATCGCGGCGAAGGGCTTCAATCAGGGGGGGGACTGCTGCGATCGTTGCCTCATAGCTCACTGCGGCCATCTGCCCCAAGGCACTCGCTGCCCAGAGGCGCACTGCTGCAATATCAGTCTTCAGGACATCAATCAACGGGAGTAACGATCGTTCGTCGTGGCAATTCCCTAAGGCCCAAACGACGCCTTTGCGGACATACCCATTCCAATCCGCGAGTTGGGCAATCAGAGCGTCCACTGCCGTGATGCTGGGGTTGCGTCCCAGGGCATAGGCGGCACTTACCCGCACGAGGGGACAGCGATCGCTCAGAAGATGGATCAGGTGGGGAATTGCCCGTTCGTCTTGAATGTCGCAGAAGGCGCGGGCCGCCAACATGCGTTGCTGGGGGTCGGGGGCGTTGAGCAATTGCAACATGGCCTCTGGATCGGGCTTGGGCGTCGTATCGGCATCGATCGCCTCCAAGTCATCCAGGGGGCTACCCAGGGCGGCGTCTGGGTCTAGGACTAGTAGCTCGTCATCATCGTACATACGTGTAATTTACCCTACGGCGGTGATCGCCGCATGGGAAGTTGGCATTTTGTTGCATCCCTTGATGGTCGTTAACCAAGGTGGGAGGAGCCGGGTTTGGCACAGGCAGAATAGGGCGGGAGGCGGGCATCGGGGACAGGGAATCGTTTTGAATTTTGAACTTTGAATGAATTTTGGATAGGCAAGCGAGAAGCTCTAGCCGATCACCGATAGTGGGGAGACGGGGTAGGTTGCGATCTGGTGCCGTAGGGTGAGCAGGTGTGGCAGCGATCGCGTGGGCAGGGTAGCGAGATAGGCTTCACGATCGTTGACACCAAAGCTAATGAGCAGGGATTGGCGATCGGGGGTCATGCTCAGCCCGCAAACATATTCAACAGATTTCTCCTTAAAGTAGAAGAGAGGGGAGATTTCAGCAACCTCTAATTGGGGATATTGACAGTCTTCAATCGGTTGCTGATATTTGAGATACACAAAACGATGGCAATAATAGCGTCGAGTATTTTGCCAGATCATTTCATGGACAAGGGTTAAGTAGCCGGCTTCATACTCGATGAGTTGACTCCCGCCACGATATTGACCCAGATTGAGTTCGATTCGACTTTCGTGTACGCGATCGCAATAACCCGTTTCCAGGTTGGGCTTCAAGATAGTTAAGGGTTCCATTTTGTAAATCAAATAGAGTTCATCTTTGAAACAAAAGGGCATCCAGTTCTTTTGATGTTTTTCCTCTTCATAGCCTTTGAGGATTAAAACTTTGTCAATATCAATACGAAACGGTTCGCTAGAGTCAGGAGGCGTGCTAAACCTAGAATGAGCAGGCAGGGAAAGCCGACACAAAACCATTTCATTTAGGTTCTTATTATTCGTCATTCTGGCGGCAGAAAGTCCCCACAATTGTCCCTGTATCTTGAGAAGCCTCATGTCTTCATAACCAATGACTAGACCCGGATAGATTTTGACGATGCTTTCATCTTGCGGTTCAGTGATCAAATATTCCCGTACTGATGAACGTCTGGATTCATATAAGGTTTCTATATGAGTAATTTGATCGGCACTGATCGCTAAAAGATGATTATGGGTAATCGCGATACCGTCGTCGGGAATGTGCAAATTTCTTTCTAGATCATAGGTGTAGTTGACTTCACGAACGTTAATAAAGTAGCAATTTTCTGTTGCGTCAAAGAGAATAGAAGGGTTCATGAGTTTATTACTTTCTTTGACCTTCTGGGCTGTCAATTTTTGAAAGGTAAGAAACGGTTTATGATTCTCATCCGATTGCAGATAGCCCTCTAGAGATTCAATATAAAAGAGTAGATTTGCATGGATGTTAAACCGAGTTTCATTGTTAATATGCCGATCGCGATCGTGGATTAACAACTCTGACAGCAGATAGCCTTTCTCTTTTTCTCCGGAATAGTAAAAAATAATACTTAGTTCATATAAAAATTTGTAATCATAAACATCACGACTCACGAACAAAATATCGTCTTTAGGATAGGGAATTTCCAGTCCCCATTGAGCAAATTTATAAGCTAATTTATACTTTTTAAGAGTACGATAGTACCGAGTCACTTCATAAATGGACTCCGCACGCTTTGGATAATACTCATAGGCTTCTAAGTAATAGGCAAGAGCCGCTGCCCAGTTTTTAATTTCCTGGTAACAGCGACCCAACATATAAAGGGAGTAATACATTTCTTCCGGCCATTCTTTTTCTTTAAATTTAATTCCCAACTCTAATCGCTTTCTATAACAAGGAATAGCTTTATCATACTGCTTTAAATCTTTATAGCTTTGACCAAGATAAAACCAATATCGCTCATTCTCTGGCTCTGCCTTTAACCCAGCTTCTAGTAATTGAACATCGCGTTGAAACTTTTCAGGACGATTACCGCCATCGCAATACTCGATAAAGCTGATCCCGGTTAGGGTTGTTCTTTGGGCATTAGGAGCGTACAAGTATTCATGAGTCACTCCCCGATATTCGGCATCGAGGGTACTTTTAATAATACGAGGATTAGCGTAGATGAATTCTGTTCCCTGATAGACCAGATAAACGTCATCGACTAACTTGCCCTTGAATGCCGGATCATCTACAAGTAGAACCATGTCAGCATCCATCAACAGAATATACTCTGCTTTATTTTTCGCATGTTGTAGGGCGAGAGTGCGATTAAAGCCAAAGTTCTGCCAGGGGTGATGATAGAGTTCTCCGGGAATGGCGTAATCCTGGAAAAATTGCTCGATAATGGTATCCGTACCATCGGTTGAGCCGGTATCGGCAATGACCCAATAGTCAATATAGTCTTTGACTGATGCTAATGCCCGTATAATAATCTTGGCTTCGTTCTTGACGATCATGTTCAAGCAAAGCGTCGCCATGACGTGCTCCGTCGATAAATAGGAAAGTTAAAAGGGCAGCAACTACGCCAGTTAAAATTTGAAGTAAAACAGTATCTGAAAGATGTTCATAGTCCATAGAATACTTCATAAGGTGTGCGATAATCAAGTGATTTCCTCAGTCGATGATTAATTAAGTCAACCACGCGTTCTAATTTCTCTGGCTTCACGATCTTGAAATTTGTCCCCTTCGGAAAGAATTGTCAAATTAAACCATTTGTGTGCTCATTCAAGCCGCGCTCCCAAGCATGATATGGATTCGCAAAGTAATAGGACAATCCTTAGCTAAACCTACTAATAAAAACTTTGAGGCTTTATCTACATGCGTCACTATCACGCCCGTATGATTCTGACCAATCATCGTATCGCTCTCCCAGTGACCCATCTCTGTCTTCGCATCGGCGATCGGCGGACGCTGTTCAATCTCTACCTGGCCTACGATCCCACCCCGTTTACCTTTGACTCCACTACGCCGCTGATGGTGACACAGCGCTGCCAGCGTCAATGCGCTTGATATTTCCCCAAGCCATAACGATTCGTCGCGATCATCTGGTCAATCGACTCATGGCTACACCGACGCTGATCCTGACGTTGGAGACAACCAGCAATCGGTTCGGGACTGTGATACTGCTGCTCTAAACCCATCTTGATCGCACTGACTGTCTCATCACTCAGCGGTCGGGGTCGGGCTTGGGCTTGCTGGCGTCAAGTGAAGGCTTGCTGCTGGGCAACATCGGCACGATAGCCACCAGCAGTGTCGTCGCGATTGCGTCTTTATTCCCGTGAAAGGGTACTCGCCGCACGACCGAGCGTGCGGGCAATCGCATTCGGGCTTTGCTGGTGAATTTGGTGTAATTCGTAGATCTGAAACCGTTCGTCTGCGCTAAGCTGTTGATCACTCAGTTGATCACTCATAGGATTAGCTGTGTTTGTGATGAAACTTCAGACTACTCCTATGGGTCCTTTTTGGCTAGGCCCCTAGGTGTTGCACTTCACTCTTGAATTGGCGTATTAAGAACCCAGAAAAGCCGTCCTAGAAGGACGGGGCTTGTATCCCACTCTTTCGGTCAGTGATCTACCGTCATGGCCAGTCTTCACCCGATTATCGCCTGGATTGGATCCGCAAGATCAGGGTATCAAGGTCATCCTGGCCATTACTGGCAGCCGCAAACCTAACTCACGACGACGGGACGACTAGCCGAAGGACGCCGATCGATCACCTGATCAATCAGGCCATAGCGCACTGACTCCTCAGCCGACATGAAAAAGTCTCGATCGGTATCTTCTTCAATGCGATCGAGGGGTTGTCCCGTGCGTTCTGCCAGAATTTCATTGAGACGGCGCTTGTGGTAGAGAATCTCGCGGGCCTGGATTTCAATATCCGTCGCCTGCCCCTGGGCACCCCCTAGGGGTTGGTGAATCATAATCCGCGAGTGGGGCAAACTCATGCGCTTCCCCTTGGCTCCCGCTGCCAGCAGAAACGCCCCCATACTGGCCGCCAACCCTAAACAAATCGTCGAGACATCCGGTTGGACGTGTTGCATCGTGTCATAAATCCCCATCCCCGCCGTCACCGAACCACCGGGCGAATTGATGTAAAGGTAGATATCCTTCTCTGGATCTTCCGCTTCCAGAAACAACATTTGCGCCACAATCAGGTTCGCTAAATCCGAATCCACTTGTTGGCCCAGGAAAATAATCCGTTCCCGCAATAGACGCGAATAAATATCAAAGGCACGCTCACCGCGACCAGACTGTTCAATCACAATGGGAATCATGGGGCCTACTCAGAAGAAGACAACTTTCCCTATTTTAGTGGGGTCATTCCGCAAACGGACGTTGACTGACCC
>CAZHXN010000054.1:22615-30034 GCA_964536415.1 uncultured bacterium
CCCCTGACGTGAGGAGAGAGAGGCGAGGAAAGAGAACGGCGATCGTCGGTCAGTTTCCCTCACTTCTCGCGCCTCTATCCTCACTCCTATTTAACCCCAAACTCTGGGGGGGAGGGCCGTTCGCGTTTTGTCGGTTAATCAGAGTTCCCAACCCATCTCCGCCAACCCCTGACGCAGCCGATCGGCCTCTGCGGCATTTCCCTGTTGCTGGTGCAGCGCGATCGCCCGCCGAAACGCATTCAGACTGGCCGGGATGCTGCCCAATTTGAGCAGTACCACCCCCATATTTTGGTAAGCTTCCGCATGGTGGGGATTCAAACGCAAGGCCTGCTGATAGGCCGCCACCGCCCCTTGGAGCCGCCCCTGTGCCCGCAGCGTTAACCCTAGGTTGTAATACCCCAGGGCAAAATTCGGATCCAACTGCAACACTGTCTGGTAGGCTGCCTCCGCCCCCGCCAGATCCCCTTGCTCCTTGAGGACACTGCCCCAATTGTTATAGGCTGCCAGCTTCAGGAGCGCTAGGATGGGCTGTTGTGTCGCCTGTTGATAGTGACCGATCGCTGCTTGGAGTTGGTTAACCCGGCTGTAGGCGATTCCCAAATGGTAGTGCAGGTCATACAACACGCCTGCTTCCGTCGGGTTTGCTTTCAGCCCCCGGTGGAGCAACACCAGCCCCTTCTCCACCTGGCCACTGTCGAGGTACAGCGCCCCCAACTTGCTACAAAGATAGGCATCGTCCGGTTGTTGGGCCAACGCTTTTTCCAGCATCGTTCTCGCTCGATCGCGCTTCTGGCGTTCGGCGATCGTCCCCGGTTGATAGCCCCAATGCCGGATCGCCACGGGTGAGAGCGTGATCACCTGCCAATGCGGTTCCCGTTGCACCAGCGCCATCACACTGTCGTCGATCAGTTCATGGTAAGCCCGCTGGAACCGGAGATCCGATCGCCGCCGAAACAAGCGCGACACCAACGAATAGGGCGACTGTACGGCTCCCACCTCCTGCCGCACCAAATTCACCAGTACATGGTTCTCATTCCCCATCGCCGCCTGTATGGCCGGGATCGCCTCCGGTACCAGACTTTCATCCGCATCTAACACGAGAATCCAGTCCCCCGTTGCCCGCTCCAGGGTTTGGTTCCGCGCCGCCGCAAAGTCATGTTGCCACTCGCCGCGATCGACCCTTGCCCCGTACTGGGTCGCGATCGCGATCGTCTCATCGCTAGACCCCGTATCCAGGATCACCATCTCATCGACCAGCCCTTGCACACTGTCCAAACACCGGGGCAGGTTCGCGGCTTCATCCTTAACAATCATGCACAAACTCAGAGACATAGGCGGCGATCCAGGAAATCCAGGAGTAGGTACGTTCAATCAGTCAATTGGGTTAAGTCAGTTGAGTCAAACGGGGTGCGACCCAACCAGCCCCATAAACTGTTGGGTCTCGTCAACGCGATGATGGGCATGGCGACGGTTAAGGGCATGACTATCCCTAAAAGGGCGACTCATCCGCCGCCGCATCGAGGGATTGCAGATAGTGCAAAAATTCTAAAAGTTCGTCATCATCCAGTTGTTGACGCGATCGCTTGCCATAGGTCCGTTGCAGATAGCTACGCCCCTCCGCTTCGGTCCAGCCTAACCGGCGCAATTCCACCGTCGTCTGGGCAATCACGTCGGATAGGTCAATAGGAGCGGGTGGGGGTGGGGGATCAGCCGTTGGGGACTTGCGGGTAGAGCGCGATTCACCCGTGGCGGTACTACGTGAGCGGGGGGCAGGTTCGGCGCGTTCTGTCCGTTCCGGTAAGTGGCGCGTTTGGCGGGGCGGGGGCGGGGGTTCCGGGTCTACGGCGGGTTCTAAGGCGGGTTCTAAATAGGCATCCGTATAAGCATCTGGATAGGGTTGAGCGTCATAGGACTGGGCCTCTAGGAGGGAGGGAAACGCGGGCGCAGCTGGCAGATCCGCAGGATGGGCGCGGTTCGCCGTGAGGCGCACCTGCAACTCATAGGCCGAAGCTTGCGACACAGGGGCCAAATTAGCTGCCGCCGGAATCGCCAATACCTGGAGTGCCCGCAGGCGAGCCTTATCTTCCGCCATTTCGAGCGTCGGGTCCGAGGCTAACCCACTGGCCAGGACCTGATCCCCCAGTTTCACGATCGCCCGGACAACCCACTGGCCATCCTGCACCAGCATGAGTTCAGTCATCAGGCAGCCGGACGGGTAACGGTGACGGAATTGGGCAAACGGCTCTTGTAAATCGGAGGGGTTCAACGTTCTTCTCGCAGGTGACGGCATCCCGACCGCATGGGCTGCACGGGTGGGATTCGTATCATTATTAGCACCATTTTCGGGCAATGTTGGGGAGGTCATACCGTATTCCGGAGACCGGAGAAGCCGCTACCCCCATTTTAGGAAAACCGGTGGGGCGTGATGAAGATTAATTCGAGTCCTGATTGAAATCACCTACCGACTCGTTCCCACTGCCTAGACTAGTCAATAGGACTTGGCTCAGCATCGACAGTTGGGGTTGCATTTATTCACGTTATGTAGGCTTTCGTCATATTTTTGTCACATTACCGCGCCTAATGTAACGGAACGATGAGTCGTGACAACTCGTCCTCTACGAATGGGCATACTAAATAAGTGGGAATACGGTTTACAGAAGGTTCCTGATTGGGCTACAGCCTTTGTCGCCTCAGCGAGGGGCAGGCAATTGGCTTGAGCCAATTGTGCATCAGGTGCTTCTGTCCTTCAGAGACTTGGGAAACGCTGTACCGGCAGGCGAAAGTTTCCTCGGGGACTGGGTAACTCGACAAGACCCATTAGCCACTCCCGCGATCGTCAGCGATCGTCAGCGATCGCTAGCGATCGCCAGTATGCTGCATCCCCCTAGGGCGCTTTTCCCTGAGACGCAACGTGAACCGCAACACCTCAATGACCCCATTCATGGCTTAGCAATGTACGAAGAAGGTGACGACATGGCAGCAGTAATGGCAGAAACACTGGATGAGCTAGACCCAGCGGCAGCAGAGTTGGGTGGGCTGCCAAATCAGTCCTCGCGACGGACGACCGATCTTGTCCGCCTGTACCTGCAAGAAATTGGCCGGGTGCGTCTCTTGGGCCGCGAAGAGGAAGTCGCCGAAGCTCAAAAGGTCCAACACTATATTCACCTAGTCGAGTGCCGAGATCAGGCAGCGGCAGAGGGGAATACGACCCTGTATCAGTATGTGCAATTGCACCGCATCCACGATGCCCTCACGGCTTATCTGGGTTATCGCCCTTCCCTCGAACGCTGGGCGGACGAAGCCAACTTGCCGATCGCCGATCTCAAGGCCATCCTGACGGCGGGTAAGCAAGCCTGGGCCGAACTCGTGGGGTTATCGGTGGCCCGATTAGAACGGGTGCTGTCGGAGGGGATGCAGGCCAAAGAACACATGATCAAAGCCAACCTGCGGCTGGTGGTTTCGGTTGCGAAGAAGTATCAAAACCGGGGGCTTGAACTCCTGGATCTGATTCAGGAAGGGACGCTAGGCCTCGAACGAGCCGTCGAAAAATTTGATCCGACGAAAGGGTATCGCTTTAGTACCTATGCTTACTGGTGGATCCGCCAGGGGATCACACGGGCGATCGCGACCCAAAGTCGGGCGATTCGTCTGCCCGTGCATATTACGGAAAAGCTCAATCGCATTAAAAAAGCCCAACGCAAGCTTTCCCAGGAAAAGGGTCATACCGCCTCGATCGAAGATATTGCCAAGGAACTGGAAATGACCCCACCCCAAGTGCGGGAAGTCCTGCTGCGGGTTCCCCGTGCTGTGTCGCTGGAAACCAAAGTGGGCAAGGATCGGGATACAGAACTGGGGGATTTACTCGAAACCGACGCCCTCTCCCCAGAGGCATCCCTGATGCAGGATGCTCTCCGCAACGATCTGCTGCAACTGATGTCTGACCTCACCAGCCGCGAACGGGATGTGATCCAGATGCGCTTTGGCTTAGGCGACGGCCATCCCTATTCCCTGGCAGAAATTGGCCGTGCCCTCGATCTCTCGCGGGAGCGGGTACGCCAGATTGAAGCCAAGGCCCTACAAAAACTGCGCCAACCCAAGCGCCGCAATTTGATCAAAGATTACTTAGAAGCCTTGTCTTAGGCGTAAAGTCTTGTTAGAACAAGATTTCATTCCTAATCCCTAGGATTGCGTCTCTAAGGTAAATATCAACATGCATGGCTTGATCCCACCGGAGCGGTTTTTCCCCTATCTAACCTGGACTGAAATCGCGGCCATGCCCGATCGCGCATCAGTCGTGCTGCTGCAACCGATCGGCGCGATCGAACAACATGGTCCCCACCTACCCCTGATTGTCGATAGCGCGATCGCCACCGCCGTTGTCGGTCAAGCGCTGCGGGATCTGAGTCCCGCGATTCCCGCCTATGCTTTGCCCACGCTATATTACGGCAAATCTAACGAACACTGGCATTTCCCCGGCACCATCACCCTCACGGCCCAGACCCTCCTAGCCCTGTTAATGGAAGTCGGGGAAAGCCTCTACCGAGCGGGATTTCGCAAGCTGGCCTTTGTCAACGCCCACGGTGGCCAACCCCAGATTGTTGAGATGGCCGCACGGGATTTGCACCAACGCTATGGGGACTTTTGGGTTTTTCCCCTCTTTGTCTGGCGAGTTCCCCACGGGGCAGAGACCCTGTTAACCCCCAAAGAGCGAGCACTGGGCATCCATGCGGGCGATGCGGAAACCAGCCTCATGCTGGCCCTGTTGCCCGATCACGTCCACATGGACCAGGCTGTGGCTGAATATCCCCCTGATTTACCGGCTGATAGCCTCCTGAGTGTGGAAGGTCAGTTGCCCTTTGCCTGGGTAACGCAGGATATTAGCCAGAGTGGCGTGATGGGTGATCCCCTCCCGGCGACGCGGGAAAAGGGCGATCGCCTGCTGGCGGCCCTGAGTCGCAGTTGGGTCCAAGTAATTGAAAACCTCTATACGTTCCAGCCCCCGATCACCCAGTCCTCAGCAGAGCTAAAGCAGGGGGATCGCGGCTAAAACCGGGACTACGCACCCCAGGGTGTTGACCATTGGCCCTCGCCTAATCGCAGTGCAGTCAAGTCTGTTCGCTAGCTAGGAATCCCCGCGTCTTCAGCACGAGGTGGATGTGAACCGATTCCCCCATTTTTAGTGACGACATTAGGGCACTTCGATCAATCTGGGATCGGGGCAGTTGAACTGCCCCAACCGACGAGATAACGTTGCTTGGGGTCGTAGGATTGGTATGTTTCGAGGTACCCTTTAGCCGCCTACTTGCCCATCCCCAACTGTTGCGCCTTCTGGTACACCTTCCCTTCCGTCAGCAACGACGGGGCAATCACTACCTCCACCTGCTGCATTTCCTTAAGATCCTTCGCTCCCAGGGTACCCATACTGGTTTTGAGCGCCCCCAACAGGTTGTGGGTACCGTCATCCAACTGGGCGGGACCGCGTAGAATTTGCTCCAGGGTTCCCGTGGTGCCGACCCGAATCCGCGTCCCCCGTGGAAGGACCGGACTGGGTGTCGCCATTCCCCAGTGGTAACCGCGCCCCGGTGCTTCAGCCGCCCTGGCCAAGGGGGAGCCAATCATCACGCCATCGGCCCCACTGGCAATGCATTTACAAATATCACCGCCAGTGATCAAACCGCCATCCGCAACGACAGGGACATAGGTCCCGGTCTCCCGGTAGAAATCCTCCCGCGCCGCTGCACAGTCCGCAATCGCAGTCACTTGGGGAACACCAATGCCCAACACACCACGGGAAGTACAAGCGGCACCCGGTCCAATGCCCACCAAGACGGCAGCAGCCCCTGCCCGCATCAATTGGGCCGCCACTTCGTAGGTCACGCAATTGCCCAACACCACCGGCATGGGCATCTCCCGGCAAAAGGCAGCCAGATCCAAGGGTTTGACCGAGGCGGGGGCAATGTGATCCGTGGAGACCACTGTGGCCTGTACAAAGACGAGATCGGGTTGCGCCGCGGCGATCGCGGCCCCATACATAGCCGCACCGACCGGCGTAATACTGACAGCAGCAATCCCCCCCTGGTCCTTAATTTCCGTAATGCGGCGTTGGATTAACTCTGGCTTAATCGGTTCCGCATACAGCGACTGCATCAGAGGCACAAATTCCGTTTTATCAACGGTGGCGATTTTGTTCAGAATCGGATTGGGATCGTCGTAGCGGGTTTGGATGCCCTCCAGATTCAAGACCCCCAACGCACCCAGTTGCGACAGTCGCACCGCCACTGCCACATCCACCACCCCATCCATCGCACTGGCAATGATTGGAATCTCCCGTTCGATCGCTCCAATGCGCCAAGTGGTATCGGCCAGACTGGGATCTAAGGTCCGGCGTCCCGGTACCAGCGCGATTTCATCAATCCCATACGATCGGCGTGCGATCTTCCCCCGCCCAATTTGAATCTCCACGTCTCAACCCTTGCCCAATCAACTATAAGGAACGCTTGACGCTCGTAACGAGCACTCTGGATCGCGATCGCCGCGTGGTTTCACCCCTGCGCCATGACCAGATCGCAACTTTCCAGACAATTATTTAGGCTAGACTAACAGACTTGAGTACCTTCTGGACGATTGGACGATAGATTGTGTTACCGGCAGAGGCAATTGCCCAGCTACGGCAGGAGTATAGCCAACAGGTCTTGCGGGAAACGGACGTGGCGGCTGACCCGATCCAGCAGTTTTCCGCGTGGTTCCAGCAGGCCGTGGCAGCCCAAGTCCCCCAACCGAACGCGATGACCCTGGCAACGGTCAGCCCAGCGGGGCTGCCCTCGGCCCGCATCGTTTTACTCAATGGGTTGGATGAGCGGGGATTTATTTTCTATACCCATTACCGCAGCCGTAAGGGCCAGGAGTTGGCCGCCAATCCCCACGCGGCCCTAGTTTTCCTATGGCATGAGTTGGAGCGGCAGGTGCGGATTGAAGGGCAGGTTGAGCGGGTCGCGGCAGCGGTATCGGATGCCTATTTCCAAAGTCGCCCACGGGGTAGTCAACTGGGGGCCTGGGCCTCCTCCCAAAGTCAACCAATCGCCAGCCGGGAAGTTCTAGAGGCTCAGTTGCAAGCGGTCAGCCAGCAATATGCCGATCGCCCGGTTCCCCGACCCCCAGATTGGGGCGGCTATCGGGTTTGTCCCCACACGATCGAGTTTTGGCAAGGGCGTCCAAATCGTCTGCACGATCGTCTGCGGTATCGCCAGGTGGATACCCCCACCTGGCTCCTAGAGCGCCTTTCTCCCTAATTCACGCCCCCGACAACGGGATTAATCTGCGGGATTAATCTATTGATGCTGGATAGCGGCCAGGGGAAGCAATCAGGGTATTGCCTAAATACAGCGTTTCCCAAGTCTCTGAAGGACAGAAGCACCTGAT
>CAZHXN010000055.1:0-29231 GCA_964536415.1 uncultured bacterium
CTCCCCCGCTCGGGGGGAGGGATTTAGGGTGAGGGCTACACCCGCAGGCTGACCCTAGCCTACCTCGGTAAAACTGTACTTTATGATTGAGGTAACGGCTGTATCATCAATTTAACAAAATCAAATCCTTTGCTAATCCCGTTTCTGGATCAGTAAAATCAAACCGCTTATCCCGAAATTTCTTGAAATACTTAAGCTCAACCGATTGAATTTTCATGATGAATATCCATTAACCTGATCAGCATAAGATTACGAATTTAAGCGTATCGTTTGATACTGATATTTCTACGGTACCGCTAGCACTAACTGTTGGTAACTAAAGGCTCCTGTTTCTACATCACAAACCAATGGTAATAACAGACCCGCGATCGCATTTCGCACTAAATATTTCGGTAACACCCACTGCAATAGCTTGGCCCGCCAGGGACGCCGGAAATACCGCTTTGCTAAGGCTTGCACTGCGTAGAGATTGGGGAGAATTGCCTGGGTTTGATCCTGCTGTGCCATCAGCATGAACCCCACCGATTCAGCCACCGCCAACCAATCCGCCAAAACCGGGAAGCCATGCCGTACCGCCATTGCTACCTCCGTTAACTGCATGGCCAATTGCATCTCTGGCTCAAAGGCAGCCAACTCCGCCCGCCGGTACCCATCAAATACCACTAAACGGCCCCCCGATCGCAACACCCGGTAGAGTTCCGTTAACACCTGGCGACTATCAGCCGCATGACACAGGCAATCCACCCCAAACACCAGATCAACACCCTGATCCGCGACCTCTAATTGATTAAAATCCCCCCGTCGAAACACTAGATTCGGCACCTGGGCCGCCTTCTGGGCAGCAATTTGCACATGACGCGGCGTCAGATCTACCCCCGTAAATTGCACCGTCGGATGCTGTTGCGCTAAAAAAAAGCTATTAAACCCCTTCCCACAGCCCACTTCCAACACCTGCGCCGCCTGCACGGCCTGCACCTGCGCCGAAACATATCGAGGTTGGGCATAATAGCCCTCCGGATCAAACCGGCCATCCTCATTCAGCGCAAAATGTACACAATCCTGTAAAGAATGATACTTACGATAACCCGGCTCACTTTCGGTATAGTAGCGAATCGTTAGCTCACGATCGTAGTCGGCCAACACGCGATCGTGGGGGAAATAGCGCTGGACTAAGGCTAATGCCTCGGTTAAGGTCACCCCATCCGTCTTGGTATCGGTCGCCATATCCCACTGCTTGTCAAAAGTTAATATTTATAGTACAAAAATACCTGTTATCTTAAACCTTAAGGAGTTGAGATCAGCGTCTTAACCTTATCGACAAATTCCTGGTGATCAATCACGGGTTTCGAGATATAGTCATCGGCACCGCTTTGGGCCAGGAGGTGTTCACGATCGCCGCGCATCGCATGGGCGGTAATCAAAATCACAGGCAAATCTGCCGTGGCCGGGTCCGCCTTCAGCATTTGGGTAATGCGAATCCCATCCACCTGCTTCCCCTGGTAGAAACTACGCGCTAACGAGACATCCATGAGGATCACATCGACCGCCCGCGCCTGGGCCAGTTGTAGCACCTCCTCCACGTCCTCCGTATGTTTGACCACCAAGTTGCCTCGTTTGGTTAACACCTTGGTAAACACTCGGGCGTTAATTAGATCGTCCTCCACAATTAAAACAGTTCCCATTTTGCTGTCCTTTGTGTTTTCATGCATCTGCGGCGAGGTGCGCATTCATCTCCTATCCCTGACGATTGAGGACTCCTACGCATGGCAAAACAACTAAACCTGCTCGCATCCGGCCAGGTCGTGACCACAGCCCTCCACACTGAGATGCAGCGATCGTACCTAGAGTATGCCATGAGCGTGATTGTCGGACGAGCGCTCCCTGATGTTTGCGATGGCCTCAAGCCGGTCCATCGCCGCATCCTCTACGCCATGCATGAATTGGGTCTAACGCCCGATCGGCCTTACCGCAAATGTGCTCGCGTGGTCGGGGATGTCCTGGGCAAATACCACCCCCACGGCGATCAAGCGGTCTACGATGCCCTGGTGCGGTTGACGCAAACCTTTGCCAGTCGGTATCCCCTGCTCGATGGTCACGGCAACTTTGGGTCGATCGACGATGATCCCCCCGCTGCCATGCGCTACACTGAAACCCGACTAGCCCCCGTCAGCCATGAAGCCCTCTTAGGGGAAATCGGGGCCGCCACGGTGGACTTCACCGATAACTTTGATGGCTCCCAGCAGGAACCGATCGTCCTCCCCGCCCAACTGCCGATCCTGTTGATCAACGGTTCGTCCGGGATCGCCGTCGGCATGGCGACCAATATCCCGCCCCACAACCTAGGGGAAATCGTCGATGCGCTGATTGCACTCATCGATCGCCCCGATCTGTCCGACGCTGATCTGTTCAAAATTATACCGGGTCCCGACTTCCCCACTGGGGGTGAAATCGTTGGGATTACGGGTATCCGTGAGGCGCAATTGACGGGGCGGGGTAGTATTCCGGTGCGGGGGGTGGCCCAACTGGAGGAAATCCAACCGGGGCGGGGTCGCCATCGGCGCAATGCGATCGTGATTACGGAACTGCCCTACCAGGTGAATAAGGCGGCGTTGATTGAGAAAATTGCCGATCTGGTCAACCAGGGCAAGATCGATGGCATTGCGGATCTGCGGGATGAAAGCGATCGCGAGGGCATTCGGGTGGTGGTGGAACTCAAGCGCGAGGCCAACCCCCAATCGGTCCTGGATCACTTGTACAAGCAAACCCCCCTGCAAAATAACTTTGGGGCGATCCTGCTAGCCTTGGTGGATGGGCAGCCGCGCCAATTGAGCCTACGGCAAATCCTGACCGAGTTCCTCCAGTTTCGCGAGGCAACCCTAACCCGCCGCTATCGCCATGAGTTGGAGCAAACGGAAAAGCGTTGCCACCTAGTCGAAGGGATGTTACACGCCCTAGCCCATCTGGATGCGGTGATTGACCTGCTGCGCCAAGCGCCCGATGGGGGGACTGCGAAGTTACAGCTTCAGGAGCAGTTTGACTTTAGCGATCGTCAAGCGGATGCGATTCTGGCGATGCCCCTGCGACGGCTGACGGGTCTGGAGCAAACCAACCTGCAAACGGAATATGAGGAACTCACCCAACACATTCAAACCCTGCGCCAACTGTTGACCGATCGCCGCGAATTACTGAAAACCCTGAAAAAAGACCTGCGTACCCTCAAGCGCAAGTATGCCGATCCGCGCCGGACCCGCATCGTGGAAAATGAAGCCCTGCTGTTGGAAGCCAAACAGGAGCAAGCCGCTGATACCGGGGAGGACACTGCCATAACCCCCCTCTTGCCCGCTACCGTGGCCCCGGAGGCCGAAGCGGTGGTGTTGACCCTAACCCAACGCGGCTATGTGCGCCGGTTATCCCCCCGTGCCTTTCAGCGGCAGCAGCACCGAGAGAGTGACGCCGAGATCCCCCCAACGATCGCGACCCTGGAAGAGGCCCAGGATGTGCCGATCCAGATTCAGGCTGCTAGTACCGATCAGGAGTTACTCGTGGTGACGGCAACCGGAAAAGCCTATACGGTGGCCATTGGGGAGATTCCAGCCACCACCGGGCGATCGCGGGGAACGGCGATCGTGGGGTTACTGCCTCCGGCGATGCAATCCGACCCAGAGCCGATCGTGGCTCAATGGGTTCTCCCGGAAAGTGTCACAGAGTCCGATGAACTGCTCCTCCTTAGCCAACAGGGCCGGATTAAGCGCATTCCCCTCGCCGAGGTCACCCATTTGACGAATCGGGGGTTGGTGGTGACCAAGCTGAAGGAGGGGGATACATTGGGGTTTGCTGTGCCGATTCAGGCGGCTACTGTGAGTCAGATCGTGTTAGCTACATCCAGTGGACGACTGTTGCGGTTGCCCCTAACGGCGGAGACGGTGCCCCTGATGAATCGCAATACCCAAGGGGTGCAAGCTTTGCGGCTGCGGCCACGGGAGACGGTGGTTGGCTGTGTGGCCCTGGCAGGCAATCAGGATCTCTTGTTGGTGTCGCAGCAGGGATATGCCAAGCGCCTACCGTTGAATATGCTGCGGCTGAGCCAACGGGGGGAACTGGGGACTAATGCCTTCCAGTTTGCTGCAAAGACCGATAGCTTAGTGGCGGCCTTGGCGGCTCCACCAGAGGCCGAGGTGGTACTGGTCAGCAATACCCAACGCTACTTGCAATTGCCGATCGCCCAGATTGGGGTGTGGGGACGTGATGGCAGTGGCGATCGCTGTTTCAAATGCGATCGGGGTGAGGTGATTACCACCGTAGCCGCGATCGGCTTAGCAACCGAGGATCAGTAGATCACAAATTGAACGTGGGATAGGCATCGCGGCTGTCTTAGGGGCAGGTAGGATGCCTACCCCACAATTGTTTAATGTGTCTTTGCCAATTCAAACAGTATCTCCATGATTCATATTGAGAGCGTTAATGGCCGATCTTGCGGTTTAAATAACTGGGTGGCATTAAGAAATTCAATACTGATGGGTTCCTTATTTTCATCATGGCTAATAAAAATACCACCCAGTTCAGAGATGGCATTGTAGGGGCGGATTTGCCGTTATGTTTGCCTGCCTACAGACAACCTTACTTGTTGAGTTGTGCGGGCAGTGTCCAGGCCGATAGCCGCATCGACCCCAAACTGGAAGCCCAGGTCCTCCAAATTATCCGTGAACATCCAGAGGCCATTCTGGAATCCCTCCGGCAGTCCCAACAGGCGCAACAGGCCAAACAACAACAGGCCCGCCGCGAGTTCCTGACCCAGATGCAGACCAACCCCCGGCAGATCATCGGCCAGTCCCCAAGGAAAATTCTGGGAGTTTCACGACGCCCTCTTTGCCGAGCAGGATCAGCTAGGGGAAGCACTCTACCTCGCGATCGCCAAACGCCTGAACCTGGATCTGGCCCGCTTTGATCGCGATCGTGCCCGCGCAGCGGCGGCCCTTCAGCCCGACCTTGACCTCGCCGAAGCCTTGGGCCTATCCAGGCCCCCCGTCCTGTTTATGAACGGCGAAGTGCTGACCGGAGCCGTTGCCGTGGAAGAACTAGAAGCGGTGCTGGAGCGGGTGCGTGATGCCGTTACTCACTCAGGCAGCTAAGTAAACGTGATCACCGCCGTATGCGTTCCACCAGGGACAATGGGCAGCAAAAACGTTGGCTGTGAGAATGGGAAGGCATACTGGGCACGGGCAAACCCCAGACCCGGTTCAAAATCATCCCCCAAACTCAACTGCAACCGTTCCCCCGCCGTCGCATTGGTATTGGTCCGGAAAATGACCAAAGTCTGCCCCTAGCTTAAAGGACGGGTTCCTGCGATCGCCCAGCGTCTCCGCAGGAGAATCGCAGGAGAATCGCGTCACCAATTTGGGTGATTCTGGCGCTGCCGACAGTTCCCCTAGCCAAGTTTGCTAAAGTGAAAATTCAGTCACAATGGGAACTGTAAGGATGCAGAACGAGTATCGGCAACGGCGGGAACGCCTGATGGAAAAAATTGGTCACGGGACCGCGATTTTTCACAGTGCCCCAACGGCCATTATGCACAATGATGTCGAGTACAACTTTCGGCAGGATAGCGATTTCTTCTATCTGACGGGTTTTAATGAACCGGAAGCTGTGGCTGTTCTGGCCCCCCACCATGAGGAACATCGCTATGTACTGTTTGTGCGATCGAAGGATTGGGAACAAGAGGTTTGGACCGGCTATCGGCTGGGGGTGGAGGCGGCCAAGGACGCCCTAGGAGCCGATGTCGTCTATCCCATTACTGAATTAGATGAAAAGCTACCCCAATATCTCGAAAAGGCCGATCGCTTATATTATCGCCTGGGACGCAATCAAACCTTTGATGACAGGATTTTGCACCACTGGCAACACCTGTTGGTGACCTATAATAAACGGGGCACGGGACCGACCGCCCTCGAAGATCCCCGTTTTATTTTGGGGGCATTACGACAGGTCAAAAGTGAGGCCGAATTGGACCTCACCCGGCAGGCGATCGCAATCGCGGCAGAAGCCCATATTCAAGCCATGCAGCAGGCCCGTCCCGGTCGCTATGAATATGAAATTCAGGCGGAACTGGAACATTACTTCCGGATCAAAGGGGCAATGGGACCCGCCTACCCGTCGATCGTTGCCTCTGGTCCCAATGCCTGCATTTTGCACTATGTTGATAACACTCGGCAGATGCATGCGCATGATTAACTCCTCATTGACGCTGGCTGTGCCTATGGCTATTACAACTCCGATATTACGCGCACCTTCCCCATCAATGGCCGGTTCACGGCGGAACAAAAGGCGTTGTACGAATTGGTTTTAGCCGCCCAAAAAGCGGCGATCGCCGAAGTAAAGCCGGATAACCCCTACGATCAAATGCACAAGACGGCGGTGCGAGTCTTAACCGAGGGCTTAGTTGACCTGGGTCTATTAACGGGCAGCCTCGATCAACTGATTGAGGAAGAAAAATATAAACCCTTCTACATGCATCGCACTGGCCATTGGTTGGGCCTGGATGTTCATGACGCCGGCATCTATCGCCAGGGGGAAACCTGGCAAACCTTCCAGCCGGGATACATTACGACCGTAGAACCCGGCCTCTATATTGGCCCCGAAACCAAGCCCGCTGAAGGTCAACCCGACATTCCCGATCGCTGGCGCGGGATTGGCATTCGCATTGAAGACGACGTTCTGGTAACGGCAACGGGTCATGAGGTACTCAGTGCCGCCGTTCCCAAGGAGGTGAGGGATCTGGAGCACTAGCCCGGTTGCGGATCGGGGTGGACAATTAAGAGGGGAGTCTGGGTATTCCGGAGGACGCCCTCAGTAATCGAACCGATAAAAAGGCGATCGATTCCCTTGCGTCCGTGGGTACCCATCACCACCAAATCGTGATCTTGGGCCTGCTGCACAATCGCGGTGGCGGGGAAGTCCTCTTCAATCAGCACCGTTTTGGCCATGACTGGGAACTCCGCCGCCTGTTGGGCTGCGGTTGCAAGAATCGTTTGAGCCGCCTTGCGCAAATCCTGGAGCAAATCATAGCTATAGGCCATAGGACCAGGTCCCATCCAGCCCACTAGGGAGGTTGTGAGGGGATTTTCCAAGATGTGAAGGAGGGTGACCTCGGCTCCGATCGCGTGAGCCAATTGCAGACCGTGGTGCAGGGCCGCCTGACTACAGGGACTCCCATCGATCGGAATTAGAATTCGTTGATACATAGCCATTAAGCTCCTGACGTTAGTTCTCACTCGGTCGCTCCCATTATCTATTCTTGAAGGTGCTCTCCCCTATGCCCTCCCGTCAGGCATACGCTAAGATCACCCCAAGGCTGATTGAATGGCCGATCACAACCAAGCTGCGGGGACCCTAATTCAATGGCTCCGGCGATCGTCGCATCAGAGTACAGACAAAGCGTCATCCTAACACTGGGGGAACAGAGTTCCATGAGGAATGACGGGTAGGAATTACAGGCATTCGGGGTGCAGATGGCCACACAACCCAACCCGTCCTAAGCTTCATCCAACCCGATATGAATCTGATGAGGATCTGTTGAATCTGGCTGAAAAAGTGGTCACTACAACGGATCTAGACAATCATAGTAAAGAGTAGTCAGATGAGACCTCCTTAGCTCTACCCTTGTGCTGAAGTGGTTGGTCGGTCAGTTGTCAATAGGTTTAAGTGGGAAAGTTCTATGCAGGGCAACAGTACACACTTTGGACAAGAGTCCGAACGTAAACTGGAGTGGAACGAACCGCCAGTTGCTCCCACTAGTGGACTAGAGGATACGGGCGCCAACCCTGAAGTTCAAAGCTTAAACCTGCGTCCCCTACTCCGAACCTGCTGCCGTAAAGCATGGCTGATCTTATTAATGACTGGCTTGGTAGGCGGGTTAGTCTGGTATCGCAGCCCCAAAACCGTTAGCTCTACCTGGAGTGCTGATTTCCGACTCTTAGTAGAACCGGCAACGACTGAAGCCAGAATTGTGCAACCAACCACTCTAGCCCGTGCGGGGGGTGGAGTCCCCAGTGCAGAACTGTATGCCCTTGACTACGGGACTCAAATCCAAATTCTGACCAGTCCAGCGATCCTTGAGGATATTGCCGCTGCTGTCCGCAAAACTAACCCAGACAATCCCTTATTAAGCAATTTCCAAGCCGAGCAGCTCCACGCCTTAGTCGTCAACCGCCTCGAACTCAAGGAAGGTAACATTCCTGAGAAAACCCGTGTGCTGCAAGTTAGTTTTCAGTCACCTGACCGAGAGTTGACCGAGGCTGTCTTGCAGGCAACCGCCGATCGCTACTTGCGCTATAGCCTAGAAGAACGGACGACATTGATTAGCGAAGGGGTTCGTTTTATTGAGGCACAGTTGCCCAGTGTGCGGCGGCGAGTGGACCAGCTACAGGGTGCGATTCAACAATTACGCGAACAACAGTCCACCCTTGATCCGACGGACAGTGGGAAAGATCTCCTGAAGCGGGCGCAAGAGATTGAATCTCTACAATTACAAACTCGTCGTGAGCTACAGGAGCAACGGACCCTCTTTGCCGATCTCCAACGTCAAGTGGGTTTAGATCCGCAACAGGCCATGATCGTATCGGCTTTAAGCCAAGATCCCCGTTATCAGGCATTATTAACCAAACTGACAGAAACTGATGCCGAGATCGCGGTTCAAGCTGCCCGCGTCCGTCCCGAAAGCTTAGAATTTCAAGCCCTCCTGCGTAAACGCCAAAACCAGGAAATTTTACTCAGACAGCAGCTGGCCCAAACCCTAGGCATATCCAATAATCAGACGGCCAGTATCGCTCCGACAACTGTCTTCCAAGATAGCCTGCGCCTAGGGTTAATTCAGCAAATGTTTACCGCCCTCAATCAAATTCGGGTGCTGGAAACCCGCGAACAGCAATTAAATCGATCGGCGGCTGAACTAGCTCCAATGCTTCAACAACAGCCAGCCATCATCCGCCGCTATACTGACTTGCAACAAGAACTGGACATTGCCTCCCGCACCCTGACCCAGTTGTTAACCCAGCGGGAAGCTCTGCGGCTCGAAGGTGCCCAGACCCAGGTTCCCTGGGAGCAATTGACCAAACCCCAGGCCACGGAAAGCCGGGGCGTGAGTCAAGCTAGCCGCATGATTCTCATGGGTCTGCTCAGTGGGGCGATCGCGGGGGTGGTGGCTGCCATTGCGTTGGAGAAGTTGCAAAATGTGTTTTTTGAACCAAATGATCTGAAGGATGCGGCGAAATTGCCCATTTTGGGAACAATTCCCCGCTACCAGGGACGCGAACCCCTGAGTTCCCAATCCCTATTAAAGCTATCGGTGCTGGAAGACAACAGTGGGACCTTTGCACCCTTCCTGGATGCTTTTGATGCCCTCTATACGACCCTCCGCTTCCTCCGACCCCAGGCCCCCCTGTGTTCGTTCGTGCTTTCATCGCCGATGATTGGTGATGGGAAGTCTACCGTGGCCTTACATCTGGCTCAATCCGCAGCCCTGGCGGGTCAACGGGTGTTGCTGGTGGATGCTAACCTCCATGCCCCCCAGATTCATCTGCGCCTAGGGATGGAAAACCACCGGGGGCTGAGTAATCTGCTGACCGGCAACCTGCGCAAGCACAGCATCCAGCAAGCGATTCAACGATCGCCCTTGGTGAAAAATTTATCGGTCTTGACGGCTGGTCCACCCATCCTGAATGCAGCCCGCCTCTTGGCCGCGCCCCAAACCCGACAGTTAGCGGCTCGCTTGCAAGCCCAGTATGATTGGGTCATCTATGACACCCCTGCCCTCACGAGTGCGCGGGACGCAACCTTCTTGGCTGACTATACCGATGGGATTGTCATGGTGGTAGATATCGGAACGACTCGTCGCTCAAAAACGTCTAAGGTATTAGAGCAATTGAGTACTTTTCATCTCCCCAGCCTGGGGATCGTTGCCAATTATGCCAGCAAGAAAAAACAGGATAGCAACCTGCCTGATGCGCCACAGGTTATGTCAAAATTTTTCACCCATCGGGCCAACCAGGAACTCTCACCCACCCCGCCGCCGGTCGATCACGCCTACACCGAACCCCGCAGTTAAGGTTGATAGGGGGGTATTGGGAGAGACGCTGCGTAGGACAGGGGAGTCAGCGATCGCGATTGTCCTGATTGAGTGTGGGGTGGGTTGATGATCACACGTTATCTCCGGGGTGTCTCCCGTTATGTCTATCGGCAGGGTGGGGGAGGTGTTTCGCGATCAAGACCGTTACCCACGGCAATAGGCACCTGGTTTGCTCGTATTAGCCTGTTAGGGATCAGTCTACTCTTGGGTGGCTGGCTGGCCACCGCTAGGGCTGCCGTGCCGCCCACGGTGACAGCCCAGGCACTCCCCCCCGTAGAAGTCCAGCAATCGCCGCAACGATCCTGGGAAACCCTACCGGCGATCGGTACCGTCGATCCAACGCCTGCCTCCTATCGCCTCGGCGAAGAACTCTACCTCGACACCTGTAAAGGCTGCCATGTTGCTGTCCCGCCAGCGGTCCTCCCCACTGAAACCTGGCGGCAACTTTTGCAGGACTCACAACATTACGGCCAACAGTTAACGCCCTTGATAGGTCCGGCTCGCCTCCTCGTCTGGAATTACCTGCTCCTGTCCTCGCGTCCCCATGCCGCTGATGAGTCTATCCCCTTCCGGGTACAGGAATCGCGCTACTTTAGGGCACTCCATCCGGATGTACCGCTACAGCGCCCGATTACCCTGGCCGGTTGTGTCACCTGTCATCCCGGTGCCCCCCAGTATGACTACCGTCGCCTGACTGCCAACTGGACTTCCCGCTAAAGGCAGGTTGCTGGCTGAAGTCAGCACAACCAACGTTCCGTTAGCTGTACCCACCGATTTGCGCCCGCCTAGTACAAGCGACTGAGGGTATACTCCGCCAATTTCACCAGGCACTGCTGGGGTTCGCTGGTGGGCAAATCGGCTAAATAGGCGATCGCGGTTTTGGCGTGTTGGGCAGCCAGTTCCCGCGATCGCTCAATGCCACGGCTGTTACAAACCAGAGTGAGGGCCTGCTCCAAATCTCCCGGTTGAGCAAATTCCCGTTCAATCAGGGTTTCCAGACAGGGATGTTCTTCCAGCGCAAAGAGAACCGGAGCCGTTAAATTACCGCTGCGCAGATCCGAGCCAGCCGGTTTCCCCAGCACCTCCGCCGAGGCCGTAAAGTCTAAAATATCATCAACGATCTGAAACGCGAGACCAAAGTGCCGCCCATAGAAGTAGAGATTCTCCTGAAGCGTCGAGGAGACCTGACTGAGGAGGGCCGCTGCTTTCGCACTGTTGGCAATCAATGAGGCAGTTTTGTAATAGCTTTTCTCCAGATACGCCTCTAGGGAAAGGCTAGTATCAAAGCGGTTTAGACCCTGGCGAATCTCCCCTTCAGCCAGATTCATAATGACTTCCGAGAGAAGCTTCACTACCTCTAGATTGTTAAGGTTAGCCAAATACCAGGAGGACTGGGCAAAGAGAAAATCCCCAGCCAGGACCGCAATGCGATTGCCAAATCCCTGGTTAACCGTCGGGACCCCCCGCCGAATTTCAGCTTCATCCACCACATCATCATGGACTAAGCTCGCCGTATGAATCATCTCTGTGATTTCGGCAAGGCGCTGATGCTGGGGGGTGATCGCCTGGTTAGGCAGCGTTGCCCGTGAGATCAACAGGACGATCGCCGGTCGTAACCGTTTACCACCCGCACCGAACAGATGTTCAGCCGCCGCATACAGGATGGGATGACGGGCACCGACCAGACGCTTCAAGTTGTTGGTGAGATCTTGTAGGTCGGCTTCAACGGGGGAGAAAAGGGATTTGACGGAAGTCATGGGCGAGCCAGAACCAGCAAATTTACGAAATTTTACATTGTCTGTTCTTATTCTAAGCTAACCCTCCGGAATTCTGATGACCAATCGCAAATCTTACGGTAACCGGGCCACCTGGCCCTTGCTCGGCCCTTGCTCGTGGTCTATCTTACCCCGCGATCGCCCCCAGTCGCCCCGATCGAACCGGGTCGGCGATTGCAAATTATGAAGTTTTGTGAATTAAGCCCCAATCCCACAAGGGAGGTCGTGACTTTTGGAATGCTTATGTTACCTTAAAGATAAGCATCCACAAGCATTGAATACACGAGAACCTGTTCAGGTGGGGTCCCGGCTCGATTGGTGGTGGAATGTAACATGGTGTAACACTTGCGTTGCCCGGTTGCAATACCCCGCTAGGGATGTTCGTCGCGAGGGGGTATATGGTGCTCTGGCGACTAGGACCGCCGATACGCTTCAGGTCGAGTGATAGGTTTTAGCCGATCATTAGTAGCCTTTTGTGCTGTCGTGATGGGTGTTAAGGTTTGCTTGACTGAATTGTGCGGGGGTTCCTCTGGGAACCGCTGTGTTCAGTTTTTATGGCTATCGTTGGCTCGCTTCCGAGGGTGACCGAGGGAGGGTGCGATTGTGCGCGGTTGATTCCGTTTAGCGATCGGCCTGAGGTTTAGCGATCGGCCTGAGATCGTTATGCCTAGGTTTCCGCTTTATTAATTTCTTCTACGTTCTCATTTCTCCTACTTCTCCTGCCGTGTTACGCCCTATGTTTTATGACTCGACTCCCATGCTAATCCTGGCCTTGGCCACAGGCTATCTGTTAGCGGTTTACCTCGTCCTGCGTCTGGGTGCCCAATATTACCGTAGCCGACGGTTTTCTAAGGAACTGCCTGCGGGTGAGGGAACCCAACCCGTGTCAGTATCCCCTCCCCGTGCTCTGTCCTGGCGATCGCTCCGGCTGATCCTGCGGCCCCACGATCGACGCGGTTAGTCAGGTCCCCACCGCATCTAACTCAACGATCCAATCTGGCTCCCAAGCTGATTAGGGACAACCCTTGGGAGCATTACCCTTTCGACGGGAGGAGCCACGCCTAACCAACGACGGGCTGCCTGACTAAATGCCTGGGCATCACCACTCACGCAGAAGCGGGTTGGTAATGCAGGGCGGGTACTGGCTAACCCTAGGGCATCCAATTCCTGGGCAGCGGCAGCGACCAAGGACTGGGCCGGATCGATCAATCGTACGGATGGGGGGAGGATCTGGCGCAGGATGGGTTCGAGTAAGGGGTAGTGGGTACATCCATAGATCAGGCCATCAATCTGGTGGGCGAGGAGGGGCGCGAGATACTGCTGCGCCACCTGGTAGGTGTAGGGATCATCCAGACGATTCTGCTCAATCAGGGGGACGAATTCGGGACAACCCATTTGCCAAACCTGGGCATTGGGGTCAATTTCGCGAATGGCATGGCCGTAGGCCCCACTCGCCGCCGTGGCGGGTGTCGCAATGACACCAATTCGCTGGGCCTGTTGGACTGCCGCCCGCGCACCGGGCAAAATCAATCCTAGAATCGGCAAAGCAAACTCTGCCTGGACCGTCTCTAGCGCGAGGGCTGAACTGGTATTACAGGCCATAATGACCATCTTGACCCGCTGGCTCTGCATCCAGGTGAGGATTTCCCGAACGAACTGGAGGATTTCTTCAGGACTTCGGGTGCCGTAGGGCAGACGGGCGGTATCGGCAAAATAGAGAACAGACTCCTGGGGGAGTTGGCGCTGGATTTCCCGCAGAACGGTCAGGCCCCCCAAACCGCTGTCAAAAATCCCAATCCGGCTGGCAGACTGGTTAGGAGTCGCCCCGCCTAAGTCCAGGGGGATCGGTAAGGGCGTGGCCGGCGCATGGATAGCCCCGGATGGGTTGGGGCAACGATGGGATGAAGACTTCCTCACAAACCAACACTCTTTAATTTAATAAAAGGATAGACTCAAAAGGATAGACTCAGCCTTCGCAAAGGCAGATGAGTCTGAATACTGTATCCTACCTTGACATTCCTCGGCCTGAAAGACGCGGGGATTCTGGGTTCAACACCACCACGGTGACCGTTAGGTTTTCTCAGTGGTGGTTCCTGGCTACTCGTGCAATGATATCAAGGGTCCCCCTCGGCGGGGACATCTGGATGCCGAATTTTCGGTAATGGCGTTGGGGAAGGCAATGGCTGCGCAGCCGAGGATGCGGCGGGTAGGGATACTGATGTCACAATTAGCGGATGTCACAATTAAGCGTTAGGTTTAAGGGGTAAGTCAGTCGAATGGTAACGACCCAACGCTGCATGGATTGCATACAGGTGACAGGGATTCGCGGGTATGGGTACACGGGCTTTTTTGCGGCGGAGCGCACCCTGGGGCAGTGGTTTGAGGTGGATCTGACGCTGGGGGTGGATCTGACGATCGCGGGGCAAAGCGATCGCCTAGAGGACACGCTGAACTATGCCCAGGTGGTCGCAATGGTTCAGGAATTGCTACAAACGTCCCGTTTCCAGTTATTGGAGCGTTTAGCCACCGCGATCGTCACGGCTTTGTTTGATTGGGACAACCGGATTGATCAAGTTCAGATCCGGCTGACGAAACTGACGCCACCCATTCCCAACTTCGCAGGACAGGTTGCTGTGGTCATGCAGCGACAGCGGCAGTTGGCCCCCGTTGCGCTGGAGTAAGGGCGAACGATGGGGGTGGCAGGATGACTTGGAACGCAGGACATACCCTCCACGGTGATCGCTACACGATCGAGCGACCGTTGGGCGTGGGTGGGTTTGGGATTACCTACCTGGCACGGGATTACCGGAATCGTCAGGTGGTGATTAAAACCTTGAAGGATAACCTGCGCCAAGAGAATGATTTTCGTCACCGCTGCGATCGCTTTCGGGATGAGGCGTTGCGACTCGCCCTGTGTCGCCATCCCCACATTGTCCAGATCGAGAATGCCTTTCAGGAAGGCGATCTCCCCTGCATTGTGATGGAATATGTGGCGGGTCAAACCCTTTGGGAATGGGTGGAGGAACGGGGTGCCCTGTCAGAAGCCGAAGGACTGGGCTACATTCGCCAGATTGGCAGTGCCGTCAGCACGATCCACGAGAAGGGCTTACTCCATCGCGACATCCAACCCCAAAATATCATGATGCGACAGGTGGCCGACTCGCTGCCAGAGGCCCCCTGCTATGAAGCGGTTCTCATCGACTTTGGGCTAGCGCGGGAGTTTATCCCGGATACCAGTCAAGCCTATACGCTGGTGATGACCCACGGGTTTGCCCCGATCGAACAATATATCCGCGAAGCCCTGCGGGGTGAATTTTCCGATGTCTATGCCCTCGCCGCCACCCTTTACTATGTGCTGACACGGGAGATCCCGGTCTCTGCCCATGCCCGCGCCGCTAAGGCGGCCCTCAAACCGCCCAACCGCTTCAATCCCCGGATTAGTGAAGCCACCAATGCGGCAATCCTACAGGGGATGGCATTCCAGGCCCGAGATCGCCCCCAAACGGTGCGGGATTGGCTGAGCCAATTACCCACGATCGTTGATCCAGATCCAATTCCCGCCTCTCAACCCAGACTGACTAACGGCTCAAATGAAGGTGCGCAACCGACCACCACAAGTCAGGGGCCGTCAGGGAGCGCGAGGGTTGCAGTGCTATCCATCCCGCTCCTATCTCCCTTGGAATCGGTCCCCCTGATTTCAGCCACGGGGGTGGACTATGGCCCCCTGCGGGAGCAACTGGCAGCCCAACAGTGGCAATGGGCCAACGCAGAAACGATAGGCTTAATGCTCAAAATTGTTGGGCGGCAGGCAGCAGGTTGGTTGCGGCTAGAGGATCTACAACAGTTTCCAGTGGAGGATCTGCGCACGATCGATCAGCTGTGGTACAACAGCAGTGGCGGACGGTTTGGGTTTTGCGTTCAGCAGCAAGTCTGGTATGCCGTTGTGGGTACCCCCTATGCGGCTCTGGATGATTGGTATGCCTTCAGCGATCGCCTGGGTTGGTCCCTGCGATCCCTCTGGCTGGACTGGCGGCACCTGATTTTTGATCTGGAAACTGCCCCAATCGGCCATCTTCCCCACCCGCCGCTCCATTGGGTCATTGCCATAGCCGCTCTGCTCCAGCGCCAGGACTTCGTGTTGGAGGAAACCAGTGACTCATCAAACTTAAAAAATTAAGCGGATCTGCCATTTTATCTGGGCTTCACTAACATCTGATAGGGTTGAGGAAACACGTGGTAAGGGGTGTATTAACCAGCCGTGTCTGTGTCATTCCAACTGGTCCATACCCTAACGGGCCATACAGACTGGGTACGAAATCTAGCCTTTAGCCCGGACGGCAGGATTCTGGCCAGTGTGGGCTGGGATACGACTGTACGGCTCTGGCGTACCCAGGATGGCTATTCGCTCCATACCCTCAGTAACCACACCGATGCCGTCTCGGCGATCGCCTTTTCCCCCGATGGGACAATTCTGGCGACAGGGAGTAAGGATAAAACCATTAAACTGTGGTAACCCCAGGGGGATTGTCTACGGGTAAAAACGCTTACCGGTCATACGGATTGGGTATTAGCAGTGGCCTTTAGCCCCGATGGGCAGTGGCTCGCGAGTACCGGGCGCGATCGCACCATTGGCCTATGGCAGTTACCCAGGGGACGGCTGATCGACCAGTAGCAGGGGCATACGGATTGGGTGTTTTCCCTCGTGTTCAGTCCCGACAGCCAAACCCTCTTCAGTGGGGGCTGGGATAAAACGATTCGGCTGTGGCGGGTGCCCACCGGTGAGCCACTCTGGACTCTGGAAGGCCATACGAAATGGGTCTGGTCTTTGGCCCTGAGTCCCGATGGCCAAACCCTTGCCAGTGGGAGTGCCGATAACACGATTCGACTGTGGCGCTTGAGTCCAGACCTAGACAACGCGGAAACGGTGCGCATTTTGTCGGGCCATAGTGATTGGGTGTTGTGCGTGACCTTCAGCCCGGATGGCGAATTCCTCGCTAGCGGCAGTGCCGATCGGACTTGTGCCCTGTGGCAGGCGGGTCATTCCCGACAACAGCCGGAGGCGCAGGTCTGGCAAGCAGGCAAGGATCGCCTGGTACAACTGCTGCGCGGCCATACGGATACGGTCCTGGGGGTGGCGTTTTGCCCCAAGGGCCACTGGCTAGCCACCAGTAGTGGGGATACCACGATCAAGCTCTGGCAATAGGCTGGGGCTTTACCTGGTTGGCCTTCCCCCCAAGGGGCAACCAGGGACAGGTTGCCGAACACAACGCTTTGTTAATTGCTTTGTTAATTATTAATACGCTCTTCAGCGATTGCGTGAAGTTTTCTGATAAAAATCTAGCTTAAGTTTTGTCATTCGCCCGTTATTAAACCCTTTAGTTAGGAGTAGGTAGATTGATGACCCCAATGCTACTGGCGGCTGTGCCCCACACGCCTGAATGGAGCCCCACGGTTGCCGTGATCATGATCCTTTGCAATATTCTGGCGGCGGCGATCGCCAAAAGTACGATCAAGAATCCCAATGTTGGTCCGGCCATGCCCTCCCCTGAGTTGTTTGGTGGCCTGAGCCAAGGGGCTGTGATCGGTACTGCCTGCTTCGGCCATATCCTCGGAGCGGGTGTCATTCTTGGATTGTCTTATTCTGGCGCTATCTAAACTTCTGGCACTGTCTAAATTCCAGATTCCCAACCCCATGACCTGATGTGAGTGGGGTTTAACTGACGGGAGGAGGGCTTGTCTCTCCTCTTTGTATATTTATCTATACTCATTATTTATCTACGCTTATCTAGCGCTATCGGGTTAGCGGATGCGTCTGGAGACGCCGATCGCCCATGTTGCTTTTTCTATCTAAACTGCTGCCGCCCCTGATCTATCCCCTGGGGCTGACCTGTGTGCTGCTGGGGGTGGCCCTGTTCAGTCGGCGGCGGTGGCCCCGGCTCGCCCACGCGGCGATCGCCCTGGGATGGGCTATTCTCCTGATCAGCAGTAGCCCTTGGACGGCCCTCTGGCTGGTCTCCTCCCTGGAGCAGCAACATGTTCCGGTTGGCTCCTTACCGTCCGCTGCGGCGATCGTGGTGTTGGGCGGGGGCACAAAACCAGCGCTGCCACCTCGGCCTGGTGTTGATCTCGCTGAAGCGGGCGATCGGGTCCTCTATGGTGCCCAGTTGTATCAGGCGGGTAAAGCGCCGTGGCTGGTGCTCAGTGGCGGGCGTATCGCCTGGATGGGGGGTGGGCAATCCGAGGCTGCCGATATGGCTGATCTGGCTAGGCGTTTGGGGGTACCGGCTTCAGCGATACTGCTGGATACTGAGTCTTTCAATACCTATCAGAATGCAGTGAATGTGCGGCGAATTCTGGCTGAAAAAGGGGTGCAGCGGTTTCTGCTAGTCACCTCAGCCATGCACATGCCCCGTGCAATGTTAATTTTCCAACGGCAGGGATTAGACCCGATCGCCGCCCCCACGGACTTTTTATATACCGATGCCGATCGCGCCCTTGGGCGTACCCAACCCCAGGCATTCCTCCTCAGTTGGCTGCCCGATGCCGACGCCCTAGCAAAAACCACTCGCGCGTTGAAGGAATATATCGGGATTGCGGTTTATCGAGGGTTAAGGTGGTTGTGATTGGAATCACTGCGCCATAATCATTAATATGAGCTAGGCAGTACGATGGGCAGTCAAATCGCCAGGGGTCAAAGATGGCAGCGCTGGCTTTGGGGCCTGGGTGTGAGCGTCACGGCGATCGCGGCCACGGGGTTGATCACGGCTCCCCCCGCCGTCGGTGCCCCTAGTCATCAACTAAGCCAGACAGTTGCGGTAGGTAACTGTACAGGGGGCGAGGTTCTGCGGGCCGCTGTTTGTCCCGGCGATGAACTGGATGCGGAAGAAACCCAACTGTACCAACAGATTAACCAGTATCGTGCCCAGTATGGCTTGCCCCCTATCCCCCTGGCCCCCTCCCTGAATCGGGTTGCCAATCGCCATGTGCGGGATATGGCTGAGAATCTGCGGCAGTTTACCCACGCCTGGAGTGATTGCCCCTACAACCCCAATCAGCCCAATAGCTATCCCTGTATGTGGAACGCCCCCCAGCGTTTAGGCACCGCTTATCCCGGCATGGGTTACGAAAGTGCCCACGGCGGCCCTGCGGGTTACCGGGCAACAGCCGCTTCAGCCCTACAGGACTGGCAGGCCAGTTCCTACCACAATGATATGTTGCTCAACCGGGGTCTCTGGCAGGAACGACGCTGGCAGGCGATCGGACTCGCGATTTACCAGGGCTATGCGGTGCTGTGGTTTGGGGAAGTCCCTGATCCGGCTATGAGTGAACCCACGATCGCCCAACCCCCCAGCGATCGCGCCAGCTTTGAACGAGCCTTTCGGGAGGCGGATTTGGCAACTGCCGTGCAATTGGTTGAACAATATCGATCACGGGAATTTACTGATTACTACGGCTTGCGCCCGCCCGCTGTTGCGATCAGCATCGACCAAATTAGCCAGACCTTGAACCATTTGCATCTGCAGACTGGGAAGAAGCCAGCCCTTTCCTACGTCGTTTCCCTCCGCGATCGCTTGGATCTGATCCTGGTCTTGCCCAACTCACCCACGGCTGGCCAGCCCTATCCTTTGGGTCGCCTCTCCAAAGCCCTCGATCCGTTACAGATAGTCTTCCCCTTGTCGAGAAAGGTACCAGCGGCAGGGTCTCTGGTCCAGTCCCCCCCGTCTCAGGCGGTTCGTAAAGTGTTACTCCGGGCCGATCGTGCCAGCTTGCAAGCGGTGGTCGCCCAGTTTCGACAAGCCCTGCTTGCCGGTGAGAATGGGGAGCCAACCGATTATCTAGAACCTGCGCAGCAACTCTATCAGGCCCTCATTGCCCCGATTCTCCCGGAACTGACGGCTAACCAAATTCAAACCCTGGAAATCTCTGCCGATGTGGGCCTGCGATCGCTCCCCTTAGCGGCCCTGCATGATGGCCAGCAGTTTCTGATCGAGCGCTATAGCCTGACCCTCATCCCCAGCTTTGCCCTCACGGACTACGGAACAGCGACGCTGCAAAATCAACCCGTGCTGGCAATGGGCATTTCCCAGAGTACCCAGGGGCAACAACCCTTACCGGCGGCGGCGATCGAGGTGGAAAACGTCACTCGTGGGGTTTGGCGAGGTCAAGGTCTCCTGAATCAGCAAGCCACGATCGCCCAGGTGGAACAGGCCAACCGAACGCAACAGTTTGGGATTTTGCACCTCGCCACCCATGCCCACTTTTCTCCTGGCCAAGCCCAACAGTCCTATATTCAGTTTTGGGGTGAGCGATTAAAATTAAACCAACTGCCTAGCTGGATGCAAGCCCTGCAAGGCCAGAACCAGCCCATTCAAATGTTAGTATTGAGTGCCTGCCGCACCGCCTTGGGGAATGAGCAAGCCGAGTTAGGGTTTGCGGGAGTCGCGTTGGGTGCTCGCGTCAAAACCGCGATCGGGAGCCTGTGGGATGTCAGTGATGCCGCAACGCTAGGGCTGATCAGTGACTTTTATCGCCAGTTGCACACGGCCCCCACGAAAGCAGAAGCCCTCCGCCAAGCCCAATTAGCCATGCTGCATGGCGAAACCCGCCTGGAAGGGGGTACCCTCCGCCTCACCCGTCAAGCCCCGATTACTCTGCCCAGCGATAGCCGGTCGCTCCCAGCAGAGTTTGGGCATCCCTATTATTGGTCTGCCTTTACAGTCATTGGTAGTGGCTACTAACGGTAGTGGCTATTAACAGCCCTGGGCGAAACGCCCGCAAAGTACTAAATCTTTGAGCCAACGGCGGGGATGGCTTCTTCCCGTTGCATTTCTGCCCGTAGTTTTTCGATCGCTTGGGCCTCGATTTGTCGTACCCGCTCCTTCGATAACTGTAAGTGTTTACCAATTTCCACGAACGTCCGCTCGACCCCATCCGCCATCCCGTAGCGAAGATTAATGGTCTTCTGCATTCGCTCCGGTAAGCGGCCAACCAGTTGGTGGGCTAACTCCCGTTGGGCTTCCTGATCGAGTAAATCGGCAGGGGTTGCCCCCGCTGACGCGATCAATTCCATCCACTCATGCCCCTCATCCGCTCCCGATTGGGTGTTCAGAGAGGTGGTTGGGTGATGGTGCAATAACAGGGCTTGCACCTCATCGGTGCTGGTTTCAAGGCCAGCCGCTAACTCGGCGACTGTTGGGGTCCGTCCCAGTTCCACCGTCAGGGTTTGGGTGAGACGCTTAAGGCGATTGAGGTTTTCGTAAACGTGAACCGGTAGACGAATAAGACGGGGTTGGGTCGCGAGGGAACGGGCGATCGTTTGGCGAATCCAGGGATAGGCATAGGTAGAAAAGCGAAACCCTTTGGTGGGGTCAAACCGCTCCGCTGCCCTCGCCAGTCCCAGGCACCCTTCCTGAATCAGGTCAGGGAAGTCCACCCCCTGGCGTTGGAAATGCCTAGCGACTGCAACAACTAGGCGCAAATTGGATTGGATCAATTGATCACGGGCACGCCTGCCGC
The DNA here is from genome assembly GCA_964536415.1 of uncultured bacterium. Taxonomy (GTDB): domain Bacteria; phylum Cyanobacteriota; class Cyanobacteriia; order B231; family B231; genus Trichothermofontia. Next base: position 21,412 of record CAZHXN010000055.1, read on the forward strand.
GCTGGATCACCTGCTTTTGGGCAGGGGTGGGATCGGGGATATCAACCAGAGCCATCATCGCTTGGATGTGTTGTCCCAGTTCAACTTCTTGGTCAGGAGTCAGCAGGGGGTACTTACCAATTTCGTATAAGTACTGACTGATGTGGCCAGTTGCACGGGGGGACGGGGATTGAGGAGAAGCGCTTTGCATAGCAGGCTCCCTGCAACTCATGGTGGGGGTAGACACACGGAGGTTGAACACCAAGATCACTGGATTCAAGACGGTAGGGACAGACTATCACAGTTACAAAGGTTCGGATAACACGATCCTTTTGCATCTAGGTATACTTTTCTATCCTCAGTGAGTGGTGGGGAGAAATATGTGGTTTAGGTCACAAGTTCCATGTACTTTCCATGAAGCCTCTGTATAACTATGAATTTTCTGTAAAGATAACCAGATTTTCCTGGTCTCGCAGCACTCTACTTGTCACCATACCACTGTGGAAATTATGGAAGTGTAGTCTCTTTACCGATTTGCAAACCCAGTCAGATCTTCAGCTCTGTTGAGTGAGATTATACGCTCGATCCGATAGGCAGTAATTCTTTATTGACTTATCACAATTTTAATTTAAAGTCTTTAATTTAAAGTCCAAAAACACTTGATATGGTTTTCCGTAACTATACACCACTGAACCACTGATTAAATCAATTGATTCAGGGGGTCGAGATTGCTCATTTTTGAAAAGCTGGATGTACTTTCAATGATTTCGCAAAAGTATGCCTATCCCATACCCTCCTCAAGTAGCTTGCAACCACAGTTTCAATTAGAAAATTCTGTTGGTTTTTCACACCCATCGACCCTGAGCTGGGCAAAACGATTAATTGATATTTTAGGGGCAATTATTGGGTTGTTGATTACGGCTATCCTACTTTTGCCGATCGCGATCTCGATTAAAATAGATGATCCAGGCCCCATTTTCTATAGCCAAATTCGCTGTGGCCATCGCGGACGGACGTTTCGGATGTGGAAGTTCCGTTCGATGATTGCTGATGCTGATGAGCTGCAACATTTGGTCCATAACCAAGCCAAAGGAAATATTTTTAAGAATCGTCATGATCCTCGTGTTACACGTGTGGGGCGTTTTTTGCGGCGCACGAGTCTAGATGAATTCCCCCAATTTTGGAACGTTTTGAAGGGAGACATGAGCTTGGTTGGGACGCGCCCACCAACAGTTTCTGAGGTGATGCGCTATAAGGAACATCATTGGAAGCGTTTGGAAGTGAAGCCAGGGATTACGGGGGAATGGCAGGTGCGTGGTCGCTCTAAAATTGAGGATTTTGAGGAGATCGTGCAGTTAGATTTACAGTACCAGGACCGCTGGTCGCTACTCTACGATCTCAGCTTGGTCGCCCAAACACTGTTTGTGGTATTTGCGAAGGATGGGGCCTATTAAGCAATCGCGAGCACGATTAGATTCCTGCCAATCCTTCAGATGAGGTGGGTCAGGAGACTGATCGCATCACCTGCGTGCCCTAGGGGCGATCGCTATTAGCTAGGTGACGGTCTAAGAATCTCAATGCCATACTTGGGGGCTATGGCCAGGATTGTTTACAGGTCTTCCGGGACTAAACCAACGCCTGGTTCCAGTTGTATTTGTAAGATCCCAGCCATTACAAAAATAATCGGCTCGGTTGTAGGTAAATTCCGGTTTGTGTGAGTGTCATGCTCGGAAAGTGCCGCTGGAAGCTGGTTGAACGTCGATCCCGATTCTATCTCTATCGGGCATCTGCAAGGTGGCGTGAGGTCAAGGAGGGCCTACGGTTGTCTTTAGCGATGTTATTGCTAGAGTTGATTAACAGTGCGGATGGTTTGAAGGAGCGCGGTGGCGTATGGAGTGGAGGACAACGTGTAAAGGGAGGCAATACACCCAGCGATCGCGAGGAGAGTTGTGCGGGATTAGCCGACTGGCCATTGGCATTGCGATAGGGATCGGACTGGTGATGGGGGAGTTACCTACTAGCCTAGCCGCCGATCGCAACACCAAGCCTGAACCTGCGCCGACGCCCGATATCTTTCTACCCAACCCCCTGCTCCAGGAGACCCCTGATCCGCTCCTGCCCCAGCCCCCCCGGCCCCTGAACGCAACCGAACGGACCCAATTAGTCACCACACTGGCCGTGATGGATGCCCAAGCTAACGCACTATTGACGGCGGGGAATGCACCGGCGGCCTTTGAACTTTGGAATCGGGTTTTGCGGTTGCATCGTGCCCTCGGCCCATTGGAAGAGGTGCAAGCCTTGGGACGGATTGGTGAAATTGCATGGCGAGAGACACAAACCACTCAGGTGCGATGGATTGCGGAACGCTTACAGGCACTTCAAGCACAGGCAACCCTCTCACAAAATGTCGCCCTGTTAGGGGCGATTGGCCAAGCCTATCTTCAGATTCGGGATCAAAAGTTGGCGTTGGGGGTCTATGAACCGCTCTTAGCAGAGTCGCGGCAGAAGCGAAATTTTGCTCAAGAGCAGGCAACCCTGCTAACGATCGCCCGCCTTTACCTCAACTGGTTGGACTACGCCAACGCCGCCAAGACCTATCAGGAATTACTCACCTCGGTGCGCAGCTATCCACCAACAACGCCAAACCCAGAGTTCACACCAATGGCGATTCTGCAACAACTCGCCTATATCTATCAGCAAGATCGCCAATTTCAGGCGGCGATTCCGGTCTTACAGGAGTTAATCGCCACCGCTCAAGCCCAGCAGCAATTGGAACCTATCCCTGGTTGGTTAGTCGAACTGGCCGATAGTCACCAGGCAATTGCGCAACTGGAGGCAGCCGCTTTGCGCTATCAGGATGCCTATACCCTGGCGATCGCCCAACAGCAATTTGCCCGTGCCAGTGACGCCTTGAATAAGTTAGCCCTGCTCTATCAAAGCCAAAATCAACCGGATGCGGCCCTGCAAGTTTATCAAGTCTTACTGGATGTAGGGCAACGCTCCTATGATTACTATGGCATGATGAATACCTACGATCAGATTGGCCAAATCCAGGTATATCTGCGGGCCTACCCCCAGGCGATCGTGGCGTTTCAGCAGGGGTTAGCCCTGGCACAACAACTCAAATTTCGCGAAGACTATTTTAACCAAAAGATTCAATCAGTTCACAGTGGTCAGTCCCAAGGTCAGTAATTACCAAGTAGTCCGAATAATCCCTAGGGGAGGTTGGTTTTCTTGGGGGGTTCGATTCAGTATTACCGTCCTCCTCATCAGCTTCATGGGTGTTTTGTGGGGGGGAGGGCAGCCTGCTCTGGCTGCGCCGCTGTCTTCTGAGCGGATTTCCTTGACCATAGAGTTGCTGCAACAGCGCCTCAAGCAGCCGGTACGGGTAGAAGGGTATATGGCGATCGATCTTCAGGATATGGTGATTGATCTGGGGGTAGACAATGCTGATTTTCGGGATCAGTTTTACTCATTACTCCGATCGCGCCTAGCCCAAACCAGTCCGACAATCGGGCTAGATTTATCCCACACGATCGTACAGGGGGACTTTGATCTCAGCCAACTCAGCATACGTCTTTCACCGGATCAATCTGAGCGATCGCCCTTATTTTCACCCGCTGTCCAGGCACAACTTCGCTATGATCAACGGCGATTGAGCCAGCTTCAACAATTGTCGCGATCGCTGCTGAGTAGTCGTCCCGATAGTGAAACACGGATTACAATTTTCCAGGGGCTATTACGGTTGCAGGATACCCAATTTCAGGGAGTAACCACTTTCAGTAATATTTTTTTCCTAGGCCCGGTGCAAGCGAAGGGCGTTACCTTTTTACAAGAGACAGATTGGTCAGCGACGCGGTTCAGTAAGGTCGCCAACTTTATTGGTGCCCATTTCCAAAAAATCGCCCGATTTCGGAATAGCATTTTTTTTGATCAGGCCCGATTCAGTCAGGCTCAATTTCAGGGTGAGGTGACCTTTCAAAGTAGTCAGTTTGAAGCAACGGCTAGTTTCAATCAGGCAATTTTTCAACAAGCCACGAATTTTAGCCGGGGGCAGTGGCAGGGGAATGTTGATTTTTCCCAATCGACTTGGCAAGCTACCGCAGGACTGGGCAAAGGAAAATTCCTAAAGTCGCTCTTTTTTACGAATGCGATTTTGAATCAATCGCTGAATCTGCGTGAAGCCAGTTTTAGCCAACCGATTAATCTGCGAGGGGCGACGTTGTTGAGCGCGATCGATTTCAGTGATGCTGACTTTTCACCCCAAAGTTATATTAATGTCTCTAGCCTCAAGTTTGAGTCGGATAATGCCAAAATTCTAGGAAATGCAGGGCAAATTGGGTCGTTGCTCTCGGTGCCAACGCTTCAGGGGAATGAAACGGTTTTAAGGAACTTGGTGCGTCGGTTCCGCCAATTAGAACAAATCAGTGATGCCAATGAGATCGAATACTTAACACAACGCCTACGTCTGCAACAGTTAACCCAACAGCTGGTGCGTGTTAATCTGAATACGGCTTCACCCCAAAAACTTATTCAGTTAGGGTTTTCACCCCAACAGGCTGAGTTAATTGTCCAAACCCGATCGACCCAGTTATTTCATAGCTTTACTGAATTGCTCTCTCTGAAGGGGATTGATCTGGCAACCTATGTCAATGTCCGCGATCGCGTGACGATCGCCCCCCCCATTACGGTCGGAGTGTGGTTTGGTAAAGCCTGCGATTGGATGATTTTGAGTATTTTGTTGCGGTTAAGTGGCTATGGGACCAAGTTTGGATTGATTTTTGGGGTAGGGATTGGGACGATCGCCTATTTTGGGATGTTGTTCTGGGTAATCGATCGTGCCCGCCGTTTGCACCCAATCCCGATCGTACCTAGCCTTGAGGAAGGGTTATGGGTGATGAGCGGGGGATCTGCGTTGATGACGTGGGGGTTAAGTGCGATGTTTCAAGCCGCTGATTATCCCTGGCAAACCCTCTTTTGTTTAGCGATTCTGATTGTGCCGGTCCCGATGATTTTGACGGGTTGGCTCTATCGCCAGGGGCGGCATCACGATTTAATGGATTCCAGCTATTTTCTGGAGGATAGTAGTTTTCGACAATTGCGGTTACTGATTGGCCGTTTGCCGGTGATCCCGCGCTTTCCCTTTTTCCGCGATCGCTATGCCCCGCTGCCCTGGGGACGACGGTGGAATTGGTTGAATTACTATGATTTTAGTTTTAATAATTTACTCAAGTTTGGTTTTAATGATATTCGCCTGCGCGATGAGCATGTCCCCGGTTTAATTACTGCTTTGGTATGGTACCAATGGACACTGGGGTTATTTTACCTATCGCTGTTGCTGTGGACCTTATCTCGGACCATCCCTGGTTTGAATCTGTTGATTTACTTCAAATAGTTAGGTGGATTCTCCTGAAAAGATGGGTCAGACTCACAACCCTGGTGAGTACTCTTTATGTCGTTGTCCATAGCAGAAAAAGAATAACCGGTGGCCCGACAAGGTAGAGGGTGATGGTTGTCCAAAACCCAAGGGGAGTTTCATCGCGTTTGTACCAGCAGCTTTTACAGTATACCCGCCCAGACTGAAGTCCGATACATCCGTAGGCAAACATGGCCAACAAAAGCAATGTCAAGCCAATTTTCGTCAGGAAGATGAGCATTGATACACGTTACTAAGGTTGATTAATTGACTCAATACTCTATGCCAAATCTCCACAAATTTTCTCAACTTTTCAACACTAAATAATCTCAGGCTGTGCAATAATCTCAGGCTGTGCATCAAACACAATTTCCTCATAAACCTGCTCGATCGCTACACGCAAACCAATACTTTTAAGTTCAACGATATCGCCCTCGCGATAGCTCAAAATCACCCACTCTCCCGCATCATTCTTATGATAAATATCGATCGCCATTTCTTCTGAACTGGCTAAAACATAATCGACCAGATTTGGATTACGACGATACTTTTCAAATTTTTTACCACGATCGTAGGCTTCCGTGCTGCTCGACAAAACCTCCACAATTAAACAAGGGTAAGTAATATAATATTCATGTTCGCGATCGCGATCGTCACAGGTCACACTTAAATCAGGATAGACATAGTTAGAAGTTCCAAGGATATTGACTCGACAGTCAGGATTATACGTTTTACAACCACTGCCCCGAAGATGCGGTTTGATGATCGATAAAAAGTTACCCGCGAGATCACTGTGATTTCTAGTCCCCCCCGTCATCGCATAAACACGACCATCGGTTAGCTCGTGTCTTTCTAGCTGGGTTTCCTCCCAAATAAAATACTCTTCCGGCGTAAAGTACAGATCGTGCTCTCGTGCTGCGATCATCAATCATCCCCCTCTCAGCCGAAACTCACAATACCAGTCTAAAACTAATGCCTGCGATCGTAGCCCAATCATCCCGGTCGCGATCGCAGACTTACCAGCGCATTACCAGGGGGTGCCGATCGTTGTAAACGCAGCCCAATAGTACGGATGGGAGAAATCCGGCGTCGTAATGCCCGTCAAACTTGCGGACGGTAAGGGTAATGCCCCGATCGTGGTCACCCCTTCTAGCCCAGCCTCAACGACCCGGATTTTGCCCGTGGCCATATTCACCTGGCTACGCCGGAGGGCTTCCGCCTTGACGGGGGATTCCTTCAGCGCGGCGTAGAAATTGGTCATCAACCCCGCTGTAGCCGCATCACTCACATACCAGAGACTCGCCACGGCAGTCTTCACGCCTGCTTGATAGGCAAAGCCCGCAAAGCCCAACTCCGCTTGCTCATTGCCCAAAGCCGTGCGACAGGCACTCAGGACCAGCAGTTCCACTGAGGGCACACTAAAGCCCAACTCCCGCACCCGATCTAACGTCAAGCGATCGTTCCAAAACTGGATATAGGAATTGGCGATATTACCGGGGCTGAAATCCCCGTGGGTAGCCAAATGCACAATGCCATAGGGGTTCTCGCGACGTGCCCGCCTCAGATTAGCCTCGGTCAGGTCTTCATCAAAGTACGATCGCCCCGGCCACAGGCTCAACATCGCCTCAATTTCTGCCTGGGTCGCTGGCAACGGTTGCTGGCCCTGGACCGCTTGGGACAACCCCATCGCCAGAACCGCAACCTCCCGCACATCCTTATAGCGGGTATCGGCTAAACTCACCGTCGGCATCAGCCCCACGCTATAGCGCTCAATGAGGAACTGCTGACCATCGTGCAAGGCGGCAAAGGGCAACGATCGCAACCCCACATCCGGGATAAAGACCAGATTATCGATTTCCCGTTCTACCAAATCAGCCGCGATCGGGGCAATTAACCACTGATACAGCCGTTGAGCCAGTGGCAAATATGTCGTCCCTGAGACATCATCTGGCACGGCAACCTGAAGCCGAAACTCTTGGGCCACATCGATAATCTGTGCCCGACTCACCGTGGGTAAGCGCTTCCGAATGGGCGGTCCCTCCCGTGTTAACACCACCAGTTCTAGCTGATCGTCAGCCCGTCGTTCTTGCAGGACACCGGGGAGTTCCCCTTGCAGGGCTGCCGGAACAAAGCTGATATAGACGATCGCGGGCTTAATCCCTTCATTGCGTTCAATCTGTGCCAGGATTTCCTGAATCTCATCCCGCGTGCGAATGGGCGGCATGGGTTGCCCAAGATAGTCCGTAAACTGCCGGGTGAAACTTTCCTCCAACGGACGAATCACCGTATCGATCGCCGTGGTCGGCACCTGCGCGATCGGCAACTCTGGTCGCAGGCTTTGAATCATTTCCGGTGGCGGCGGCACCGACGGTGGCGGTGGTGGAGATGGTGGGGCGGGTGGCGGTGGTGGTGGCGGCGGTGGTGG
>CAZHXN010000056.1:0-29143 GCA_964536415.1 uncultured bacterium
GTGATTGAGCTACTGTCAGTCAGCACACAGAACGCTGACAAAGGCGAAAAGAAGGCGATCTATCAAAACCAGATGCGGGTTGCCGAATATTTCTGGTATGACCCCTTCAACCCAGATGATTGGGCCGGTTTTCAACTACAAGGCACCTACCAACCAATCGCCGTCAATGCCCAAGGTCAATTAGTCAGCCAGGTGCTCAATTTGGCGCTAAGTCGTTGGTCAGGGACTTATCAGGGCGTTTCAACCACCTGGTTACGCTGGGTCCACTTGGATGGCACACTGTTGCCGACGACCACCGAATTGGCCCAACAACAGGCTGAACAAGCCCAACAGCAAGTGCGACAAATTGTACGTAATCTCCGACAAACGGGGATGACTGTCGATCAGATTGCACATATCACAGGACTCTCACTAGAGCAGGTGAATACCTTAGACAGGCCATAAAGCCCGAAAAAGTCCATCGGCTTCAACCACTGGTCATTGGGCCAAACTCAACGATCCAAACTCAACGATCCAAACTCAACGGTCACAGGGGCATGATCGCTGGGTTTCTCCCATTGGCGGGGGGTGCGATCGATCGTACAAGCAACAGCCTGCTCATAGAGCGTCGGGGTTAAATAGTGGTGATCAATGCGCCATCCCTGATTGCGACGAAACGACGCGGCCCGATAGTCCCACCAACTAAAGTGGCCCCCCTCCGCCGTAAACTTGCGAAAGGCATCCGCAAAGCCCAAATCCAGCACTGCCGTTAGGGCCTGACGTTCCGCATCCGAAGCCATAATATGAGTTTCCCGGCCTGCCGGGTCATAGATATCCCGATCCGCCGGGGCAATGTTGAAATCACCACAGGCACAGATCAATGGTGAAGACACGAGCAGAGCTTGGAGATAAGACCGCAGGGTTACCAGCCAGCGCAGTTTGTAGTCGTACTTATCGCTGCCGATCGCCGAGCCATTGGGCACATACAGATTCACCACCCGTACCCCCTCCGCCGTGACGCCCGTAATCACCCGCTTCTGCTCATCAAAGCTGGCCGCAGTCGCCTCCCCCAACACGGGGCCAAAGCCTGCGGCGACCTCAGCTAGGGGCGATCGGCTGATCAAGGCCACCCCGTTATAACTTTTTTGACCTGACACATAGACCTGGTACCCGGCTGCCTCAAATGCCGAACGCGGAAATTGGTCATCCGTCACCTTCGTTTCCTGGAGACAGAGGACCTCCACCGGATTGGCCTGTAGCCAGTCCAGCACATGGGCCAGCCGGGTCCGCACCGAGTTGACATTCCAGGTCGTGATTTTCATAACCAGTCACACTGTTAGGAGAAATGGCACAACTCTCTGGTGGAGACGCTGCGCACATGATGGCATCAGCTACCCATGCAGCATCTTAGCAGTGACGCAGCGCCAAGCATCCATTGCCAGTCATCCCCCCAACGATTCCCGATTCTCTGTGCCCAACCCTCACCCCCCCACACCCCCACTGGGAGATGCCCATCCTAGTTGCGTATACTCTAAAGAATACGGTGATCTATCTCAGCCAGTTCCCGCACCTGAGCTTGGACGGGTCGTCGTCCCCCCAGCGCTCATCATAGTCAGGTTGCGTAGCAGGTCGCATGAACCTAATTGCAGATGGTTTCAGAACCTCAATCGTTGTCATTACAACAGCAGTAGAAGCCTGCTCTGACCTGCTGGCAATTTTGGGTGAGCTAGGACACACCGTATACACGATCGACCCCTCAACTGCGATCGCCCAAACCCAGGATCTGCATCCCAGCCTGATCTTCCTCGATTTCAAGAGTCTAGGGGAAGAGGGGTATGCCCTGTGTCAAGCATTAAGATCCGTGCCAGCAACTGCCACCCTGCCCGTGATTGCCCTCAGTGATTCCCTGAGCGCTATTGACAGGGAGCGCCTCTTTAGAACGGGTGCCCAGGACTATTGGTTGGCCCCCTTCCTGGCGGCGGAAGTGCGATCGCGCCTGACGTTTTGTCTCGGTTACCACCACCTGGCACACCAGCTAGAGACCCAGGGCCAACAACTTCAGCAGGAGGTGCAAGAGCACCAAACCGCCGAAACCACCCTCGAGCGCCAACTGCACCACACCCTGTTGCTCAAGCAAATTACCCAGGAAATTCGCCAGAGCCTGGATATTGACCAGATTTTCCAAACGGCAGTTGTGCAAATTGGCCAAGCCCTTCAGGTGAATCGCTGCATCATTCACGCCTACAGTGCCCACTTATTTCCCCCCATCATGCCCGTGGCCGAATACCGGGAGCCAGACATTCCCTCGGCGATGGGGTGGTCCATTCCGCTGCGGGACAATCCCTATGTCGAGGTTGCCTTAGCCCGCGATCACGCGATCGCGTCTCCAACCGTTGCAACCGATCCCCTCCTGCTACCGGTGGCCAGCATCTATCAGCCGATGGCGCTCAAATCCCTGCTGACGGTGCGCACCTCTTACAAAGGGGAAGCCAATGGCCTGATCAGCGTCCATCAATGCGATCGCGAACGCCACTGGAGCGCCGCGGAAATTGAACTGCTAGAGGCAGTGGCTGCCCAGGTGGGGATTGCCATTGCCCAGGCCCAACTGCTGGAGCAAGAGAAGCGTCAGCGCCTCGAACTCGATCAACAGAACCTGCAACTGCAACAGGAGATCCGCGAACGGCAGCGGATGGATGCCATCCTCAAGGGGCATAACCATATTTTGGAACTGATCGCCCAAGGGGTACCGCTGGCGGAGGTGTTCACCGCCCTTGCTCAGTTTATCGAAGGCTGGTCTGATGGGGCACTGTGTTCGTTTCATCTCTATGATGCGGATCAGGCCCAGTTGGTAGGGGGGATTGCGCCGAGTCTGCCGTTGACGTTTACCCAGGCGATCGCGACCCTGCCGATCGGTCCTACGGCCACCGCCTCTGGGGCTGCCGCCTATTACAAACAGTCGATCACCACCCAGAACATTGCCACTGATCCGATCTGGGCTGACTGGTGCGAGCTTGCCCTGAGCTGGGGGATACGGGCGTGCTGGGCCATGCCCTTGCTGTCCACCGATGCGGATATCCTCGGCACCTTTGCCCTTTACTACCGTCGGCCCCATACCCCCAGCACTAGGGATCAGGCCCTGATTCCTCGCGTTGCCTACCTCGCCAAAGTGGCGATCGAACGCCATCGCAGTGAACAAACCTATCGCGAAATTTTTGAAGCTTCCTACGATGGCTTCATTGTCTACGACATTGAGACAGGGGCGATTTTAGATGTTAACCAACGGGTCTGCGAACTGTATGGATTTAGCCGTGAAGCATTACTCCAACTGCGGTGGCAGGACCTCAACCGGGGTCTGACTGCCGATGACCAGGCGGAGCTACTGGCCTGGGTGCGTCAGGCGCCCGCAGGAGAAATCCGTACCTTTGAGTGTCAGAGCCAACGGGCGGATGGCGATCGCTTTTGGAGTGAGGTCATTCTCAAAGCCGCGATCATCGGTGGCAAAAAACGGTTGCTGTCGATCGAACGGGATATTAGCGATCGCAAGCGCACCGAAACAGATCTACAACAGGCCAAGGAGGCGGCGGAAGCAGCCAATCGCGCCAAGAGTACCTTCCTGGCCAACATGAGCCATGAACTGCGCACTCCCCTGAACGCCATTCTGGGGTTTGCCCAACTGTTAGCCTATGATCCCGGTCTCAACCCAGAGCAGAAGGAAGAACTGATGATTATCAGCCGTAGTGGTGAACACCTGCTCGAACTGATCAATGACATTCTGGATCTTTCTAAAATCGAGGCAGGGCGGCTGACGCTTAATGAAAACTGCTTTCATCTGCCCCGTTTTCTGGATAGTTTGGAAAAGATGATGCAACTCAAGGCGGAGTCGAAGGGGCTACGCTTTACCTTCCATCTGGCCCCGGATCTGCCCACGATCGTCCAGACTGACGAAGGTAAACTCCGCCAAGTGCTGATCAACCTCCTGGACAATGCCATTAAATTTACGGAGCAGGGAGAGGTTATCCTGCGCGTTTGGGTAGAAGCAGAGACTCCCAACCTCCCTGCTACCGCCCCCGATTCACACTGCACCCCGACTCCCCAAGCGGTTCACCGGCCTGATCCTGATCCAGAGTTACCGTCGCCCGTCGCATACTATCTCGCCTTTGAGATTGAAGACACCGGCCCTGGCATTGCCGCTGGGGAACTGGGCAGCCTGTTCAACGCCTTTGTCCAAACCGAAACGGGTCGCAAGTCCCAGCAAGGCAGTGGCTTGGGCTTAGCCATTAGCCGCCAATTTGTCCAACTAATGGGTGGTGAAATGACGGTCCAGAGTTGCCTCGGTCAGGGGAGTTGCTTTTATTTTCATATTCCCGTCGTGGTTAGCGAAGCCACCCCTGTGTCTGAGGTAACCGAGAGCGGTCAGGATAGCCGTGTTCAGCAATCGCCCATTACCCTGATCGCCAATCAACCGCGCTATCGCCTCCTGGTAGCGGACGATCACTGGGAAAGCCGTAAACTGCTGGTGAAGTTGCTCAGCGATCTGGGGTTTGAAGTGCGGGAAGCAGTCAATGGGGAAGAGGCGATCGAACGCTGGCAACAGTGGCAGCCTCATTTGATCTGGATGGATGTGCGGATGCCAGATATGAGCGGCTACGAGGTCACCCGGCGGATTCGCCATCAGGAGCAACGCCAGATGACCGGCTATCCTGTCGCCGTACATCCGATGGGCAATCAGTCCCCTACCGCCCCGCTCAATCCATCGGCGGTGTTGGCCAGCGATCCCGTCGCGTTGCCGCCGGAGAATCATCCCCTTGCCCCGCCAACCCCCACCAAGATCATTGCCTTAACCGCCAGTGCCTTTGCCGATGAGCATAACCAGGCCCTAGCGGCTGGCTGCGACGATCTGCTCCGTAAACCCTGCAGTCGAGCCAAGGTGTTAGAGAAGCTCAGGCAACACTTGGGCGTCCAATTCCAAGTCCCCGCCGTACCCGCCCTACCTAATGGAGCGGCTCCCCCCACTCCGAGCCAAGTAGCGGTTTCTCCCATTGGGACGGTCGCCGCGATCGAGCGGTTGCGCACCCTGCCGATCGCCTGGGTTGAGTCGCTCCACCAGGCGGCGCGGCAGGTCAATGCCAAAAAAATCACCAAACTGATTGAATCCATGCCCCCAGAGCATACGGCACTGGCCCAGACTCTGAAGGAAATGGTTGACAACTTTCGTTTCGATCAAATCGTTGATCTTACCAACATCACACTGCCTTATGGAAAATCATCCTCCTGAGTATTCCAAAGGCAATATCTTGATTGTGGATGACACGCCAGATAACCTGCGTCTCCTGTCTAACATGCTGAGCCACCAGGGATACGAGGTACGTAGCGTGATCAATGGTCCAATGGCACTGATGGGGGTGCAGGCTGCCCCGCCTGACATAATCTTGCTCGATATCAATATGCCCAAGATGAATGGGTATGAGGTTTGCCAAGCCCTCAAAAACGATGTCCAAACCGCCGATATCCCGGTTATTTTTATTAGTGCCCTGGATGATGTGATCGATAAGGTCAGGGCTTTCTCGATCGGAGGAGCGGACTATATTACGAAACCTTTCCAGTTAGAAGAAGTCTTGGCGCGGATCGATAACCAACTGGCCATGCGACGGTTACAACAGCTACTTAAGGCGAAAAACGAACAACTGCAGCGGGAAATTGAGAAACACCAACGAGCTGAGGTTGCCCTCCAGGCCGCTAACCGACAGCTCCAGTACCTGGCGACAACGGATGAATTAACCCAAGTCGCCAATCGACGTTATTTTTATAATTATCTCCAGGAACAGTGGCAAGCCCTCGCCCAAACCCAGCAACCCCTTTCCATTATTCTGTGCGATGTGGATCATTTCAAAACCTTTAATGATATCTATGGTCACCTTGCGGGTGATGAGTGTTTGCGACATATTGCTCAAGCCATTCGCACGACGCTGAAACGTAAGCCCGATCTGGTGGGCCGCTACGGGGGAGAAGAATTTATTGTCCTATTGCCGTGTACCGATGCAATGGGGGCTTTTGAAGTTGCGACGGCCATTCTAGCTGCCATCCGCTCATTGAACATCAAGCATGAAAAGGCATCAGCAACGGGATATGTTACAGTTAGCCTCGGAGTGTCCAGTGTGATTCCAGATTTAAATACCAGCCCAGATAGTTTGATTAAAGTTGCTGATACGGCCCTCTATGCAGCTAAATCTCAAGGCCGGAATTGCGTCATGTTAAAAAACTACTGACTTGTTCTTTTCCTAAGAAGCCTCTGGGGCCAGAATAATAATTAAGGCGAAATCACTGATAAATTCTTTACTTTTATTTCCTATAAACGATTATTAGAAATGATCATGAGTACCCATTCAGAAGAATTGACAAAAGGCGATATTCTCGTCGTTGATGATACTCCTAATAATCTGCGACTACTGGCAACCATGCTCACTGAAAAAGGCTATGAAGTGCGTAGTGTCATTAGTGGCAAAATGGCCTTAATGGGCGTGAAAGCGGCTCCGCCTGATCTGATTTTACTCGATGTTAATATGCCACAGATGAATGGCTATGAAGTTTGTAAACAACTCAAGTCTGATCCAAAAACCCAGGAAATTCCAATTATTTTCATTAGTGCCCTCGATGAAGTTTCAGATAAGGTGAAAGGGTTTCAAGTCGGGGGAGTTGATTATATTACCAAGCCGTTTCATTTGGAAGAAGTATTGGCAAGAGTGGAGAAGCAAATTACCATCCAAAAATTACAAAAACAGTTACAAAAAGAAATCCACGATCGCCAGCAGGCGGAGGAAAAATACCGAAGTATTGTTGAAAATGCCGTGAATGGCATTTGCCAGACAACTCCGGAAGGGCAGTACCTCAGTGCGAACCCAGCCTTAGCCCGCATTATGGGCTATGAGTCACCGGAAGAACTGATCGCCACGGTCACTGATATTAATCAAATCTATGTCCAACCGCAACGGCGAGCAGAATTCATTGCCTATATGAAACGCTATGAAACTGTCTCTGATTTTGAATCTCAAATTTACTGTAAGGATGGCAGCAAGGTTTGGATTTCTGAAAATATGCGCACTGTGAAAGATGCTGATGGTCAAGTACTTTACTATGAAGGAACCGTTCAGGATATTACTGAACGTAAGCAAACTGAAGCCGAACTGCGCTACCAACGTCGTAAAGCCGAATTACTCCTCCTCAATATCCTGCCACAACCGATCGCGGAACGTCTCAAGCGCGATGTCCAAACGATTGCCGATAGCTTTGCCGATGCCTCCATTCTCTTTGCCGATATTGTGGACTTTACCGGCCTAGCGATGACCCAGTCCCCCACCCAGTTGGTGCAACTTCTGAATGAAGTATTTTCCGTATGCGATCGCCTAGCTGAACAGCATGGATTGGAAAAGATTAAGACGATTGGGGATGCCTATATGGCCGTTGGCGGGGTGCCATTACCGCGCCCCAATCATTTAGAGGCGATCGCGAATCTCGCCCTAGATATGCAACTGGAAGTAGCCAAATTCCAGCGTCACGATCACTCCCCCTTACGTTTACGCATCGGTATCAATTGTGGTCCTGTCATTGCGGGTGTCATTGGCACCACTAAGTTTATTTATGATCTGTGGGGCGACGCCGTGAATGTGGCCAGCCGCATGGAGTCCCAGGGTGAGGCAGGTAAGATCCAAGTAACGGAAGCCGTTTACCAACGCTTACACCCGCTCTATCGGTTTGAGCCACGGGGAGAGATTGCGATTAAGGGAAAAGGCCAAATGATGACCTATTGGCTTATCGATCGTCGCTAATTTCAGACGTCGCTAATTTCAGACGTCGCTAATTTCAAGCTTCATTAACCCGTTGTAAGGGCGCAAGATTGGGGTCAAGAATTTTTTGGCCGATCTGGGGGAATTTGACGGCGATCGACATTTTTTTACCACTGCCAAAGACATGGGTAACCTGGCCCTGACCGAAGGTCTTGTGAATCAGACAATCGCCCACCGTCCAGGTTTCAGGGGGAACTGTGGCCCTCAGCCGTTGGCTGGGATAACTGGGAATCGCGTGGGGGAGGTTAGTGCTCAATAATTCGCGCGGCAGTTCCCCCAAAAACAATGAAGGAACCGCCATCTCACGGGCACCCCACAGGCGACGCTCCTGGGCATGGGTAATAAACAAGCGCTCCTGGGCACGGGTAATCCCCACATAACAGAGGCGACGTTCCTCCTCCAGAGCCGCAGGATCATTGAGCGATCGGTAGTTCGGGAATAACCCCTGTTCCAACCCAACCAGAAAAACGACGGGGAATTCTAGCCCTTTCGACGAATGGAGGGTCATCAGCGAGACAGCCGTTTGGCCTTCACTGAGGTTATCTAAGTCCGAGGCGAGAGCCGCACTAGCCAGGAAATTGATCAGACTGGGATCTTCATTCTCCTCCTCAAATTGCAGGACGGCATTATAGAGTTCCAACACGTTTTGGAGGCGTTCTTCCGCTTCTTCGGTCCCCTGGGCTTTCAGGTCCTGCACATAGCCCGAATCTTCCATAACGCCCTGGATGATTTGGTTGGCAGGTAAGGCATCAATCTGTTTCCGCCAATAGCGAATAATTTCGGCAAACCGATTGACGGACTTGGCCGATCGCCCTGCTAGCGTATTCACGGAAGTCTCATCACTGAGAATTTCCCAAACAGGCACTCCCAACTCCTGGGCAGCGGTGCTGAGGCGATCGAGGGTTGACTTACCGATCCCGCGCCGGGGGGTATTAATCACCCGCATCAAGCTCACGGTATCGTAGGGATTCACCAGGAGTTTCAGGTAGCTCAACACATCCTTAATTTCCTTGCGATCGTAGAACCGCAACCCCCCCACGATCGTATAGGGAATATCCGATCGCACCAGGACTTCTTCAAAGGCACGAGATTGGGCATTGGTGCGGTAGAGGATGGCAAAACTGCCCCAATTCAACTCCGGGTGCTGATGTTGGAGATCCCGCATTTGATTGATGACAAACTGGGCCTCGTCGATCTCGTTATTCGATCGATAGCAAAAGACCGGCTCTCCCGAACTGCGCATGGGACGGAGGACCTTATCAATGCGTTCCGTATTCTTCTCAATTAAATGGTTGGCAATTTCAAGAATGTTTTGGGTAGAACGATAGTTTTCCTCCAGCTTAATCATCGTTTGGGTTTCCTCGTCAGATAACCCATCCCCAAAGTCATCCTGAAAACCCATGAGGATCTTAAAATCAGCCGCCCTAAACGAGTAAATCGATTGATCCGCATCCCCTACCACAAAAATCGATCGTCGTTGGCGATCGAAACGCTGGGGATCATCCCCATTCGTTGCCAACAACTTAATCAGTTCATATTGGGTGCGGTTCGTGTCCTGATATTCATCAACCAGAATGTGCTGAAAACGATGGTGCCAGTAGCCCAGAATCGACTCATTTTGACGAAACAGTTGGACCGGAATCCAAATCAGATCATCAAAATCCAGAGCATTGTTGGCCGCTAAACGTTCCTGATAAGTCGCATAGACTTCAGCAATAATCCGCCCTCGCAGATTGGGCTGTTCTTGCTCAAATTGGCGCGGGGAGAGATCCCGATTCTTGGCATTGCTGATAGCAAACCGCAGCGATCGCGGGTCGTATTTCTTATCGTCTAAGTCCTTTTCCTTGACGATTTCCTTCACTAGGCTTTGGGCGTCCGACTCATCAAAAATCGAAAACGATCGCTCCCAGCGATGCCCCTCGGCACTTTCGTACTTCTCAATGTCCAACCGCAATATCCGAGCACAGAGGGCGTGGAAGGTGCCAATCCACAGATCTTTAGTAATGTCGCGATACACCTGCGATCGCAACTGGGTTTGCACCTCCGGTGCCAGGGAAGATAGGGGCTGACCGTAACGAGCTTGGGCCTGCTGCGTCGCAAACAGGGTTTCAATCCGGTCCTTCATTTCACGAGCAGCCTTATTGGTGAAGGTCACCGCCAGGATATTTTCCGGAGCCACACGATGCGTCAGAACCAGATTGACAATCCGGTAGGACAGGGCACGTGTCTTCCCCGAACCTGCCCCCGCGACCACTAATAACGGGCCACAAAAATGCTCAACCGCTCGTCGTTGCGAAGGATTAAGATGATGAAAAAAGTCAACTTGGCTCATAGCGATTTTCTTGGGGAGATGCGACGCAATTCTCCAGGGGAGACGCTGCGCGAGCGCGGCGTTAAAGGACGGTCAGACATCAAAACAGGTTCTTCCTAACTTTACCGCTTTCCCCAAAGTGCGCCACTATGCCACTTTGAACCAGACTACTCAGGGCTTGGGTCCCAACCAGAACACCGAATGGGACCCAAGCATCACACTAATGTGTTGGTTTCGGTAGGGAACCTAGGGTGTTGGCGACTCAGCAGGGGAAGGGCTGGGGCTAGCTTGACCACCGCCACCACCGCCACCACAGGCTGCCAAGGTGGTGGTTAAGCTGAGCAGAACGAGCAGGGTCAGTAATTTTTTGAACATACACTCCTCCACGGAAGGTGGCAGAAAAATGATCTAGTAGAATACGATACCCTAATGGTTTATAAAAGAACCACTGTACAGTCATGTTTCATTCGTTGCGTTCCGTTCGGGGTACCCATAGCCATCCAGGGAGTGTCGGCGTTGCGAACAGGCTGGCGGTGTGTTTGGGTTCACTCGGTCACTCAAAACCAGGCGGACAACGTAGTGCTGACAACGTAGTATGGTTGGCTCATATAGCCGAGACGGCTATTCCTCATTATGTGTGATCGCCTGAGGTGGGTGCTTAATTCAGCCACAGCCGTTGCGTTCTTGACTCCTTTGCTATGACTGCTTCGCCTTCTGCTTCTATCCCAACCACGCCCGTGTCTGCCGATCGCGCCGATACGCCGCTCGCGCTGCCCCTGTCAACCTTGGCCCAACAAACCCGCGCTGCCGCCCGTCAGTTGGCCCAATGCTCAACCCAGGAACGCAATACGGCGGTTCTGGCAATTGCCGAGGCCCTAGCCGCAGCGGCTCCGGAAATTTTGGCCGCCAACCAGGCCGATTGTGAAGCTGCCCAAGCCGCAGGCATTGCCCCCGCCCTCTATGCCCGCTTGAAGTTGGATGCGGCTAAGCTGCAAGCCGCGATCGCCGGGGTACGGGATGTAGCCCAGTTGCCGGACCCGATCGGCGCGGTACAAATTCATCGGGAACTCGATACCGGGCTGGTGCTGCAACGACGAACCTGTCCTCTGGGCGTCCTGGGCGTGATTTTTGAGGCCCGCCCTGATGCCGTGATCCAGATTGCCTCCCTGGCGATTAAGTCGGGGAATGGGGTCATCCTCAAGGGAGGGCAAGAGGCCGTGCGCTCCTGTACCGCTTTAGTGCAGGCAATCCAACAGGGCTTAGCCCAAACCCGTGTCAATCCCGATACGGTGCTGCTGCTGACCACCCGTGCCGAAACCCTGGAACTGCTCAAGCTCGATCGCTGGGTGGATCTGATTATTCCCCGTGGGTCCAATAGCTTTGTCCGATTCGTGCAGGAGAATACCCGGATTCCAGTCCTGGGTCATGCCGACGGGATTTGTCATTTATACGTTGATGCAGAAGCGGATCTGGAGCAAGCCGTGGCGATCGCCGTCGATGCCAAGGTGCAGTATCCCGCTGCCTGCAATGCGATCGAGACTTTACTGGTCCATGCCGCGATCGCGCCAGCGTTTCTGCCATTAGTCGTGCCGACCCTCCAAGCTAAGGGCGTTGAGGTGCGGGTAGATCCCCTTAGTCGTGAATGCTTAGCCCATACGTCCCTGGACCAACCCCTGGTAGCGGCCACTGAAGCAGATTGGACAACCGAATACAGCGACCGGATTCTAGCCGTAAAGGTAGTTCGCGATCTGGCTGCCGCCATCGCGCACATCAACACCTACGGGTCCCGCCATACCGAGGCGATCGTCACCCGCAATGCCCAAACAGCCCAGGATTTCATGGCCCAAGTCGATGCCGCCGGCGTGTTTCACAACTGCTCGACGCGATTTGCCGATGGGTTCCGCTACGGGTTTGGGGCCGAAGTGGGGATCAGTACCCAAAAACTGCCCCCGCGCGGTCCCGTCGGTCTGGAGGGGTTAGTCACCTATAAATATCAACTGGTGGGTGAGGGTCACCTGTGCGCGACCTATGTTGGACCCAATGCCCGCCCCTTTAGCCACCGGGATCTCTAAGCTCCTCCCAACTTCTCCCGCAGCCATTGCCGCAAGGCGAAGTCTCGAATCACCCTATTGTTAGCTTAACGGTATTGTTAGCTTAACGGTGAGCTGGGGTCGCCAGGAGTTATCCAGAGCCGTAACGGTCAAGACCGGACAGCCGCAACTCTCTCAAGCGGCTATCTCAATTGGTAAAGTCGGCAACCATATCCGGAATGGACTGGTTATCATAGTTAGCATGGCGATTGTGTATCGTGGTATCGCCATGCCCTGTATTTTCCTCTTCTGGCCACCCAGCGTCGCCTTACCCCATGAGCCAATCGCCTGCTAAATCCCCCTCTACGATCATCCGTCCGGTTCAGCGCCGTGACCTGGAGGCGATCGCGGCCCTTTGGCAAGCGGAAATTACAGCCATGCCCGACCTGAGTTACCCGACGGTGCTGGGACAACAGTTGCACTGGGTACGCCGCTGGTACGGTCTCCTCAAATTTCTCAGCCTGTTCCCCAATCCGTTGCAACATAGTTTCTGCGTGTATGTGGCTGAGTGGCAGGATCAGATTTGCGGGTTTGTCCAGGTTTCCCCCTTTAACCAAGCGCGGAGTACGTGGAAAATCGATCGCATCGTCGTCACGCCCGCCGCCCGATCGGCAGGGGTGGGTTCCCAACTGCTGCGCCACTGCCTAGAGTCAATCCTGGAGGCGCGAACCTGGCTGTTAGAAGTGGGCGTCAACCACACGGATGGTTTGGCCCTCTATCGTCAGAATGGATTTCAACCCCTGGCCCAAATCACTCACTGGGAAATTGCACCGCCCCTCTTGCAAGCACTCGCGACCCGTGAGCCGGATCTGCCTAACCTCTTGCCCGTGAGTAATGCCGATGCCCAATTGCTGTGCCAGTTGGATACGGCATCGATGCCGCCCCTAGTCCGGCAGGTTTTCGATCGCCATATTTTCGATTTCAAAACCAGTTTCCTGGCCGCGATCGTGGCCAGCATCCAGCAATGGCTAACCCATACGGAAGCGGTGAGTGGCTATGTGTTTGAGTCGCAACGGAAGGCGGCGATCGGCCACTTCCAAGCCCACCTAAGCGATCGGCCCACTGGGGGTCCCCATGTGGTCCAGATGACGGTGCATCCCGCCTATACCTGGCTCTATCCTGAACTGCTCGCCCAGACCGCCCGCCTCACCCAGGAGTTACCTCCCCATCCCTTACGTCTGACTTCGGCGGACTACCAATCGGAACGGGAAGCTTATCTGGAACAAGTTGGGGCGACCCGGATTGCCCATACGCTGCTGATGTCGCGATCGGTGTGGCACAAACTCCGGGAAACCAAACCCGTCTCGCTGGAATCCCTCCAGCTATCGGAGGTGCTGCAAGGGCTACAGCCTGCCCGCAAACCGATTCCCAGCCGCACGGCACTCCTCCAATCCTGGATTTCGGCAATGGGATCTGATTATTCCCTGTGGAGATCGCCCGCCCCTGCCCACCCCCCGGCGGCCCAATCCCCGGCGGTACCTCCCGCCAAACCCAGTTCGTCGGCAAAGGACACGAAGTCACGATTGTCCAAGGCCGATCGACCGAAGCGGGGGCATCAGTAGGGCCATGTCAAGTCGCCCAAGTACGCGGATCTCAGCCCTGGGATTGGATCTGGGGCAACGTCGGATTGGGGTAGCGGGCTGTGATGGTACTGGGTTAATTGCAACGGGGCTGACCACGGTAGAGCGTACCAACTTTGCGGCGGATGTGGCCAAGTTGCGGGCGATCGCCGAGGAACGCCAGGTGCAAACCCTGGTTGTGGGTCTGCCCTATACCCTCAAGGGCGAGTTGGGGCATCAAGCCCGTCAGGTACAAAAGTTGGCACGGCGGCTGGCCCAGGCGTTGGATTTACCCCTGGTGTTTGTGGATGAGCGGTTAACCTCGATCGCAGCACGGGACTTAATCCAGCAGGAAAATCGCTCCCCAGCCCGCAACAAAGGTTTAATCGATCGCAAAGCAGCGGCCCTGATTCTGCAACAATGGTTAGACGAGCAGCGATCGGCTGCCCTTACCCAAGCACGAAAAACGTAATGGATGTTCAGACCCTAACCCTGAAGGATGACGCTGGGCGCACCCTCGTTTGTGAGGTAAAACATACCCTCGAACTGGATAACAAGCAGTTTGTCCTGCTCCTCCCCCTAGACTCCCCAGTCGAAATTTTTGCCTGGGAGGATGACGATGACGATGAACCGGAAATTGTCCAGGACGAAGCGGAAATTGAAGCCATCTTCCCCTTGGCCAAGGCTGTTCTCGCGGAGCAGAACCTGTTGCTACAACGAACGGCGGTCACCCTAACGGTCACTGGCGAACTGCCCGATCCCGATGAAATCTTCGAGGACGAAGAGGAGATGGAGGAGGACGAGGAGAGCGAGGACGACCTTGAGAAGGCGTGGGGGAACGATCTGAATGGGGCGGGGGATGCTGAAGTTGAGGAGTTTCAACTCCTGGCCCGTTTTTTCTATCATGAACAGGAGTATGGGGTCTATGCACCCCTTGACCCCCTTTTTATCCTGGCGCGGCTGGATGACCAAGGTCAACCCCATCTGATTTCGCCGGAGGAGTTTGAGCGCTTAGAACCCCTGATGCCGGAGTTAGAACGGCAACTCGAAGACCAGATCTTCAATGTGTTTGATGACTGATCGACCCCTGGATCGTCCCCGACGTCGCTCCCGGTGGCTATTCTATGGCCTTATCCTACCGGCGATCGTCGGGGTGGGCCTGTGGCAGGGTTGGCGGTGGTGGGCCTGGGCCAGTCAACCTGTTCTGGTCACGGTCCCGGCGGCGGGGGACGGTGAACCGCCCACTGTGCGGATTCGCATTGAACCGGGGACGCCAGCCCAGCAGATTGGGGCGGATCTGGCGGCAGCTAATTTAATTCGATCGGCCACAGCCTGGTCCCTATGGGCACGTTGGCACAGCCTCCAGGCGACGCTGACCGGTGAACCGGCCCGGAATTTTCAGGCAGGAACCTACGAACTCTCGCCCACCCAACCACTATCAGCGATCGCCCAGCAAATTCTTGCGGGGAAAACAGTTGCCCGCCGTCTGACGATCCCGGAAGGATGGTCACAGCAGCAGATGGCCGCTTACTTTGAAGCGCAGGGACTGTTCTCCGCCCAAGCCTTTCTGGCCGCAACGCAGCAATCTTGGTCCAATCAGTACCCCTGGTTACCGGAAGGACTGCCCCATCTGGAAGGGTTTTTGTTCCCAGATACCTATGAGGTGCCAGAAGCAGCCGTCACGCCCGATCAGATCGTGCGGATGATGTTGGATCACTTTGAAGCGGTTGCCCTGCCACTTTACCAACAGGCGCAACAGCAGGCCCAACCCCCGGATCTAAGCCTAAAGGATTGGGTAACCCTGGCCAGTATTGTGGAAAAGGAAGCCGTCTTACCGGCGGAACGTCCCCTGATTGCTGGGGTATTCACGGCCCGCCTGCGCCGGGGCCAGCGGCTGGAAGCCGATCCCACCGTGGAGTATGGCCTGGGGATTCAGCAAACGCCGGATCAACCGTTAACCCTGGCGCAAGTGCGCACCCCCTCGCCCTACAACACCTATCTCAATGAAGGACTCCCCCCCACACCGATCGCCAGTCCGGGCTTAGCCAGCCTGGAAGCGGTGTTAGCACCGCAGGAGACTGACTATCTCTATTTTGTGGCTCGCTACGATGGCAGTCATGTATTCAGCCGCACCTTGGCGGAGCATGAAGCGGCCCAAGCCAAAATTCGCACAGAACAGGAAGCCCGCCAACAATCACCGCCCTAGTTCTCTCCTGGCTGGTGGGAAGCCTGCCAAGAACCCCAACCAATATGCAACACTAGAAGCAACACCCGGAAGAGCCATTGCTATTGTTAACCCACTCGCTGGAAACTTTCCCCGCCAAATCTATGACCTGGGGCGCACTGTTACAACCTGATCTCGTTTTGGGAGGGCCAATCCTCCAACTGACCCTCGATCGCTTGCAGCACTATGGACTCAAGGGATTGGTATTGGATGTGGACGATACGCTGGTTCCCTTCCAATCAACGGACCCTTCTGATGCGCTGCAAGCCTGGGTGGCGTCACTGCGGCCTCACCTCAAATTATGGTTGGTGAGCAATAACCTGAGTGCGACTCGGATTGGGCGGATTGGCGAAGCCCTGGATATGCCCTACTCCCTGGGGGCCACCAAGCCCTCGCGGCGTAAGTTGCGGCAGGCCGTGCAGGCGATGGGCCTACCCGTGGAACAGGTGGCAATGGTGGGCGATCGCCTGTTTACCGATGTGTTGGCCGGTAATCGGCTGGGAATGTTCACCATTCTGGTAGAACCGATGGTCGATGCTGGGGAAGCGTTACGGCGATCGCCGATGCGATCGTTTGAGGTCTGGCTGTCACAGCGGTTAGGCGTTTCCCTGAACCTGGAAGCGGGTTCTTTCTCCGGGCTGGGCAGCCCCGATTAAGGTTCAAGGTTTCCCATTCTCGGAATTAACCACGTCTTACCTCCAGGATAGCGAAAAGGGCTACGCTGAGGTACAGTAGCAACATTCACTCTGCCCGTCGTACTCAGGCGATCGCGACTGGCGTCATGGGTAACGACCACCGCTTAACGGCCTGCCCAATCACCCCTAGCCGCTGCACCAATTGGTCAAATTGATCTGGTGTGAGGGACTGGGGACCATCGGATAGGGCCTTGGCGGGATTGGGATGAACTTCAATCATCAGGGCATCCGTCCCCGCCGCGATCGCTGCCATTGCCATCGCGGGCACAAACTCAGCTACCCCCGTGCCATGACTCGGATCAATCATGATAGGCAGATGGGTAAGGGTGCGCAGGACGGGAATGACGGCGAGATCTAAAACATTGCGGGTATATTGGCGATCGAAGGTGCGAATTCCCCGCTCGCACAAAATCACATTGGGGTTCCCCGCTGCGAGGATATACTCTGCCGCCATTAACCATTCTTCGATCGTGGCCGCCATCCCCCGCTTCAAGAGGACGGGCTTTTCCTGGGCACCCACCCGCTTCAGCAGGGCAAAATTCTGCATATTCCGGGCACCGATCTGAATGACATCCGCCACCTCGGCCAGTTTGTCGAGATCCGCTGCGTCCATTAATTCGGTGATAATGCCTAAGCCCGTTGCCGCACGGGCCGCCGCCAGCAGTTCCAGGGCACTCTCACCGTGGCCTTGAAACGCGTAGGGAGAGGTCCGAGGTTTGTAGGCTCCGCCGCGCAAAAAAGTAGCCCCTGCCGCCTTGACCCGTCGGGCCGTCTCGATAATCATGGCCTCGTTCTCAACGGAACAGGGACCGGCCACAAGAACGATCGGATGATTTTCCCCAAAGGCGATCGGACCATTGGGAGTGGCCACAATCACTTCACTGGCCTCGCCGTGGCGGTAGTCGCGGCTAACCCGCTTGAAGGGTTGCTCCACCCGGAGGACCAACTCGATCCAGGGACTCAGTTCTTGAATCCGTTCCTGGGACAGTTCCGCCGTATCCCCCACCAAGCCGATCACCACCTTGTGCTGACCCACAATCTTTTCCGGCGTGAGGCCCCAACGGCTGAGTTCTTCGGTAATGCGATCGATCTCGGCTCCCGGTGAGCCACTTTTCATCACAACGATCATCGGTCTTACTTCCTGCCACCCACATTGACGATCGGGCGGGTACAGTTAGCCACCCTACCCAACGTCAGTTTAACCTGTCCAGTCTAACGAACCGCTGCCATTGACGCCTGGGGTTCTGCCTGCCGTTTCTACGGGCTGTTATGCCTTCGGTTTGCGGGCCGATCGCCAAGCGGAGACCATCCGCCCAGTGTTGGTCGTAAACTCGTCCCAACCCAACCAGCTTCCCGCCACCGCCTCATCCCAAGACGCCGAAAGTACCCCATAGCTGAGGCCCAGGACCCCTAAACCAAAACAACCCATACTCGCGACGACCACCGCCACATTGGGCAGGGGGAACCACTCATGACTGACGATCAAATAGCTCCCAATAAAGGTGCTGATCCCCAGGCTCGTCGGAATCCCACAAAAAATGGCCATCCGACGGATCATGCGATTACTGACCGCATCAGGGATACGAGTGGCCGCCGGAGCAGACACCGCTGGAGCAGGGGATTGATCCCGACCCACTGGTTTGGGTTTGGCCGTCGGCTGGGCCGATCGCGCGGTTGAGCGCTGAGACGTATCCGGCTGAGCAGTCCCCTTCGGAGATGAAGCAGAGGGTTGAGCGGGGGCAGTCGATTTAGCCGATTTAGCCGTTTTCTTGCGACTGCGGACCGGTTCAAACGGTAAACGTTCCCGTTGTGGTTCTGAAGCCATCCAACCCCCTTTCACTCCCATAAAACCGCCGGATAACGCCCTAGAGCCTTAGCCCCGGATACCGAGCCGTTCAATCAGTTGGCGATAGTGTTGCTCATCATGACGCAGGATATAAGCCAGCAGTTGTTTGCGGCGGCCAATCATTTTCAGCAAGCCCCGGCGAGAGGTGTGATCTTTTTTGTTGGCTTGCAGATGCTGGCTGAGGCGATTGATCCGCTCCGTCAGCAGCGCCACCTGAACATCAGCCGAGCCGGTATCGGTCCCGTGGACTTGGTAGTCGGAGATAATTTGCTGTTTTTGTTGTTGTACCAGAACCATAGGTCTTTGGATGTAGGTCTTTGGATGAAGTTAGGAACGGTTGTGGATAGCGTTCAGCCGACGATCGCTCGCAGTTTGACACACTTGACACAATTTTTTGACCGATTAATCATATTACCACTCCCACTGTCGCTTCGGATCGGGATTTCGTGGATTCATGGATTGCCCGGTAGATGAGTGGCTTGATGGCTGGGTAAATGGGTGGCTTGGTCTAGTGGCCGCAGATAGCCCTCCACCAGGCGTGCCCCTGGGCGACTGTCCCAACGATCGCCCAATCCCATCTCCAAACCGCCCAATCATTGCCCCGTGCGTCCACGCATCACCCAATACCGATGGCCCCTGTCTTAGGAGTGAGGACGGGCAAAGTTTGGTAGGTCGATCGCGGCGAGGGATTTACGCTTTTTGCTGGGACGCAGGGGATAGACAAGGGGAGACGGCCAGTTGGCCATCGCCTGAAATTCATCCTCACGGGTTCCGGCAGGTGTAACGGCTGGACCAGCGGCAGCTAGGGCCGCAGTTTCTTCCTCGGCCTGGGGTCGCGGTAGCTCAATCCGTTTACGGGTAGCTGCTGGCGGATTGGCAGGCGTGACTGGCTCAGTGGCAGGCTGGGTTTGGGCGATCGGGGCCGCTGCAGGTGGGGTCGCCCCTGGCCGACGGTGGGCCACGGTAAACGAAGTGACTGGCGTGGCCACCTGGCCTTCAGCCGTGTCGGCCCCGGTTAGGGGAGACGGGCGACGATCGGCAGCAGCCCGTCCCGTTGCCTCACTCCACTGGGTAACGAACCGTGGGACCTGGGGTGACGGTCGCAGGGGTTGAATCCCGCGCTGGGCGGTGGAGAGTTGTGGCGGTACGATCGCCTCAGCCGTCAGGTCGGCATCCGCTGTGGTTGGGAGGGGAGGGGGACCTTCGGGCTGTTGGGCCTCGGTCGCCGACGGTTCCTCCACCCCAGAAGCAGCGGCCCACTGGTTGAAGCGTTGCCACAAGTCCGCTTGTATCCGATCGGCGGGGAAACGGACGGGTGAGAACGGCGGGGCAGCCACAACCGCCTGCTCTGTCGGAGAAGCTTCAGAGCGCATGGATTCAGCCGCCTCATCGCGACCCTCAGGGATGGCCTCGGCGATCATCGCTTCCGGCTCCACCTCTGCCTGCACAGCAGCCTGCACAGCGGCGGTCGATTCAACCGGGGTATCGGGCGTCGTCACCGTTGGCCCTTGATCGATGGCTTCACCCGCACTCCAGTGATCATCCGATAACTCAAAAGATCGATCCGACCCCAGCGCCGATACAGATGGACGATCGACCGGTTGGCGATCGGGAGGGGTGATTTCCATCGTACTCGCTTCAGAAATCAGGGCGGCCTCTCCATCCAGAACCGGGGCAGACAACCGTTCCGAATCAGTGGCAGGATCATCCTGGACATCACGACTGGCGATGGGCAACGAAGCCGCAGCTTCTAGAGCAGAACTGGCTGCCGCCTCATCAAGTAAGGACTGAAGATGGCTAGAGACCTCAACCAAGTCAGCCGGAGTCATGTCTGGGTTAGAGAAGGGCGAAGGGGCGATCGAGACGGGGGCCTTCTCCTGATCTGTTCCTGGGCGTTCCGACAAGTCCAGATTCCCAGGATCATCGGCAGTCGGGCTGGCCTCAGCCATCCCCCCGGCGGCACTAACCATCGAGCGACGGAGGGCAGGCATATCTAAACACCGCTCCAACGCCGTCTTAAATTGCAACGCATAGCGCTGTTGCCGACTGAGGCGGGTTTTCAGGTCACGGCAGGCTATTTCCGCCTGCATCAGGGCATGGACCTTTTCATGGACGTGGGCTTGGGCGGTGGCTACCTCCTGTTCCAATTGCGCCACCCGCTCTTGGCTACTCTCCAGTTGCTCCGTAAGGGTTTCAATCATAATTTGCTGGCGTTGCGCCGTTTGCTGGGCCAACTCCAGATCGCGATAGAGACCACTGGTTTGCGTCTGCGACTCAGCCAGAGCTTGGGCTTGCTGGACGAGGAGGGTTTCCTGGTTCTGCGATCGCGTTATCTGCAATTGCAGGGCGGTTTGGGTCTCTTCCAGCGTGACTTCTAAAATCGCCTTTTGCTCCAGCAGTTCCCGGTTTTGCGCCTGCAAGCGTCGGTTCTGATCCTGGAGGTGTTGCATCTGTTCCTCCAGATTGTCAGCTACGGCGGTCGCTTCAAACTCAGCGGTAAGGCGGCTCACCCAGGCAACGGTTGCGGCGGTGTCCGCCGCAGGTAATGCCGTCTCTGCAACCGCAGCGGTTACGTCCCCTGACTCCCCAGCCCTGATTTCGGGCAGACTTGGGGGTAGTGAAGCGTCTGATGGGGCGTCTGATCGTGCTTCTAGATTGTCTAGATTGTCCGACCCTAAATCCGATCCTAAATCGATGGATGATTGGGGGACATCGGCTTCATCAGAGGGTGACTCAGGTTCCCGCGCCAATGTTTTTTTATCTCGGCTCGGCAGCGGCCCGAATCCCGCAGGCCGGTGGGAGGATCGCTTTCTCGGAGTTGTTGGGTTATCGGCTTCACTCATCACGCTTTGTCCAGCTAGAAATCATGGTCAATCCACGTTGCTTCCTTTCGGAACCGAGCAGATGTCCTCTCCCCGCATCACAGGTTCCATCACGTGCCCGTAGCGTCAGGTCGTTGGCCAAAGGTTTGATACTGAGTCGCGAACAACCACTCAAACCATGCATCCCCTTAGCACTTCCCTATTGGTGTTTTCGCCGCCTCTCTAGGGGGGCCACCCACCACAATTAGGAAATCTTTACCCGTCCACTCGCCAGCAATGGTTAATCGATCGCAACCGCACTCACGGCTAGCTAGAACCCGGCTCAGAATAGGCGTCTGAACTGGCTCCTATCTTCCAGAGCGCAGAAGTAATTTACGACATACTCTAATGCACAAACTCTGTTTAGCAACAAATTTGAACTAAATTAACAAATTGACAGCCCCCCCTGCTCAGGGGATAGGTTTTTCAGCCGCGATCGCAGACCACCGGCGGATGGTGAACCTGAGGCAACCGGTGGGCGATCGCCCGATCACGGGGCGTTAGCTACTACCCGCACTACTGCCCACGGCCTGGTTTTGGGGTTGGGCTTGCTGCTGGGCTTGTTGTAACTTCTGATCGGCCCTAGCAGCCCAAGCTGTATTGCCCTGGAGGGCATAGAGATCGCGGGCATACTGCAACAGTTGGCGGGCATCTTGGAACTGGCCCTGTTTAAGGAAAATACTACCGGCTCCATAGTAGGCATTGGCATAGTTGGAATCGGCCTCTGCGGCCTTACGAAAGGCTGCCAGAGCCTCAGTCAAATGCCCCTGCCGAAACAGGATAGCCCCCACGCTGTAGTGGGCTTCGGCATAGTTCGGGTTAATCTGCAAAGCCTCCCGGAAGGCAGCGATCGCCTGCTCGTGGTTACCCTGTTGTTCATAGATCGTCCCCAGGTAGTAGGGCGGTTCCGCTGCCCTAGGGCTGTATTGTTGTGCCTTTTCAAACGCCGCGATCGCGGCCTGCGTTTGCTGTTGCTGGAAGAAGACCAGCCCTAAATTGTAATGAGCTAACCCCAACTGGGGGTCAAGTTTAACGGCTTGTTGGAGGTATTCCAACGCCAGGGGTAAGTTATTCCCCTCCAGGAGCGCCGCCCCCAAGTTCGCAAAGGCTAGGGCAAATTTAGGATCGGTTTGGGTAGCCCGGTAGAAGGCATTCGCCGCCGCTTGCAATTCTCCCTGTTGGCGGAGGGCTAACCCCAGGTTGTAATGGGCAGCAGCCAGGTTAGGATCGAGTTGGGTCGCTTTCTGGAAAGCCGCGATCGCCTCGGTGATCTGGTTGTTTTGCACTAAAATTACGCCGCGATTCAGCCAGTTAGCGGCTGTCTCTGCCGCCGCTTGGGCCAAGTAGAGGGGCGGGGAATTGGGGTTTGCCGCCGCCGTGGGGATCGCGGCACCATTAGCCAGAAGGCACAGGGTAAAGGGTAAAAGGTAACGCTGGCAAGGCCCCCAGAACCGCGATCGCCCAGCGTCTCCCCTGAAGCATTGCGGGGCGTCTGGGCCGACGCCTTGCCCAGAACCGGTATGCGGTTGATCATTCTTGCGCTGATTTCCTAACGGTTGCATTGGCATCACACTCCCCCCACTTTCCCGGATGGGCACACCCGGACTGAAGCACCCGACGGTGGTTGTGCGCTAGGGTAGCAAGACTCAGCCAAAGCTGCTAATCATGGGTAGATTTTCTCGTCAGGCAACGCCCCAGGGTTGCCAGCCAAGCAGGGGCTGGGGACTATGCTAGAGAAGTGTTGAATCGGAGCAATCGTTTAACTGGCGGGGGGTTCGGGGGGCTATAAGTCCCGCGCTGTACCTGAAAGGTCAGCGTCGGGATACATGGACACCCCGCGTCGATTGAGGGGTTCAATGCCCCGAAAATCGACACACTGTCTATATCTATCGGTTCTAGCAAAGAGCATGAATCTGTTAGAATGTATATATGTTGACCTTGACCTACAGCTATCGAATCTATCCAGGACTTGACCAGGAAGCTCAAATGCTTGACTAGTTGGAGCAATGCCGTCGCGTTTACAACTACGCTTTGGCAGAGCGAAAAGACTGGATCAATTCGCGTAAGTGTCCGGTCAATGCTTGCAGCATCAGGCAGGAATACATCATCCCTGCTGACACGCCCTATCCCGACTACTCATCATTGCCATGAATGTGGATATGTAACTGACCGAGATGCGGCCGCCGCGCAAGTGGTAGAGCAACGAGGTCTTGTAGCCGTTGGACAGACGGTGGTACTGCCTGTAGAGGAAGGTTCCCTGGGAACCCCGATGAAGCAGGAAACCCCAAGAGCGATCTTGGGAAGCCCGCGCTCTACCCGTTTCGGGTGAGCGTCGGGAGGATGTCACTCAGTGGTCAAGCGTGCAGCGCATAATTCCGTGCAAGATCCCGTGCAAGGTCCTATACAAACGGTCGGGGTGATTGGGGGCGGCCAGTTGGCCTGGATGTTGGCCAAGGCGGCCCGATCGCTGGGCATTAAGCTTATCGTCCAGACGCCCCAGATGAGTGATCCGGCGGTGGCTGAGGCGGATGGGGTAATTCTGGCAGCGGTGGATGATGCCGAGGCAACGGCCCAGTTAGCCGATCGCGTTCAGGTGATTACGTTTGAAAATGAGTTTGTCGATCGAGCGGCCCTGGCTCCCTTGGTCGATCGTGGGGTTTGTTTTCGGCCTGCATTAGGGACTCTGGCTCCTTTGCTCGATAAATATGATCAGCGCCAGTGTTTACAAGCCTTGGGATTACCGGTTCCCCGGTTTCAAGCCTTACCCCCATCCCCCCCGCAGGTGCTGACGGCATCTGGGTTGCAGCCAGGGGCGATTCCCCTTTTGCAAGCCTTACCCCAACCCTTCCCGATCGTCCTGAAGGCACGGCGGCACGGTTACGATGGCCAGGGAACGCTGATCATCCCTGATGCCCCCAGTCTGGCGGCCCAGTTACACCAGTGGGCGGCGGGGGAAACTTGGCAACCCCAACCCTTATTAGAGGAATTGATCCCCTTTGAACAGGAACTGGCGGTGATTGCCGCCCGATCGCTCAGCGGCGAGGTGGTGTGTTTCCCGATCGTGGAGACCTACCAGGCTCAGCAGGTGTGTCGGTGGGTGTTGGCCCCGGCGGATCTGCCCCCAGACCTCGTGGCGACGATTGAGGCGATCGCCACCCGTTTGCTGCACCATCTGCAAGCAGTGGGCCTCTTTGGTCTGGAACTCTTCCTCACCCGTGAGCAACAGGTCATCGTCAACGAGATTGCCCCCCGCACCCACAATTCAGGACACTTCAGTATTGATGCCTGCCACACCTCCCAATTTGAGCAACACCTGCGGGCCGTGTGTGGCCTTCCCCTAGGAAATCCAGCCCTCAAGGGGGCGGGGGCCGTCATGATCAATTTGTTGGGGTATGAGTCAGGTGCCTTGGATCAGCCCCCCCTGGCCGATAAGTACGCCGCGATCGCCGCCCAATTGCAGCAGCTCCCTAACGCTCACCTACACTGGTATGGCAAGACCCTGACCCGTCCCGGTCGCAAGCTCGGCCACGTCACCGTCGGGTTAACGGCCCCCACCCCCGCCGCCCGCCGCCAGGAAGCCCTGGGGATCATCCAGACAGTCAATGCGATTTGGCAATCCCCCGCTGCCTAGACTTGGAAACTGGGAGTTATGGTCAATCCAAACAAGAACGATACAATGTTTGGCTCCCCTCTCCCGCTCTGGGAGAGGGGTGGGGGGTGAGGGTGCTGTTTCAGCCTAAATTGCAATGACTATATCCCGGCGTTACCCGCGATCGCCCTCCGGCTCTAGCGGCGCGGTTGTGTTCTCTTGGGCGTCCCAGGCGGATAGGAAGGCTTGCAGGCGCATCCGGGGGATATAGGGCCACCCGCCGGAGGTCTCGATCGCCCGCATCAGGGCTTGAAACGCATGGCGATCGTTGGGGATAGCGGCTTGGAAGAGGTTCTCCCGGATCTCAGTGTGGGTTTGTTCGATCAAGCGCAGCAGCAGCAGTAGGGCCTGGGGATCATCGGCATAGGTTTGCGCCAGGGCCTGAAGCTGTTCGAGCAGGTTACGGGTTTGCGATCGCAGTTCTGGGTATTGAGTCTCTTGGGGATCATCCATGAATCGACCTCATCGAAGGATACCGGGACAGGTAAGATAGTGTAGTTGACCCGATACACCCACGGCATCGCAGAGCGAGCGGGGGAGCGGTCACCGTTCATCATTCATAAAGTTTTTGGCCATCCCGCGATTGCCAACCGGCTGGTCAAACCGAGCAATTGATCGAGGCAAACTATAATCGAGGCAAACTATGAGGTATCGCGCTTTAATTATTGCTTTTCTTGCCCTGTGTTTATCGGTGCTTACCGCGTGCAGTGAGGGGCCGGCATCGGCAACGACGGTAGGTGCTTTAACCTACGATGACATCCGAGGGACGGGGTTGGCAAACAAATGTCCCCAGCTAGAGGAAACCGGGCGTGGCTCGATTCCATTGGCACCCGGTAAGTCCTACGAAATCGTGGAACTGTGTTTGGAGCCAACGAACTACTTTGTCAAGGAAGAAGAAGCGGGCAAACGGATTCAGTCGGACTATGTGGCTGGCAAACCGCTGACTCGGTACACCACAACACTGGATCAGGTCCGAGGGTCGCTGAGTGTGAACAGTGCAGGCCAACTGACCTTTACGGAAGAAGAAGGATTTGACTTCCAACCGATTACGGTGCAGTTGCCCGGTGGCGAACAGTATCCGTTCCTGTTCACGGTGAAGCAATTGGTCGCAACGGCGGCAGATAGTGCGGAAGGGATCAGCCGATCGACGGATTTTGAGGGCGACTACAAAGTGCCTTCCTACCGGACTTCCAATTTCCTTGATCCGAAGGCGCGGGGGTTGACGGCGGGCTATAGCAGTGCCGTGGCGTTGCCGCCTAAGGCTGACGAGTCAGATCTAACGAAGGAAAATATCAAGCGGTTTGTGATCGGGGATGGTCACATCTCGATGCAAGTGGCAAAGGTGAACAGCGGGACGGGTGAGTTCGCGGGTACATTTGTAGCGGAGCAACCGTCGGATACGGACATGGGCGGTAAGGAACCGGCGGATGTCAAGGTGAAGGGCATCTTCTACGGTCGCGTTCAGGAGAAGTAAGTCCAAGACGCGATCGGTATAACCTGTATTCCTGACGGTATTCTTGATATTCCTGAATTCTGAATCAACCTTGCGGGGCACGCCAGTTCGCTGGGGTGCCTTTGTTTTTATGGCAAAATCCTGAGTCAGTTACCGACGCACAACGGCTGAGACGATCGGGGTGATGGTGGCGGTGGCGAGGAGGCCAAAGGCTAGGTTAACGACCCATTGGGATGCCTGTTGGTAAGCGCTAAAGCGAATATTAAGCTCTTTGCTCTCGTCTCGCTCGGCTTTTGACTCTTCTCGTCACTCCCGGACTGAAGCTGTTAGGTCTTGTACGTCTGTGCGGAGTTCGCGGACGGAGTCTGCCAGTTGATCCAGCATGGCATCGGTCCAGCGTTCAGGGGGCATGCGACGTACCTCCTCTAATGTTGGTTTGGGCGATCGTGCTGTGGGTAGCTGATCGCCGCCTAGGATGATTCTAGCGATCGGTCAACCCCTTGATCGCCCATCCCTCACTGAGGGCGTGCCCAATCCAGATGGCCAAACAAAGGATTGAAAAATTTTTTTTTGGATTCCTGGGGTTGCTTCCCGGAATCGGGAATACCGACCGTGATACTAATTCTAATTAATGTGTTGTCAGGATTGTCTGGGCAAGCACTGTGAGTGACAGGGCTGCCGCAGGGCTATGAAGCCGATCGCCATCTGCCTGCATCGATGAGTGCCGCGGTTTAATCTGGCAACGTCTACTCAATTCAATATCAATTTGTACTGACTGGAGTTAAGTATGTCTGTGAGAAGAGCGCCCGGTCTGGTTTTAGGTACGGATAATGCGGACTTCTACGTCCTCATTGAAGATGATGTCAACCCGGCTAATAATACGGTTGACCTGTTTGGCTTGCGCGGTGACGACGAACTCGGTGCGGGCAACGTCACGGGTCATGTCAAGATTTTTGGCGGTGAAGGCAACGATCGCATTACAACCTTCAATAACAACCGCGCCCTGAGCATCTACGTCTACGGCGGTAAGAACGACGACATTATTACTGGGCGGGATGCGGAAGCGCGGGCAGGGGGGACGTTCCTGCGGGGCGATCGTGGCAATGATGAAATTCGCGGTGGTACCGCTTTTGAACTGATCCACGGCGGCAAAGATAATGACAAGCTGGATGGGGGTGATGGGAACGATACCCTCTACGGTGATGAAGGCAATGACGTTTTAGTCGGTGGACGGGGGGCCGATCAACTCTGGGGCGGTCCGGGCAACGACAGCACCAATAGTCTGTCCTCCCTGACAACACCCGATGACGGCGATATCATTAACGGTGAAGACGGAGATGACTCGCTCCTAGGGACCGGCGGCAGTGATGTGATCAGCGGGGGGAACGGTAAGGACACCCTGCGCGGCGGTGATGGCAATGATTACCTGATGGGCAATGATGGTGATGACTCCATCAATGGGGGAGCCGGAGCCGATACGATCGAAGGCGGTAATGGCAATGACCTGATCGATGGCGAACTCGGAGCCGACCTGATCTACGGGAATGACAGCAACGACACCATCTACGCCGGTGAATACTGCGAAACATGCCCACTCGGACCTGATGATACGGTCTTCGGCGGCAAGGGTAACGGCTGGATTTATGGAGAGTCGGGCGATGACCTGCTCTATGGCGAGACCGAAAACGACCACATCTTCGGTGGGGAGGGTAATGACACCATTGATGGGGGTCTGGATGATGATGACCTGTTTGGCGGAGCGGGCAATGACCTGATCTTGGGGGGTGGTTCCGCTTCCGAAGATCGCATTGCAGGCGGTACCGGTGATGATGTCTTGTACGGAGGACCTGGCAACGATAGCTTCCGAGGTGGCCCCGGCATTGACACGATTTATCTCAATAACTCGATTTACATTGGTGTTTTGCCGGCTGCGGATGGCGCAAATGATGTTGTTGCCTATAACGCGATCGATGTCCAAACGATTCCCATCGCCAACAACAATAACGGTCTTCCCAGCACCCTGGCCGCAGCCCGTGCGGTCGCCGATACGGTCTTAGGCTTTGTGCCAGGAACAATCACGGCCCCTTTTCCCTTCCCAGTTGGTGCCCCAGTGCCTGGTATCACAATTACCGCGACGCCGGGGGAAGATCAGGTGTCGCTTGATCCGGTGATTGCCAACCTCCCCATCGCCGGGGTGGCTTCCTTTACCACCATTCCACCGGTTATCCCCGGCATTCCTGGCCTGAATATCACTCAGTTTGTGACGCCAACAACGCTAGGCAGCCTCCTCTGGGTTGATCAGGCTATCGATGCAGGTACAGGTTTCCTAGATCCGGGTGATACTATTGTCGCCTGGTTTGAGGGTGCCTTGCTAACACCGGCGGATATTTACAATGGCGTGAGCGATCTACCAGCCTAGGGTGAGTCGAGTTGGCCAGCCGCCCCCAGGGGTTCAGGCAGTGGCTCGCTCTGGCAACCGATAGGTAAACGCTGAGCATACACAGAGGTATTCCCTAGTAGGGGATGCCTCTGTTGTTGTATGGACAGGCAGCAGGCCCGATCCGGCCAGCCTTGCAAGTACAGCCTTTACCTCAATCATAAAGTACAGTTTTACCGGGGTAGGCTGGGGGCAGCC
>CAZHXN010000057.1:0-29016 GCA_964536415.1 uncultured bacterium
GGCTTTGAAGGCAAGCTGGATCACTCGCAACTGCTGACCGATCCGGATCAAGCTGTTGATTTCGTGCTCAAGACCCAGGTGGATGCCCTCGCCGTTGCGATCGGGACCAGCCACGGGGCTTACAAGTTTACCCGCAAGCCGACGGGTGAAATTCTGGCCATCAGCCGGATTGAAGAAATCCACAAGCGCCTGCCCAACACCCACCTAGTGATGCATGGGTCGTCTTCTGTGCCTGAAGATCTGTTGGCTCTGATTAACCAGTATGGTGGCACCATCCCTGAAACCTATGGGGTACCCGTGGAAGAAATCCAAAAGGGCATCAAGAGCGGTGTGCGCAAGGTCAATATTGACACCGACAACCGCTTAGCCATTACAGCAGCCGTGCGGGAAGCCCTGCAAGCAAATCCCAAGGAATTTGACCCCCGTCACTTCCTGAAGCCGTCGATCAAGTACATGCAAAAGGTGTGCGCCGATCGCTATCAACAGTTCTGGACTGCCGGCAACGCCAGCAAGATCAAGCAAGAATCTATTGATATCTTCGCGATCAAGTACAAGAAGGGCGAGCTGAATCAAGTGGCTGCCCAGCAAGCAGTTAGCGTCTAATCATGACTTGAGTGGCTAGTGACTGAATTCCACTCAATTCCACTCAATTCAAACTTGTTTTCATGGGAAGTGGGGTACACAGGTGCCCCACTTTTTTATTGAATTTGATTGAAGCGCTTGGGGTACATTCCCCC
The DNA here is from genome assembly GCA_964536415.1 of uncultured bacterium. GTDB lineage: Bacteria > Cyanobacteriota > Cyanobacteriia > B231 > B231 > Trichothermofontia. Next base: position 738 of record CAZHXN010000057.1, read on the forward strand.
ACTCGCTGGGGCGGAATTAATGACCGGATCTGGCCCTTAAGTAGGTGAGTGTCATTAAACCGAAGACCCTCATCCCCTAACCCCTTCTCCCAAGCGGGGAGAAGGGGAACCGACGCGATCCCCTCGCCCCACCCCCCGTGTGCGGGGGGCCAGGGGGCAGGGCTGGAGACGCTGCGCGAACGGCGATACTTCCGTTTAATGAGCGCGGTCTACTTACCACGGACTGCCTACCATTGTGAAGCCTGCCCAGTAGGCTGGATGTGCCAAGGTTTGGTTCCCCAAAACCGACAGCACGCCAGGGAGTTCCAACCGCTGGGTTTTGTCCAAGCCAATTAAATACCCGTCCTCAATGCGGACCTCGCCCCGTAGCATGGCAAGCTGGGTTTGCCGGAGCGCTTCGGCCTTAATGGGAGCCTGGTGTAACTGCCGGTAAAACTCCGTCATAAAGCCCAGTGTTCCCTCATCACTCACATACCACAGACTGGCCAACACCGATTTGGCACCCGCCTGCACTGCCAGCCCCGCAAACCCCAGTTCGGCAGCTTCATCGCCCACGGCAGTCCGGCAAGCACTCAACACCAGCAGTTCCAACGGGGGGTTATTCCAATTGAGCTTGCGTAACTGGTTCAGTTGTAAGCGATCATCCCAAAGTTGGATATAGGCATTGTTAGCATCCCCTGGCTTAAAGTCGGCGTGGGTGGCTAGGTGCACGATCGGGAAGGATTCCTGGCGACGCAATCCCTTCAAGCGATTGACGGTAAAGTCCTCATTGATCAGGGCCTTGCCCTGTCCCTGGCTTTCGATAATCGTCCCCAACTCCATCGGCACGCTGGGGAGAGGACTCTGGCTGTCAAACTCCGATCGCCCTAAGGCCAGCACCTTGGCCTGCCGTAGGCTGACATAGCGAGTATCGGTCAGGTTGATACTCGGTGTCAGTCCTAAACTATATTTCTCCACCAAAAACTGGCGGCCATCATAGAGCGCGGCCAGGGGAATCGCCCGTAGCCCTGGATCAAGGGAAAAGAGCAGCGTATCAATCTGGTGGGTAGCCAGGTCAGCCGCAAGGGGGGCAATCAACCACTGATAGAGTTGCTGGGCGGGTTGCAGATAGCGCTGGTGGTTAGTGATATTAGGCGTTTTTACCGCATTCACCAATCGTTGGGCAGTGGCCAATAACAAGGCTTTTGGGGCTGTGGGCACCCGCTTAAAGATCGGCTCACCCGTGGGGGGGAGGAGAACCAACTCTAGGTGCGACGGTTGCACAAAGGCATAGACGATCGCCGTTCGTTTCCCCGTCTGCTGGGCAATCCGTTGCAGGGTGTCTCGGATCGCACCTTCCGTCAGGGTGGGAGCCGCAAGGGCCTCGCCGAGAAACTGCTCCAATTCCTGGGTGCGCGAGGACTCAATCTGACTGGGGGCAAAGGTCTCCCCGATCGCCGTTGCCGTCGTGACCCCTTGCCCCATCACGGCTGAGTGAGTCTCCGTAGCCGCTAGCCGGGGATCGGTTCCTCTACCCCCACTGCCATCCGGGGAGGTAGCGGTATCCGTTGTTTCCGCCTCCGCTCCAGTGGCAGAGGGCGTGTCTGACGCCGTGCGGGAATTGGAGGCTACGAGGGTGCCACTGCTGTTCCCCTTCCCGGCGTCGATCGTCAGGACGGGGGTGGCGGGGGCCGGAGCCGTACCCAGATCGCTGACATCCAGGCGCACCAAACCAGCCGTGTCCTCCAGACGAAAACCAGACCCCGACAGTTCAATAATGCCACCGTCATTGACCAGGAGTTCCGTCGCATTCCCCCCCTGGCCCCCCGTGAGCAGTTCCGGCAGGGTGGGGACCGATCGCAGCTGACTCTGGAGGTTGAGCGGACGACCATTATTAGCCGCCGTAAATTCAGTCAAGGGCTGGAACTCCAGGCTGAGTAAGGCCCCTTCCTGACGAACCCGGACCAGGGTTTCCCCCGGTACCGCTGCGAGGGTGACCTTCCCGCCAGAGGGCGCTAACTGGGGCACCGTCGCCACCGTTCCCCCCAATAGGGTTAAATTCCCCGAAGCAACCGCCAGAGGACCCAGGTTGAGCACAGTCCCCGCCTCTGGTGTGGTAAAGGCAAAGAAGGCGGGCGATCCCGTGAGGCGGCTGTAGTCAGTGGTGCCGATCGCCGCAAACCAGCGATCGATGGAGAACCCAATCCCATTGGCCGTCGTTGCCGTAAACGAAGCCGGGATATCCAAACGGGCATTCGGCCCCAGAATAATCCCGGCTGGATTCATTAAAAAGAGGTTGGCATTCCCCCCTGTCACCTGCAAGACTCCGTCTACAAAGGAAACTTCATTCCCCACCACCCGCGCCAGGATGTTGCGCAGTTTCGGATCAGCAATAAAGTTCGCAATTTGTACCCGGGTGAGACCAAAGCGCTCAAAGCTGTGAAAGAGATTCGTCCCATCACTCGATCGTTGCCCGCCCCGAATGTCAAAGCGATCGCCAGCCCGATCCACCTGGGTCCCAATCCCATCCTTGGCGGGAACAACTTCCTGGGCCACCGCTAACGGTGCGGGAAGAAACGCCATCCCCCCCATCCCCCCGCCGATTGTCAACGAAAGGATTACTCGCGGTAACTTGCCCCAGGTTTTCACCATGCTCTATCCTGCCTGTTTCCGTAAACACTGACGCCCACTGCTTGGAACTGGGGAGGACCGTGCTCCGGGTCAAGGGAATCGGGGTCCTAAGTGCCAAGTTTCAGGTGTCTAAGGACACGATCTCCATTCAATTTTCGCGCAAACTACCCCCTATCCGCATCAATCAGGGCTGCGAGTAACGGTAACTTGCCTGCCCGTGGGCGCAGCTGACGCAACGGGTTCATTCTGGTTTCTGCGATCGCCCGTCTCGTGCGTAGCCGTCTTCGTTTAGCCTCCTGCCCTCATGGCTGTCTAAACAGCCTGAACATCTTGGCAAATAGTAACAGATTTAGCGCAAAAACCACGGTGTCCCAACCCATTCCCAGGCGATCTGCTCATGCCAGGAATTGCCCAGAATAGGGATGCTGTCTTTTGAGCCAGAGATGGGCATTGTAGAAGAGAGGGCAAGTGTGTGGCATTTCCCCAACCTTCCCTTACCCGCCGCCACCCCCAGGAGAGCGGTAGGGATCTCGCGCAGACATTCAAGATTCAAAATTCAAACTTTCACACCTACTCGCCTAGCCCCTAGCCCCGCTTGCCATTCTTTGTTTTGATGGGAAAAGCCCCTATGCCTGTTGCCGCTATGCCTAACTTACCGTCCCTCGGACTTTCTAGTACCTGGTTGATCAAAAGTGCCCAAACCTTACGGGGCCAAACCTATACAGGGACTGTGCATCTCCACCAGATGGGTCAGATTTATCAAATCTCCTGGTTGACAAGCCTTGGGGACTTTGCCGGACTGGCGTTTCTGGAGGATAACCACCTGCTGGCAGGTTGGTGTCCGGATCAGGATTATGGTCTGATGCTCTATCGCATCACCCCTGAGGGCATCTTAGAAGGTCGTTGGACAACGCCCATGAGCTATGCCCAAACCCACCTGGAACGGGCAACAGGGGGCACGGCAGGCCAGTTGGTCGGCACCTATGCGGTGCAGGGAGAAGTGCGGGACAGTTACTACGCCGGAACCCTAACGATCGCAGAAACACTGCCAGACATCTATCATTTGCGTTGGCAAGCCGAACGCGGCTATGAAGGGGTGGGGTTACGGGTGCGGGATTGGTTATTGGCCAGTTGGGGGTATACCTATCCCCCCAGTGTCATGGATTATACAATTGAGGGCGATCGGGCCTATGGCCGCTGGGTACGGTTTCAAGAATCGGAAATTGGCTTAGAAACCTGGGAGCGAATTTGTTAAACCGAGCCGGGATGGAAGCGGGGTTAAGAGGCTGATGACCCCAACCTTAGACCCCAGAGTAACGCTCTGTCCCTTGTAGGGATTGGACTACCTCGTCAGCAAACATTTCGGTCAGCGCTTCCAGATAGGGTAGGAGTCGGGCCATGCTCTCGGTTGCCAGCCGATCGTAGAGTTCCCGCGATAGCGATCGCAGCATACTTTGCACCAGCTTCCAGTCCACTTTCAGGGGGGGATAGAGCATCACACAGAGCGGAAATAGCTCTTCCTTAACTGCGGCAATACTGCCCTCTAGCAAGCATAAGCATAAGTACACCTGAAACATTTCCACATCCCGGATACTGGAGATGCGCACAACCTCGCTGGACAGGGAGCCAGTATAGCTGTGATAGCTGGGATACTCACGGGCAACGCGATCGCAAACGACGTAGGCGATGGCGGTACTAATGGGCAAGACCTGCTGCACCGTTCGTAACTCCGGATCCGATAAGTTCCACCGAGCCGCAGCTTCATAGGTCCGTTGCAAGGGCATATAGAGGTGATCATCCATCACCTTCAAGTAGGGGGAGACGAGGGCCTGCTCTGGCTGACTCAACCAACCTAACAGTACCTGGCTTGTGTAGTGAAACTGCATACTCACAAGGCCAATTGCCCGGGGATCCTGAGCTGTGTACCGCTGCCGAACACGCCCAAAATCCTGTCCTAACAACACAGATAACCGCGCCGGTTGGACAGCCTGGGCATAGGCGGTCAGCATTTTCTGGTAGGTTTGGTGAATGTCCTGGATAATGGGCCAGGGACTCGTGACCGTTGGCTGCATCCCATGCCGTTGGATCTCTGCCGCCAGCAGCATTTCCACCTGGGACCAAGCCGTAGCGCTGGCTAGCTCCAGGTGACTGAGTAAATATTGAGCGGTCTCCAGGCGACCTGCCTCTGAGGCCAACTCTTCGTCACTGCAGGTCAGTTCACGATTGGTCTGTTCTGTTTGTGAGGCTTGATTAATATCCGCAATATATTTTTTAGCCCACAGGGCTGACAAGGAGGCCAGGTTGTCAGCGTCCGTATCAGGGCGATCGACGGAGGAATTAGGCATAGGAATTGCGGTAGATGGCAACAACCTGCTGGAAGGCGTTTAAGCTTGCCTTAAGCGTCTATCTGCTTATCATACCCTGGTTTTCGGGTATCCCTCAGCTTCTACCGGTTGGGGAACCCCGCAAGGTAGGGTCATACAAACCGTTGTGCCCACGCCAACCTCACTGACAAGCGTCAGGGTTCCCTGTTGGAGGGTCACACAGGCTTGGGTAATTGTTAATCCCAGGCCGGTGCCGTTGGTTTTACTGGCGCTTTTGGCTCGGAAGAAGGGTTCAAAGAGATGCTCCTGATCCTCTGGGGCAATGCCATGTCCGCGATCACGCACATAAAATGTCACTTGCGAGGCTTGGGAGGGCGATGGGGGCGATGATGGGGGGCATATAGTCGGGTCGAGCACAGCGGGCGGTTCTGTCTGGGCTGACGGTAGCACTGGGTCAGCAACAGCTCCATCCTGAGCGTCCGGGCAGTAAAGTTCCAGTTCGATCGTCGTCTGGGGGCGGGAATATTTGATGGCATTACTCAGTAAGTTAGAGAGGCAATGCCAGAGCAGCTTGGCATCAAGAAGAACCTGCTGGCAGGTTCCCCTCTGGATAAATTCCAGATGGTGGTTTTGACCAATACCCGTTTGAAAAGCAGCCAGCAAATCCTGACAAAACCCAGCCACATCCATGACTTCAGGGGCATAGCCAAGGCGACCGGATTCAATATGGCCAAAGGTGAGAATATCTTCGATCAGGCCATCCATACTTTTGACAGCCTCTTTGACTTGTTGGAAATAGCGCTGTTTTTTCTCTTCCTGACACTGGTTGCCAAATTGTTCCAGAAGTTCTACAGCCGCCTTGATCAGCGTCAGGGGCGTCCGCAGATCATGGGAGGCCATCGCTAAATATTGGGTGGCTCGCTGTTCGATAACTTCGGCCTGCTGCCGGATCGCCTTCTCGGCCTGGTGGCGACGAATTGCCACCTGGATCGCCACATTGAGATCCTCAGAGCGGAAGGGCTTGAGTAAATAGCCAAAGGGTTGGGTATCGCGGGCCTGCTGCACCGTATCCGGATCGGCAAAAGCGGTCAAATAGACGATCGGAATCTGGTAATCATGCCAAATCTGTTGTGCTGCCGCAATCCCATTCACCTTCCCCTGCAAGACAATGTCCATCAACACGACATCCGGACGCGTTTCCGCCACTTTCGCGATCGCCAATTCACCGGAGTCCACCGTCCCACTGACCACATACCCTAACCTCTTCAGTTGCCGACTGATATCATGGGCAGTGATAAATTCATCTTCAACAATCAAAACTTTTGCAGTAGCCATATCAAAAAATTGTATCCTGTCGATGCCCTTTTCAGCCAGTTACCCCCATGGCTGTCAACCATGAATGATTCTAGGCAAAATTGCTAAAGTCTATAATTGACATCAGTTTTTTCATAAGTTTTTCTGAGGTCATAAAGGATAATTTTTAGATTTTATTATAGAATGAGAAGATAGCGGTGAAGCTAGACAGGAGAAGGTCACTTCTAGGTCCTGTTCATACGTGCGAAGGCTTAAAGAGCTTGATCCCTGCCCTGCGGTTCCCTAGGAAGTACCTTAAGGTTGACTGCACGATCGCGCCAAGCGGCGATGGGTGATCTTTTCTGGAATCAGCAATAACTCAGGATCCATATTGGCTCCATTGTATCCTTTCTATACCAGCCCCAACAGTAAAGTTTTTCAACAGAAGTCCGAGGGTATTTGCTATCTTGGAATAAGTCGTGACTCGGCAGTCTGGTGACTTTTGACTGGACTTTTGACTGGACTTTTGACTGGACTTTTGACTGATCGTTGCTACTGGTCATCGCTAGCTAAGGGGAAACGATCGGCAGAATTTGCCATCTTAGGATAGAAAAGCGAATACAGACTGAAGAGAAAACCAGCCTGGGCTAGGCACGGCGTTCATAGTAAACCTCACTAAAGGTGAGTTGGAACTGGGTGCCACCCTGGGTTATAGTCCCATCGTCGGCAACCGTTGGGACGGTGCCCCGCTGCAGGGTAATGTGTCCCTTGATTTGCTGGGTGAGGCCACACACCAGTTGCAGCCCCATTGAGCTAGTCTGGCGAAAATCGAGATCGGGGGGGAAGCCAATGCCGTCATCCTGGACGGTTAATTGGTATTGGGTCTCGTTGAGACGGGCCAGGGAAACCTGCACTGTCCCTGAATGCTGATGCGGAAAGGCGTGTTCGAGGGCATTGGTCACCAGTTCGTAGGCAATCAGGCCGCAGGGCAAGGCCGTCTCCAGGTTGAGAGCAACAGGGTCGATCGCAAATTGCAGGTGAATGCCCTGGCTGGGTTGGCCATAGACTGAAAAGGCATAATTCACCAGTTGATACAGGTATTCGTCAAAAGCCATTTGCGCCAGATCAGCAGACTGATACATCCGTTCGTGGAGCATAGCCATTGCTGAAATGCGGCTCTGGCTATCTTTAATGATGTGCAGGACTTGCGGGTCTTCGATCATATCCACCTGCCAGGACAGCAGGCTGGAGATAACCTGGAGGTTATTTTTCACCCGGTGATGGATTTCCTTGAGCAAGACCTCCTTCTGCGCCAACTCATTGGCAAGTTTGCTGTACAGATTCGCCTGTTGGATGGCAATGCCGACTTGGGTCGCCAGACGTTGGAGGAGCGCCAGTTCACTATGTTGCCATTGGCGATCGTGGCAGGCATGGACGATCAGCAATCCCCACAACGGGGCGGGATCATCCGTGCTTGCTGCCTCTGCGTTAGCGGCTGGAGCCGCCTCGGTGCTCAGTAGGATGGGGGCCACCATCCGGGACTTGACCCCAATGGTTTGCATAAAGTCAGCAATACAGGCACTCCAGGCATCCTCAGCCACATTCGGCACAATCCGAGCATGGCCCTGACGATAGAAGGTTATACACGTTTCTAAGAACACCTCATCTACAAATGTCAAGTTCACCAGTTCTGGCAAGCCTGGGGTGACGGCTTCCTGAATGACCTGGGTCTGGCCGTGGGGATAAAGACGGAAAATCAGGACGCGATCGGCCTGGAGTAATTGCTGGATCTCCCGCACCGTTGTCGCGAGGAGGTGGTCGAGATCCAGGGGTTGGCGAATTTGTTGGGACAGGGCGTGCAGGACCTTTTCCTGGCGAATTTGTTGTTCTAAAATTGCCTCAGTGCGTCGCCGTTCTGCCAATTCAGCTTGCAGACGGCTATAGAGATCGGCCTGTTGAATGGCGGTGCCTAACCGGGCGGCAATTTGACGGAGGAGGTCAATTTCGCCGGCTGGCCAGGGGCGAGGGGCGGTGCAATGCTGGGCAATGAGTAACCCCCAAAGGCGTTGTTCACTGTGGTGAATGGGCACGACTAGGTTGGCCCGGATCTGAAATTGGCTGAGGAATTCGGCATAACAGGGGTCGAGCGCCGCCATTTGCACATCTTCAACGACAGCTACCCGACCGGCTTGATATTGCCCCACCCAATCCCCCGGAAAACAGGGGTCGTGGATACTCTGTCCCTGGAGTTGTAAGTCGGGTTGGGAAACGGCCTCCACGAGAATGTCCCCTCGCCAGTTGGCCTGGAAACGATAGATTAGAACCCGATCGACGCCCAGGAAGGCCCGCACCTCTTCCACGGTTACCTGGAGGATGTCATCCAGATTCAGGGTTTGGCGCATGCGGGAAAAGAGGCGAGCTAGTAAGTGATCCTGCTCCGCCTGCCGTTGGATCGCCTGTTCGGTTTGTTTGCGATCGCTGATATCAAAGCACACCCCTGTGACGCCAACGCTGCCATCGGGTCGGGGTACGATCGTCCCCGTATCCCGAATCCAGACAACCTCCCCCGTGGGCTTAATGATGCGATACTCGCGCTGGACATTTTGGGTGGGATGCTCCCGGTTGGCGAGCACTTGATAAAAGCTGGCGCGATCGTCCGGATGGATCAAATCCGTCAGGCACTGAGGCCGTGACTGGATCGCGTCGAGCGTCAGACCCGTGAGTGCCTCCACCCCCTGACTGATGAAGCTAAGCTCAAAAGTTTGGTCAGGGTAGATCACCCCGCGATAAACCAAACCAGGGATTTGCTCTGTGACTTCCCGCAGGAGTTCCTCCTGTTCCTGGAGGGTTTGTTCAAACAGCCGTCGTTCAGTAATATCGCTAATGCGGACTAAAATGCAGGTCGATGCCCCCACCTGAAGCTGTTTAGCCACCAGACTGCCCCAAAAGTGTTTCCCCGTTTGGGTCACGTATTCAGTTTCCTGCTCAAGGGTATACTGACGATTAAACTCAGCTTTTAAGGCGGCAATTGCCTGTTCAGAGAGGTGCTCAGCCCGGAAGTCAACTACTTTTTTACCAATGAGATCCATCGGGTCATTGGCTTCAAATAACGCGACAGCACGATGATTACACTGTTCAATTAAACAAGTATCACTGTTGACTAAAAAGAGGGCATCAGCCGATTCTGCAAAGATGGCTTCAAATAAGTCGTAGCTACGTTTAACTTCTAATTCTGCCAATTTGCGATCGCTGATATCCCGAATAATCGTAATGACTTGTTCAGAACCCAGAGGGATACAGCGAGCTTCAAAATATCGGGGGGTCTCCCCCATTTGCAGCACATATTCGAATCGCTGAATCGTTTGGGAACGAAGAGCAGCTTGAATCAGTTGATAGCTTTGTTGACCCAAGGGGGAGGGGAGGACCTCCTGCACAGTCCGGCCTAACATGGCCTTGGTAGGCATATACAAATCTTCCTCATGTTGGCAGATCACTTCAAGATAGCGACCTTGGGCATCTAAGCGGAAGAGGATATCGGGAAATGCTCGAAAAATGGCTTCTAATTTACGGTTTTGTTGCGTCAGATCCAGGGTTCGGTCAGCCACCCATTGTTCTAATTGCTGGTTGGTTGATCGCAACTTCGCCACGGCCTCTTCTAGAGAGCGCTCCATACGCTTGAGATTACTAATGTCGAGCACCAAGCCATTGACCCGTACCCCCCCACTGGGCAACCGGGTATAGCGGGCGCGATCCTCTACCCATTTCACCGCCCCCGTTGCCGTCACAATGCGAAACTTATGGTGAAAGGGGGCAAGGGTTTGCAACGCCTCTGTGAGACGCTGGTGAAACTGAGCACGATCGTCGGGATGAATCAAGTCAAAGAGGGCGGATGGATTGGCCTGGAACTGATCCAGCGGATACCCAGACAGGTCTTCGATCCCGACACTCAGGTAGGTTAAGGTCATCTGGCCGTTGACATCGAACTCCGCCTGGTAAACCGAGCCAGGAATGGTGCTGGTAATGGCGGTGAGTTGTTCGTTCTGTTTTTGGAGTACCGCGATCACTCGCTGTTGCTGGTATAGAGCGCGATCGCGGGCTTCGGTTCGTTGTTTTAAGAGCGCCTGCTGCTGCTGAAGCTGAGCGGTGGTGACCGCTTCCAGCGTCGTTAAGCGTTGGGTGAGGGATTGCACCATTTCGTAGAGGGAGGTGGCATCCAGGCCACGCAAAACGGATGATTGGGTCACCAGCCCCACCAGTCCACCCACAGCGTCGATCACGGCTAGACGTCGAACCCGCTGGGCCTGCATCAGGGTGTGGGCCTGCCACAGGGAGTCGGTAGGCATCACCGTAAAGACGGGGGTGCTCATCACCGTCTGCACCTGAACCGTGGCCGGGTTTAAACCTAACAGGTGGAATTGCAGGATATCCCGTTCCGTCACGATCCCGATCGGGGGGGTAGGTTGGGGCGCGGGAGGGGCTGCCGCTGCCGTGATCACGACACAACTAATGCGGTGCTCAGCCAGGCGCTGAATCACCGTTTGCAAGGTATCAGTGGCAGCAGCCGTGACCACCGTTGGCACCATGACCTCCTCCACCCGTCGCCAGCGCAGTAGATCAATGGGTTGGAGCGCCTGTCGCAGGGTTTGAGGTGTGACCACTCCCACCAGGCGGTTGTCCTCATCCAAAATCGGCAAATGACGAATGTGATGGTGCGCAAACACATCCAGCACACTAAACACATCCTCACACTGCGATCGCTGCCGGGTAATCACCGCCGACTGCATCACCTCGGCCACAGACACCGTAGCTATGGGCATAGCCTGGGCGACTAACTGGACCAGATCCCGCACCGTCAAAATGCCCCTGAGTTCCGCTCCCGCCATTACCAAAACGTAGTCCGTCGCCCGGTCACTGACTAGATCCGAGACGGCCGCCCGGTCACTGGGGGACAGGGGACAGGTTTGGCGACCGGGCTGCATCACGGCTAAGGCATCGGTCAGCAATGTGTCGGGCGTTACAATAGGTGGCTGGAAATCGATCGCAAGATCAGAAAGCATGATAGCGAGGGAATACGTCGGTCTTTCTCTGGATTGTTGGCCAAGTTAGAGCCAATGTTAGGGTCAATAATGTTAGGGTGAATAAATCATCCAAATGAGCAGCATCCCTAATCGACAGCCACACCCCACGCTCGGCTACCGTCATCCGTAGAACGGACAAAAACGTCGCTAATTAAAGCACCTCGCAGTCTCCCCAAACGGGCGTATCCAGCCATTGCTTAATAAAAATTAACAATTTGATGATTATTGACGGCTTACCTGGGAGCGTGTTAAGTTGATGGGCCACTCATGCCAGTTTATCTTGAATTTATCGACGCCTGCTACGATGCTATGGTGCCACGGTGACGGTCCGCCAATTATTCGCCGCCGCCGTGCATTGATGCCGTGCGTTGATTCAGTGTTTTCCCTCCGCTAGGGAGATCCAGAGAGTCTACTTGTGACCCACGATCGTATAAAACTGGTAACCTTGGGCGATTGTCGGCATGGGGGGGGTGGTACTGGTAAAGCGATCGCTCTGGCGGTCCCAGCTCAATTCCAGCGGCTCGTGAAAGCGATAGGTGACAGCCTGAAAACCAGTCGTTTCTAACAAATAGGTGAGAAAGGCGGGATGCCACAGGCGCGTGTTGAGTGGGTCCAGGAACCACTGTTGATGGAGGACGACTGGACACAGGGGGTTAAGCAATTCCAGGACGATCGTGCCACCGCTCTGGAGGACGCGGTAAGTCTGTTGTACGAGGGCGATCGCGGTTTGGGGTCCCAGGGTATCCAGCAATTGCGTCCCAAAGAAGCCGCCCACACTATCGGCAGGTAGCTCGGTGAGATAGGGCAACACTGGGGTTTGAAGCACCGCAAATCCCTTCTCCTGGCAAAGTAAACGGAGATCGGTATTTTGGGTGAGTCCCTTTACCTGATAACCGGCCTGGTGCGCCAGTTCCAGGAACTCCCCCCGTTGACAATTTAAGTCCACCAATAAACCGGCTCCCGCAAAGTGGGAAAGGAGCGCCTGCAAACGGGTGGTCACCGCCTGTTCACTGCCCCCAAACCGCTCCAGAAAGCCGGCATAATCAAAGCTTTCCATCAAGGGCACTTCCGGTAGGCCCGGAGTCACCGGCGCGATCGGGTCAGGTTTCGTCGGGGCAAGCCCACTGGATGTGGAAACCGACAAACCGGACGATCTCGTCGCGTCTCCGGCAGGGAATCGCAACCGACGGACCTGGCGTTCGGCCCTGGCAACCTGTTCCCGCGTGGCCTTGACCTCTTGTCGCATCGCATCCAGATGGTGGTACACCTGTTCAATCGTGGCCCCCTGGGTCGCTTCCAGGCGTTGCCACTGGCGTTGGGTTTGTTCCACCTCGCCCCGGAGCGTGACGATCGCGTCCGTCACCTGCTCCATGCGCGTATTCACGTGATCCCGCACCTCCTCCATAAAATCATGGAGATCAATATCGGCCCGCTGTAAATTATGAACCTCTTGCCTGAGGCCCCGCACTACCCGCACATTGGCCGCATTGTAGGAAATTTGCTTTTCGATGACCGGGCGCAACAGCTTCCGTGCCAGCTTCCGCAAGGCTACCACGATCGGCCCCAACACCTTACTGTGGGCCTTGATTGTGACCTGGTAAATGTCAAACCCCGTTTGCAACAGTTCCAGATCCTCAGCCAACTCATCCGGGGGCATCCCTACCGGGCGCTCGATCGCGGGTTTGGGCGGCACCGCCAGATAGCGTCGGGGTGCCAGGCTTTGCCGCATTTGGGCCAGGATGCGCTGCTTATCGATCGTGTCGTGATTCATAGCGGGTCGGGGGAAGGGGCTGCCTGTTTCAGTCCCGCAGGCGGGATTCTAGCGATTACGCTGCTGGAAAAGTGTACCAGATTAGCAGAATGCTTGTGTCGAGACCAGCAACAGTGAGATAGAACAGGGCAGCAAAGACCACCATACAACCGGTCACTCCTCACTCCTCTACGACAACTCAATCTGACAATCATCACCAATCAAAAACCGCGATGCATTGGGACGACGAGGGGCCGCCGTCAGACGTGCCCGTTGGCCAATGACACTATCGACTAAGCGTTGATGAATACCGGCAATACTGGCCCGATCGAGAATCACGCTATGTTCTAAATCTACTTCTTGGAGGGTTACCCCATCGGCAATGCTGCTATAGGGACCAATAAAGCAATTTTCCAAATGGCAGTTTTCACCAATTTTCACCGGTCCCCGCACCGTGCAGTTCACCAGTTTGGAACCGACCCCAATCTGCACCCGCCCAATTACCTGGCTTTGGCCGTCGATTTCACCCTGGATATCGGTGGTTAAATCACTGTCGAGGATCAAACGATTGGCTTCGAGCAGATCATCCTTTTTCCCCGTATCTAACCACCAGCCTTCCAACTGACAGGCTTTGACCGGATGCCCTAAGCGAATCAACTGTTGAATGGCATCCGTAATTTCCAACTCGCCCCGTGCGGAGGGTTGGATTTGGGCGATCGCCGTATGAATCATCGGCGTAAATAAATAAATCCCCACCAGGGCCAAATTCGAGGGAGGGTGCTTGGGCTTTTCCACCAGTTCCAATACTCGCCCCTGCTCATCCAGCTTGGCCACCCCAAAGGCAGTTGGGTTGGGAACCGGACGCAACAGAATTAATGCATCCAGGTGTTCCGATTGGAAGGTTGTCAAAAATGATTGCAGTTGATTCTCAATCAGGTTATCCCCCAGGTACATAATGAACGGTTCATCCCCTAGAAAGGGTTGGGCGGTTTTAACCGCATGGGCTAACCCCAACGGCTGCTCTTGCAAAATGTAAGTAATCCTGGCCCCAAAGCGATCGCCGTTTCCTGTCTTACTGCTCACCTCTTCCCCCGTTTCTGGGCTGATGATGATCCCAATGTCGGTCACCCCAGCGGCCACGATGCGCTCAATGCCATACCAGAGGATCGGTTTATTGGCGACGGGAACCAACTGTTTCGCCCCGGTATGGGTGAGGGGACGTAGCCGGGTACCCTTTCCTCCGGACAGGATCAATGCTCGCATCGTGGTTCACCTCGCTGTTTGCAGTTCACTCAACATTGTCCGTAATCCTTGCCGCCAATGGGGAGCCGGTCCCCCTAAATAGGGGTTGATCTTGCCGCAGGCCAGGACGGAATAGGCTGGACGACGGGCCGGGGTGGGATATTCCGAGGTGGTAATCGGCACAACGCGATTGAGGCTCAAGGGCAGTCCGAGGGCGGCAGCTTCTTCAAAAATGGCGATCGCAAAGTCGTACCAACTGGCAACCCCGCTGTTGGTGTAGTGGTAAATGCCAGCGGGGATGGGGGGCTCTGTTGCACCAGCGATCGTGGTAATGGCCTTAGCGAGATCGCCGGTCCAGGTGGGCGTCCCAATTTGATCAGCCACCACCCGGACTTCCGAACGTTCAGCCCCCAGACGCAACATAGTTTTCACAAAATTACCCTTTCCCCCCGCCCCATAGACCCAGGCGGTGCGCACAATCACGGCATCGGCGTCGGTGGCCAGAATCGCCTGCTCCCCCGCCAGCTTGGACTCGCCATAGGTATTCAGGGGATTGGTCGGATCGGTTTCCTGGTAGGGCGATCCCTTGTCTCCAGCAAACACGTAGTCAGTCGAAATATGGATCAGACGGGCATCACAATCCAGGGCGGCAGCGGCCATGACTCCCGGTGCTTTGCCGTTGACGATCATGGCCAGATCGCGTTCAGCCTCGGCGCGATCGACGGCAGTATAGGCAGCCGCATTGATGATCACCGCTGGCTTAGTGCGTTCAATTGCCGATCGCACCTGCTCCAATTGGGTCAGATTTAGCTCCTGCCGGGTCAGAACCGTGAGGGTTAGGGCAGGAATGGTTTGCAGTGCCGTTTGTAATGCCTCGCCTAATTGTCCGGCTCCCCCAATGAGTAAAACGCGCATAGATGATGAGGTTAGTGGTTAGAAATCGGTCACGAGAGTGATTGAAGCATACAATCCGTTGTGGCTAATCAATGCGTGCCAGGGAGATTAGTCAAATAGATCGGCGGTCTTAAATGATTGACCTTGCTGGTCTTTGGCGGACAAAATCGGAGGGCTACTCAGACCCCAGTCAATCTTAAGATCCGGATCATCCCAGCGAATACAGCGATCGTGGGGTTGCGAATAATAGTCAGTGGTTTTATAAAGAACCTCAGCGGTATCAGACCGAACCACAAAGCCGTGGGCAAACCCAATCGGCACCCAAAGTTGACGATGGTTTTCAGCACTGAGTTCAACGCCGACCCATTGACCAAAGGTGGGGGAACTGCGACGTAAGTCAACCGCAACATCAAAAATAGTGCCGATAACCACCCGCACCAACTTGCCCTGAGCCTGACCGATTTGGTAGTGCAATCCTCGCAGCACCGATTGGCGGGAGTGGGAGTGATTATCCTGAACAAATTCGACGTTGAGGCCCGTTTCGGCCTGAAACTGGCGCTGATTAAAGCTTTCGTAGAAGAAACCGCGATCGTCGCGGAACACCTTGGGTTCAATAATGAGAACCTCCGGAATTGCCGTGGCAATGACCTGCATGATCAACCTCTAGACAACCCCGCCCATCTTAAACCGGATTCTCCTCCCACTCAAGCTGGCTGTGACAACTTCACTATCCACACGACACTAAGCCCCAACTGCCTGCACTCGCTCCAGTTCCAAATCGTTGAGATAGTCGATCGTCCAATTAGCCTGTCGTTGCAACATATGGAAAGGATAGGTATGGGCCACGCCGACCACCGGAATCCCGGCCCGCTTGGCCGACTGAATGCCAGCAGGCGTGTCTTCGATCGCGAGACATTCATCCACCCGAAGGTTGAGTCCGGGATAGTATTCATTCAGTCGTGTTACCGCCAGCAGGTAACCATCTGGTTCCGGCTTACTGGCGCGATGATCATCCCCGGCCACAATCACTGGAAAGTGGGCCAACAGGTTGGCTTGTCGCAATACCCACTCAATTTCCTGACGCAGGGCACCGCTGACGATCGCCAGTTTCAGTTGCGCCGATCGCAGCCGAAACAGGAGGTCATCTAAGCCGGGATAGATGGGTAAGCGATCTAAGCCCGCTATTAATGGTTGATAAGCTTGGGACTTGCGTTGAACCAGTTTATCCAGATAGTCATCGCTCACCACCCGCCCCCGTTGGGCCAGGATTTCCTGTAAACAGGTGCGATCGCTGCGTCCCAGGCACAGTTGCCGGAATTCCCCTGGTTTGGGCCGCAGGTTTTCCTCCAGGAGAATTTGTTCAATCAGTTGTTCATGGAGGGATTCATCGTTGATGATCACCCCATTAAAGTCAAATAAGACTGCTTTCAAAGTCATAACCTGAACACCTCCTGCAATGGGGGTCGCCTAATCAATACGATGTGGAATTGCCAGGGATAGCAAACCCCATGCCCTGCGACTTGCCCTCAACTTGGCACCGGCACCCAGTCTCCCGTTGCCTGCGCTTCCTCTAGCTTACGATCGCGCAGCGTCGAATCGTTGGCATACTCTGGCTGCGTTCCCGGTGTGGCGGCGATCGGTTTCACGCCCCGTGTTACCTGATGCATCCACCAAAAAGGGGTCGTTTGCACAGCCCCAAAGCCAACCCGCCCCATGTCCGCATCCAGGCTGCTATCGGCGTAGTCTTTGATATACGGCTCCTCGAAAATATCCATCAACCACGGGGTAAACCGCAGGGTTTGCTGATTCCCATCCAGCACCAGGAATTCACCCCCCGCTTTCAGCAACCGATAGCCTTCGCGCAAGACGGCCTGGGTAATAGGAGGTGGGGTTTCATGGAACAGCAAGGCTGCCGTGACCAGATCAAAACTTTGGGGATTCAGGCCCGTGTGGACGGCGTCGGCATGAAGCCAGGTAATCGTCTGCTTGGCTTGTTGGGCCTTGCGATCAGCCATCACCAGCATATAGGGCGATAGATCCAGCCCAATCACTTCCGCATCGGGGAAGGTTTGCTTGAGCAATCGGGTCATGGAACCCGTGCCGCAACCCAGGTCTAAAATCCGTTGCGGGGACTTCACCCGAATGGCATCGATCAAGGCTTGTCGGACGATCGCTTCCCCTGGTGGCAGGACGTACTGGGTAATCGGATCGTAGGTAACGGCAGCATCAGCAGTGAGATACCCCCCCGCAATGCCATGAAAGGGAGCCGTGCGGTAGTAGTCCGGATAGGTGAGATCCCTTTGCTCGAACCGTTGCGTCTCCTGCGGCCAATCAATCTCAGCCTTAAGCCGACGCAGCGCCGGTTCATCGATCAGAAAGGTCCGAAAAAACGGGGCCAGGAAGCGTTCAAAAATCGTATCTTGACGAGGCATAGGGGGTTCAGGTAGACCCGATCGGGTGACAGGTAAACCTCTTTAGTGTAATAAATCTTTACTTTTTATAGCCGTGTTGTTGCTAACTTCACGGGCTGAGGGTAGCGCCAGACGGGCCTTTTATAATTAAAGCTAGCTAGCATCCCAGGAGACCGCAGCCATGATTGCCCCTGATTTGATATCTGGTCTGCCCTCGACGGAAGAGTTACCCTGCTCCGACGATACACCTGTGGACAACGAAGATCAGAATTTTTTGCCCAATCTGTTGCTATTTATGTTGGTCAGCCTGTGGGCCGATCGCATGGATTGGTATTTCGGGGTCGATATGGCGATCTACCACACCACGGGCGAAAATCCCCGTATTCCCGTAGTCCCGGATGCCTTTTTGAGTTTGGGGGTGGAGCGACGCAAGGGGGGACGATCGCGGCGCAGTTATGCCACCTGGGAAGAAAACTGGGTTGTCCCCACGCTGGTCCTGGAGATGGTATCCCATAAGCCGGGGGGAGAATATGGCGCGAAGCAGGAGATTTACCGCCAGTTAGGGGTTCTCTACTACGTGATCTATAACCCGGAATTCTGGCGACGCGATCGCCACCAACCCTTTGAAGTGTACCGGTTAGTCGAGGGGCAATACCAGCTTGTGTTTGGCACTGCTCAAGCGGATCACCCCTATTGGTTCCCAGAAGTGGGCCTAGGGCTAGGGTTCCGCCAGCAAAAGCTGGGGGGGATCGAACAGGAAATTTTAGTCTGGTACGACACTCAGGGAAATGCTTACCCCACACCGGACGAGGTTCAGGCCCAACTGCGGCAGCAGCAGCAAGCACTGAACGCCGAACGCCAACGGGCCGAGTCCGAACGCCAACGGGCTGAACAGCTAGCGCAATACCTGCGATCGCTCGGTATCGATCCTGATCACTTGTCTGACCCCTAAGTTCCTGTTTTACAGCTGAGGCGATCGGGGCAAAAGCCACCCCGATCGCCCAGATAAGCCCCCTAGGAGTTGCCTAATTCACCGAGGCCAGATCATACCGACTGGTGAGTTTTTCTAACTGGCGCGTGAGCAGACTTAGGAACAGGCCCACATCCGTCACTACACCAACCGATTCCAAAGAGCCGCGATCGCTCAGCTTGGTCACCACCGCTGGGTTGATGTCCACGCAGACCATCTTGACGCCCGATGGAGTCATATTCCCGACGCCGATCGAATGCAACATCGACGACAACATCAGGATCATATCGGCTCCTTCCAGCAGGCGGGCATAATCCTGTTGCGCCTCGATCAGGTTCATGTGGGTATCAGGCAACGGGCCATCATCCCGGATTGACCCGGCCAGGGAGAAGGGCACTTGCCGCTTCACGCATTCGTAGAAAATGCCGCTGGTGACCACCCCTTGCTCGACCGCTGCCTGAATGTTGCCGCAACCCCGGATCTTGTTGATCACCTTGAGGTGGTGCCGATGACCGCCCCGCACGGATACGCCTCGCTGCATATCTACGCCTAAGGAGGTGCCCATCATGGCCTGTTCCAGATCGTGTACCGCGATCGCGTTGCCACCGAGTAGTGCCTGCACATAGCCTTCCCGAATCAACCGCGCCAGATGGGCACTGCCCCCCGTATGCACCACCACCGGGCCAGCCACCACGACCACCTTCCCGCCCTGATCACGGATATGGCGCAGATCCCAGGCGATTTGCTCAACGATCAGTTCCACGCGCCGCTCACTGGAAACCCCCGATAAAGGTAAACTCCTGGGTGCCCCGCTGGTCACGGGCCTCCGGCTTACGAATCGTGCGAATCCCCTCAACGGCCACCACCACGCGATCGCCCACCTGCAAATCCCGAATCAGTTTGCACTGGGCGATCGGCCCTGCTGGGGTTTCACTGACCACAATAACCCCATCCATCCGTTGCTTCTGCACAGGTACCCACTCGCAATGCACCCGCACTTCGGTGGGATAGATCGTAGTGACATAGAAATCATCAGGAGCCACCCCGGCTTGGGTCACGGTTTCCAACTGCGCGTCACAGACTTCTTGGGGACGGGCCATTGCCCCCAGATTGATCAGTTGTGACACCAATTCCTCCATCACCAACCGGGAAGGAGCCGATACCTTAATTTCTGCGGAAGAGGTACTTTGCCGCTGCTCACCCAGGTTGAAGTTCAGTACCTGGAAGCTGCCGCCGCCCTCCACAATCAAATCCAGTGCCCGGTTAATTAGCCCCGCATCCAGGAGATGCCCCTGCAACTGAATCACGCGGCTTTCCACAGGGGCATTGGCATGGAGATCGACCTGGAGCGGTTCCGTGGTTCGTAGCGTTAGGCACTTGGCGGCTCCACCCGCCTTGAGAAATTCCGTCAACGGCGTCTCAATCACTGTAAATCCCAGGGAGCCGAGGCGTTGCTTCAGGTCATTGCTCGCCCGATTCATGACGATCGTGCGATCGACATTCACCGCATTACAGGCAAAATTGTCTGCATCGACCTCGCTGACCACAATCCGCTTTGCCGCCGGAACCCGCCGCTCGATCAAATGGTTAGAGTAGGCATCAAAGGCTGGGGGATAGTAGAGCAGATAGCCATCCGTGAGAGGACAGAAGCAGGTATCGAGATGGTAGAAGCGCTCGTCCATTAACCGCAGGGACAGGACTTCGATATCTAACCACTCCGCCAGGTAGGCATGGGAGTCAAGTTCCGATCGGAAGCCATAGCCCGCCCATAGCCAACGGCCCTCGCGATCGAGCAAGGCATCCCCCGCTCCTTCAAAGGGCAAATCCCGTGGCAGTTCATGGACCATGTAGCCCTGGGCCTCAAACCATTGCTTAAAGTGGGGTTCCTCCCCTTGCCGTTCCTTATGGAAAAAGCGACTGAGGACCACCTGATTCCCCAGCACTAGTCCCGCGTTGGCGGTGAAGACCATATCTGGCCATCCTTTTTGGGGTTGAACCAGATCCACGATCGCATATTCCTTGAGAATGTGGTGCAATCCCTGCCACTGGCTAACGGCCCGCTCCCGCGAAGACTTATGAACATTTCCCTCCATCCAAGGATTAATCACATAATCTACGTCATAGTGGTCAGGAGGACACATTAGAATACGAATGGCAGAGGCTGTCATAGAGAAAAAATCCTGTAGAGAAAAGTCCTGAAAACGATCGTTTCAGTCAACTCCAGTCTCGTGCTGGCAAGAACGTACCCGTCTGTGGCTCAGCGGTAAAGACTCAGCACTCAAGCGCTGGCGATCACCTCAACTGCGGGCGTGGCTAACCCTACCCAAGCCCTCATCGCGCTGACTAGCCGTTTGCCAGACAGCACCCGTTGACCCAGTTAACGAATCAGTTGACCAACTCTTTATTGTATTACCCAAATTGAGTCTTGCTTTAAATTGCCTTAGGGGTACGTTAGCTAAACGTGTATTTGCCGGATAAAGTCCTTGACAAATGCTAAAATGCCTGCACTCCAAACTATAGGCTTGGAATGGGCCGCGTGACCGATCGTGCCTGGGCCATGCCAGCCTTGGCAACGGTAACACTGGTCACCTGACAAGATCCGCTGTACAGTATCAGCGCGGCGCGGCTGGCGACGTGGCACACTCCCCCTAAATGCTGCCTTCCCCTGGGCATCCTGCTAATGATTGTGACTGAACTGCTATGGGCGCTTGTAGGTCTGATTCTCACCGTTAGTGGGACGTTTTTTGAGGCTTCAATGATCAGCCCGCCGTGGCTCTGGCTACAATCCGACACGATTCAAACCTACTCGTTAGGTGTGACCTGCCAGATTGGGGCCGTCCTGCTCATTGCCTGCCTGGGAGGGAAGAATGCCGCGACGCTCTCGCAAATTGCCTATCTGGTTCTTGGCCTAATCTGGTATCCTGTATTCACCCACGGAGGAGGGGTAGCCTATATCAAGGAGCCAACCTTTGGGTATTTGTTGGGGTTTGTCCCTGCTGCCTGGATCTGCGGCTTCTTGGCCTTTCAGTGGAAACCGCGCCTAGAGAGTTTAGCCTTGAGTTGTCTCTGTGGATTGGCCAGCATTCATCTGATTGGGCTGCTGTACATTGCCTATTTGCGCCTGAGTCAAAGTTTGGGGGATAACTGGCTACAGATTATGTCCACCTATTCCCTATACCCGATTCCAAGTCAATTGGCCCTGATCTGTGCCGTGGCGGTGTTGGCCTTTAGCCTCCGGCAGGTCTTGTTTTATTAGGACCTTGCCTCTCAACCAATTGTAATTAACCTACCTATTGCCACTGTTCCAGGACTCGACCTACCAGGATGTGTCATATTCTTTACTCACATCCCGCAGCGTGAGTCCTCCCAAGCCATCGCTTGGGAGTGGCTTTTGACTCAATCATTTGAGCCAATGATCCGGATAATTGTTCAGAAATGCTTAAGTTTAGTTTAATATACATTTAGTATATACATATAATATACATAAACAAAACATAAACAAAACATAAACAAAACAGCCGATCGCACCAGCATCCGCCTGAACAAAACAATGTGTCAGAAGTTACCCAACGGCCTCTGAACGCTGCCAAAAGCTGCAAACTATACCACGGGCGATTGGGTGAGGTTGAATTTGGAGGAATTCCCATGAGCCAGTCCAGTGCAACAACGACTGCGTTGAGTGATCTAGCAGTTCCTTTGGAAAGGGATGTCTTTCTCAGAACCTTAATCCGCGAACTAGCGGGTACCCTACAAGATGTTGTGGGCTTGGAGGAAGCCTCTGGGTTTATCAGTGTGGTGGGACAAACCATGGGGCACCAGATTGATCAAGCCTATAAGGCAGCCCTACACGTTTCTGAGCTTTCCCGCGAACAGGTGGCCGCCGTCCTGGTGGATCTGAAGGCACGGATTCAGGGGGATTTTTATATCATTGAGGAAACCGATGAGAAGATTGTCTTTGGCAATCGGGTCTGTCCCTTTGCCGAAAAGGTGATAGGCCGCCCATCCATGTGCATGATGACCTCCAACGTATTTGGTTCGATCGCCGCAGATAACCTGGGCTATGCCAAAGTCGAGCTACAGGAAACGATTGCTGAGGGGGCGAGCGGCTGTCGCGTCGTCGTTTACCTAAAACCCACTGCCGAGGCGGAAGACGCAGAAGGTCGCGAATATTTCAAATAATCTAGTCTAATGCGGCCAACTGATAAGTGGCTGTTTATGAATCTATGACCCCTGAACAGTTTCTTCAGGTTGCAGAAATTTTGCCAGAGGCCATGCTGCTAGTAACCAGTGCGGGTGAAATTCTAGCGGGTAATAGGTCGGCAGCTAACCTTATGGCGGTCAAGAGCAAGGACTTAGCGGGGAAATGGCTATGGGACCTGACGACCGAATCCCCGGCAGAGGTAACTGCTTATTTAGAGCGCTGTGCCAAAAGTCGGCAATTGGTCCTAGGGCGGTTAACGCTATCCAGTGGCAGCACGGGCAAGACAGCCGTTTGTCGGGTTGAGGGGGCGCTGGCGCGTCCCTGCTCAGCAACAGCCCCTGCCCTAGTGTTGCTACGGCTAGAGCGACGATCGACCGCCAGCGGTGAGTTCACCCTCCTCAACCAGAAAATTGCGGAACTCACCCACGAAATTCACCAACGCCAACAAGCCCAGGCCAAATTGGCCCAAAGTCATGCAGAGTTAACCGAACTCCTCGATAAATTCCAGAAAACCCAAGTGCAATTGATCCAAACCGAAAAAATGTCAAGTTTGGGACAGTTGGTCGCAGGTGTGGCCCATGAGATCAATAATCCGGTCAACTTTATCTATGGCAACCTTGCCCATGTGCACCAATATGTTAAGGATTTGCTAGGACTCTTGTGTCTCTATGAGGAACATTATCCCGACCCGGTTCCAGCAATTCAAGAGAAGCGAGATGCGCTTGATTTAGCGTTTCTGCGTCAGGATCTGGATAAGGCCTTAAACTCCATGCAAGTCGGGGCCAATCGCATTTGCGAAATTGTCAAATCGCTGCGAACTTTCTCGCGTCTGGACGAAGCTAAAGTAAAGCAGGTCGATATCCACGAGGGCATTGACAGCACGCTGGTCATTTTGCAGAATCGCCTGAAGGGAACTTCCGAACGGCCTGCGATCGCAGTGACCAAAGCCTATGGCGATCTCCCCTTGATCGATTGTTACCCCGGCCAACTGAATCAGGTGTTTATGAACCTGTTGACCAATGCGATCGATGCCCTGGAGGCCGTCCAGGAACAACGGCAGGCTAACTATCTCCACGCGCATCCTGGTCAGATCTGGATTCGCACGTCCGTCTGTCGAGCGGGGTGGGTGGCGATCGCGATCGCGGACAATGGACCGGGGATGCCAGAAAGTGTAGTCCAGCGGATCTTTGATCCCTTTTTCACGACAAAGCCCGTCGGCCAAGGGACTGGCTTAGGGCTGTCGATTAGCTATCAAATTATTACGGAAAAACACGGGGGTAAGCTATCCTGCACCTCCGTGCCAGGGGAAGGCACAACCTTTACAATCGAAATCCCCATGCAGCAATTGGTCTCTTAGCAAGCCCTCCGCGTGTCAAGCACCCCCAAGCACCCCGTGGATGCCAGACATCGTGGAGAAGCTTGGGTCATCTCTTGCCGTAGATTGGTCAAACTCGAATCATCGGTTGGGACCCCGATCAAACCGGGAGAAGGGGATGAGGGGCTGCGGTTTAATGACACTCACCCACTGACACCCAGCGATCAACAATCCTTTCCCAACTTAACTCAACATCCCAGCTTAACTCAACCACTCGCTGACAGATCGGCCTCTCCCCAGTTGCGTTGGGGGCAGACTGGGGCCGTTGTGAACTTATAATCAAAGTCAGTCCACCTAGTGATCCCATACCTGCCATGCTGCTGAAGTCCACAACTCGCCACGTCCACATCAATGCAGCTGAAGTCCACGGCGACGAGTTAGTTCCCAGCGATACTGCCCTCACCCTGGATGTTGACCCCGATAACGAATTCAATTGGACAGATGCGGCTTTGCAAAAGGTCTACCGTAAGTTTGACCAGCTAGTGGATGCCTATGCGGGCCAGGATCTGACCGACTACAACCTGCGGCGCATTGGTTCCGATCTAGAACACTTCATTCGTGCCCTCCTGCAACAGGGGGAAATTTCCTATAACCTCGACTGCCGCGTCCTTAACTACAGCATGGGCTTGCCCCAGGTGGTGTCCGAAGCGGGAGCAGAGAACCCGGCCCCAACCCCTGAGGTTGCCTAGACGGTGGTCACCGCCGCCGGAAACCAGGTTCTCACTTGGTCAACTACTTGATCCAGCGCAACTGCCCGTGATGCCTTGAATAGGAGGCGATCGCCCGGTTGGATCAGATCCTTGAGACGGTCTAGCAAGGCCGACGCATCGGGAAAAGCCTCGACCACAAGGGGAGCCGCGCCTGCCACCAGGGCTGCGGCCTCCAGAGGATCAGCTAAGACTAGACAGTGGTCTACGTTAAGCTGCCGAACCACCTCCCCCACCTGTTGGTGCAGAGGCACAGACCACTCGCCTAACTCGCGCATAGTTCCCAAGACCGCAATCCGACGCTGACCCGGAGTTTGGGCCAACAGATGCAAGGCCGCCACCATTGACTCAAGCCCAGCATTATAGGTCTCATCGAGCAGGACGATATCCGGTTCCAGGTAATAGCGTTGTGCCCGCCCTCCCGGTAGTTCAATCCGTAACCCTGCCTGTAGGGGGGACAAATCCAAACCAAGGGCATGAGCAACTGCAAGGGCGGCTAAATAATTCAGCGCCTGGTGCTGACCGGGTAGGGGGACGGGAAATTCCATCCCATATAGCTTGAGGGTGTGGTCTGCCGTCAGTTCTGCCCGAAAGTTGCCATTGCTCAGACCATAGCTCAGAATTGGGCCAGACCAAACGGTGTTAGCCGTCGCCATGAGACGAGGGTTATCGGCATTCAGGATGGCTATCCCGGTGGGAGGCAAGGTACTGAGAAGTTCGCATTTGGCGTCGGCGATCGCCTGCTCCGACCCCAGCCGTTCAATATGGGCCATCCCTACATTCGTAATAACCGCAATATCCGGGTGGGCAATCTTACCCAAACAGGCAATTTCCCCAGCCCCCCGCATCCCCATTTCAATCACGGCATAGGCATGGTCTGGCCCCAATTGCAGCAGGGTTTTAGGAACGCCAATCTCATTATTATAATTGGCCTGGGACTTGAGGACATGGCGACCAGACCCAACCCCAATCGCCTGCAACACCGCCGCAATAAACTCCTTGGTGGTGGTTTTGCCCACCGATCCTGTGACAGCGATCACTGGAATTTGCCACTGCATACGCCACCATTGAGCTAGGGACTGGTAAGCACTGAGAGTGTCTTCAACCCGAAGCAACGGTACTGCGGTCTGGGGCAACGGCGGGAGACAAGCAGTCGTCGCCACGATCGCGGCCACTGCCCCCCGTTCCAGTGCCAGGGGGACGAACTGATGGCCATCAAAGGTTTCGCCCTGAAGGGCCACAAACACCTCACCGGGCTGAAGCGTGCGCGTGTCGGTTGAGATGCCCTTGACCCGAATCTCTTTCCCTGCTACAAGATCAGGCGCAGGGGGCAGCTTGAGAGCTGTAAAGAGGTGTGCCAAGGAAACAAAGCCATCCATACCAATCACCTTAGGAACAATCAGTAGAAAAAACAACGGAGCTTAAAATTAGGGATGCCGCAATTACACGTAATCTTCACAAATAAATGATCTTTTGGTTCGTCATCTTCACGGTTGCTTTATAAATGGAGGGGGCAGTTTACTGAGATTAGACAATAATGAGAGTAAAAAGTGGAGTATACTCTTTTTAGCTCTATGCCTGGTTAACACAAGGGTGCTTGCCAAGGGAATCCTTAGGTGAGTACAGTGTTAAGTAAGCATAGACTTCGCCCTTGGATTAAGCATAAAACTTGGATTAAGCATAAAAACGTTAAGACTGTGTAATATACACTGTGTAATATACAAGAGTACTAAATAAAGGATACTGAAGATCCGTGAGGTATTGTATCGCTTATCAAGCTTATCAATCTGGGTTACTCCATTTGAGTCAATGTTTTATTGATTGTTACACTGAATCTTTTCATCAAGTTCAGTCTGCAATCACGAGGTTGGTTGATGATACCCTCTGCTGGGGTAAAACATTAGGGTAAAACATCCGTAATCTTCGGGCCATGAGTGTAGTTCCTTAAGAGAAGTTAAGAGTTTATACGCAGTGACTAGCAGGGGAGGGTTATACTGGAATGGATGAATGGGGAAAGATTATTTAGGTCCCCCAAGTAGCTCAATGGGTCTTGTTTAGGACCCGTTTCTAATAGTGTCTGTACTGAGTAGTGTCTGCATTTAATTTAGTGTCTGCATCTTAGTGTCTGCATCGTGGAGCATAGCCAGTTCAGTGATGATATCGACATAAAGGCGAAGGCGTAGGAGCGTTTAACCCAAGTGGCTACCTTGTTTGAACAACACTATCGGCAAACAACAGTGGATGAGCAAAAGCTATATGATCATCTGCTCTATTGGTCACAGTTGGAATCGCCAGCCCGCCTGATTGAACGGTTTCGGGGGTTATTCCTGGGCAATGGGAATTACCTTGACATGGAAGTTTCAGCAGCTTTGGATCGCATTGTTAGTTCTCGTGAGGCCAGTGAACGGTTTCACTTCATTCTCAACCGTTGCTGCCACATTCTGATCAACCGTTGGCAGATGCAGCCCCAGCATTTTGCTGCGATTCCGGAACTAATTGCCCTGTTTGAACAGCCGCTGGGAACCTCACGAGCAGGCTTGTACCGATCGCGTTCAGCCCGCCGCCTGCAAGAACTCATCCAGCAGTTTCTCCAAACAGAGCAATATGTAACGCTGAAGCGATTAGCGCGGGTAATGAGTCAGGCGATCGAAGCCAGGAATGGCACACGATCGCTGGGTACCTTGATTCAACGGTATCCCTACCTCTACCGTCACTGTCTGTTGAGTGAAGACAGTTCCTACGAGCAACAGCAAGTCATCGATCAGCTAGAGCAGCAGCGGCAACGGCAGTTTGAGGTCGATTTGTCCAAGTATGTCACCTACCAGATTCTCCGGGCGCAAAAGAGTCGACAAGCCGGGAATCCGGCTACGGCTTCGCCGATCATTCGACCGGTGACTAATCCGACCCTGCTCAACGATCGGGAACTGTATCTCGCCCTAAAGCAATTTGTGGGTCGCGTGGATAGTGGCTATAGTTACCAGGAGATGGCCCGTCATTTTGCCAACCATAGCTCGAAGCTCCAGACCTATCGGGCGTTTAAGGAAGACTTTTATCGCTACATTACCTCGTCGATCGCGGCTGAGTATGGCAAGCGTCAGTTTTATAACCAACTGTACGGGTATCTGCAAAATACGCTGCCCCAGAGTGACTCCCAACGCCCTAGCGACTTCCTCGTCGTGCGGACCTGTAGTCAGCTTTTGAACTTTCTGGTGGTCGAAAGTGCAAACCAACCCCAACACTACGTGTTTGTGGACCTGTTATCTAATTTGGGACCGACTGCCACCACGGGCCTACTCCTGAAGATTGTCTTGGTCTGCCGTAAGGTGAAGCCATACCTGGAGAAACGCTTCTCGATCCTCTTTAACCATTACGAAAATTTTGATGACGATGCGGTTCAGTGGTTAGTCAAGGCGCTGGAAAATAT
>CAZHXN010000058.1:0-29008 GCA_964536415.1 uncultured bacterium
CAGCCTTTACCTCAATCATAAAGTACAGTTTTACCGGGGTAGGCTGGGGGCAGCCTGCGGGTGTGGCCCTCACCCTAAATCCCCCTCCCGTTCTGGGAGCAGGGGTGGGGGAGGCAGGCTGCCGATCGGATCGAGATCAAACCTTAACGCTGTACTGAGTCAATTAGGTAAAGGCTGTATATGGCAGGCATCCGAAAAAAAAAATCGGCAAATTCTGGGGTTGCTTTCCGGAATGGGGAGAAGTAGGGGTGAAGCATACCAGTGTGTTGCTCAAGGTAAATTGAAGCAACAGGGTCGTATATATCAGGAGAGGTCGGCCAATCGACGGAAAAACGATAAGTTTTGGCAATTTCAGAGTGACTTGACTGAAAAAATCAACTCCTGATATTTTGGCTAAGTGTCTCTGCAACAATTCTGAGCTAGTTTCTCATATCAACAAAACTGGAGTGAACGATGACAGTTACGAGAAATCCCGGTCGGGTGGTTGGCACCGATGACGCTGACTTTTATGTATTAGTCGGGGATGACGTCGGTCTTGATAATACTGTTGATCTGTTTGGCCTCCGTGGCGATGACGAACTCGGTGCCGGTAATGTCGGTGGCCGCGTCAAGATTTTTGGTGGTGAAGGGAATGACCGCATCACCGCTGCGAACAACGAGCGTGCCTTTAGCCTTTACGTTTATGGTGGCAAGGGTGATGACATCATCACTGGCCGTGACACCGAAGCCCGCGCTGGTGGCACCCTTCTCCGGGGCGACCGGGGTGCTGACGAAATCCGGGGTGGTGGTGCTTTTGAACTGATCTACGGGGGTAAGGAAAACGACACCATCAACGGTGGAGATGGGAATGACACCATTTACGGTGACAGCGGCGACGATTCCCTGTTTGGTGGCCCGGGTGCGGACGAGATCTGGGGTGGCGACGGTAACGACACCGTCAACAGCTTGGCAACCCTGACTGCTAGCGATGCTGGCGACATGATCGAAGGGGGTGCGGGCAACGACCTTCTGTTTGGCACGGGCGGTGCGGATACGATCAGCGCCGGTGTTGGCAATGACACGATTCGCGGCGGTGATGGCGGTGACAGCCTCGTCGGTAGCGATGGCGAAGACAGCATCAGCGGTGGTGCTGGTGCGGATACGATTCATGGTGGCAACGACAACGACTTGATCGACGGCGGTATTGGTGCTGACCTGATCTACGGTGACGACAGCAACGACACCATTTATGCCGGTGAGTTCTGCGAAGGTTGCGGTGCCGGTAATGATGACACGGTGTTTGGGGGTAAGGGTAACGACTGGATTTATGGTCAATCCGGTAATGACCTGCTCTATGGTAATTCGGAAAACGACCACATCTTCGGTGGGGATGGTAATGACACGATTGATGGAGGCCTCGACGACGACTCGCTGTTTGGTGGCGCAGGCGATGACCTGATCTACGGTGGGGATGACATCTCCGAAGATCGGATTGCCGGTGGCACTGGCAATGACACGCTGGTGGGTGGTCAAGGGGGTGATGCGTTCCGGGGTGGTCCTGGCCTTGACTTCATTTACCTTAATGGCGCATCTGCACCGTTCTCGGATGCTGCCCGTGATATTGTGGCCTATCACGCACCGGATGTCCAAACTGTGCCTGGGACCGCTACGGTGCTCCCCTCGGCCGCGATCGCCATTGCTGATACCGTCATTGGCTTTATCCCTGGGACGATTACCAATCCGACTGCACTTGCTACAGGAGCAACAACATCGGGTTCTACTATCACTAGTACTCCCGGTGAGGATCAGTTCTTGATTGATCCGGCGATCGCTTCTAGTGTTGCTGCAGTTGGCTACTACACAGTGGTTGGCACCGTTGCAGGTACGGCTGGTCTCAATATCACCCAGTTTGTGGCACCTGGCCTGACCGGCAGCCTCCTCTGGGTTGATGATGGTTCAGGCGACCTCGATGGCGGCGATACGATTATTGCCTGGGTGCCCAATGCCTTGGTGACGCCAGCGGATATTGCCTTTGGTGTCAGCGATCTGCCGGCTTAATTGATTGGGGTTGCGTCTAAAGCTTTCTTCTCCCCAAAAGGGGAGAAGAAACTTTGTCCCCCTCATCCCAAAATCCCTTCTCCCACCAGGGGCGGAGGGATTTTGTTGTCCCCTCATCATTTCTGAAAATCGTCACTTCCTACATGATTTAAGAACAACGACCTTGCAGCCCCTAGCAACTTGCTCTCCTGCTCTATTGCAAGATCTCTTAATATGTAGCTACAATGTAATTACAACCCATTTTTAGATTAACTTCAGTATGGGCGCGATGATTAGAACTCGAATGATTAAAATTGGCAACTCGCAAGGGGTGCGTATTCCTAAACTGCTCTTAGAGCAAAGTGGTATTCAGGCAGAGGTTGAAATCGAAGTGCAGGGTAATCATCTGATCATTCGTGCAGCACCACACCGACGCGCGGGATGGGATGACGCATTTGCCACCATGGCTAAGCACAAGGACGATGTGCTTCTCGATGAAGTTACCCCGAATCATTGGGATCAGGTTGAATGGGACTGGTAGTTCAGCGGTTCGACGTTTTTCTGGTTAATCTTGACCCCACGGTTGGCCGTGAAATTCAGAAGACACGCCCTTGTGTTGTCATTTCACCCGATGAGATGAATCGTTATATTGACACCGTAATCATTGCACCGATGACGACGAAAGGGAAAGCATATCCAACGCGTGTTATTTGCCAGTTTCAGGGCAAAGATGGGCAGATTGTTCTGGATCAAATCCGCACGATAGATAAGAGACGACTGGTTAAAAAACTGGGTCAAATTAGCCAGGATGAGCAAAAAGAGGTTCTTGACGCTTTAGCGGAGATGTTTGCTGAGTAAGCTGCGCGCTAAGAAGAACTTGGGAGCATCTCAGTTGGGCAAGATGCCGCCCTTATCCCCCACCCCCCCGCAAACGGGGGGATGGGGGGAAGGGGAGCCGGATTTTCAAGTCCCTCTCCCGCTCTGGGAGAGGGATTTAGGGTGAGGGCCGCACAAGTGAGCTGTACCCGAAGGACTTGCACGGGTAATAAGGTTTCACTGCTCCTGTTTGCTTGCCCACATTTGCAGATAGGCATTTTCCATCTCGCGGGTGAATTGGGCTGCATCCCAGAGCGGTGCCGTTTGGCGCGATCGCCGCAATTTATCCCGGACCCAGCGCCGGAGTTCGGCATCCTGACCGTAGCGAATGCCCCATTCCACATACTCTGCCGCCGTCCAGGCAATCCCTTCTTCAATCCCTGCATTGACCAGCATCGTATAGCTATTACGAGCTTGAAACTGCTGCCCAACACGGGTAACTAGGGGCACCCCGGCCCACAGCGTTTCCAACGTCGTGGTGGCCCCATTGTAGGGATAGGTATCCAGCACAACATCGGCAATCTGGAGGTTAGCCCGGTGGATGGATTCAGTCGGCGCAGTGGGGATAAACCGCAGCCGCTCTGGCTTAACACCTGCGGCTTCGGCTAGATCCCGAAATACCTCCTGAATCGCTGTCTCTTTGGCCAGTCCCTTGATTAGGAAATAGCTATTCGGCACCTCCCGCAGAATTTGCAGTTGCAGTTGCAACGTTTCCAGATTCCACTTAAGACCGGTCTGGCCGGTGTAATAAATCACGGCGTCATCCGGAATACTCAACTTATGGCGACGCAGGCTGGGAATCCCCATCTCAAAGCCATCGACCGCAATGTAGGTTTGGGGTAAGCGCCAAATGGTTTCCGGGTAATAGGTCTGGGCATCCTCAGGCAAGACATAGGGATCGGCAATAAAGTAGTCGATCGCCGGTAGAGCGGGGGCATCCCAACCCAACCAACTGACCTGGATCGGCGCAACCTTATGGGCTAAAACGCGACAAGTCGTATTCACCGTCAGGCTATCCAAGTCGATCAAGATATCAATTTCATCCTGACGAATTTGCTCAATAATTGGCTCTGTTGCCAAGCCCAAACGACGCACATGCGTAAATTTGTCGGTATACCAGGACTGAAGGTAATCACTTTTCTCACGATAATTCACAAAGTAACCATACAGTTCAAAGCGATTGCGATCGTGGTGTTCGATTAACCAGCGTGCTAACCAGCCCACGGAGTGGTTCACAAAGTAAGAGCAAATATACCCAATCTTCCTAAGGGGACGGGCGGGCACTCCTGGCGTTGTCGCAGGGGCAGAGACTGCGGCAGAGGCTCTTGGTTGCTTACGAACCGCTGGTTTGCCAGGGGTTGTTGCCTGCAACAGTTGCATAGCCTGATGGCGCAGACGCAAATTCTCAGCCGGTGTATCGTCAAAGTAAGGGAAGAAAAAGAGCGAATTGGTCAAGGTACTCAACCCCGGATCACTCTTTTCAACCTCAGTCGGCTGCAGTTGCAACACCTGCGCCAGGAGGGTTTTCTGGCGTTGGATCAGGTTATAGGCTTCTTCCCAGTGTCCTCCCATTGCTAATAACCCTTGCAAAAGATTGTAGTTAGCAAAGAGCTTTTCGGGCGGGGTACTGGCTAACCGGTAGTACTGCCGTACTAAGGCAACGCCACGCCGAAATTTTTGACAGCCCATGTAGTAGCTAACCAACGCCCGCAGGAGGTCGGGTTGGGCTGGCACAATTTCTAAATACCGTTCCGCCAGCGCGATCGCCATATCGGGCCGACCCAGCGTTTCATTCAGCTTGACAGTTAATAGACCAACGACAGCCGCATAGGTTTGTGGCTTGGGCAGGCAGCGCAGGCAAGCGGTGGTCAACGCCAGAACCGCCTCGTGGCCAGGATCAGACCCCCAGACGTAATTAAGCAAGCCCATCAGGTGATCAGGGTTATAGGTCTGGATAATCTCTGGTGTTAGGGTTTCGATGATGCCCAATTCATCGATAACTGGGCCAGAGAAGGTTTTCTCACGGAGTAGACATTCAATCAGGCACAATTGATTCAAACCATCCTGGGGCGCCCAGTGCCGAATCTGGCGTCGCAGGTTAACGGCTTGGGACCACGCCTGCTGCTTTTGCTGTTGCTCAGCGGCTTCATGGAGCAGGGTGACGACGGTCTGGAGACGTTGCTTGCGTTCGCTGGGGGTAGCAGCGGCGGCGATCGCCGTTTCACACTGGGTCAGCACTTGGCGATAGTCGCCCGCCTTCAAGGCGGCTTTAATCGGCTTGAGTAGGGGTTGTAACTGCGGATCAGCCGCCGCCACAACCCAGGATAAATGGGCAGCCCGACTGCTGGCTTGCCGCGATGCCGACGTCGCGGTTTTGGTGGGCGTGGCCCCAAACCCCAGGGATGGCGCGGCTGTGGCGATCGCGGTCGGGGGCGGCTGCTGCGCTGACCAGTCCTGGAACAGGCCCTGCAAACACTGGCCCGTCTTTTGGGCAAAGTCTACCCGATCGAGGAAACAGGGCCAAGTGGCCAGCTTGTCCCGCAGTTGGCGGTGCTGCCGATAGCGCCAGTCGGCATCGGTGGCCAGGGCGAGGGCGCGATCGAAATACGCTCCCAGCGTTGGGCTAACCCAGTCATCCAACTGCAACGCCCGCAGGAGACCTGCTGTCCGGTTTTCCCGGAGGGTTTCGCCCACCAGGGTCACTACCGGCACCCCAACCGCCAGCGCATCCAGAATCGCCAAAGGGGTGGTCATTGGGAACGCTTCGAGGTAAATATCCGCTAGCCGCAGATACGCCCTCACATTTTCAAGATTGAGAACCGTATCGTTATCAATCAACACCAGCCGTTGGGGTTCGACTTGATGCTGACGTAAAATAGCCTGGGCCAGGCTCAAAAAGGCCGCTTTTGGATAGTTCTGGCTCAAGTTTAAGCTAAAGACATAGATCACCAGGATGGAATCGGGTACGCGATCGAGCAACGCTGCCCAGGTGTGGAGCACTTCCGGCGTCAGCGTATAGAGGGCTGCCCCTGATATAAACACCACCGTTTGTTCCGTGGCTCCCCAATCCTGCCGCGTAGGATACTCCGTAGCTAATTGCTGGCCAAAAACCTCGATATTATAACAACTGGTCGTTGTCTCCGGCAAAAAAGCCAGGGTTTCACTGTGATGCTCAGGACTGTTCGGGGCAGCATCGTAGCTACCCATTAGATAGTAGTCAACGTGGCGCATCCCGGTGCTAACCGGCACGTTGCCAGAAGCGACCTGGAGACGAGCCAAGCGATAGTGAGATAATTGCGTGGCGGGGCTGGCGGTATGGGTTACGTTGGTACTAATCCATAAAATATCCAGGTTATCCTGGCGGATCCGTTCAGCCGCCTGTCCGATCTCCCCTGGTAATACCACAAAGCGATCGCAGCGGGTGCGGCAGTATTTCTCAATATCATTGTTATCACTGGCAAAACTATAGATGGTTACATAAAACTGGCTGTGGTTGATATATTCAAAAATGGGTAGCGTGCTAATGGTTTCCAGAGAAGGTAATAGGTAGCTCGTCAGAATACCGAGCTTGAGCCAATCCCGTTGGGGACGATCGGGAAAATGATAGTCTAGATCAACCCCTTGGGCTTTGAGGGCAATTTCCAGGAGTTGCGATCGTAATTGATAAAGCGCTTTCAGATTAAGATTACTAATAAAGCAAGGGAGGAAGTGAGCCTGTTGCACAAAGCGTTGGGTCGCCTCCTGCCAAACGGCTGCTTCAGGGTTTTTAACCACTTGAGCTAACAACCCGCGCATTAAAGTCTGCATGAAGGCAACATAGCGATCGGCCCCGCCCACGTCCGCAAAGAAGGCGATCGGCTCTAGCAAGTAGTCCAGGAGATCTGTCAATAACCAGCCAGGGATAGGAAATCCCCGTAGGATATCAACCGGAGACTGGTAAGCGAAGCGATAGGGGGTTAATGCCAGGAGAATCTGGAGCGATCGCGTCTCCTGCAGGCGTTGCTCTAGCTGCTGGACGAGGCGTTCATCCGCTGCATTCAGGGGTAAATAACGCAGGTCCGTCGATCGGAGCGCCAAAAACTGCTGACGGAACTCTCTTTCATAGGCTTCCCGCAACTGCTCTTCTGGCAGGACCAGCCACTTTTCCACCCAATACCGACGTCCCTGAACCAGGATCTCAGTGTGGTTGGGGTTAGACAGGGCAGGAGAAGCTTCTTGGGCCATGACCTGAGGTAGGACTTAATGAACAGCAATCAACAGCGATGGATACTATAGCGATGGATACTATCCTCCCATATCTGGGACCCTGGTTACCTGATTTCCCCCTCATCCCTAAATCCCTTCTCCCACTAGGGGCGAAGGGACTTTGATTTCCCCCTCATCCCTAAATCCCTTCTCCCACTAGGGGCGAAGGGACTTTAACCCAAAATCTTGGCTCGTGAGCACCTCGCCCGCTCTGGGCAAGGGGTTGGGGTGAGGGCTGCCATTCGGACAAGATCCAAACCTTAACGGTGTACTGAGTCAATTAGGTAAAGGCTGTACTCCCTCTCAACCTAATCAAAACGGCTCTAGAGATTATCCTTGATCAGGCTTTAGTAATTCCGATCGGGTAATGAAGTCCCGAAGGCTAGCAACAATTGACAGTGACTCTAAACTACGCCCCATAGGCTTGGCAGCCTGAGCTAAAACCTGGACAATTACATCTGCAAAATTATATTGAGGGTTTTCTCTACCATAATTAAGGGTGATGTATTCTAAAATCTCTAATGCATAGTCAGAAAATTGCATGGCATCAGCGATACAGGCGAGCCGAAATAACCTTTCTGGCGATTGTTGATCACGATTTCCCGCACCAATTTTTCGAGAGCCAACGTTGACAACAGTAAATCCCAGCCGTTCGAGATAGCCAAGTTGCTTCAGAGTTGCTAAAAATGTAGCCATAGGTTCGTTTTTCAACTTGAATTTTTGATAAACTGCTTCTTCCTAAGATGTTAAGTTTATGGTGAGGTTGGGTAGCGATCCCAACATAAACTTACCAACATAAATTCAGGAGAGCCAACAAACTTACTGAGAGAGCTTAAAATCATTTAATTTCTGTGAAGGCAACGCAATAATATTCAAGATACCTGTTAATTCAGACATGGATTTAATGGGAATTAACTGACGAAGATAGGGTTGATAGCAAAAGAGACGATAGCCTTTCGCTTTCAGATACTCCGCAACCGGTAAATTAGCCACTTGATATCCAAGATTTTCATACATAATAGCCGGCATAAACTCTGTTAACAGGCGATCGCTCCCCTGCAGCACTTGCATTTCATGGCCTTCGGCATCAATTTTTAACCAATCTACCCGCGAGAGTTGCTCTTGCTCAATCAAGTCATCGAGCGGCAAGGCAGTAACTTCTTCAAAAGATTCAGTTGTTTGTTGATTATCCTCCATCATAACCTTATTCAACTCGCTGGCACTGGCGAGAGAGAGTCGAACGGTTCCCCGATGATTACTGGCAGCCGCCTTATAGATTCTGACCCAGTCTAACTGATTTAACTGCTTGGTCACTTCCAGGTATTGGACACATCGAGAAAAAGGTTCGATCGCGAAGACACGACCATCAGGACCGACTCGCTTCGCCGCACTGAAAGTATAAACACCTGCATTTGCACCCACATCAATAACCGTCATCCCTGGTTTGAGCCAATAACGCCAAAACTCCATTTCAGACTCAAACCAATCCCCTTCCGCAATCAAAACTTTCGTCACGATACTGCGTAGACTTGGCTCTACAGCCATAAGCAAAGATTCTTCAAACGGGACATAGGTGACGGGAGCATCGATCGCTAACTCCGTCCATCGCCATGACAAAGCGATCGGTGCAGTCTCATACTGCATTACATCAGCCTGCAACCAGACCTTAGCCAAGTGGGGAATTCCCATGTCCCGATAGGCTAAATAGAGCGCCTGACGAGCCGCAGCAAAATGGGGAGCAAGTGCCTGGGCACGATGCAGATTTAGTAGCCCTTCTTGACAATTATTTGTCAGATTAGAAATACCCAGCTTCAACTGAGTAACGGCTGAATCGGGAGAGAGTTGAGCAGCCAAATTCAGTAGCCTTAGCGCAGGGGTACTATAAAATGCATAAAAACTATGATAGAGTGATTCGCTTAGTAACTTAAGTGCTTGTGTATAACCATTGTCTGCATTGAGGATATCAACGATTTGCAATGCGACACGTTCTTGAGTTATGATCTTCCTAAAGTCAAATAGTAGATAGATCAAGCCTATCCCAACGTTTTTCTTGGTATGAAATCCGTTAATAAGTAGATTAATAAAGGTTGGAAATAAATTGGTAAATTTGCCCTGTTGATTTCTTGATTCCAAAAGCAATTTTAAGATGGCTAGGTGTGCAAATGGTAGAGGATGATTACCGAGATTAATTCCTTGATTGAGTGCCTCTAAGGCTTTGTTGAGACGAATAGATCGTGATCCTAAATTATCAACAAATTCTGCTTCAATTAAGGTAGCAACAGCCAGGTTATTCCAATCTAATGCAGTTTGAGGATTCTCCCAGTTGGTCTGCTCCAAGACCTGCTCAAGTGTCTTTTCAGTTGCCTCATGCAACGCAATACCAGTGGCCTGTAGATAAGCTCGATATTGCTCCCTGTACGAAGACGACGATGTCATACGTCAATCTCTCTGGCTTTTATATGAGGTCTTCAAAAGGATACCACGAAAAATGCCAGGTCCTGTCCCGACAAGCAACGCAATTGCTGAAGTTGTTGCAGTCTGAAGTTTTTGCAGTTCAACTGCCCCAATCCCAATTAATCAAGTCGTCCTTAATACAACCGGGAGCCAATTAAAATCGGAGCGACTGGATTTGAACCAGCGACCCCCACTACCCCAAAGTGGTGCGCTACCAAGCTGCGCTACGCCCCGATACCGGATTAACCGGACTACCATCTTAACACACGATCGCCCCTTGTCAAAACAGCACCCCCTGGCAACCCAGACACATCCGGGAGCGGGCGCTATCCTGGCACTGGGGGGACTGGCCGCTGGGGCTACCAGCAGATGCCCCCGTCTCTACAGGCTCACGTGTTGCAGCTGGGCACGCGGGTTGCTATGACGGTGATCGCGCAGCTTTTCGTAGCACTCCCGCTCGATCGCACTCAAGGACTTGGGTACCACGATCGTTAGCCGCACCATCAAATCCGTGCGTCCGCCCTTGACCTTCCAGCCCTTACCCCGTAACCGCAGGGATTGACCCGATCGTACCCCCGCCGGGACCTGAACCGTCACCCGGCCATCGGGCGTCGGCACCTCGATCTGGGTACCTAGGGCTGCCTCATCGGGGGTAATGGGCACCTCGCACACTAGGTTATTCCCCTCGAATTGGAAGAAGTCATGGGGTTGGACTTCCACCTTCAGATAGAGATCCCCCCGTTGGTGGGTGTAGGGATGGGTGCGGCCCTGGCCCCGGACGCGGATACGGCTACCCGGCTTCACGCCAGCGGGGATATTCACCTCCCCGCCCCCTAGCCGCAGCGTTGTCCCCCGGAAGGCATCGGCAAAGGACAGGCGCACGATCGTTTCCTGATCGAGGGGGATGGTGTTATCGGTAAAGTTGCCAAAGTCATTAAACCCGCCAAAGCCCGTACTACCAGGCCCGCCACTGTGATAGGAATAGGTACGCCGCCCACTCGTCCCCGTCGCTTGGGGACCCGTGGCAAAGCGCCCCAATAACTCGTTAATGAAGTCATCAAAGCTGCCATACTGGCTAAAATCAAACCCGCCAAAATCCACATTGGCCCCATTGGGTGACCAGCCGCCCTGTCCCACCTGCTGCCAATACTGGCCAAACTGGTCATACTTGCGCCGCTTCTCCGGATCCGAGAGCACCTCATAGGCTTCATTCACCTCCTTGAAGCGAGCCTCCGCCTGACGGTTACCGGGATTCATATCCGGGTGATACTTGCGGGCCAACCGCCGATAGGCTTTCTTAATATCGTCAGCACTCGCCCCCTTGCTGATGCCGAGCACCGCATAGTAATCCTTATAGTCAGTCACAGCCATCCCTTTACCTCCAGCAAGCCTGACGATTGAGTGACGATTTAGTGTACCTAGTTTCCATAGAGTTTGTTTGAGCCTATGCTTCTGAGGAGTCCCTGTGTGCTTGGTAGGACTGCAATTCCAGGCTATCAAATGCTTTGAGGAACTGGAATTCGGTTTCTCCGTCTGTTGATAGGGGCAATTGCCGAACCCACCTCACCCATTCACCCCCAGGAGCTAACCATGCGATCGCGCTTTCAATGTTTGACGATAGGCACAACCCTTAGCATCATCGGTCTGGTCAGTCCCCCAGCCCTCCAGGCCCAGGCGTTACCCGTGGCCCCCCGCCCTGCCCCCGCAGAGGAGGAACCAGTTTGGCATAACTGCCTCACCCGTGAAGTGTGGCGTCCAGAGAAACAAGCTTGGTGTCGGCGAGTGGAGGTCCTGAAAAATCTCACCTATGACCTGCCCCAGTTTGGCACGGCAGCCTTGACCAACGGCGAGTATGAGAAGAATACCGTTGCAGGCTTGCGGGTGCACCTGCTCAACCGGCCCTACACGATCGCCTTTGGAAAGTTAGCGGATGGAACAGAGGCCGCAGCGGTGATTCTGGTCGCGAACAGCGGCGGCACCGGCAACTTTGTCCATTTAGCCGTGGTGCGGGAGCAGGAGACTCGCTTCACCCCGATCGCGACCACCCTCCTCGGCGATTCTCCTGCGAAGACGCGGCGCGAACGGGTGAACATCGAGTCCGTCCAGATTCTCAACGGTCAAATCCAGGTTGATCTGATCAGTCACGGTCCCAATGACGCGGCCTGTTGTCCCACCCAACCCCTGCGCCAAGTATATGCCCTCGCAGGCGATCGCCTTACCCTAGTCTCAGAGACCGATCGGACCACCGCCCAAGCCGTCCCCGCTCTCTACTAACCGGCCCCCCCGCCGTATTCGGGCAGGAGTTGCGCCACACGCAGCCCCTCAACCAGAGCCTGACGTTGATACACAAACAATTGCTTAATCCCCCCCTCTGCCAAGTCCAGCATCGCCTGTAACTGCGATCGCGTAAAGCTCCCCGATTCAGCCGTCCCCTGAACCTCAATCAGATGTAAATCCTGGTTCATCACCACATTAAAATCCACCGTTGCCGCCACATCCTCCGGGTAGTCTAGGTCGAGCAACGCCTCCCCCCCGACCAACCCCACCGAAATCGCGGCGACTTGGTGACGCAGGGGGGACGTGGTGAGTTCTCCTGTCTGAAGCAGAGTGGCGATCGCATCCACCAGGGCCACAAACCCACCCGTAATCGCCGTCGTCCGGGTTCCCGCATCCGCTTGCAACACGTCGGCATCGATCGTGATCGTCCGCTCCCCCAGGGCCGTCAGATCCAGCGCCGATCGCAGCGATCGGCCAATCAGCCGTTGAATTTCCTGGGTGCGACCGGAGAGTTTAGTCCATTCGCGGGCTTGCCGTTGGGGGGTTGCCGCCGGGAGCAACCGATATTCCGCCGTGAGCCAACCCTGGCCCGTACCCACCAGAAATGGGGGAACTTCGGGTTGGACCGTTGCCGTACAGAGGACCTGGGTTTGTCCACAGTGGGCCAGCACCGACCCCGCCGCAAAGCGCGTGAAGTGACGCTGAAAGCGAATGGGACGGAGTTGATTGGGGGCGCGATCGTGGGCACGGCGTCGGGGCATGGGGACAGGTCCTCCTCTTCACCAGATAGTTTCGCCAGCGTTGTTTTTCCCAGGGCTTATTGTGGCATGACCCTGGAGGGATTGAGAGCGCTCATCCCTGGGGTTCTGGCCTTAAGGCAGTGGCGGACGACGACGGCCCAACCACAGGCCAACCGCAAGACTAAGCAGGACACCAACCCCCAGCCATCCAGCCCCAAAGTGAGGCGAAACCAGGGGAACAGCGGCAGCAGCAGGAGATGGCGAGGGAGGCGACGGTGGCAGGGCGATCGCTGGGGCCGGGGATTGGCCCGCCGCAACGGTGACGGTATAACTCAGGGCAAAGGGTTGAAACGTCGCGCCGGCCTGGGGTTTTCCCGTCAACTGTAGGAAGTATTGCCCCACGGTGGGAAAGATGAGGGTAGCACCAGGAATCCCCTGGTACTGTTCCGCCGCGATCGCCACTAGGGGCGGTTCTAAGAGGGGCGGCGCGGCGATCGTGGGACCAGCATAGACCGTTAAGCGACAGTCGCAGTCCTTCAGGGGAATCACCTTGCCCCCAGCTTGGGTTAAGGCAATCCAGACCTGGGCGGGTTCCCCCGCCTTCGGGCTATGGTTAGGTTCCAGATGCCAAATCCCCGCCACATCACCCGATACCTCGGTTTTGTGGGCATAGGCCGGTCGGGAGCGCCAGCCAGCCAGACTCCCGACAGAGGCGATCGCGACCCCGACGTCCATCCCCCAGTTCCTCCGATTTTGACCCGAACTACTTGGGAGACGCATAAAATCGTTCTAACGATAACAGTGACCAGAACCACCGCCACCGCAGCAGCAGGGTGAGGCCCGTCAGGGTGGCTAAGAGACCAGCCGCCAACCAGTTCCAGGCCGATGGGGTAAAGCTGCCCAAATACCGGCTGCCGAGGAGGAGGGTGTGGGTAACCGCCAGCAGGAAGATGGGAATACTGAGCAAATGCAGCGATCGCCAATGACGGCCAAGGGATGCTTGCGCCCGGTCAAAACTGGTCAGGGCAAGCGGAACCATCAGGACCAGGGCCACCACCCCTGCCCAGCCCCCCACCTGGAGCATCGGCACCAGGAAGGGCAACGCCGCCACATTCCACCCCATTGTCACCATGTGGGCCATGTGGGCCAGCGCCAGGATAAACGCCCCCACCCCCAAGACACGCCGAACCCCCAGGCCTGTCGGCCACAGCCGACTGAGGGGACGGGCAATCAGCGCCAGCCACAAGCAGCCGAGGGAAGCATGGCCGGTATAGTCTACCATGTCACCACTGCGCAGGAGGGTGAGGACACCGATCGTTAACGTTAACCCACCCCCCAGGCGAAACAGTTGGCTGCGGCGATCGCGGCTGAGCCATGCAGTTGAAGTGCCCACCCCCAACATCATCGGCAGGGTACCGAGGCCAAACGCCAACAGGGTTGCACCTCCCCGCCAGAGGTTAGCCGTTTCCGCCGCCTTCAGTTGGGCCGCGTAGAGAAAGCCGCAGGGCATCAGCCCCCAAACTAAGCCCAGAAAAAGCGGGGTCCAATCGTGGGGGTTTAGGGAAAGGCGCTGGAGGCCCCGTTCGAGGCGATCGTGCAATGCCGCCTGGGCCATTGGATTCAGAAATGGAACCGGGGGTAACCCGTGGGGGTTAATTTGCCCAAGGCCAAACCAAATCAGCAGCAAACCGGTAACGATCGCCATGCCTTGCCGGAAAAGACTCCCCACACCCGCCATCTGACCACTGGCCACCAGCACTGACCCAAGCCCACCAATACTGGCACCGACCAGGGCATAGCTAGCGATACGCCCCAGATTTAAGAGCAGGTGAAAGCGCCACGGTGGCCCTGGCTTGGTCGCCGTGACTGGCTGGGCGAGGGAAAACGCCAACGTTAGGGGACCACACATCCCCAAGCAGTGACCAAAGCTCCCCAGGAACCCTAAACCCGCAATCAGTAATAAATCCAGCATTCAAGTCCAGCGTGATTCGTGCCACGCCAGCGCGTGTCAAGGCGTTAACTCAACGTAAACTGACGATCCCAGTCCCTATTTTAGGCTTCCCAGGGACACCTAGCCCCTAGTGCCGAGGCAGGCTGAAGCCGCAAGGCGTTAAGGACAGGTCTTAACGGTAATCGGGATGACTGGATTCGAACCAGCGGCCCCTTCGTCCCGAACGAAGTGCGCTACCAAGCTGCGCTACATCCCGCGATCGCTGACTAACAGCGTTTGACCATTATAACACCCTTCCAGCTAGACCTCGGAGTTTTTCAAAGCCTCCGAGATCTGAAGTCTCGCTGTCTAAGCCTTAATGAACTCATAGACTTCTTCATAGCGATCGACGGGATCATGCCAGGAATAGTCGTAGGCCATCCCCTGTTTTGCTAATTTGCGGAATTCCTCTGGGAAATGGAACCACAGCCCGATCGCCCGATCCATCGCCGACTCCAGCGCAACATTATCGGTTTGGAAGAAGACATACCCATTACGTTTTTCGGGGGGATGGGCCTGGTCATAGTCGCGATCGAAGACGGTATTCACGAGGCCACCCACACCACGCACGATCGGGACTGTTCCATAGCGCAGCCCAATCATTTGGGTCAGGCCGCAGGGTTCAAAGTTACTGGGGACCACAATCATGTCAGCCCCAGCATAGATTAAATGCGAGAGTTCCTCATTGAAGCCTAATTCCAGGTGGCAGTCGGGGTTATT
The DNA here is from genome assembly GCA_964536415.1 of uncultured bacterium. Lineage (GTDB taxonomy): Bacteria > Cyanobacteriota > Cyanobacteriia > B231 > B231 > Trichothermofontia. The sequence goes on from CAZHXN010000058.1 coordinate 15,319, forward strand.
GTTAAGAAAATTCTTTTCGTGCCAGAACCAGCTATTGATCTTGGCATCCGTTGCGGACCCCAGCAAGACAAATTGTGCCCCCCGGTTCAAGGCGTAGTAGATTGCATGGTGGACCAGATGCACCCCCTTCTGATCATCCAAACGACCGATATAGGCCACAATCGGCTTGGGTTCATCCCGCAGGAGCAGGCGATCGCGTAGTGCTCGACGGTTTTTGGCCTTAATTTCAAAGGTTTCGATCGTGTAGTGATGGGGAATGTGCACATCGCTCGCCGGATTCCAAACATCGTGATCAATCCCATTGAGAATACCGCCAAATTTAGACTGGTGAATTTCCAGGGTATGCCCTAACCCATAGCCACAGGACTCAAACCGAGCTTCCCAGGCATGGTGTGGTGAAACCGTATTCACGTAGTTCGAGTAAACAATTCCCCCCTTCATAAAGTTAATCCCAAAGGGGTTGAAGTTATCCCGCAGGCGATCGTAGCTAAAGTAATAGGGCGTATTACGAAGGCCCACCGCATTCAGCGAATCAGCCCCGGAAATACCCTGGTGTTTGAAATTATGAATTGTGTAGCAAACCCGCTGATTATCCATGCCCTGCCATTTGTACATATCGTAGAGCAGGACGGGCACGAGACCCGTTTGCCAGTCGTGGCAGTGGAGGATATCGGGACGTTTTCCACTTTTGAGGAGGAATTCCAACGCCGCCTTGCTGAAGAAGGCAAACCGCATGTGGTCATCCCGCGACCCATAGTAGTGGCCCCGATTGAAGAAGTTTTCGTTGGAGTGGGGTTGGATAAAGAAACATAACCGCCCATGCACCCAACCGCAAAAAACCGTTGTGTGGATCGCACCATTGCCCCAGGGTACCCACAGGTCGCGATAGGCTTCGTGCAGGTTAAAGATGTGGTCGTAGCGCATGCAGTCGTACATCGGCAGAATGATCTCAACGCAATGCTCCCGGGTCTCCAATTCGCGGCTGAGGCCATAGACAACATCGCCAAGACCGCCAGCCTTGATGACAGGGGCGCATTCCGATGCAATCTGCACAATATACATACCCACTCCTGGCTTTACGAAAATTTAATTTTCTATATAATTTTCTACCATTTTTTGGAGAAAAATACTTATTAAGACCCCGGCAGTATGAGGGGTGACGGGGAAAAACGGCGATCGTCGGGAGCGTCGAGATCGACCCTGCAAGGCATTCAGGGTGCAGGGGGAAAGGGGAAGAATCATCGTCGCTCAATTTCAGTCACATAGGCTTCGCCGAGGTCTTGCCCTGCGATCGTAATGGGTTGATAGCGGGCTTCCCCTCGGATCTGGAGCACATCGCCCACCTGGGGTAACAGGGCAGGGGTGAATACCCAAATGCTCCCGCTATGATCCTGAAGCCGATAGGCTCCGCCCTGGAGCAAGGGGACCACCTCCACCACTTGCCCCCGCAATTGCGTCGGGGTTGGGGTTGATGCGCCGGGGGAGATGTTCTGCGATCGGGCAGGTTGGACCTGGTTCAGGATCTGGCTAATTGGGGTTGCCTCGCCTGCGGTGAAGTCTAATGGGCCACTGGATTCAACCAGTTGGGCAAGGTTGCCACAACTGAGCAGTCCTCCCATCAGGGCGATCGCTCCGATCAGGCGGGATAGCCGTTGTCTCAACCTGTTCATGGCATCGATGCCTCTAGACGATAATATACCCCTACCCTAATCAGCCACTAGCTCTGTATTTAGCTCATTCACGGGGCGGCGTTTCAGTTCCACGGACTGCGATCGCGGCAGCAGGTCAAAGACATCCCGCATGACATCATCTACCTGCTCAAAGGGTAAGACCCCGGTCCGATTAAGGACAACTTTGCCGGCTTGGTTAAAGACCACCGTTTGGGGAACCAGCCCCCGGTAGTAGTAGCTGGGTTGGTTGGGGTCACGGCTGGGTTGGGAGGGCAGGGAATCAGCATTAACTGGGATCAAGTCGGCAACACGGCCATAGAACGCTTGGAGTTGGGACAGTACAGAGGAATATTGTTTACAATCCCGGCTGTCTTCGACATAGATCATCATGATCGTGGCGCGATCGGGGCGCTGGCGGGACTGCTGGAGGGTGACACGGGGGGGGACCAGGGAGCCGTTGCCCGCATAGAGGGCGAAGATGTTGCCATCAAAGCGATCGTCATTCAAGCTAGCGAGGGCTGGGGCTGGCTGGAACAGAGCGAAGTTGATCACCGTGAGGGCGATCGCCAGGAAGCCAAGGATGACGATACGCGCGATCGTCCGTTGGCCGTATCGCCAGAGGTAGGTTGAGATGGGCCGACGGCCTCCCGCCCAACGATTGGTCATGACTCTTTTTCTTCCGCGTGAACAATTGTTAATCTATTGTGTCGTAAATGGGTTACAACTGTATCCCCTGGGGGCTGCCTGCCGGTGACTTGCGACCTGTGGACAGGTCCAAGTTTTGGCATACCGTCCATACCATCAAATTGTGGTGCTAGCGCCAAGCTCCAACTGGCGAGGTCCAACAGGGGTAGCCTGCCTGATGGCGTTGGCTCATTTCGGCGTTGAATGGGACCGTCGCGAAATCAAGCGGCAGGCCGCCTTTTCTGCGCTAGGATCATCCTGGAAACAGCAGTCTCCACATGGTGCAGAGTAATGTCAGATCTGGCTCAACTTCCTGGCTCTGCTGCCCGGTACTTCCCTTTACTGCGCCAGAAACCTCGTCGCCTCTCATGACTCTGGGGAAATAACCCAATGTTCGTGGCTGCCTTGTGACTTTCGCTTTTCCTAGAGATATGGCAATTCTAGGTTATTCGTGAGTGAGCCTCCCCTAGGCTGTATAAAGATAATGGCTTCAGGACTGTTTCTCCTTACAATTCGTTTAGGGCTGCTATACCAGCAAACACATCACTAAACCCTGACACAGTTAGCTGATAGTCAACAGTGAAAGTAGCGCACATCATAATATATGTGAAGTTATATTTGCGATACTCAAGCGAATTTTTATGATAGCTTTACACTATCAAGCAAGCTGCTTAAGGTACATTGTTTAAAACAGGTACGGACCTGACTGGATGGGGACCGATTGGGGAAGTTGGGCCAGTGCGGGGTGCTGGTTAGGGCGCGGAATCTAGCGCCGTCTCCCTGTCATAGCCGCTCAGGCGGGGCCAGGTTTTACCTGACAAATGCTGGATGGTGGGGATGATTCTGGCTTAGGGGATGGCATCACAGGGAGGTGACTATGCATGGATACTGGAAAGGTTGGGTAAGGTTTGTCTCTCTTTGCTTGAGTGCCTGCCTGGTGGTTGTGCTGGCATCCCGTGTCTTGCTGGCCCAGGAGAATTTCCGGGCGTCGCCCTATTTTCAAGCCCTGGCCCAGGCCGATCGCTTCTACCGGGAGGGCAATTTACAAATGGCTGAGCGTCTGGCCAGCCCGGTAAAACCGCAATTTGCCAGTGGGATGGCCTTGTCGCAGCCGTTCAGTGATCCCAGTCGGCTATCGGGGGCTGCGAATGTTTATCTGCGGACAGCACGGGAAGGGTTAGGGGCAGGCAAAATTGGGCGGGCTGGGGAAGAGCGGTTTATTCATGAAAGTAAGATTTATGAACCCCTACAAAAACTAACGGAAAATTATCCCGACTTCCTGCCTGGCCATGTCCTGCTGGCTCATGCCTGTGAGGAGGACCCACAAGCCTGCCGGAATAATTCCAGAACGGATCAACCCAGGGATGCGGTATCAGTTATGGAGCGGGCCTCGGCCCTCTTCCCCGAACAACCGGCGATTATTAAGGAAAAAATTGCTGTTTTGGATCGGGCTGCGACCCGCGATAATCGTCTGTTTTTCTACTGGCTGGAAGCGGCGATCGCAGCCCGTCAGTTTGTGCTGACCTATCACGATGATCCCGATGTCGCAGAGTTTCAAGCTCTGGCCGATCAAAATACGCGTCGCTTTCAGCGGGAAATCAACCGCTATCGACTTGAAGCGCGGTTGCTGCGCAGTTTGGCCGAACGAATGCCAGGTGGGCAAGATTTTCTGGCCCTGATCGAGTTAGGCGAAAAAGATTATGGAGATCAGATCATGGCTCCGCAACTTCGCCGTCGCCGGGATTTAGTCACCGATCCAATACTGACTGACTACGTTAACCAACTGGGTCATAAATTAGCACGAGCTGCAGGGCGTTCCGACCTGAACTACGAGTTTTTTATTGTTGATGATCCCAGTATTAATGCTTCAGCCTATCCAGGCGGAAAAATTGTGGTGCATAAAGGGGCGATTTTGGCGGCGCGATCGGAGGCGGAGTTGGCGGGCCTCTTAGCCCATGAAGTCGCCCATGCGGCCCTCTCCCACGGTTACTTGCGGAGGTTGGAGACCAGTAAGCTCAACTATTTTGGTGCTTTATTTCGCGGATTCCCCATTTTTGGTAGTTTGATAGGTGACTATTTCCGAGGTGCTCAAGCTGAATTTTCCCGCCGCAATGAACAACAGGCTGATATTTTAGGGACCAAACTTTTAGCCACTACCCCCGTTGAAGCCGGGAGCAGTAGCCTCCGCTATTCAGCGGATGGGTTGCATGGTTTTATGGAGACCTTAAAGCGTCATCATCCGTCGCAATCGCGCACAGGCTGGCTCGACACGCATCCGGCCCCACCGGCCCGTGTTCGTTATTTAGAGCATTTGATTCTGACTAATCGCTATAACCGCTATGCCTATGAGGGTATTGAAAGACATACTGAGATTCGGGAGTATCTGGTGGGGGGAAGGTTACCCACAGACTCCACTGCCCAGTCTGCCAGTGTTGCTGTGGCCCCCACTACGGCGGTGACTTCCAACGACCGGGAACCGCTCTGGGGATTACCCACAGACTCCGCCCCGCTGCCCTCCCAAACCAGTCCTGCTGTTGTGGATGGTCCCTCCCATCCGGTTGGCCCGCTGGCCCTTAACATTAGCCAGAATAACGACCAGGTGCGGATTGAAATCAAGGAAGCTGATATCAGTCGATCGGGTAACTTTTCCTTACGCTTTACGGTGTATAACAACAGTCGTCGTCGGTTTGCCTTTGTGCCAGTTTATTCCCAGGTTCTGGATGCGAATAATCAGGAGATTAAAGCCCGTTTCTCGTTGGTGAATAGTGCATTGGGAGAAGCCTTTGCTGAACCGGGTGGGCAGATTGATGCTCAGGTTCAGGTTTTTGGTCGGCCCTGGCAGGGCCAAGGCCGACAGGGGTTAACCCTGCTCATTAAGGAAGCGACGGCTGGTGGGCGTGTTTTTCGCATGGGTTTTTAAGGATTGCTCGGGGTTGTGGCTCATGAAATCACTGGTCACTGGAATTATCTATTGGTTTTGGGTCATGCTGGCGATCGTGGCTTCTACCCGTGCAGCGATGGGGTTAAGTCTGGCCCAAATTCAAATCCTGGCCCGTCAATTCACGGTGCGGATTTGGGGACCCGGTGATCCTGGCTCTGGGGTCATTATTGCCCAGAAGGGGACGACTTATTATGTGTTGACGGCTGCCCACGTTGTCAAAGATATTTTGCCGGGTGAAGAGGCCGAAATTCAAACCCCCGATCGTCAGCACCATCGCTTCCAGAAAAACCAGATTATCCCGATTGGTAGCGATACGGATCTGGCTCTTGTCACGTTTAATAGTAACCGTCCGTATGCGATCGCCAGTCTATCCAATTTTCAATATCAGCTTTATGAAAATCGCACCTATGAAATTGGCAGAGATCAGCATTCATCGCGATGATAAACTGCTTGGAATGCCCAGCGTCGGCCCTTCGTTTTTGTGGCCGGATTTCCGAATGTCGAGGGCCAAGATCTGGTTGTGAACCCTGGTATTCTGATTGATACCTCAGCATCAGCAATTACCAATCCTCTGACCCGCTATCAAAACTATGAATTGGTGTACTCCAATCTGACCTATCCCGGCATGAGTGGTGGGCCGGTATTGGATACCTTGGGACAGGTTATTGGCATTCATGGGCGGGCGGATGGTAAAAAGATTGATGTCAATGATCGGATCATTCAGCAATTTTTAGAAGATGCTGAGGCAGTAGAGCGCATTAAAATTGGTCATAGTTTGGGTATCCCCATTCACACTTTTTTTAATCTGGCGCGTTCATCGGGGATTACCCTTAATGTCAACCTTAGCAATACTCCACCCCCGCCAGTGGCACTGGACCTGCGCCAGGTCTGGCGCCCCCCGCTAATTGACGACCTTAATAATCCCGTCTATTGGCTTGAACTGAGCAACCAACAATGGCGCATTGGCCAGATCGATGCTGCCCAAGCTAGCCTCGATCGTGCCCTTCAGATACGCCCCAATCTCTACTTAGCCTGGTTTGCCAAGGGATTTATTGCTGGTTTTGCCGACGACTATGCGAGTGCCCTAACGGCCTGCAACCGGGCGATCGCCATTACACCTTAGTACTACGATGCCCTCCGTTGTCGAGCCGGGGCGCTGCATCAGTTAGGGCAATTCGCCGCTGCCCTGGAAACCCTTAACCAGGCTATGGGCCTGCAAAGTCAGCGTCGAGAGGCTCAAAATCCGAATGATTTTGTCACTAAGGCAGAGCTTCTCTATAGCTTGCAGCAGTATCGAGGGGCGTTACTAGCCCTGGAAGAAGCCAGGAATTTACGCCAGCATTATCAGTTACCACCCTCAGCGCGACTCCAGAATACCCGTGGGATGATCTTAATGGCCATGCAAGACTATGCAGCCGCCCTCACTGCTTTCCAGGAAGCCGCGCGTCTCGATGATCACTATGCAACGGCTTGGGATAATCAAGCGATCGCGCTCAAGCGGCTCGATCGCTATCAAGAGGCCTTGGTGGCTTCTGATCGAGCGATCGCCCTGGATGCGACAAATCCGAATATCTGGAATAATCGGGGTACGCTCTTGGTGGCCTTGGGCAGGCAAGCACAGGCGATCGCCGCCTTTAAGGAAGCCATTAAACTAGATCCTAACTACCAGCCAGCGATTGAGAATTTGCATTTTCTGGAAAGTCAGTAGTGACTGCCCCCCTAACTCCCAAATCCGCCTAAGCTTGACTGGCTGAAGGCTGTTGCACTCTAGCTGACACACAGGGCCGACTGGGAGAATAGCTGGAAGGCTTGCTGAATTTCCTTATGACCATTGCCGGGGGTAAGAATCCACTCGCTGCGGATACCCATGTCGCGGTTACGTCATCGATCGCGATTCCTAAACCGGCTTGAATTTGGGCACCGATATCAATGATATTCAGGGCTTGGAAGGAGGTGTTAGAAAGTAAGTCTTCGTTTTGGGCAGATTGGAAAAAGTCATGCAGGTTAGGGGTGGACATGGGTAAGCTCCTTATGCAAAAAAGTGCAACGTATCTTTCGGGAACCACCAAGGCACTAAGGACACCAAGGGTCACCAAGAGCTTGGTGTTTTCTTAGTGCTCTTGGTGTCTTGGTGGTGAACCCAAAGCTGTCAGAAATTTAGAGAGAAACTCCTGGCCAAGACGCGATCGCATCCACCGACTGCACCAAATGCATCCCCGCTGCGGCAAACCGTTGAAACGCCTGATCAGCTTCCTGGCTAAAGTCCACAATACCGGGTACTACAACGGGTGAAGTACAATCCTCCAGCAAATACACCTTCTCCACGAGAGCCGGATCTTGACTTTGAATTTCCGTGAGCAGATCTGCGATCGTCCAGGCGACACAATGGCTTTTAGCCTGCCCAGCAATAATGACCCCATCAAATTCCAATAGACGCTGAATAAACCGGGTATTCTTCTGCGCAATTGGACGACGATCAGGCCCTTCCAACACCTCTGGGCGTAGAACCGAATAATTTTCAGTTAAGGGATTACCTCCCTTAATTTCAAACCGAGTCTGGCTATGGCGGGCAATGTTATGGAAAAAACAGGCTTCCTCCACCGCTGAAACCAGAGCATGGCCAATCCCCCCCAACATGGAATGATAGGGCCAGATCGTGAGGGGAAATTTACCGGCATCGGCGAGTTTTTCGACATAATGAAGGGCATGTTGCTGGAGCGCTATATAATTCCCCTGAGCAAGACTATGGGCGATCGCCGGATTAACTTTCCAAATACCCGCCTTCACCTCATCCAGTTGAATCATCTGCATGGGGTTGGGATGTTCCCCCGCATCATTAACCCAAAAAACAGGATGAAAAATCTGGGTAGCAGTATGGGTATCCATCGTGGGGGCAATTTCGGTAATGACTCCTAGATTGCGGTAGATGAATTCGCAAAGGCGGATATTATCTTCGATCGCGCCGCGTCCCGATTTTCCTCCCACAAAGAGTTCAAACTCTGGGATACAAAAGGTATTCTGCACATCGACCAACATCAAGCAAAGACGAGTTTTGTCCTTGGCTGCGGGTTGGAGTCGATGTTGTTTAGCCCAAGCCTCAGCCTCAGCCGCCCGCTCTTGATAGGGAACGCGCCAGACTTCACCCACGCGATCGGCTTGAAAGTGTTGGGGGATGGGCAATTGAGTTAGGGTTGTTGTAGTCATAGTTTTCAGGCTCCAAATAATCAATGGAAACTGGCGTAGCTTTTGCTGGTGTTCCTGTAGACGTAGCTGCGCGGCTTGTTGCAATTGGGGGGAGGCTTGATAATCAGGATGATCGAGCGGCTTAAAGAGCTTGAGGGCTTGACCTTTGCCCAGATCGTAAATATCCGCTTCGCTGCCTTTGCCAATCAGTTGACTGGGTTTAAGTCGCAGGCGTTTATGGTTAAGGTAAACATCCATAGGTGTGCATAAACTGCTCAGTGATGGTGCGGAGACGGGGGTCTAAACGGGTTAACACTTCAGTGGCAATTGGTGCTGGGACGCCACCATAAAAGGCTTGGGCGATTCCTCCAGTAATGCAGGCAATCGTGTCACTATCGCCCCCGATCGACACCGCATTACGAATGGCATCTTCAAAATCGGTTGATTCCAGAAAGGCAATAATAGCCTGGGGGACTGACCCCTGACAGGACACATCAAAGCGATAGCACGGACGGATTTCAGCTAAGGTACGGTTCAAGTCATACCCAAAAGTTGATTCAACATAGGTTTTAATCTCAGCTTTGGAGTGTCCGATTCGAGCGAGGAAAATTGCCGCTGCCGTTGCCTGGGCACCGCGAATGCCATCGGGATGGTTGTGGGTGACGGCTGCACTCGCCATCGCCATTTGTAAGACCGTATCCAGGGCATCCCCAGCATAGGCAACCGGACTAACTCGCATGGCTGCACCATTACCCCAACTGTTATAGGGATCGCGATGCTTAAAAGTAGCCCATAGGGTAAAATTTTTGCCATAGCCCGCTAATGGAAACCAGGCGTAATAGCGGTGAAAATTATCCACATAATCCCCCTGGTTAAGCAAGGTGTCCGCGATCGCAACCGTCAACACCGTATCATCGGTAAAATGACTTCGGCGACTAAACAGGGTAAAATCCTTACTTTTGCAATTTTGCCATTCATAAATCGAACCAATCATGTCACCCGCGATCGCGCCTAACATAGGGGTACCTCCAGTGATTTTCTTCTCATGAGAACCCGGGTCGTATCATCTTCTAGCAGTCCACTCTGTCGTTCTAGCACTTGGGTCTGCCAGTTGGGTTGAATCACCTCCCGATTACACCGCACCAAATAACGACGCACCTGATCAGGATTCCGAAAATAGCGATCGTCCTGCCAAAATGGCGTAAACATCTCTGGCATGAGATCAACATGGGCAAGCAATCGTTCCTTGCAGCAACACCTCCTCATTGAGCATCGCCACCCCATCCCCCAGGGAGAAAATTACTGTGATTTCGGCAGTGACAATTACGCCGACGATCGTGAATAAAAAATAGTCCCAAATCACCGTTTCTAGCTCAGATCCCAAGCCTGTCGCCACCTGCCGGATCTGGTTCAGAAGCTCCCGTTGCAGTTCGGGCCAAAAGTCAGGATCTTGCAGTTTCGGTTGGCCGCGTTCGCACTGGCGATCGAGACTAGCCACAACCCATCTCGCCCCCAACTGGGCACCCACTTCACTGTGGGGAGAACTCCCACACCCATCACACACCACCGCGATCGTGCGATCGATCTGGGCTTGGACGGCGTATGCATCCTGGTTATTGCGGCCAAGCCGCCGATGTCCCCGTCCGATGACTGACCCAGCGGCGATGTCGAAGACTGTGTTCATGGACTTAGTGTCAAGAATACACTAAATATAGGTGTAAAGACTACACTATGTCAAGGCCGGATTTTGAATTTCAGCGTTTTACAATGGAGTCAGCCATAAAGTGTCAGCCATAAGTGTCAGCCATAGAGTCAGCCTCCACCCCTGCCGCCATGATTGCCGTCCCCCACTACATCAGCCCCCAGGACTATCTCGACCTCGAACGCCACAGCGACATTCGTCATGAATACCGGCGGGGGCTTGTCTATGCGATAGCTGGGGGGACCGACAACCACGATCGCCTCACCTTCAACTTCCTCAAGCTTATTGACGATCACCTCGGTGACCCGACCAACTGCCGTTTTTATTCCGGTAACGTCAAAGTCAACTATCAGGACGAGTTTTATTACTATCCCGATGCCTTCGTCACCTGCGACCCCCGAGATCGCGAAGACCGTTACTTCAAGCGCTATCCCAAGCTGATCGCCGAAGTCCTCTCCCCCAGCACCCAAGCCTTTGATGAGGGTGAAAAGTTCCAGGACTATCAACGGCTGGACTCTCTGGAAGAATATGTCTTAATTGCCCAAGCGTCCCAACGGGTTGAATGCCGTCGCCGCACGACGATGGGAACCTGGGAAACGACGGTTTATGAAGCTGACGATCGCGTTCTATTGCAAAGTATTGGCCTCGAATTTGCGATCGCCGACCTTTATCGCGGCCTCGATCCTTAATATTCTGCCAAGCTCAAGATGACAAGCTCAAGATGACGCCGATGACTCCGTGGTTGCGATGCCCTATACCTATCTCTATCCCCGCCCTGCCCTAACCGTTGACTGTGTGGTGTTTGGGCTGGATGACGAGGGTCTGAAAGTGATTTTGATTCAGCGGGATTTGCCGCCCTTTTCTGGTCAGTGGGCGCTTCCCGGTGGCTTTGTGCGGCTGGAGGAAACGCTGGATACCGCCGCCCGTCGCGAATTACAGGAGGAAACGGGACTGGAAGACGTATTCCTGGAGCAGTTTTATGCCTTTGGCGGCCTCGATCGCGATCCGAGGGAGCGGGTGGTGAGTGTGGCCTACTATGGTCTGGTGAATTTGCGTAATTATCAGATCCAGGCCACTACAGATGCGCGGGATGCGGCCTGGTTCCCCGTGCAACAGTTACCCAATCTGCCCTTTGACCATAATCAAATTGTGGCGATGGCCTACGATCGCCTGCGCACTAAGGTCCGTCACGAGCCGATCGGGTTTGAACTCTTACCGGGAAAATTCACCCTCACCCAACTGCAAACCCTCTACGAAAAAGTCCTCGGCCAACCCTTAGATAAACGCAACTTCCGCAAAAAGATTTTAAAAATGGACCTGCTCATCGAACTAGACGAAGTGGAAAAAAATGTCCCCCACCGGGCCGCCCGCCTCTACCAATTTGATCAGCAAAAATATCAACATCTCAAACAATCCGGCTTTAATTTTGAGCTTTAATCTGCCTATCCCCTTCGTGTCTTGGTGTCTTTGTGGTTCCCAAAGCCTCTCGGTTTAAGAAGATTTTCCCAACCCCCTGGTGTATGCTCCTCCTCCTGGCGCTCGTCCTGGGGACGGGTCTCCGCTTCTGGCAACTCGCCGCCAAACCTCTCTGGCTCGATGAAATCCTGACCGCCCTCTTCAGCCTCGGTCAAAGCTATCAAGTCGTCCCCTTAGCGCAAACGATCGGCTTCCCCGATCTCCTGAATCTGTTTCACCTCCAACCCACGACCTGCGCCGCGATCGCCGCCACCGTCACCCAAGAATCCACCCATCCCCCCCTCTTTTTCTGCTGGCTGCACCAATGGCTCACCTGGCTAGCCCCGGCACCGGACCTGACGAGCCTCACCTGGCAACTGCGATCGTTCCCGGCCCTGATGGGGGTGCTGCTGATCGGGCTGCTTTACTGGCTCAATCGGGTTGCCTTTAACCAGCAGGCAGGGGTTTGGGGGGCGGTGCTGATGGCGGTTTCCCCCTTTGCTGTCTATCTCTCCCAAGAGGCCCGACACTATACGTTGCCGATGGTTTGGCTGACGCTGGCCCTGATTTGCCTGATCCAGATACAGCGGGATCTCTATCAAGATCAGCGCTTCCGTCCCCCCTACTGGTTGGGTTGGATCGGGGTCAACAGCTTAGGACTCTATACCCACTATTTTTTCCTCATGGCTGTGGTCGCCCAGGTGGGGGTTTTGCTGGGCCGATCGCTGTGGGAACGACGATGGCTCACCCGTTGGCAATGGGGCGCGATCGGGTTGGCGATCGGGGGCGTGGGGTTGGCCTATGGGCCGTGGCTGGCGACGTTGCAGGGCCATGCCGATCGCGGTGAAACCAGTTGGCTCCAGTTGGCGAATCCGTTCGCGCCGATTTATCAAACCGTCCTCACCTGGGTGGCGATGGTGGTGGCCCTGCCGGTGGAGAATCAGCCTTGGTGGGTTGTCGTACCGATGGGGATACTGACGCTAGGATTTCTCGTTTGCTTGGGGCGCATGGCGGTTCGGGGGGGAGTTAGCCTGTGGCGATCGCCGACTACCCATTTGGAAACCTGGACATTATTGGGATTTATAGCACTCGTGTTGCTCCAATTTTGGGCGATCGCCTATGGCTTAAATCGGGATATCACGATCGCGCCCCGCTATAGTTTTGTCTATTACCCGGCGGTGTGTGCCCTATTGGCAGCCGCCTGTCAGCAAAGTATTGTTCATAAAGCCAGTGCGAACCTTAATTCATCGATCAGAACATCGATCTTCAATAAAGGTCTATTTCCGATCGTATTTTTTACGCTCTCGCTACTCAGCAGCCTTTTTGTCATCTGGAATTTGGCATTTACCAAGCCATTTCAACCACAACAGGTGGCCTATCATTTGGGATCGGAACCGGACCAGGCATTGATGGTCGCGATCGGCTACAAAAACTTTCAGGATGTGGCCTTGGGCCTCAGTTTCGCCCTCGCGTTGCCACCCTTTTATCCCCACACAGATAGAGCCGCATTTGTCTTTCTCAAGCGTCTCCCCAATTATGATGGGGCATGGCAAACCTTAGCCACCTTACCCCATCCGCCTGCGCCATTGAACCTGTGGGCAATTAGTCCAGAACTACGCCGCCGGGAATACCCTGCTCAGTTAACCCTTGCAGATGGGGTGCTTTGCGCGATCGACCCTCAACAACATTACCGGATTGGTATCCCCTACCAACGGTATCAATGTCCACCCAATGAGAGCCGACAAAACCACTTCAAGTCTCATGCAAACACTCAAACACGTGTTGTCTCCTCTTGATTTTTAAAAGAGATAGGTTACAGTATTTCCCAAGTCTCTGAAGGGCAGAAGCACCTGATGAACAATTGGCTCAAGCCAATTGCCTGCCCCTCACTGAGGTGACAAAGGCTGTATCTTTCCGGACCAGCCTCAATCCATAAAAAAATTGGCGCACTTTGACTTTAGGTTAACAGGTCAGTCTTGAGAATACTTCACCGCTAAGAAGCTCTCCTGAGATTTTGGTGTAACAGTGCAAAAAGCTACAAATTAAAGAACTAAA
>CAZHXN010000059.1:0-15757 GCA_964536415.1 uncultured bacterium
ACCAACGGCTTATACGGTACTCCCTCCTGCAAATGCCGCGCCATCAACCGCGCCTGCAACTCAATCGCCCGTCGATAAGTACAGCGATACTCAAACAGCGGATGCTTAAACTCATCATTCAACTTCCGCTCAAACGCCTGCAAAAACACCTTCCGCCCCGACTCCGACAACAAAAACGCCCCCAAACTCTCCGTAAAATCCGACTGTTGAATCTCCCGATTATTAATCACCGCCAGCACCACATTATCCGCCACCAACGGACGGAACTCCTCCATCAAATCCAGCACCATCGCCGGTTGCCCCCGCTGCACCTCATGTAAAAAACCCACATACGGATCAAGCCCCGCCAAATTCACCGCCGCCGTCACCTGCACCCGCAACAACCCATACCCAAAACTCAACAACGCATTCACCGGATCAGTTGGCGGTCGCCGATTCCGCCCCGCAAACCCCCACTCATCCGCCAACATCTCCCGCCAACAACCAAAATACTCCCGCGCCGCCATCCCCTCCATCCCCCGCACCTGATCCAACGACTCCTGCCGTCCTACCCGCTTCTTCCACTCCTTCAACCCACTCCCCCGCAGCCCATGCCGATACAACACCGCATACTGATTCTGAATCTTCCCCGCCACCATCGCCTTCACCAACGCCAACCGCCCCTCAGCATCCAAATACCGCCCATACTGCGCCAACCGCAACCCCCCATTGCGCGAATCATGCGGCAACGCCGCCCCCAAATACCGCCCAAAACTTGACAAAAAATGCACCGACATCCCCAGCTCCAGCGCATACATCAACGCATCCCCCGACACCTGCGGATTCCCCATCAACACCATCTGCTCCACCGTCTGCGCCGGAACCGATCGCTTCTCCCACGACCCATCCTCCCGCTGCAACGACACCGTAAACGCCTCATACGCCTTAGCCACCACCGCATTCGGCTGCAACACATAAAGCACCGTCATTCCCAAAACCTCCTAAAACTCAATAACCACAAAAAAGTATCCCCCTCCCCACGTAGGAGAAGCACTTTAGCGAGTTCCCCTTCGCCCCTAGTGGGAGAAGGGGTTAGGGGACGAGGGGAAAGACCGACCAAGCGAGAAAGCCCCCAACTCCCCTTACCCATCAGAGAGCAGCCTCAGACCCGAGAGCCGCCAACACCCCCACCTCAAACGGCAAACAAATCCCCACCAAACTACACGCCTGACACTTCCGCTTATTCGCGATCGGCTCCGGCATCGGCAACCCCATTGCTACCCGCGCTGCTGCGATCGCCCCCGCCGTCGCCGCCCGCAACTCCGGCGTAAACCACACCACCTGTCGCCGCCGATTCCCGTGATAAAAAATCTCCCCAAACTCAATCGCCCGCCCTGTGCGCTCCTCCAAACACATCCCCGCCGCACACAACTGAAAATGATCATTCAAATGCCGTGCCATCCGCCCCTTCTTATACTCCAGCGGCACCAACAACCCCTCCCGCTCCTCCACCCCATCAATAATCCCCTTCACCCCTAGGCGCTCACTCCACACCCACTGCTGTCGATGCAACACCACCTCTCCCTCTAACACCACCCCCATCTCATCAATATTTCGATGCAAATGAGTCCCCAATACCGTATGCTCATTCTCTGCCCACTCCCCCAACACATACTCCAGATAAAACCGCCGCGGACAATACTCCCAAGCATTCAAATACGCCAACGGCAAAAACTCATCCATAACGCCAAACCTCCAATCAATAGGCCCCCTCGCCCATCTTGGGAGAGGGGGCCGGGGGGTGAGGGCTACATCAACCGCGCTTGCCCCATCCCCATCGCCGTCTTGCGGCCAACTCCCGCAAAAAACGCAAAATGCGCCAAAATCGTCGCCAACCGCGCCTGCTCCTCATCTGGGAAGTAATAGCGTACCCACCCCAACGCCCCAATCTCTGACCCACCCTCCATCCGCAACGCCCGCGTCTTCAACCCAAACGCCGCCGTCAACCCCTCCCACACCACCGGCCCGATCGCCAACTCCGCCGGCGCAACCCCATTCCAGCGCCGCCGCAAATTCTCAAACACCAACTCCGGCAACAAAAACGGCTGCACATACCCATCCAACTTAAAACTCGTCGGCGTAAACAACCGCAACTGCAACTCCCGCTGCACCGGCACCGCCATCAACTCCTCAAACCGACGCGCCTCCACCACCTGCACAAACCGCCCCAACCGACAGTTAACCCCCCCCCCCGCTCTCACCCCCCCCCCCCCCCCCCCCGCCCCCGTTATCATCCCCCCCAAATCCCTACTCATCCCCCACAACAACGGCGCCAACAGATCCGATCGCAACAACCCCAGCCGCAACCACTGCTCCCCCGACTTCGCCCGAATCAACGTCACCGTCAACGGCATCGACTCCTGCCCATGCAACCCCACCGCCAAATCCGGATCAGCCGCCCCCAGCCACCGAAAACACTGCCCATGCAACGCCCGCCCCACCGTCGGCGGCAACGACGCCTCACTCTCAACCGGCACCTGGATCACCCGCAACGGGCACCGATCCACCTCCACCCCCGCCACCGTATACAACCGCCCCAACCAACTCACCGCCGTCTCCAGACCCACCTGCGCCTGCACCTGCTGCAACAGCGCCCCATACCCCGCTGCCCTCGGCAACACCGGCATCACCCGCACCCCGCCGCCATCCTGCAACGACACCCACACCGGCTCCGGCTCCATCCCCGACAACCACTGCTGCAACGGCACCGACGACACCGACGCCTCCGTAAACCGCAACACCACATTTACACCTGCCAGTTCTGGCCCAACCTGCACTTCAACCCTTTCCATGTCCTTCCTCCCTTAGTGTCTTCGTGCCTTAGTGCCTTGGTGTTAAAAACAACCTAGAAAACTCAATACCGTTCATACACGTCATACTTAGCCCCCGTCGATCGCAACCGCAACGGCAACAACCCTGTCCCAATCACCCGATCGCGCCCCACCTGCGCCCGCTCCTTCGAAAACGGATTAATCCGCCCAAACGTCGTCCTCGGCCCCAAATCATCCCACGGCTGCACCATAAACCCCGCCTCCCCACCCATCACAAAACTGGGTTCCGCCGTATATCGTATTTCCCCCGGTAAAAACTGAAAAAAACACCCCCGTTTGCCAAAATAATTAATCTCAGCAAACAACCCCGCCAACACCTCCGCCCGATCGCTCGGCCCCACACAAATCTGCAAATTCCCCTCTAAAAACACCCACTCCCGAAACACAAACCCTGATTGCATCGGTAACGTCTTCCGGCCCTTATCCTGCTTATCCGCCTCCTGATCGTAATAACGCAACGTATAGCCATTCCGGTTCACCACCAACCGCTCCGGTGGCAACACATAAACCATTAACCCCCGAATCCACTCAAACTGGGGCTTCAGCCAAGCTTCCCAGCGATCGCGCTGCCCATACCCCTCCCGTTCCAACAGCACCCGTAACAGCGCCATCTTGATCGCATAGGGCGTCGGCACCAGATTCGATCGCCCCGCCATACTCGTCGCATCCGATCGCTTCAGCGAGAACAAACTCACCGGCTCATAACCCACCGTCAACCAAACCCTTTCTGGGTTAGCCTCAGCCCGCTGTGACATCACGCCCCTCCCACACCTGCGCCACTTCTAACAACGCCTCAATACAGGCTCCAAACTGCGCAAAACTTTCAAACGGATACAGATGAATCGTCCCCTCCCCATTCATCCGATTCAACGTTTCCGCCAAATCCGTCACCTGTCGTTGATAACTCTCCACCTGCAATGGACTTACCATCGGAGCCGGACACCGCTTCGTACTCACTGCTATCACCCCCTCAAAATGATCCGGGTGCGGCAAATGCGTATTTCGCTTCGCCCCATTCGGCTGCAAATAGGTATACAAAACACTCCGCAGCAACGCATCCAATCGCTGCTTCCGTTCCTCACTAGAAATCGCATAATCAAAACTGTGGGGATTATAGCCAATCCGAAACGCCTCAACATTCAGCACCGTCGCATATAACCCCGAACTTACCTGCACATTGTAAGGCGTCGGATTTTCCACCCCATACTTCGCATGAAAATAACTCTGCGTCTTCACAAAACTGGGCACCCCCACCACCGCCCCAAACTCAATCACCGACTCCCGCTTCAGCGTCTTCCCCCCCTTCTCCGTCACCATAAACCCCTCCAAATCACTCAGCGCACACCGCTGCAACACCTTAGCCGTTTTTTCCGGCAACTCATCCTGAGCCGCAAACAGCGGCAAATTCTGCTCAATGTCATACCCAACCCGATCCGGATCAAACCGCTTCCCCCCCTCCGACAACGCCAACCCCATCTCCACACAAACCCGTTGCAAATGTTCCGCCTGAATATGCTTCAACATATCCCCCGAAACCCCATTCACCAACTTCGGTTCCGCATCCCCCTTCGCCACAATATAATACCGCCGCGTCAACGACTGATTCCCCTCATTCCCCTCATTATTCAGCGCATGAAGCTGCCAAGACAACAACCCACTCAACGAAATCGAAAACACCGGAAAAACCATCTTCATTCTCCTAATTAACTTAGTGAACCTTCGTGCCCTTCGTGCCTTAGTGGTTTCCTACCCACTACCCCCTACTCACCCCCATCCTCCGCCTCCTCAACCGCGATCGTATCCTCCAGATCCCCCTCCCTAGCCTTCGTCCACCGCGCATACCCATAAGCAATCAACAAATTCGCCACCAACCCATGGTCATACTCACTCACTAACCGCACCAACCCATCTAGGTCCGCCTTCGTCGTCCACACCCGCCGCAACGTCCTCCCCTCCTTCTGTAACTGCTCCGCAATTCGTAAATTCTCCGCCTCATACCGTGCCAAAAAATCCGCGATCGCACTCAAAAACTCCGTCTTCGATCCCGACTGCGTACTCAACCGCTGTGCCAACCCATACTGCCGCAACCAATCCAACTCAATCACTTGCCCCTCCGCAATTCGCACCTTCCCCGCATACACCGTAGACTGATTAATCGCCTTCGCCACCCGTAGAAAACTAGGGTCCTGCACAATCTTCAAAAAATCATCATCAGCCTTACTCATCAGATTTAAACCCTCCACAGTAAACAACCTAGGTGGCCGCGCTTTCGGGTCAGCCAACTGCCGCACCACATAATCTGCATAACTCACCTGAAATCCGAAAAATGTTCGCAAACTCCCACTCGCAATAAAATCCCGATAACTCGCCAACAACCCCCCCTCCCCCGCCTCCACCGACAGCGATCGCACCACCGCCAAATGCTCATTCACCACCCCCTGATAAGCCACCACCTCCGCATGATCCACCGGTGCAATCCACCCCGGCAACCCCAAACTAAACACCTCCTTCACCCCATGCGCCTGCCCCTTCGAGCCAAAATGCGTCCCACTAAACCCCGTCACAAAATCATTCAACGGCCTCCCCCGCCGCCGTCCCCTAGACCCAGCGACCTCCCCACGATTCGCCTTGGCTGGATGGCGATCGAGCAACTCCTGGCAAAACCGCAAAATCAACTCCGCATCAAACCGAGCTACCCCATACCCCGCCCCCGGTAGATTCACCTGCCGGAGCTTAGCCCACACCTGCTGATAGATTTGCCAAGCAATATCCTTAGGAATCAGCGCCACTACCCGCCAGTCATACCCGCGCTCCGCCACCTTCACCCGTTCCGCCAACCCCAGTTGAAACAACCCCGCCGCAATCAACCACAAACTCAGCCAATCCGTCTTCTGCGACTCCATCTTATTCGTATCCGCCTTCGCCCGGTTCACCCCCTGCACCGTCGTCGGCAGATAAACCTTCACCGCACTCACCGGAGGGGGCACCGCACAGCCCGCCCGCCGCAACCGATCCACCACCTGTGCGATCGCCGCCTCATACCTTAGTGGTGGCTCCTGACTAAAAGCCCGGATTAACTCTGCCACCAACAGCCCATAATACTCACGCAGTTCCCAAGCCCCCAACCACAGATTATTATGGTTGCGATCGTGGCGCATCGAAGTCAAAATCACCCCATTTTGCGTCCGGGCATCCGGCAGCTCCGGCATCTCCTCCGGGCGATCAGTGGCCAACCGTTGCTGACTGCGATACTCCCGATAAACCTTCCGCCGTTCCCTTTGTGCGACCACATCAAACGCCAACACCAAGTCCAACGGCAGCTTAGCCACATCCGTCTTCCCCCCCTGCACCGGTGGAAACGGATTGGGATTCCCCGGCGGCAAATTTGCGATCGCCTCCACATCGATCGCCCGGTTAAACACCAAACCAAACCCACTCCCCCGATCCACGAGCTGGCTGTCTACCTGCTGTTGACTCCGACGCAACGCCTCCTCCACCACCAGCGCCACTCCCAACGCCCCAAACACATCCGCATAGGTATTAAACCGTTTCGGAATCACCAACCCTTGCACCGTACCCATATTCCCCGATCTACCTTCCCAAGCCGCGGCCTACATAGTATATAGGAACTAAAAAATAACGCCAAACTTCTCCCCCGAACCAGATCGCCAGTCAGGCTCGCCAGCATCATTTTCTCCATTATGCACAACGCCGGAAGTAGCCCCTTCCGAGATGATGCCCTGAGCACACACAACCCGACTCTGGCCCGACAACAGCATCCCTCGCCATGAAAAGGCGAGGTCTCCATCACCAGACCTTGATGAATACCGGGTCAATTATGATGGGATGTAGTTGCCACGATAGGGATACCCCGATGAGCCAAGGACCCACAGCAGTGACGGCAGTGGTGAAGTCCCGCAACCAGGCCGAACAATTATGCCGAACAATTATTTGGTCTCAGCCGCACCACCGATTGGCGGTTCTTTCCCGAATGGCAGTCCCCCAACCTTGAACTGACCCCTGGTGAAGAGGCTGACCCTCGATCGCATTAAATCGCATTAAAACCAGTTATCTCTACAACAGTGCCGACGGCCCACTCACAGAAAGCACCGTCAACTTACTGTTAATTTCACCCCTCCTCTATTTAAGCGGCTTTTGCGATCCTCCCTTTAAGCTTCGCGGGGAACCATCCATTGAACCATTGAAATTCAAGTGGGAGAAGATAACCACGTTCTCAAGGGACGCCTAGATGCCCTCGTTTTACAAGATCAATTGTGGCTAGTTTTAGCAGAATCTAAGGAAACCAAGCTTTCCTTTTCGATCGCCATTCCCCAGGCCCTGGCATATATGATGGCCAGCCTCAACCGCGACGATCCTTGCTTTGGTCTAGTGACCAACGGCGACGGTTTTCTCTTCATTAAGCTGGTTAAACAACCTCGCCCCCTTTACAATCTTTCAGATGATTTTTCACTCTTTAAGCGCTCCCAGAATGACTTATACACTATCCTTAAAATCCTAAAAAATTTGCAGAAAAAATTTGCAGCGATCGCCACAGAAGCATAGGACCTTCTGGGTTTATGGTCAATCCAAATCAGAACAATACAATTTTTGACTCCCCTCTCCCGCTCTGGGAGAGTCGCGAATTTCGAGTGAAATTCGCATGACAAGACAAATACAATTTTTGACTCCCCTCTCCCGCTCTGGGAGAGGGGTGGGGGGTGAGGGTGCTGTTTCAGCCTAAATTGCAATGACTATAGTTCTTTAATTTGTAGCTTTTTGTACTGTTACACCAAAATCTCAGGAGAGCCGAAGAATAAAGAATATTACTAGAACTCAACCATTGGATTGGTCCTCCTAGACATCTGAAGGGCAAGGTTTTTTATCAGAGATAGCAGCCATTGAGCCAAGTCCATTGTTTGGTTGCTGCTCAACGATTGAATCAGATGCAGCAACAGGCTATAGGCAGATCAGAGGTTGGGTCAAATGCAGTGCCATCAAACCAACCCCTTCCTGGTGTGGAATTTCGTAGCCTCACCCCCTTAAAACTCTCCCGCCAATGCCGGAATACATCGCTCACACAGCAACGGATGGGCCGCCGATCTCCCCACTTGGGTCGAATAATTCCAGCAACGATCGCACTTTTCTCCATCCGCCTTCACCACCGCAATCCCCGCCATATCGGAGGCGAGACGATAGGGTTCCGCCTCGATCGCCGCGACTGAAGCCACGAATTCCACTTGAGACACAATCAGCAAATAACGCAAGGCATCTACTCGATTTCCGGCCAAACTGTCTGCTGGGTTAAACGCTTGCAACTGCTGCCGTAGGGACTCGTCGGGAACATAGAGCAACACCTTGGCCTCCAGGGACGACCCGATCGCCTTCTCACTCCGGGCCAGTTCCAGCACCTTATTCACATCGGTGCGAATCTGCCGCAATTGCTGCCAGGTGGCGGCTAAATCCGGTTGTTGCCAACTGGAATCAATGGTGAGCCAGCCGGATTCAAAGACCGATCGCACCCCGGTTTCATAGGGCAACGCCTGCCAGATATCCTCGGCCATGTGGCAGAGGACAGGCGCGATCGCCTTAGCGAGATTTTCCAACGCGATCGCCAGCACCGTTGGGCAACTGCGACGACGAGGACTGTTGGCAGCACTGATATAAAGCCGATCCTTGGCAATATCCAGATAGAAATTGGACAGGTCAATCACACAGAAATTCTGGATTGTCTGGAAGAAGCGGAAAAATTGAAAACTGTCAAACGCTGCCGTCACATCGCTAAACACTTCCGTCATCCGATGCAACATATAGCGATCGAGTTCGGGTAAATGGTCATAGGCAACGGCATCAGTTGCGGGATTAAAATCATGCAAATTCCCCAACAGAAATCGGGCCGTATTGCGAATTTTGCGATAGACATCCGCTAACTGCTTTAGGATAGTCTTGCCAATCAGAACATCCGCTGAATAATCTACGGAAGAGACCCACAAGCGCAAGACATCGGCTCCATAGGGCGGATCTTGCTTTTGATTTTTGCCGCCTTCGATAATCACCCGGGGATCGATGATATTGCCCAGGGATTTACTCATCTTGCGCCCCTGTTCATCCAGGGCAAATCCGTGAGTCAACACCGTTTTATAGGGCGCATGACCATTCACGGCCACACTGGTCAGCAAGCTCGACTGGAACCAACCCCGGTGTTGATCCGAGCCTTCCAGGTACAGATCCACCGGATAGGTTAACTCCGGACGCTGTTGGGCCACTGCTGCCCAGGAGGAGCCGGAATCAAACCAGACATCCATCGTATCGGTGCCCTTGCGGTAACGGCGGCCATTGCTGCGATAGGGTTCCGGCAAGAGATCTGCTACGGGCAACTCCCACCAGGCATCGGACCCGCGTTCGGCAATGATGGCCCGGACATGGGCGATCGTCTCCTGGTTTAACAATGGCTCGTTCGTTTCTTCGTCGTAGAACACGGGAATCGGCACACCCCAACTGCGCTGACGGGAAATACACCAGTCCGATCGTTCGGCCACCATCGGCGTAATCCGGTTTTCCCCTTGGGCCGGAATCCACTGCACCTGGGCGATCGCGTCCAACGCCGCCTGCCGGAAGCCCGCCACCGAGGCAAACCATTGCTCCGTCGCCCGGAAGATGGTTGGTTTTTTCGTCCGCCAATCGTAGGGATACTTATGAACGTAGGGTTCCTGTTTCAAAAGCGATCCGGCCTGCTCAAGGGCCGCAATCACAGCGGGATTGGCATCTTTGAGCACATTCAACCCCGCAAAAGGACCCGCTTCCTCGGTAAAGTTCCCAGCTTCATCGACGGGACAGAGGACAGCAAGGCCATAGCGCTTGCCCACCTCAAAGTCTTCCTGACCATGCCCTGGGGCGGTGTGGACGAGGCCAGTCCCGGATTCGGTGGTGATGTAGTCGCCGCCAATCAGGATGGGGCTTTCGCGATCGAACAAGGGATGACGATAGGTACAATGCTCCAAATCTTTGCCCGCGATCGTCGTCTGTACCGTCAAATCCACCCCCAAGGTTGCGGCCAGACGTTCCACCAATTCCGCTGCTACCAGCAGGTACTTAAAAGCCGGATTGTCTCCCCCCACGGCCACCACGGCATAGGTCAACGCCGGGTTCACCGCCACCGCCAGGTTACCGGGGATGGTCCAAGGCGTCGTGGTCCAGATGCCCACTCCCAAATCAGGCAGAAACGATTGCAGCGCTTGGGCGGACTCCGCCAAGCTCACCATTGGGAAGGCGGCGTAGATGCTGGGGGAAGTATGACCTTCGGGATATTCAAGTTCAGCTTCCGCAAGGGCAGTGCGGGAACTGGGACTCCAATGGACAGGGCGCAGGCCGCGATAGATGTAGCCCTTAAGGACCATTTGGCCAAAGACATCGATTTGGGCGGCTTCGTAGTCGGGGGTCAGAGTTAAATAGGGATGATCCCAGTCACCCCAGATGCCATAGCGCTTGAAGCCCTGACGTTGTAACTCTACCTGCTCTAGGGCGTAGGTTTTAGCCCGTTGCCGCAGGCTCAGGGGGGTAGACTGTTGACGCTCGGTGCCAGTCATTGCCTGGAGGACTTTGAGTTCGATCGGTAACCCATGACAGTCCCAACCGGGGACATAGCGCACCTTGCGGCCCCGGAGCAGTTGGTACTTATTAATGATGTCCTTGAGGATTTTATTCAGGGCGTGGCCCATGTGGAGTGTCCCGTTGGCGTAGGGGGGGCCATCGTGGAGGACAAAAATCTCGCCCGGATTGTGCTGTGACAGGTGCTCGTAAATTTGGTTCTCCGCCCAGAACTGCTGCAACTCTGGCTCCCGCTTGACGGCATTGGCCCGCATGTCAAAGGCGGTCTGGGGGAGGTTAACGGTGTCTTTATAGCTTCCGGGTTCGGTCACAGGTGCGGCCACAGTTCGTTACGCTTCCAATTCAGAGGGGCAAGTTGTGATCATTATCAATCAGAACCCTGCCCAGCTTCAACTTTCTTTAAAAATTACGGTCAAGGAGCGACCCTGTCCGATCTCAGAGTTACACACAAGACTTGACACACATACAAAAGATGCTACTATTAAAGACGGTAACTAGGCTTTTGCATCTGCTTTGGGAGTAGATAAGCAGTAAGCCTAGTTTTCATTTAATGAGTGGCCTATTAAGGTCGTATTTAGACAGCGATCGCACCATAGCTAAGCAGCTTCAAGCAGTTAGGGTGGAGATTCGAGTGAACTTGGCTCTAAGTTGATTTTTGCAGTTCCAGGAGAGTAGACTTCTGAACTCTCCGTGGTGGTTATAGCCTAGAGGACGTTGAGATTCGATTCGGTAGCCCGTGGCAATCTCATCGGGGGGCATACGACACCTTGCGACCTCAGATAAGTTTTTTCCATATTCTTAATTAGTTTGTAATCAGTTGAGGAGTGATTTACAAACTGACTATCAGGTTATTGAAATTACAGAAGAGATTATTAGTTTCGGTATGTCGCTAGCTGAGACACCAGGCTTACATGGTTATGATGCTGTTCAGTTAGCAGCAGGGTGTGTGATCAATGAGCTTTGTGTTGCTAATGGGTTACTATCGATCATTTTTGTCCCCGCTGATGAAGAATTAAACCTAGCCGCTGTTAAGGAGGGACTATTGATTGAGAATCGCAACCACCATCCGTATAGCACAGTACACCTAAAATTGCGATCGGGTTGGGACAAGGGGCAGACCACCAAGCTCCTTGAAAGCGAACTTGTCCGGCGCGGTAGATCCTGACAGCGAACCGTCAACTAAGTACCAGTCATTTCTCCATGATGCAAGCACTAGAGACCTATTTTCAGCAGTTAACAACCTTCCAACCGCAGCCCTTTCAGCAACAGACGATCGCGGCGCTCCTTCAGGGGCAAGATATTTTACTACGAGCACCCACAGGTTCCGGGAAAACCGAAGCTGCGATCGCGCCTTTTCTTTTGGCCCAAGCGATGGGCGTTGATTTTCCTAAACAGTTGATTTATGTGGTCCCCCTACGGACTCTGGCCAATAGTTTGCGGCAGCGGGCCGAGCAGTTGGTGACGCGATGGCAGGTTCACTTTCCAGGAGCGCGACCATTGGTCGTGACCTTACAAACCGGCGAGAATCCCGAAGATCCCCGTTTTGAGGGCGATATTGTCTTTTGCACGATCGATCAACTATTGAGTAGTTTTTTGCAAGTTCCTTACTCCTTAGGGCGTGGATCAGCTAATGTGAATGCGGGGGTAGCATTTGCCTCTTATCTCGTCTTTGACGAGATTCATTTATTAGATCCTAAGCGATCCTTGACAACACTTTTGGAAGTCTTGAGACGCATAAAAGGGCTAGCACGATTTTTATTAATGACAGCAACATTAACAGATGAACTAGCCAAGCATATAGATGCCCACTGGGAACAGTTAATTACGATTTCTGAAGATGAACTGGTGTCCTTGGAACAGGGACGGCATCGAATATTTCGGGCAAGCTCAGAGCCGCTCTCGGCGCAGCGAGTCTGGGACGACATTATGGCTCGCGATCGCCAACGAGTACTAGTAATTTGTAACACAGTTATGCAAGCACAGGGATTGTATCAGGATCTACGGGAGATCGATCAAGAGCAATGCTTAAAGCTAACGCTGCTGCATTCCCGCTTTTTACCCGAAGATCGTGCTGCAAAAGAACAGTATTTACAAATCACATTTGGCCAAGGTTGGGAGTCTGATGGTCAGTGCCACGTTTTGATTGCCACTCAGGTGGTGGAGGCGGGCTTAAATATTACCAGTGAGGTTTTGCATACACAGTTATGTCCTATGAATGCGTTATTGCAACGGGCAGGACGGTGTGCGCGGTTTGCTCAGGAGTGTGGAGAGGTGTATGTATATCGATCGCTAGCAGTCAGTCAAATTGTAGCTGTATTTGCTGAGGGTGAATATGAAGCAGAAAAGTCAGAATTATTGCAGGAAGATGAACCCCAAGTCCATCGTTTTCTACCTTATCGTAAAGAACTGTGTGAGGCCACGTGGCAGGTTCTACAAACGTATGGAGATTTGGGGCTAACTGAACAGTCCGTTGGGTATGCAGTGGAACTAGCCTGGGTTAACCAGGTACATACCCAGGAAGATATAGAAAATCAGCAGCGTCGGCTTAATGATCAAGCAGAGTTTTATAGAAAATTCGAGGCCGCTTTTTTCCGAGGGGAAGCTTCCGCACGATCGGACTTGATTCGAGATATTGATAGTCGCAATATCTATATTGCTGATTCAGGGAGTAGTATTTTTGATGGCGCGGCTGACGTAGAGATCGATCCGCAAAAGCTGATGGCCTTTTCGTTACCACTATCGGTTTTATGTACACTGTTCAATAAAATGACAGAAGTTCAGTATGGGGTCAATCGTATTTTTCAATCGATTCAAATTCCTAAGCAGCGAGCAGAGACCTATAGCCAACCAGTTTGTGCCTCGATTACTACTTTATCGCAGCTTAAAGCCAGTTATCGAGTTCTGGTCAATCCTTGTTATGCCCATTATGATGTAGAGATTGGTTTAATTCTCAATGTCGAAAGTTTAGGTGAGTTTCGATCGCCGCCACGGGTAACGACAGCTAACCGCAGTGAGTACACCTATCACATGGATACCTATGTGGGACATCTGGGCTGTATGTGGCGGTGTTGGCGCGAGGCGGTTCGGTTGCCCTCCCCTATTAGTCAAGCAGAGGAGCGCATTTATAGCAGCGTGCGATCGACATTATTATCGACTGGAGGCAAACTTATTAAGCAGCAAATTTTCCCAGAGGCCCCGATCGATGCAACAGAAGCGTTATTTGAGATCTTAGTCTTTTTCGCGATCTTGACCCATGATTTGGGTAAGTTGCAGGACTCCTGGCAAAAAGCGATGCGAGGATGGCAAGCGATCGCCCATGAGCGCTTTGGCGGACGTGATCCTAAAACCTATCTTTTGGCCCACACGGACTATAACCCAGAAGATGCTAAGCAAAAGCAAGCCTTGAAAGCCTATGAGAAACAACATCGGCGACCCAATCATGCCCTAGAAAGTGCGTTTTTAGCCTGGGAGTTACTCGATCAATCCTTAGCACCGTTATTAGAAGCACAGTTTCAGGCCAATGATGACCAAATCAACGCTTTCATGGGGGTTGTATTGTTGGCGATCGGGCGGCATCATTCAGCATGGGCCGAAGGCTGGGGAACCAATGACGTAGCAAAGATCCGACAGATAGTACTGCATCCAAGAGCCGCAACAGCAATTGAGCAGAGTTGGCGTAATTTAGCTCGATTTCTACCTGAAACTTTCCAGCCTAAACCGGTCACCCTTCTGCAAGCAACGTACCCCGTAGAGGAAATGAACTTAAGCAGTTATTTCACGCCCAGTGAAGAAGCCTACCAACACCTCTACCTATTAGTTGTACGGGCTTTGCGGTTATGTGATCAGCGATCGGTTTTGAGGTCAATCAGGCGAGCAAATTGCCCAGTGAGTAATCGCCCTTCCGCCTCTGGCCCCCGCATGGCCAATGCGAAGCGTTCCGTCTGACTTGATAAGAATGCCTCTAATGTTTGCCAACCCACGGAGAGCGCACCCTGCACCCATTGGCTTATGTGAGCATTGCGTTCCGAACTACCCGGTGGATGGGCACAGGCTTGCTCCACCAAACGTTGCAGCCTTTGCCGGAGCCTTGTGGATACCCTATCCTGATTGCTGATCATCGGCACACCTAGGGACATCGCTCTATCTTGATTCTTCCCAGTTTACCCAAAAAGATCCCAGATACCTACCTATCAACCATCCTTCAGGGAATGATGCAAAGGCTCTCCTGAGTTTATGGTGGGGGCGCTAAGCGCCCCCACCATAAACTCAACGTTTCGGCTCTTTGAGGTGTAGTTATCTATACGGTTTACTCCATCAACTCAGAAGAGCCTATGCAAATGGGTGCAAAAATAGTAAAAATTTGATCCCACACGATCGCAATCCTCCGAGGGCACCGGCCCCTTAAGAACGAAGGTACGCTTAGCGCATAATTAGGGAGTAGGCAGTCAGAAATTGGTTCGCCGCTGTTGAGGATAGCCATGCAAGTAACTACGTATTATGTGCTGCGATCGCGGCGGGATGGTCGCTATTTAGTCGCAACGATGCCCAATCCAGAGAATATGGAAGACTCAACACCCACGACCCGCTCTGCCTTTTTGTTGCTCTTTCAGGAGCAAGCGGAAGCCCTGAGTTACCTCAACGCCCATGCCCCAGACCTGTCCCCCCAATTTGGCATCGAAGGGATTTCCCAGCCCCAAGTTAAATCCGTCCTCGATCGCATGGGCTTTAGTGGTGTGGGCCTCGTGCGCGATCCCCTAATCCCCCAGGTAGAATTCATGGCAATTGCGTAACGTCTCCGCAAGAGAATTGCGTCACGTTTCCAGCGGCAAAGTCGGTCAATCCATACCGGTCAATCTCTAAAATTTCCCTCGCTCCCACCATTGCACAATCGCCCTGAACCGGGCAGAATCTAAAGAACTTTGTTCCTTACACTCAAGACGCCGATGTCTGCTGATTTGTCCCTGTCTGCTGCCGAAACCGTTATCTAGACCGTAAACCCAGACCGTTAACCATGCCGTTTCTTAGGAAACCTTGACTAGAACTGTATTACCCTCCATTTTGGCGGTATAGGTCGTTAAGGGCTTGTCTGCCGGTCCCTTGGCAACCGTACCATCAGGACGAAATTGCGAATCATGGCAGGGACAGATGAAGCGGGACTGGCCGCCGTTCCAGCGAATGGTGCAGCTCCGATGGGTACAAACCGCGCTCACCGCAATGAGATTAGCGGGATTAGCCGGATCACGGGTCACTGCGATCGGTTGGGGTTTGAAGTCCTTGTCAAC
>CAZHXN010000059.1:15767-17626 GCA_964536415.1 uncultured bacterium
TGCTTGATTGAGTTGGGTCACCGTCCCGATCGCGACGAATCCATCTGATCGCGGTGTGGATGCCAGATGATCCCTTGGCCCCGTTGGTTGGGTGCTGCGGGAGGCTGGTGTTGTGGCTTGACTCGGCGCGAGAGACGCGGCAAGTGCCACGGGTAGGGAACTGGCCAGCGTCCCTAAACCCACCCAAGCCATAAATTCACGTCGTTTCATTGAACCCTCCTGGGGAACAGAACACCTGAATCGGCTGATGCAGCCGCTGATAGGGCCATCAAGCTAAATCGGGGAACACTGCCTGTACCGCAGGATGCACCAACCGTTTTTGGTGAACGTTCAATCCTTTGGCCAGGGCTGGGTCCGTGTCTAGCGCCTTGATCCCTTCATCGGCTAGCTTCATTACATAGGGCAGTGTGCTGTTATTCAAAGCTTGGGTCGCTGTCCAAGGGACTGCCCCCGGCATATTGGGGACCCCGTAATGCACCACTCCCGCTTCGATATAGGTCGGCTCGGTATGGGAGGTAGGCCGCAGGGTTTCGACGCACCCCCCCTGATCCACCGCCACGTCTACAATCACCGCACCAGGATGCATTTGCTCCACCAGCGATCGCGACACCAGCATCGGTGCCCGTCGGCCTGGAACCAATACAGCCCCAATGACCAGATCCGCCTGGGTCACGGCTGCTTCTACCTGACTGGGATGACTGTACAGTAGCTCGGCCTGGAAGCCAAAGAGGGTTTCCAGATAGGCGAGGCGATCGACATTAATATCCAGGATCTTTACCTGGGCACCCAGTCCGATTGCCATCCGGGCCGCCTCCGTTCCCACCACACCCCCACCGAGGATCACCACCCGACCCGGCGGGACACCGGCGACCCCCCCCAGGAGAACTCCCCGTCCCCCCTGTTGCCGTTCCAAAAACCGCGCCCCAAATTGCACGGATAAACGGCCAGCAATCATGCTCATGGGCATGAGGAGGGGTAGGCGGCCATCCGGTAACTCAACGGTTTCATAGGCGATCGCGGTGGTGCCACTGGCGATCAAAGCTTCAGTTAGAGGGCGATCGGCAGCCAGATGGAGATAGGTAAACAGGAGTTGACCGGCTTGCAGCAACGGATATTCACTCGATAGCGGTTCCTTGACCTTCACCACCAGGGGTTGATTCCAGGCCCGTGCTGCGTCAGACACAATCTGCCCCCCAGCCTGCTGATAGTCCACATCGGTAAATCCGGCTCCTAGGCCAGCCCCAGTTTCAATCCAAACCTGGTGGCCCCGTTCCGTCAGCACCCGCACACTGCTGGGACTCAGCCCCACTCGAAACTCCTGATCCTTAGTCTCCTTCGGGACTCCAATATCCATGTTGTGTACCCTCCCTATTAGCCGTTTAGTCGCCGTTGAACGCATTGGAGCACGTTCACGCCGCGTCGCCCCAGGAGAATCGTGACTTCCCCTAAAAGCATCATAGATTTAATCCAGTGGGGGTTGGGGAAACGTCTGGGGCATCGTTACGGCTCAGTTCTGGCTCACGGGTTGTATAGCGGGCACTACTCATCTCACAGGGAGCCGTAGTAGACACCATTGCCGCCACCAATTGGGTGGGTACGACGGAGAAAGGCAAATGATGCAAATCCGAGGCAGGTGCACAGGCGATCGCCGCTGCTTGTTCCAATTCCGCCAACGTGACCTCAGCTAAGCCCAGATCGCGGAGGCAGGTAGGCAAACCAATCGTTTGGTAGAAATTCAGCAATTGGTGACGGGCGGCGATCGCCAACTGACTGCCCTGGATCATTTCCTCCAGCCGAAGTTGCACCAGGATGCCATAGGCCACCTTTTCCCCGTGCAGGGTGGGAAAGCGTTTGGCCCC
>CAZHXN010000059.1:17636-26694 GCA_964536415.1 uncultured bacterium
AGGTGCGTGAGGCCGTTGTGAACCGCATGGGCCGCCACCGTGCGACACTGGGCACCGCCCAATCCACCAATGACACCCGCCATCAGAACTGCTGCATCCACGACCTCTTGCCAGACCTCACTACCCGGAGCCTGGAGGGCCGCTTGGGACTTTTGGAGCAAGATATCCCGCAATACCCGCGCCTGTTGCACCGCCGCAATAATCAGCGTTTGGGAAGAGTGACCGCTGCTGACCGAGGCTTCATACCACTTGGCCAGGGCATCGCCAATCCCAGCGATCAGGGTACGTTGCGGGGCCGTGGCCACTAGGTCATAGTCCAGAACCAGCAAATCCGGGCACCGACTCAAGCCCACATCGTACTGAAAAGCCCCATCGTCGGAATAAACATTAGAGAGGGCCGTCCAGGCAGCACAGGTCGCCGCTGCGGTGGGAATTGTCACGATCGGCAATTGACACTGCTCCGCCAGCAGTTTGGCCGTATCCAGGGCTTTGCCCCCGCCCACCCCAATAATCACATCGGCGTGATGATCAGCCACCCGATCGCGCAACCGTTGCAGACTCGCTTCACTACAGTCGGGCGTGTACTCGGCTTCGGCGATCGCAAGGGGCGTCTTTTCCAACCCCGGTTGCCAGTGGGCCAGGGTCAAGGTTAATGTCTGCGCCCCCCCTACCAACAAAGGCCGCTGCCCCAATCGGGCGATCGCAGCGGTCATCGCTGGCAGAATCCCTCGCCCCCGGACGACTTGCGCTGGGGCCACCTTCAACGCCGCGATCGTATCCGGTAGGGGTGACGGGGGTAAATGGCAAGCGTGCTCCGTAGCAGGGAATAGGTGTGGCATAGGCACAAGACCGCGAGAGTATCTGAATCCCCAGTGTATAGCGCCAGCCCTAGGGATTGGGATGCCACAGGGATAACAATTCTGGTGTCCACTTGCCGCAAACCACAAGAATGTGTGCATTCCGACTGGACGGACTGAGATGAACCCTTCGGAAGGTTGGGGAGAGGGACCACGGCCAGAACGTTAAGGAAACCTGCAACCCCTCCTATCCCCCCAGTGGGGATGCTAGCCTAAATAAAATTGGCGGAGTCGCATTGGCTGTTCGATCGCAGCTTAGCGGCTTCTCAACCCCCACCCTTGGTGTTATTTGAGGTCTGCACGTGGTCACAACCCCTGAAAAAATCCAAACGCCGACAGCCGAGACAGCTGCCCCCGCTGTTCGCGCCGCCTCTCCACAGGGGGATCGCGTAGCGGTCTTGCTCATGGGCTATGGGGAAGTGGAGCGCTATGAAGATTTTGCCAACTACAATGAACAGGCCCTCAATCTCCTGACCGCCAAATTTGCCCCGGTTCCCACCTGGATTTATCCCCCCTTGGCCCGGTTGTTGGCGATGTTTGACTTCCACGAATGGGGACACCAACACGGGAATTTTATTTCCCCCCACAATGGAATTTTTGAGCGACAACGGGCTGGGATTGAGCAACACTTGCAGGCCACCTGGGGCGATCGTGTGCAGGTCTACAAAGCGTTTAACTTCTGTGCCCCGTTCCTGCCTCGGCAAGTATTGGCGCAAATTCAGGCCGATGGGTTTGACAAGCTCTTGATCTATCCCCTTTTAGTGGTGGATTCGATCTTTACCAGCGGGATTGCGATCGAACAGGTGAATCGTGCCCTGGCAGCAATGGCAACCGAGGCAACCCACTGGGTTAAGGGAGTGCGCTATCTGCCCTCATTCTTCGATCGCCCGGACTATTTAGATCTGATGGCCCGTTTAGTCGAAGACAAAATCCAATCAGACCTGATCATGGCCCATCTGCCCTCCCAGATTGGTATTGTGCTGATGAACCACGGCTGCCCCCACAAGGCCAAGGGCTTTACATCGGGGATTACGGAAAGTCAGTTGCTCTACGATCGTGTGCGCGATCGCCTGATTGAACGCTATCCCCTGATCTCGATCGGCTGGCTCAACCATGATACCCCCCTGATCGAGTGGACCCAGCCCAATGTGTGGCAAGCAGCGCGGAATTTAATCGATCTAGGTGCGACGGCGATCGTGATGATGCCGATCGGCTTTGCGACGGAGAATCATGAGACCCTACTAGATGTGGAGCATATCATCCATGCCCTGCGGCGGCGGCGTCCGGATGTCACCTATGTACAAATGGACTGCGTGAATGATAATCCGGCATTTTTACAAATGGCCGCCAATTGGGTCAATCCCCTCATTGCCGATCTCTTGGCAGAACAAAGTTTGGCGGTCAATCCAACCCTAGCGATCGCCCAAGCAGCCCATATTCACGATCATTCCCATCCCCACGATCATTTCCACACTCCTCACCCGGATCATGCCCATCCATCCCCTGCAAGACATTCTCACTGACGGTTCCGCCACCCATTCGGGGAATAATTAAGAAACTAACCTGGCTACTCTTCACTACCCGTGGTAAACAGCCGTGTCGAGATCCTTAATTGCTAGTCGTCTTCGTCCTTGGATACGCGATCGCTTGGGAGACGTATTGTACCTGAGTGGTCTGACCCATCCACAGCAAGTGGGGGCCACCAAACTTACCATTGTTACCTTTCATCGGGTGTTACCGGCCCCAGCCCTAGCGGAATATCCCCTAGCGGGGATTGCTGTTTCCGTTGAGGAATTTCAGTGGTTTATCCAATTCTTCACCCGCTATTACACCTGTGGCTCCCTTGTCCAGATCTACGATCGTTGGCACCAAGGGGAAACGCCCGATAAACCCTTTTTGGCGATTACCTTTGATGATGGCCAGTTAGATAACTTCCGCTATGCCCTCCCGGTGTTGACTGAGGCGGGGGTTACCGCCAGTTTTTATGTTCCCGTGGGGGCGATCGACCATAACGAAACCCTCTGGCACGATCGGGTGGCCTATGCAGGGACCCAACTGTTGGGGCAGGCTCCCCAGCAAGCGCAGGTGTTATTTGCGGAACTGGGGGTCACAGTGGGGAAAGATGCCAACACAACTGTGCATCAGGTTATTACCCAACTCAAACCAAAACCCGCTTTGGTCTGTCGGGAGTGGGTCGCCCGCTTGGAGAAAGCCCTCGCTCAACCCAGTACGAGTAATGGCTATCGGCCCGATTGGGATGGCATGATGACGTGGGAGCAATTACGAACCCTTGTCGCCCAAGGGCATGAGGTGGGTTCCCATTCGCTGAGCCACAGTATCCTGACCAATGTGGATGCGGCCCAACTGACCCAAGAAGTCACAGGCTCCCGGCAGCGCCTGCAAGCCATGCTGGACCAACCCATCTCCTCCTTCTGTTATCCCAATGGGGATTGTAACGACCAGGTGGTAGCCGCCGTCCGGCAGGCCGGTTATCCCTTGGCGGTGACGACACGCTGGGGAGCTAATGATCAGCAAGCCGATCCCTTGCGGCTCACCCGTTTCGACATGTCGAGCCAGCATACCCGCGATCGTCATGGGCAGATGAGCCAAAGCCGACTGGCTTTCCGCCTGAGTCCCTATTTCCCAGCCCCCCAATCATGAAAATTGCCTATCTCAGCAGCCAGTATCCGGCCCCCTCCCATACCTTTATTCGGCGTGAAGTGGAAGCTCTGCGTCGTCGAGGGCTGGATATTGACACATTCAGCATCCGTCCTCCTAAGGCCCATGAAGTGATTTCGGCAGCCGATCAGCAGAGTCTCGCGACGACCTGGTATGTATTACCCACTTCCCCACTTCATATTCTTCGGAACAACCTGGTCCTCTTTCTGCGGCGACCGGTAACCTACCTGCGCACCCTGGCCCAAACCTTAACTCATCGCCTACCGGGCTTGAAGGGGCTACTCTGGTCCGGTTTTTATTTTCTGGAGGCCATGTTACTGGCCGAGCAATTTGAAGCCCGCCAGGTTCGGCATCTCCATAACCATTTTGCTAATCCTGCCGCTAACGTGGGCTTGGCGATCTGTCGTTACCTGGGGATCACTTGGTCAATGACCCTCCACGGTCTCTGTGATTTTGATGACCCACTCACGATCCTTTTGGCGGAAAAGGTGGCAGCTTGCCAGTTTGTTGCCTGTGCCACCCAATTTGGGCGTGCCCAGACAATGCGTCTGACCCCCCCGGAACAATGGCATAAGGTGTTTGTGTCGCGATGTGGGTTGGAACTCGATCGGTTTCCGTCACAACCCCATGCCGCCAAGCTTACCGATCGCCTCCAGGTTCTCTGTGTAGCCCGTCTGTCGTCTGAAAAGGGTCAAGTGGGGTTGATTCAAGCGTTTGCCTTGGCAGTGGCGAAAGGACTAGATGCGGATCTGATTCTCATTGGCGGTGGGCCTGATGAGGCACGTATCCGGGCCGCAGTAAGTGAACATCAGCTTGAAGCACGAGTCAAGTTGCTGGGGATTCAGTCGGAAGACGTTGTGTTTGAAACCATGCTCACCAGTGATTTCTTTGTGTTGGCTAGTTTTGTGGAAGGGTTGCCAATGGTGTTGATGGAGGCCCTGTTCCTGAAACTGCCCACGATCGCCCCTATGATTAATGGCATTCCTGAACTCATCGAACATGAACGCACGGGGTTACTATTCATTGCCGGGGATTGGCCCCAACTGGCCGATCGCATGGTAACAATGGCCCAGGATGCGGATCTACGTGCCCGCTTGGCTACTGCTGGCTACCAGAAGGTCATTGAAGAATTCAATATTGATCATGCCGTGATCCCGCTCTATCAGCATTTTGTCGCGCTGGCGGGTGAGGTCACACCAACGGAGATCGCGGGATGAATCGATGGCAAGGGTTAAGTCGGGCTGGGAGGGCGATGCTGCTAGGGAGAGGCTGGGCAAGCACGATCGTGATCTTGACCTTGCTCACCTATCCTGCCTATGCCCACCAAACCTGTAGCCCGGTTCAGCCGCGCCCGGGTGTTGTTCCCGTCTGTCCGCCTACTGCGCCAACAGTTACCAGCGATCAACAGCTGCGATCGGCGTTTGAACGACGCCAAAGTAATCTCCAGATTGCAGGCAGTGGGACGGTGGTACGGCTCTTATCAGACGATTTAGAAGGCAGTCGGCACCAGCGGTTTATTCTCCGCCTGCGATCGGGGCAAACGGTGCTGGTGGCCCACAATATCGATTTAGCCCCTAGGGTGGCATCCCTGCGCGTGGGTGATATCGTGTCGTTCTATGGGGAATACGAGTGGAGTGAAGAGGGCGGGGTTATCCACTGGACCCATCATGATCCTGCCGGTCGCCACGTGGCTGGCTGGCTCAAGCATAAGGGTAAAACTTACCAATAAGTGTTGCTTTTGCCAGACCTAATCCCCGCATGGGTACCGTTGATCTGCACTGCGTTTGACGCCAACCCACGCCTTGACACTTTTGTGAATCCGGTTGGTTGCCAAAATCGTACTGCGGTTCCCCTAGGAAATCACACTGCTTCAAAGTCGCGATAGGAGTTCTTGTTTTTTGGCTTGAAATTCTTCTTCCGTGAGGATGCCTTGCTCCTTCAGCTTACCCAGTTTTTCCAGGGCTTGATACACGTCAGCAGCTTCCTCCTTTTTCTCCTTTTCGAGGTCGGAGACGTAGGTTTTGCCTCGTTCAAAGGCCACATCGTAGGCCCGTTTGAGTTGATCTTCAACAAAGTCACTCAGAGTCCCCGCATTACTAAAATGGTTGATGGCTACCTGACCAACGGCATAAGTCGAGGCCCCGGAGGCTACGGACATGGAGAGACCCCCCAGAATGGTCCCCACGCCGGGAATCGCTTTAATAAAGCTGGCTCCTAAGCGGGCGATCGTGGTGCCGGTCAAGGCCGAGACAAAGGTTTTCCCCTTGCTGCGGGTATAGTCCACGCCGTAGAGTTCGGCTAATTGTTGCAGCATTTCCAGTTGGACAGCGGTGACCGCAGCAAAGTCCACAAGGGGAATGGGAATCAATCCGCCCCCCATTGCCCACAAAACATGGGAGCGAATAATGGCATCGGCCTGGGTTCGGATCGTCATGGGTGCCGCTCTCTGCTGCTTGCAAGTGGGAATCGGTTCAAGTCGCCGCGATCGCGGATGGTGATAACGATCGACTCACGGATACCGCCTCTAGAATAACAAATTTGAGTGATCTCCCTCTGCTAATGTATCCCTTAGTACCTGCTTAAGCTCATCCGCCGCTATCCCCCCAGCAGTTAAAATGGATAGTCTGTAGATAACTTCAAAACGCCAACGGATGCAGCCCCTGGCGGCTGACACTGACAACGGGTGTCCTGTCGCCTCCCTATTCTCCTATTGGGTTAGTGCCATGATCATCACCCAGACTGTAGCCGCTGATCCCCTCTTACCAACAGCGTTACCCGACCATACCCAGCTACCAGAGTCGGACGGTACCTTTGTGAAGAACTTTCAAGAGCATCCCCAAAGTTTGCTGTTAACCGATTCGGTGACGCCAATTTTGCAACAACAGCATCCGGACGAACAATATTGCATTGGTCAAGACTGCGGAATTTATTGGCGCTTAACTGATCCGCCAGAAAAGGGAGCCGTCGCCCCAGATTGGTTCTATGTGCCCCAGGTACCGCCGACCCTCAATGGACAACTGCGTCGTTCCTATGTGATGTGGCAGGAAATTGTGGCTCCGCTCATTGTCTTGGAATTTGTCTCTGGTGATGGGCAAGCGGAACGGGATACTACCCCCTATGTGGGTAAGTTTTGGGTCTATGAGCAGGCGATTCGGGTGCCGTTCTATGGGATTTATGAGGGGGAAAAGGCGCGTGTAGCCGTGTATCGCCGGAGTGATGGTTGCTATCAACTGCTGACAGCCAACGATCGCGGCCATTATGTCATTCCACCGTTGGGGATTGAATTAGGCATTTGGCAGGGCCAATATCAGAACATGACCCTGCCCTGGTTACGGTGGTGGGATAGCCAGGGTAATTTATTGCTAACTGGCGCGGAACGGGCTGAACAAGAGCGCCAACGCGCTGAACAGGAACGCCAACGCGCTGAACAGGAACACCAACGCGCTGAACAGGAACACCAACGGGCCGAGCAGGAACACCAACAGGCTGAGCAGGAGCGCCAACGCGCTGAGCAGGAGCGCCAACGCGCTGAACAAGCAGAATTGTTGTTGCATCAGGAGCGATCGCGGGCGGAACAATTGGCTGAACAGCTACGTGCCCTGGGGATTGATCCGGATGCAGCCATCCGTTAGCTAACGTTTACGGTTTTTATGACCTTACAGGTGATATCAGGCAGTCATGGCAATACTGTAGAAATGCTTAACTGAAGCTCCGATTGATAGGCGAAAGTGAGGTTTTTACTGATTACTGCCAGAGCTTGGAATGTTATCCTTCCCTAAGGTCTGCCAAGCAATAATTAAGGATTGTCACGATGGTTTTTGACTCTAATGCCTGGATGGAAACTATTGATCGTGCGGTAGAAGATGGCAGGGTTTGAGGAAACTCGTTTATCAATGATCCAAAATGGCAAGGAGATCGAAATAGGATGGCCAATCATGCTATTTATGTAGCAAGTATGTGGTCATTAGGAGCAGGCGTAGCGACTGGGGCCATTGGATTGGTTGGAGTGCCAGTTGATCTGGTAAATGCCCTATACTCGCAGATTAAGCTCTCATCAGCCCTTTTCACAATTCACGGGTTCAGCATATCTGATGAATCAATATTAGTGATCATTGTCGCTGCTGCATTGGGTGTGAGTGTCAAGGAATTCGCAACACAATTTGGAACTAATGTAGCCAAAAAGAGAATGACCCGTCCTTTGGTACTCAAATTAATCTCTAGAGTTTCTGGGAAGAGTGTAGCAATCATGCCCAAGGCTGTTCCTGTCATTGGTGGCATCATTGGCGGCGTAGTCAATGCCACGATGATGAATGTTTGTGGACACGGCGTTCTCAAATTTATCACGGCAATGGGTTCTGACCCTGGTTACTCAACCTAAGTAAAAATGTAGCGAGGTCCAAAGACTGACTCAGCAGTTGGAACCTCGCTGATCTCAGAACCCTCTGCCTAACAACTAAACCTTTAAGGGTAGTCTCATAAGGCTAGGCTAGGCGTTGGCTCAGACCCGACCGCGCAGGATTTGGGCCATTT
Organism: uncultured bacterium; assembly: GCA_964536415.1. Lineage (GTDB taxonomy): Bacteria > Cyanobacteriota > Cyanobacteriia > B231 > B231 > Trichothermofontia. The sequence continues at coordinate 25,703 of CAZHXN010000059.1, forward strand.
CATTGGGTTTCGGCGACATTTCCAGCGCCGTTTCTTCCGTGATCCGGCCCGCTTCATAGAGCTTATAAAGCGACTGGTTCATCGTACACATCCCGTCAAAGGTACAGCGGGGGATAATCTGCTCGATTTCCTCCATCTCACCCCGACGAATGTAGTCCTTAATCGCATCGGTGTTGATCATGATGTCATGGAAGGCAGCCCGTTTACCGTCCGTCGTCCGACAGAGGCCCTGGGCAATCACCGCCACCAAGGATTCTGCGATCGACACCCGCATGGGTTCCTGCTGATCCGGTTCATACAGTTGCAGAATCCGTTCGATCGTCTTCACCGCACTGTTGGTGTGCAGCGTTCCCATCACCAAGTGACCGGTTTGGGCTGCTTTCAGGGCCGTACTCACGGTTTCAATGTCCCGCATTTCCCCCACCAGGATAATATCCGGATCTTCCCGCAGGGAGGCTTTCAGGGCATTTTCAAACTTGAGGGTGTGAATCCCGACCTCCCGTTGTTTGATCAGGGATTTGCGGCTGGTGTGAACGAATTCGATCGGGTCCTCAATACTGATGATGTTCTTAGCCATCTCATTATTAATGTAGTCCACCATTGCGGCCATTGTGGTGGATTTCCCGGAACCCGTTGGCCCTGTGACCAGGATCAAGCCCTTGTGGTAGTGGCAGATATCTCGGAATACCGGGGGCAGACCCAGTTGATCGATCGTCAGGATTTTGAGTGGAATCAACCGTAACACCATCGAAGGCCCCCGCAGGGAATCGAAGATGTTAATCCGCACCCGGGCAAAGTCGTATTGGGAAGCCCCGTCAAAATCGAGCCGTTCGCGGAAACGTTGAATCTCCTCATCGGTCAAAATTTCCTGAAGCCAGCCAAAGAAGGTAGCATCATCCGTCACCGGATAATTGGTGGCTTCAATTTCCCCGCGATTGCGGAATCGTGGTACCTCACCTACCCCCAGGTGAATGTCGGAATATCCCTTGTCA
>CAZHXN010000060.1:0-12145 GCA_964536415.1 uncultured bacterium
GGGCTTGGATGGCTCCCCAAGATCAACCCCATGAAAAATTTGTCTTCCCTGAGGAGGTTTTACCCCGTGGAAACGCCCTTTAATAGCTCTCTAGTAATGGGTGGCGGTCGCGACCAGGAATCCTCCGGCTTTGCCTGGTGGGCTGGTAACGCACGCCTGATCAACCTGTCCGGTAAACTGCTGGGTGCCCACGTCGCCCACGCGGGTCTGATTGTGTTCTGGGCCGGGGCCATGACCCTGTTTGAAGTTGCCCACTACATTCCTGAAAAGCCCATGTATGAACAGGGCTGTATTTTGATTCCCCACCTGGCAACCCTGGGCTGGGGCGTAGGTCCTGGCGGTGAAGTCGTGGATACCTTCCCCTACTTCGTCGTGGGTGTCCTGCACCTGGTTTCCTCGGCAGTGCTCGGTTTGGGTGGGATTTACCACACCCTGCGCGGTCCCGAAGTGTTGGAAGATTACTCCGCCTTCTTCGGCTATGACTGGCGCGACAAGAACAAGATGACCACGATCATCGGCATTCACCTGATCCTGCTGGGGCTGGGTGCGTTCCTGCTGGTGGCCAAGGCCATGTTCTTCGGCGGTGTCTATGATACCTGGGCACCGGGCGGTGGCGATGTCCGCATCATCACGAACCCAACCCTGAATCCCGCGATCATTTTCGGCTATCTGCTGAAGTCGCCTTTTGGCGGTGAAGGCTGGATTGTCGGCGTTGACAATATGGAAGACGTGATCGGTGGTCACATCTGGATCGGCCTGATCTGTATTTCCGGAGGCGTTTGGCATATTCTGACTCAGCCCTTTGGGTGGGCACGCCGCGCCTTTGTCTGGTCTGGGGAAGCCTATCTCTCCTACAGCCTCGGTGCATTGTCGCTGATGGGCTTTATCGCCTCTTGTATGGTGTGGTTCAACAACACGGTCTATCCGAGTGAATTCTTTGGCCCCACCAACGCCGAAGCGTCCCAAGCACAGTCCTTTGTGTTCCTGGCCCGTGACCAAAAGCTCGGTGCTAACATTGCCTCGGCTCAAGGTCCGACCGGTCTGGGTAAATACCTGATGCGATCGCCGACGGGTGAAATCATCTTCGGGGGTGAAACCATGCGTTTCTGGGATTTCCGGGGACCGTGGCTGGAGCCGTTCCGGGGTCCGAATGGCCTGGACCTGGACAAGCTGAAGAATGATATCCAGCCCTGGCAAATCCGTCGTGCAGCTGAGTACATGACCCATGCGCCGAACGGTTCGATTAACTCGGTGGGCGGCATCATCACGGAACCGAACTCGTTCAACTACGTGAACCCCCGTGCCTGGTTGGCGACTTCCCACTTTGTGCTGGCGTTCTTCTTCCTCGTCGGTCACCTCTGGCACGCCGGTCGCGCCCGTGCGGCTGCCGCTGGCTTTGAGAAGGGGATCGATCGCGAGAACGAACCTGTACTAGCGATGAGCGATCTTGACTAGGACGTATCCCTAGGCAGCGATCGACTTTGAATTCGTTTCAGAAAATCTCTCAGTCCCCAGGGATTGGGAGATTTTTATTGGTTTAGGTTGAGGTATGCCGCTGTTGTCCTGCTTTGCGTAAAGATAGCCAGTCCCAGGCATCTTATCCTGAGATGATCGTGGCCCACTCTAGCCTGCCCGATCGCGATGGGTGTCTAAGACACCGATAAACGGCTGGGGGGATTGTGGCGTAATTAGCAAAGGCCAATGGCGTGATCGCTCCACCAGGACCATTTGATCCGCTCGCGACACATAAAATTCCAGCCAGCCTTGCTGGTCCATAGCCCCCCAAAGCCGCCCCAGAGGCCCCCGACGCCCACCCGCAGTGCCGAGCCACACCGTATCTGAAACTCATGTTGACCGAGCAGCCGGATATTGGTGATAGTCGCTAATGGGATCAGCCGCTGCCAAACCGGAAACACGATCGCTAGCTCTCGAGCGGTCACCCGAAAACAAACGGGACGCCAGCCCAACCAAACCCCGGCATACAGCAAGACTAATAACAGGGCCACCCCAACTAGCCCCCCGTTCTGTTGCAGCCAAGCCACCCCCACGAGGACGACCGGTAAAAAGAGCAGCCCGATCGTCAATCCCCGAATTAAGGGTGACATCGGTGCTAGTGGGAAGCAATTGGTTGTCATGATGCTCTGGGGATCATGTTGAGGCATCCCTATGCAAACCAGACCGCGATCGCCTTCGAGGTGGACAAGGGCAAAATTTGCACCTACCGCGAGTATTTAGGGGTTATTTTTCAGTTGGGCCAGTAGTTATTTAATACTACGCCATAAGTTATCCCAAAGTGTTACTGATTGAAACTCAATGGGCTACATCGCTTGTCAAGCCGTCCAGACAGCCAACGACCAGCAATTCTCCCGCTAGAATAAATCCAGGGAGTTCGATCGGGCTACCCTAAGGATGATAAGGCAATCATTTAAGACGCAAGGGAGGCACTATGGTTGGGATGGCTGCAACTGCCACACGGCGACTCACGCTCCAGGTAGTCGAAGACATTGCTGCTGATACCACCGCCATCCGATCGCTCGACTGGGATCGCGATCGCTTTGATATTGAATTTGGCCTGCGCAATGGCACCACCTACAACTCCTTTTTAATTCGGGGTGAGAAAGTGGCCCTCGTGGATACCTCCCATGAAAAATTTCGCCAACTGTATCTCGATGCGCTGCAAAAGCTCATTGATCCCACGACGATCGATTACCTGATCATCAGCCACACCGAACCCGACCACAGTGGCCTCGTCCGGGATTTCCTCGCCCTTGCCCCCCAAGTTACGGTGGTTGGCTCTAAAGTTGCTCTGCAATTTCTTGATAACTTAGTCCACCAACCCTTTGAGCGCCTGATTGTCAAAAATGGCGATCAAATTGACCTAGGAAAGGGTCATATTTTAGAAGCTGTCATTGCCCCTAACCTGCACTGGCCCGATACGATTTTCACCTTCGATCACAAAACCCGCATCCTGTTTACCTGCGATGCTTTTGGGATGCACTATTGCTCCGACAAACTCTTTGATGAAGATCTACACGAGATCGAGGCCGACTTCCAGTTCTACTACGACTGCCTCATGGGTCCCAACGCCCGATCGGTCCTATCAGCGATGAAACGAATGCAACCGCTGGGGGAAATCAGCACGATCGCGACCGGCCACGGACCACTCCTGCGCTACAACCTGGGGGAACTCACAGGCCGCTACCGGCAATGGAGCCAGAACCAGGCCAAAGCAGAAACCACCGTTGCCGTTTTTTATGTCTCTGACTACGGCTACAGCGATCGCCTCTCCCAAGCGATCGCCCGTGGGATTACCAAAACGGGCGTAGCAGTGGAAATGGTGGATCTCAAATCCACTGACCTCCAGGAAATCCGGGAAATTGTGGGGGAAGCCGCTGGCCTCATTATCGGTACCCCCCCCGCATCAGGACCCGCCCTAGCGGCTACCCAAGCCGCCCTCAGTACAGTCCTTGCCTCAGCCTACCCTGGGCAGGTCATTGGTCTGTTTGAGTCGCATGGGGAGGATGATGAACCCATCTATCCCCTGCAAAATAAATTCCGGGACCTGGGGTTGGGAGAAGCCTTCCCCGCCATTCGCATTACCGACGCGGAGGTAACGGAAGCTATTTACCAACGCTGCGAAGAATCCGGCACGGACGTAGGGCAATTCCTGAGCCGCGATCGCGCCATTAAGCAAATGAAGGCGTTGGATACCGATCTGGATAAAGCCCTGGGGCGGTTGAGTGGCGGACTCTACATCATTACTGCTCGCAAAGGGGATAGCAGTGGGGCGATGCTGGCGTCATGGGTGTCCCAGGCCAGTTTCCAACCCCTGGGAGTCTCGATCGCGGTGGCGAAGGATCGCGCCATTGAATCCCTAATGCAGGTGGGCGATCGCTTTGTCCTCAATGTTTTAGAAGAAGGGAACCACCTCGCCCTCATGAAGCACTTCCTCAAGCGCTTTCCCCCTGGGGCCGATCGCTTTGCCGGGGTAAAAACCTACGAAGCGGAAAATGGGGCACCGATTCTGGCTGACGCCTTGGCCTATATGGAATGTGAAGTGATCAGCCGTATGGATTGTAGTGATCACTGGATTGTTTACAGCAGCATTCAGGCCGGTCGGGTGTCAAAGCCCGAAGCCCTCACGGCAGTTCACCATCGTAAAGTTGGGAACCATTATTAACACTTAGACAACTGGCCTTTATCCCCAACCCCTTGCCCGCAACGACTGTCAAATCCAATGGAACGACTGTCAACCAATCGAATACGCTTTTCCGATTTCAGCCCTTATTCAATGGGGGTCACGATCGACCCCATAAAGAGCACCGCACCCGTGCGATGATCCCGAATCACGCAAAAGAATGGGCGATCGACCACCAGGGTAAAGGGAGCCGATGGCAGGACCGCCGAGCGCACCCCAATCCCGATCGCCGTTACGCCTGCTGCTTCTGTCCCTTCTTCATTCACCTCCACAAAAGTTTTATGTTTCACCCGGCTGACATAGGCAGGCTGGGACGTTAGCTGGGCAAAGTTCGCCTGGTAGCGATCGAAGGCAACCCCCATACCCAAGGCTTGGAGCGCCTCATTGAGAGTAACGTCGGACGCTAGGCGTAAGCGGGGCAGGGACAAACTACCAGGACGGCGTTCCATCTGTTGAGTCCACTGTCGCCAATTCTCCGCATTCAGTTCGCGATAAAATCCCGCAAGACCCACCGTTGGGCTGGGCAAGAAAATATCAAAACTGAAGTGGCCATCCCCATAGGGGATGCTAACCGCTTGGAAAGTTGGGGTTTCATAGTAGCGATAGGTGCCGGTTTGTGCCATAAACGGGTAGGACCGTTGTTGACCATTAGGTAGGGTAAAGGGTTGGTCCCGTGTCTGAGTTGGATCAAACTGGGTAGTCCACTGGCCTTTAAAATAGATAGCATTCAGCAAAAATAGGGCTTCATCAGTCTGAATTCGATTAATCATTTGGGGAATACGGCCCCCCGTTTGGGTTTGCACCCACTGGTTAATCGTGGCCACCGCATTGGGATTGCTAAAGTCTAAAGTACTCACCCGTGCCTGATAGTCAGACTGCATCCGCTGCACAAAGGCTGGCTGTAGGGGCAAGCGTTGGTCGGCCCACAGGGAGTTCGCTAAGCGGCTTTGGACCGAAGCGCTGTTGCTTTGCCAGGCTTGAAGCAAGGCGGCGTTTGCCTCATTCACGTCATTGAGGGGGATGTCCGTGATCTCCAGGGTAGTCGCGATCGCTCGCTGGGTCTCGCCCGTGGCCCCGTTGTAGAGCATACTGAGCGCGATCGCCACACTGGTGGGTGAAATAAATAAATTTTGACGCGCATGGGTGGGCAACAGGGCTGCAAACAGTTGAAACCCAAAGCGTGTCTGGGCGCGCGTTAACTGGGACTGATGGGCTGATGCCTGGGGGCGTAGGGTCACAATCGTCCTAGGAGCGATCGAAAGACTGGAAAGGGAAGCCGGGGCGACGATCGCCAGGGCTGGGATACCTCCACTCAATAATGCACAACTCCCCGCAAACGAGAGCCAGGAGCAGAGCCAGCCGAATCGAGGGCGCTTCATGGGCAAAACCAGATTGCATTGAGCAGAGGCAGGCTCAGGGGAGCAGCCATTACCCTAGATCTTCACTAGCGTAGGCCAGGTTCCGGTCAACTGGCCACTCCTGAATAGAGTCTTGGCAAGCCTAGTACGGTAAACATAAGGTCTAGCCAGGCTAGTAGTAACGACTTTAGTCGTTGCCAGCTAAAGCTTGCACCACCAATGTTGCCTCATTAATGTTGCCTCATTATATTTAGAATATTTAGATTAATTTCGGTAGATTAATTTAGGCGCTGCACTAGGTTTCTCTAGAGGGACGTGAGCCTCGATCGCCCAAACCATAAACCGTATTCGTGACATACGGATTTTCCCCTACCCCTCGCCGCTCTACGAGACGGTGCGGGGCTTCTGCTGATTTAGCTAAACCGATCGCTTTGCCCCTACCTACGCTCGACCTCAACGCTCTCGACTGCCAAGAGCTACTGCCTGGGGCAGTCATGAATGCGCGGATTTATTAGTATTTTTGTTCTAATTAGGCTATGATTGACCTCATTGGGGTCGGTTCGCATCAGGGCGAACGCTGCGGGGACCGTCACCCCTAGAAGCACGGGAGCGTCGTGGTGGCAGACTCACGAAGTTCCCGATCCAAGCACCCGTGTTGTGATAGGTGTGATCAGTCTGCTGTTTCAGTTTTAAGAAAGGTTTTGATTTTTAAGCGATTCTTAAGAGTTATTCCAGAAAGGGTTAAACTTCGGCCACGGGAAACCGGGGATACGATCGCTCATCCTAAGATTTTAAGAGTGTCTCACCGCATGTTGCGCAATGGGGGAAGCTTGGCATGGTGACAACGTTCGCAGGACCACAACTCACCCAACCCGCGATCGAGCCAGGAACAGAACCCACGCTGGCCGCGATCGACATTGGCACCAACTCGATCCACATGGTGATCGTGAAAATCCAGCCCGCCCTACCCACCTTTACGATCGTAGCGCGGGAAAAAGAGATGGTGCGGTTGGGGGAAGGGGCCTTACAAAAAGGGACCCTGTCGCCAGCGGCGATCGCCCGTGCCATGCGTGCCCTCAAACATTTTTTAATCTTCGCCCAAAGCCAGCAAGTCGATGCCACGATCGCCGTGGCCACAAGTGCTGTGCGGGAGGCGACGAACGGTCTGGAGTTCCTGCAACAGGTCCAGAAGGAATTGGGGCTACAGGTCGATCTCATTTCAGGCCAGGAAGAAGCACGGCGCATTTACCTGGGCGTCCTGTCGGGGATGGAGTTCCACCAACAACCCCATGTGGTGATTGATATTGGCGGTGGTTCGACGGAATTGGTACTGGGGGATGGTCATGCCCCCCGGTTTCTGAGCAGTACCAAAGTGGGAGCCGTGCGCCTTACCAGTGAAATGGTGACCACCGATCCGATTAGCAGCAGTGAATTTCGTGTCCTGCAAGCCTATGTCCGGGGCATGTTGGAGCGGAATGTTGATGAACTACGCCATCACCTCAAGTCTGGAGAAGTCCCCCGCCTCGTGGGGACATCAGGCACGATCGAAACCCTGGCCGCCCTCCATGCCGCTGAAACCCAGGGCACCGTCCCCAATCCCCTCAATGGTTACGAATTCAGCCTCCGCGACCTTCGGGAGATGATTAACCGCCTGCGCAAGCTCCCCATTACTGAACGGCAGGCCCTCCCCGCGTTGTCCGATCGGCGGGCCGAGATCATTGTGGCGGGTGCCCTAGTGTTACAAGAGGCCATGTCCCTCTTGGGGATTGAGACGATCGTCGTCTGTGAACGTGCCCTGCGCGAGGGCATGATTGTGGATTGGATGCTCACCCACGGTTTGATCGAAGATCGCCTGCGCTATCAACGGGAAGTCCGTCAGCGCACAGTGTTGCATCTGGCGCAAAAGTATCAGGTGAACCTACCCGCCGCAAAACGGGTGGCGGAATTATCCCTAAGCCTGTTTGACCAAACCCAGGGCATCATACATTCTTGGGGGCCAGCAGAACGGCAGTTGTTGTGGGCCGCCGCCATCCTCCACAACTGTGGCCTGTACGTTAACCACGCAGCCCACCATAAACATTCCTATTATTTAATTCGCAATGGTGAACTGTTGGGCTACACGGAGGCCGAGATTGAGGTCATCGCCAATTTGGCCCGCTATCACCGCAAGAGTTCACCGAAGAAAAAGCACGAGAATTATCGCAACCTGCTCACTAAACAATCCCGCCAGATGGTGAACCAACTCAGTGCTCTATTGCGCCTAGCAGTAGCTCTCGATCGCCGCGAGGTGGGTGCGATTCAGGCTGTTACCTGTGATTATTTGCCAGATAAAAAACAATTTTGCCTGCATCTGAAACCTGCCCAGACCGGTGATGACTGTGCTCTGGAACTGTGGTGTCTCAATTACAAAAAAGCTGCCTTTGAAGCCGAGTTTGGTCTGAAGGTGGTAGCCAGTTTGGACCTAGCGTAGCTCACGGCCAAAGGGGAACAGGGCCAGGGGAACTAGTTTCCAGTGTTGCAGGGCAAAGGGAATGCCAATGATTGTAATGGCCAGAATCAAGGCCGAGGTGAGGTGGGCCAAGGCCAGCCCCCAACCCCAGAGCAATACCCAGATCACATTAAAAATAGTATTGAGGAGGGTCCCCGCCGACTCTGTGCGCACAATCTCACGCCCAAAGGGAATCATTGCGGCAATCCCCAACTTAATCGCAGCAAGGCCAAAGGGAATGCCAATAATCGTCAGGCAGATCAGCAGACCTCCCAGGATATAACCCGCCCCAGTAATAAAGCCTCCAAAGATCAACCAGATAATATTGCCTAATACACTCATGATGTGTCCTTCTATGTGCTTGGGAAAACCGATCGGCCCGTCGCTTGGTATCGAGTTTACGAGACCCAACCGTGCGATGGGAAGGGTGGGGTCGCCCGGTTGGGAAATTGCCCGGTTGGGGAGGGTGGGGTCACGCGGGGAGTGACCCACCCTCCCCGATGCTGATTGACAAGGAAGAGAGGCCGATTCCTAAGAGGGATTACTGGGGAGGTCACTGGTGCGTACCGCCAGTTGCTGGGTGCGATCGCCCCGCTGAATCTGGACTTGTAGCGTTTGCCCCACCCGCGTATTTTCCACAATCCGCTGGACTTGTTCGGCTTTGGCAACGGGTTGGTTCTCAATCCGCAGAATCACATCCCCGCGCCGCAGGCCCGCACTCGCGGCTGGGCTATTAGGCATCACCTGCACAACCAGGACCCCTTCAACCTCTGGTAATAATACAGTTGTATTTGGATCACGGTTATTGCGACGGGCCAACTCTGGGGTCAAATCCCGCATCCCAATCCCCAAATAGGGATGGGCAATCCGCTCACCCCGCTCTAACTGGGCCAGGATTTGCTTAACCCGATCGATGGGAATCGCAAAGCCAATCCCCATTGCATCGGCCCGAATTGCTGTGTTAATTCCAATCACATCCCCATTCTCATTCAGGAGGGGTCCCCCCGAATTACCGGGATTGATCGCTGCATCGGTTTGGATAAAATCAATGCGTTTGTCGGGAATCCCCACCTCGGCACTCGATCGATTGAGGGTACTAATAATCCCCAAGGTGACCGTATTGTCTAACCCCAGGGGATTGCCGACGGCGATCGCCCAGTCCCCAACCTGAATTTGGTTGGAACTACCGAGGGGCGCAACGGGTAAGGTAGCGCCTTGGGGATTGATCTTGATGACCGCCAGATCGGTCAGGGTATCCACGCCGCGCACCTGACCTTCAAAACTGCGCCCATCCGTCAGCCGTACCGTTACCCGATCGGCGCGATCGACCACATGGGCATTGGTCAGGACTAATCCTGACCCATCGATGATAAATCCTGATCCCTGCCCCTGCTGTAATTGCTCACGGGGAATCCGGGAAAAGAACTCCGGGCCAAAAAAACGCTGGAAAAAGGGATCATCAAAGAACGGATCAAGTTGGCGAGTGACCACCCGTTCCGTATCAATCCGCACCACCGCCGGACCCACCCGCCGCACTGCCGCCGTCACAAAGCTACCAGGGGCGATGGCCGCCCGCTGGGCTACGGTCACTGGAGGAGACACGACCTCCGTGGGGGGAGAGGTCGCAGTTTCGGCAAGTATCGGCGTCGGGCTGGCGAGGGAAGGGAGCGTGGGCAGCCAGCCGATCACCAGCACCAGACTGATCCCCGCTACCCATAGCCGACGCGATGTGCGTTGGGGAAAACGCCAAAACTTGAAGTCGCGCATAGGGAGTCTCTGCAATAAACGTTGCTATGACTCAGGATACCGATTGGGCCGCGAGTCTGACCACGCCGGAACACCGAACTCGATGTGCCCAGTTAAGTGAGGGGAGTCAACATATCCAACCCACGCAGTACTCGCAGGTCTTGTTCGTCGAGTTCAACGGGGGTGCCGCTCCGAATCAGTTCGGCAAAGTCTTCGTTGGGCACCATAATGCAGAGGGCATAGAGGCGATCGCGGCCTGTATTCTCAATCAAGTGGGTGCCCGTTGGCGGCACCAACAAGCTATCCCCCGCCCGGATCGGGGTTGTTTTACCATCACAGGTGGCTTGTCCCTCGCCCTTGAGAACAAAAAAGAGTTCCACCGCCAGTTGGTGCCGGTTGGGCGGGGTTTTACCCCCCACGTCGAAAATTTCCACACACACAGTCAGCGAGATCTCCGATTGGGTCGGGTCAAAGACAATGGCTAACCGGTTCGTATCCTGGGGGCTGATCCGATAGGCTTGGTAGTCCTGGGGAGACTTGACGATCGGAATCATGCAACGTTCAGTGTTCACCATCGGCGTTTCCAGCCACAGCTTGCAGAGGACCGAACAAGACCAGTTTTCTCAAGATTAGCGCTTCTCCAGATCCAGGATTCAGAAGAACCAGACCGAAAAAACATACGCTCCAGATTAAGGACCAGATTAAAGATCAGGCTGGGAAAATACAATGGGCGATCGGCCCGCCGGTCAGGAACCCCTCAAGCCAGATCAAGGTCGGCTTACACCGACTAACCCGCGCCCGATCGGGGGCAGAGAAGGGGCGAAGACCGTTACAATTTAAGAGTGAAAACCATGACGACATCACTGGAACTATGACGCCATCATTAGCCAATTTCCTCTGGAGCCTAGTCTGGGGCGCTACCATCGTGGTAATTCCCGTAACGGTTGCCCTGATTTTCATTAGCCAAAAGGACAAAATCCAACGTTCTTAACGACGGCTAACGGTTGGGGAAGGGAAGTATTGCGGCATCTCTTCCCTGATCAGCGGAAAAATAACCGATCGACGGCGACGCTGATCTGTACGGGATCGAAATTCTGATCCGATACAGTCTGACCTGATATATAGTCTGACCTGATATAGAGAGTTACGATGGTCAATCTTGGGCTGAATCCAGCCAGTCTTCTTGGTATTGCGCTCGCAAGTGCTGGGCTGGGGCTGTATGTGTTACGCTCCATTCGCCCAGAACTCTCGCGGGATCATGACATCTTTTTTGCGGCGGTTGGGTTGGTCAGTGGCCTGATCCTGTTATTCCAGGGCTGGCGACTGGACCCCATTCTCCAGTTCGGGCAATTTCTGGTGGCTGGATCGGCGGTCTTCTTTGCGGTGGAAAGTATTCGTCTGCGCGGGGTCGCGACGGAGCAGGCTAAGCGCAATACCCCGATCGTGGATGAGGAGCGACCGGTCAGTCGGGTTTACCGGGCTGAGTTGGATGATCTTGTCTCGTTTGATCAACGATCGACGACTCGTCGGATTCGGGGGAGCCGGGACAGCCGCCCGAATGAGCGCTATGACGACTACTGGGATGATGACTATAGCGACGATCGGCCCGCCTCGCGATCGCGCAGCACCGGGGAGAGCGAACCCCCGCGCCGCAGTGGCGATGATTGGGAGCGAAGCGAACCCAGCCGCCGCCCGCGCAAACGTCCACCCACCCCAGACACCCTGAACAGTAGTCGCCGCGAGTCGTCCGCCGGCCCCCGTGATTATCGGGAAGCCCCCCCGCGCCGCCGCCCGCCGGTAGAGGATATTGACAGTACTGCACGGGCTGAAACGCGGACCACGGTCACGGATGTGCCGCCCCCCCGCCGCAAGCGGAAACGGCCCGCTGGTGAGAGCACACCGGCTACCAATCGGCGACCCGTGCCCCGTGCCGAGGATGAGATTCCTAGTGCGGATTATGTGGCCTATCAACCGATCGACACGCCAGGACGCGAAGAACAGGCGGACGATCGCCCCGCCGATCACGCTAACAATCGCCCCGATCGGCCCCAGGATGACTACTCCGATGCAGAGTACGACCGCGATCGGCCTCACGATGACGAGTTTGACCGCTAACTCCTGGCTTCGGTTGGTGTTCTCTGCCAGGGGCAGGTGCAACCGTGCGTCGGGGAAAGGAATTGTGCCCGCGACTCGCAACCGTGAGTCCCGGCGATTCAGCCAGACACCGTATCGTACAAACCGACACACCACCTATGTTTAGGGTCGCCCGGTGGCAGCGAGATCAAGCCCTCTTGCTCTTGCTCTGTTGGAGTTGTCTGGGCTTGCTCACCGCCTGTTTCCCTGACAACCAGAGTT
>CAZHXN010000060.1:12155-26608 GCA_964536415.1 uncultured bacterium
CCTGAACAGTCGCACAAGGGATGAACAACCGGCTCTGAGTGGGGATGGCCGCTATCTGGCTCTGGTTTCTGATCGCAATGGAGGGCGCAATATCCTGCTCTATGACCTGCGGCAACGCCAATTTATCAATCTCCCCCGTCTGAATCGTCCCGACGCGATCGCTGAAAACCCCAGTCTGAGCCGCACCGCGCGTTATATCGTCTATATCGCTAGCGATCGCGGTAAACCGGAAGTTGAACTGTACGATCGGGCAACCCAGCGTGTCGAGGTGTTGAGTACAGGGTATCGGGGGTGGGTGCGCAACCCCAGCATTAGTCCCGATGGACGCTATATTGCCTTTGAAACCAGCCGTCGCGGCCAATGGGATATTGAAGTTTTCGATCGCGGTCCTGGCATTGAACTCGATGTGGCTGCTGGTGCTCCTCCCCAATGATTGACTCGCTGATCCTAAGTAGATCTTAAGTGGATCTTAAGTGAATCTTAGTGGGATAGGCCCCCGCCAGCTACGAAAAACAGTCTCTGTACCCCTGTCGCTCTGTTCTAACGGTATTTGTTCTAACGGTATTTGTTCTAACGGTGTTCAGTTGAAGCGCAGTCTGTCACTCCTCCTTAGCCTTGCCACTAGTCTTGCCACCCTGCTGGGCGGTTGCACGGGCGCAGGGCGTCTGCTGAGCTTCCCCTTTGATCCTGTTGGGGGCCAAAGTCTTAATAGCGTAGGGAGTGATCTCAACCCTGCCGTCAGCGGTCGCTATTTGGTCTTTGCGTCTGATCGCCGGGGCAGTCAGGATATTTACCTTTTTGACCTCACTACGCGCCGCCTAGTGGATGTTCCCGGTCTCAATGCCCTTGATATGTTGGCCTCTGATCCCGCCGTGTCCGAGGATGGCCAAACGATCGTCTTCACGGGCAGTCGTCAGGGACGGACTGGTATCTATCTCTACGATCGCACTACCCGCCAGTTACGTCTGCTCACCAGTAGCCTAGAGGCCGAAGTCCGCAGCCCCACGATCAGTGCCGATGGTCGCACGATCGCCTTTGAGGCGGCGATCAACGGTCAGTGGGATGTCTTGATTTACGATCGCAACGGACGCCCCCTGCGGGTAGGCGAATTGGGACCTTGAGCGTTGCCCAGCACGGCTAGGTTAGCGTAAGCCGAGCCAAGTGAAAAAGTCTTGGTGGGTGAAAAACTCCAGGATGAGCAGGGCTACAAAGCCAATCATGGCAAAGCGCCCATTCAGTTGCTCGGCGTAGGCACTCCAGCCAAAGGCCGGGGTGGGACGAGCCGGATCAGGCGCGGGGGCTGAGACGGGCAACGGGGGGACTGCGGTTGGGGGTGTGGTGTCTGGGGTGGGTGTATCGGAACTCATAGACGGATCGGTACTCATATCGGGGGTATCTGGACTTAGAGGGTGAGCGAATAGTCGCCTATTGTGCAACCCGGCAATATAGGCTGTTGGGTCTCGCAGGCTCGACGCCAACCTACAACTCATCATTCAACTCATCATTGTAAGTATGACGCTCTACTGACGACCTCTCACGCAGGAGATTAAGACGGGGCTGAGGATGGTTGATCAGGACCTTGCGCAACGTCTGGCTCAGTAGCGGCCTCACTGGCTAACCAAGCTTCCACTGCTTCGATGAGCGATCGCACGGTTTCCGTACCCTCGGAAGCTTCAAAACTGAAGGGAAGCTTACCACGTACCAGCATCCGCAGGCCCAGGGGACCGAGGCTGGCTAGGCCGCGCCAATCGCGGAAGGAATTCCCAACCACTGTAATCCCAAAACGGCGTTCATCCACCCAGCCCCCCTGTTTAACCAACTCGACCAACAACTTACGATGGCGGATCGGGCGGCTCGCTTGGGCATCGTTCCGGGCCAGAATTTCCCCCTTAATTTTGCCAATCTGATCCATCGGAGCCACATCCATCGGGCAAACCGTATTACAGAAATAGCAACGGGTACATCCCCAAACCCCCTGACTGCCCTGGTTATAGAGATCCAGACGCTCTTCCGTGCGATCGTCCCGGTTATCAGCCACGAGGCGATAGGCTTTGGCCAGCGCATGGGGACCGACAAACTTCGGGTTCACCTCCCGCGCATTGCACTCGGAATAGCACGCGCCGCAGAGGATACAATTCCCTACCTGATCTAACTTGGCCCGTTCCGCCGGTGATTGCAAAAATTCGCGCTCGGCTGGAGCGTTGACCGCCGTCTCCTTCCCAGTCGATGAGGCCAAGGCTAACTGTCGGGCCGAAGAACTGACATAGGGATCGACCACGGCTAGGGTGTCCCAAAAACTCTGCATATCGACAACTAAGTCTTTAATCACGGGCAGATTGCCTAAAGGGGCGATCGTAATTGCCGGTGTATCCGGGGAACTGAAACGGGCCAATTCACTGCCCACATTTTCCTTGCAGGCGAGGGCCGAGCGGCCATTAATCCGCATGGCACAACTGCCGCAAATGGTATTCCGACAATTTTTCCGAAAGGCCAGAGTGCCATCCTGTTCCCACTTAATCCGGTTCAAACACTCCAGAATCGTGCTACCCGATTCCACCTCTAATGTATAGGTCTGAAAGCTAGGGTCGCCCTGGGGAGACTGGCGCTGGATTTCAAAGGAGACTTGCATGGCAATGAACGTAATAAAAGCAAAGGGATAGGACAAGCAATGGGAGCGAGAGCGGGGACAACGGTCGGCGGGGCAAAACAGAAGGTATCCCCAGGGGATAACCCTATTGATCGCGATCGCCCCTAGAGATGATCGCCCCCCCTCATGGGTGCGTTTCCAGTTCGGGTTTATTGTAACGCACTGCCCCTGCCCTGCCCGTTCGCAGATGCAGTCACTTGCAAATTTGGGACAAGTGATCAACGACCGGCAAATTAGGACTTAAACAGTCCGCTTCTGACCGATTAGCTGGTACCTAAAATACCGGAATCGCCCTGCGACTTTCCGCCAGTGACCGGCTTTATTCTGTGTAAAGGCTACTTGTCTAGGGTGATATCCTCAACCCTCCTCCCCTTTGTCACCCCGATCGTGGAAAGGGCATAATCCAACCGAACGATCGTCAGTACGATTACCGATAACGATCGTGGCAGTTATCGTAACAGGGAATGCCTCATCGACCAACCGGAAAATCCTCAGTCCATCCTCAAAAACTTGTCAAAAATACTTGCCAATTTCGTGGGTTTTAAGGCTAATATTCTTATATAGAGTTGCCAATTCGGCACAAAAGATTGTCTTAGCAGGAGGAAAGTTTGTAAAATTATGCCTGACACTGCGACAGCCCCACTCACTGGAAAGGCGCTTCTTCAAAAAGTAAAAGAACTCTCAGACCTCTCGGTTCGGGAAAAGGCAAAGCGCTGCGGCTACTACACGGTCTCTAAGAGTAACCAGACCCGTGTCAATGTGGCTGACTTTTATAGTGCCCTCCTGGAAGCACGGGGGATTGAACTTGATCCGGAAGGTTCCAAGGATGGCCGGGGACGCGAACCGACCTATCGCGTCAGCGTTCACAAGAATGGTCAAATCGTGATCGGAGCCACCTATACCCAATCAATGGGCTTGCAACCAGGGGATGAATTTGAAATCAAACTCGGCTACAAGCATATCCATCTGATTCAGGTGGGTAATCCTGGTAAGGGCGAGAATGGTGCCGATGACGATGAGTAATCTTGATGGGTTGCACCCGTAGGATGTCCCCAGTTCTACCGTTTCCGTTCCTCAGCTTCAATGCAAACTTTGGATACAGAGCTGGGGAAGGAGCTTTGCCATTCCGGATTACGATGTGAAAACTTTGGGGAGGTCATGTTACCTTTGCAGTCTCACCCTAAATCCCTCTCCTCGGGGGGAGGGAGTGGTTATTTTCGATCTTTTTAGCCCTCATCTCCAATCTTTTTGTCTGGATGGGGGAACGTTATCTTTTGTCCCCGTGACTTAGGGCGGGATGAGGTGGGGAAACGAGACAGGATCGTAGGGTTTGCAAGCGATATCCAGCGAGATCTGGAATTGGATTGTGATACCGTGGGTTAACGGGTGTCTAACACCTGCCCTAGGGGTGATTGTATGGTGTCTCCTGTAGGGGGTGTGAACATTAATCTGTTCTATAATCTGTTCCATAATATTTGGCAAACAGGAACGGGCGGGCAGCGGATTGGCCTTTTTGGGGCTGTCTGGATTTTGCTGTGGTTCCCGATCGCCCTACCGACTGCCTATTTTGTTCGTTGGCGACCGTTCCAACCCTTACAAATTTCGCAGAAACTCGCCCTACTCGCTTCGTTATATTGGCTGGGGCCGGGTTTAATTGGGTTAATTGCTAACAGCCAGGGCGGTTCGTTGGCTGATTACGGTTTGGTTTGGGGCGGTGCATTGCTGCGGGCGATCGCGATCGGGTTAGCGATTGCCCTCGGTGGTATTGGGCTGCTCTATCTCAGCCAGTGGCAATGGCTGATCTGGCCGCCACCCCCCCCAACCCTTACCCCGACTCTGGGGGAAAAACTCCTCAATTTGCTGCTGCTCCCGGCCTTTATCGGTCTTTGGATTGGAGGTGCGGAAGAACTGATCTTTCGGGGGTTCATCCTTACCGAATGGTCCCAAGATTTTGGTCGGGTCACAGCCGCGATCGTCACCAGTCTATTGTTTGCGTTGGGGCATCTAGTTTGGACGCCCCGTGTTACCCTGCCCCAATTACCAGGGTTATGGCTGATGGGGATGGTCCTGACTGTGGCCTGCTGGCTAACCGACGGCAGCATTGGGCTGGCCTGGGGGCTTCATGCCGGTTGGGTCTGGGGTCTGGCCAGCCTGGATACGGCTCAGGTGATTCACTATCGGGAGACTGCCCCCGCCTGGTTGATTGGTTACGATCGCCAACCCCTCGCGGGGGCGATCGGTCTGTTGCTCCTTTTTGCCACGCTGGGGGTGCTGGGGGTGAGTCAGGCGTATTTGTGACCGGGTGAAGGGTATCGGTAGGGGCAGGTTGAACCAGATTTGTCTTGGCAGTTGGAGGGTGAATCATAACCCGCCCTCACAGAATAATTGGTATTACCCTTGGTCTTACCCCTGTCGCGTAACGGTCACAATGGTGAGAGGGTTCAAAGGTTGCCAGCGGGTAAGGCTGGCCAGGGGCACCGATCGCGCTAAATTCACCTGAAGCCAGTGGGCAGTCCAGGTGGGCTGTGTGTTAGCCAATTGGCTGAGCCAGTCCTGGACGATCGCGCTATGTTCCAACGTGGCCAGGGCAATAACGAGGGTGCCCTGGGGGTGGAGGACCTGCTGGCAGGTGGCGAGAATCGCTGCTAATTGGCCCCCACTACCCCCAATAAAAATCCGATCCGGTTGGGGTAAATTCGCAAGCACGGCTGGGGCACTCCCGGCGATGGGATAGACATTACTGACCTGAAAGCGATCGCAATTTTGGGCGATCAAGGCTTGGCCTGCCGCCGTTGGCTCGATCGCATACACCTGGGATGTGGGGCACAGGCGGGCAACTTCGATCGCCACGGAGCCAGTCCCCGCGCCAATATCCCAGACCACTTGCTGCGGTTGCAGGGCCAATTCCCCCAGGATGAGTAATCGCATTTCCCGCTTAGTCATCAGGCCGGGGCGATCGGCAAATCCCAAAAAGCTAGCATCCGGCAGCCCAACGATCGGCAAATCGGGACTAACCGGCTGGGAGATTAGGGTATCCCGCACCAAAACCACGATGTTTAAAGGTGCAAAGTGCTGGGCTGGCACGGCATCCAGGGGCCACTGCTGCACTCGCTCTGTTTCCCCCCCCAGATCTTCGCAAACCCAGAATTGGTAGGTGATCGGTAACGATAGGCTGGTGAGCAGGCGCGCGATCGCGGCGGGGGAATTATCCGGATCAGTCAAGAGGGCGATCGGACTAGCACCCTGTTGCAGCAAGGGAATCAAAGGATCAAGGGGACGGCCATGCCCACTGAGGATCTGGGCCGTTTGCCAGGGCAACTTCAGCCGACTAAAGGCCAATTGCACCGAACTCAGGTGAGGATGAAAGGTTAACTCACTGGCTGGCAAAGCTTGTAAAAGGAGTCGCCCCACCCCAAAAAAGAGCGGATCCCCAGAAGCCAGAAAAACCAGATAGGCACCGGGTTGCTGGCGAAGTTGGGTTAAGGCAGTTTGCAGGTAGGCGATCGCGGTGGAGAAATCCTCAACAGCCACGTACTCGCCCGGATGGTGCGGGAAATAGGCCAGGTGGCGGGGACTCCCCACCAAGCTCGTGGCCCGTTCAACCAGTTGGCGCGTCGGTTCGTTTAAACCGGCAGCCCCGTCTAGCCCAATCCCGACTACGTGAATCGCCGTCATGCCCTTGCGGATCATTGCCCTCCAAAAGTAGCGATTATAACGACTCCTGAACATCTCCATGAAAAAATCCCCCAAATTGGGGGATTGGGAAAAGCATGGGTAAACAAAAACTAGCCTTTAACAGCCGCAGGGCTAAGCCAGCAAGAGAGACACCAGCTTAGAACCCCATTGACTGACAAAACGAGGAGTGAGGATAGAGGAATGAGAAGCGAGGGAAACTGAACGACTATCTCCGTTCTCTTTCCTCTCTTCTCCCTTCTCACGAAAAGGCAAAAGATGGGTCAGTCAACCCGGCTTAGAACACGATAATGTCTGTATTCGCCAGGGCTGGCGAACCTGCCAGCGTGGCAATCTGAACAGCGGCGGTGGCCCCATTCCCATCCGCATCAAAGAACAGGTTGCCGCCATTGTAGATGAACCGATGATCTGGCGTTGTCGCAGCAGCTCCTGTCGTAAAGGCATCTGCCGGTAAGACCCCTGCCGCTAGCCCACCGCCAAAACCAGTCGCCACGGCAATTACATCGGTGGTCGAAACAAAGCCATTGATGGTGTCTACACCCTCAGTCGTGGCATTAAACACGTAGCGATCGCTGCCAGCACCACCCGTCAGGGTATCGTTACCAGGACCACCCACGAGGGTATCATTATCCTCGCCACCATCCAGGCTGTCATTGCCTTCACCCCCGGTGATGGAGTCATTGCCAGCCCCACCGATCAGGGTATCATTCCCCGCATTCCCATTGATCGTGTCATTGCCCGCACCGCCCGCAATTTGGTCGTTAAGGGCGGTGCCATTGAGCGTCGCCCCCGTGTCCACGGTAGCATCGTTTTCCGTGATGGTAATCGTGGCCGATGCCCCCGGCCCTGCCGTGACATTGTAGCCGGTACCTGCGAGTAGACTGACGAGCACCGATCGCCCCGTTTGTAACGGTTCCAGATTATCCGGCACGCTGACCGTAAACGTAGCAGTCGTTGCCCCGGCTGGGATGGTGACACTGTCAGTAGCGGGCGTAAAGGTGGCAGTGGCCCCTCCAGTGAACGATCGCGCATAGTTAATGGTTAGCCCCCCCGTCGGTGCCGGGGTACTCAGGGTCACCGTGAATGTGGTGGGGTTGCCGGTGGAACCATTGACTGCACCGTCAGCAACCGGACCCTCCTGAATCGTGGTCGTGACGGGCGTGAGACTGGCGACTGGACCCGTGATCGGTGGAGTGGGGGGGAGGGGGGCGATCGCAGTGGTAAAGTCGGCTTCGCTGATGTTAGCCGGTGCCACGCCCCGAATAATGGCGAGAAATTCCGGGATAGCCCCTGTCAGGGTGTCCTGAATAATCGTACTGCCCGCCAAAATGCCCGTCCCTTCAGTGATGACGAGATTAGCAAACGTCAGGCCACCCGCCAGACCGATAAGATCAACCCCATCCTGGAAGTCTTCGATAATATCGGCTTCAGTGAGTAGGGGACCCCCGGTGGTCCGAGTAGTTTCTCCGGTGACTCGACCGAGCACAAATAGGTCACGTCCGGCCCCGCCAAACAGGCGATCGGCCCCTAGATCCCCAAACAGGACATCATTGTCATCGTCTCCGTTCAGGATGTCGTTCCCCTTGCCGCCGTAGAGGTTATCATCCCCTTTGCCGCCATAGATGCTGTCGTCGCCCAGATCGCCGCGCAGCAAGTCGCGATCGAGATCGCCGCGAATAAAGTCATTTTCTTTGCCGCCGTAGAGGGTGTCATCGCCTTTGCCGCCATAGAGGCGATCGTCATTACGGGCACCATAAAGAATATCGTTGCCCTGGCCCCCGTAAAGGTAATCATTATCGCCCTCACCAAACAGGGTGTCGTTGCCAGTTAACCCAAACAGGGTGTCGCTGCCAGCCAAACCGCGAATGAGGTCAGCCTCGGCTGTGCCAACCAGGCGATCGGGGAGAAGCGTACCAATAATAACTGCCATTTCCTAACCTCTTAGTCACTTGCGGGTTCTGTTCTGTTGCCCAGATGCAGTTGGAGTGGACCCAAACTGCTGTGGCTCTGGCAGGCATTGTACACAATAGCTAGAGTTTGACAACTTCAAGTAACGCTATAGCTAGTGTCTAATACAAAGCCTGAGCGTTGGCAGATGCCTGCACAGGGCGTAACTGCCAGCGCGACCGGATCAAACCCTCTAGAAAATGCCGGGTAAATGCTAGGGTGTTGAGAGAGTGAGGGAACCCGTTAACGGATTCATGTTTTCAACACCGTTGGGGGAGACTTCTTAAACCATTGAGTAGTTTTAGCCAGAATCTATGCATCAGTCTGAGATCGGGGTTGCGGTAGTCGGCACAGGTTTTGGTCAAAAAGTCCATATTCCTGGTCTTCAGGCCCATCCCCGCACACGAGTGGTTGCGTTATATCATCGAGATCGGGAAACGGCAAGGGGGATCGCCGAGGCAAATCAGGTGCCGATCGCCTGCCAGAGTCTTGAAGAAATTGTGGCTCAACCAGAGGTGCAGGCGGTTAGCATTGCTACCCCGCCGTTTTTGCACTACGAGATGGCAAAGACCGTATTGCGGGCCGGGAAGCATTTATTACTGGAAAAACCAACGACTTTGACCGTGAATGAGGCACGGGAATTATGGCAATTGGCCACCGCCCAAGGGGTAGTCACGGCGATGGATTTTGAATACCGGTGTGTCCCGGCTTGGCAGCGGTTGGCGGAACTCTTGGCGGAAGGGTATGTGGGCCAAAAACGGCTAATTAAGATCGACTGGTTGGCAGCTAGTCGCGCAGATGCAAGTCGGGCCTGGAATTGGTATGCCCGTAAGGATCAGGGGGGTGGTGCCCTGGGGTCTCTGGGATCCCATACGTTCGACTACATTGCCTGGTTATTTGGTCCGGTTAAGCGACTGAATGCCCGTCTGATCACGACGATTGCCCAACGCCCTGATCCCCAGACAGGAGTAATGAAACCCGTGGATGCAGATGATACCTGCTTAATTACCTTGGAGTTGGCGGATGGCACGCCCTGTCAGGTATCAATTAGTGCCGTGACCTATCAGGGGCGGGGACATTGGGTAGAGGTGTATGGCGATCGCGGCACCCTGATTTTAGGCAGTAACAATCAAAAAGATTATGTCCACGGGTTTCAACTGTGGGGGGCACCGGTGGGGAAAGCCTTAGCTGAGTTAGAAATTCCCAAACGTTTGGCCTTCCCCCAAGTGTTTGCCGATGGTCGGATTGCGGCGTTTATGGGCATTGTCGATCGTTGGGTAGCAGGCATCGATCGCGGGGAACCGATCGTCCCTTCGTTACGGGAAGGGATCTATTCCCAATTACTCATGGATCTGACTCATCGCTCCCATACGACGAATCAGTGGGTTGAGGTTCCCCACCTTTGAACCCTATGCGTACCCATCGCTGGCTCAGGTTTGGCTTAATGCTGTTCGCAGCCATCGCGATCATTCTCTACATTTGGGGTGCCCTGCGCCAGGGGTTTCTGGTCAATACCGATATGGGTAGAACGGACCAGGGGGCCTATCTGGACTATGCCAAAAAGATGGCAGAAACCCAGTTCCAATTTGTGGGCGATCGCAATCGGATGCCCCTCTATCCGAGTTTGATGGCGTTGTTTTATCAACCGGGGATTTCTATTTAAGTATTTTGGCAAAACTGTTGATGCTATAGTAGCCACACTGGTTACAATGCTGACCGTTTTTGCCTATAAAGCCCCCTATTTCCAATGTGAAACTCTATTCTATGGCTTAACGTTAGGTCTATTTGTCCTAGTGCTGCGATTACTCCAGCGTCCCCATCTCCTGACCACCGTTCTGGTAGGTAGCGTGGGTGCCCTTGCCCATCTCACTAAGGCATCCATTTTACCGACAATTGTGCTAGCGACAGGCTTACTGCTAATCCGAGGGATTTATGAACAGGGGCGATCGTGGCCAATCATAGGGAAGTGTGAGAATGGGTGGGGTGTTTAGGATCGCACTGGTGGGGAGAATGGGGTTGGATTTAGGGCTATGCTGAGGGCTGAGGGGGTGAAGGGCTGTGGTCAAGAAAGCAGATATTGGTGGCAAACGCCTGATTGGGTTAGCCCCAACGGCGTGGGCGCAATGGGTAACGCAACGGGCAGATGTGGTAGCCCAAGAGATTCTGGCGTCAGAGTTCCAGTGGGTGAGCCGGGAGAATGATGTCCTGGTCAAGGCCGTTAGCCCGGAACAGGGGGAATTTTTGATTCTCAATGAGTTGCAGTTGCGTTATGGAACACGGCTACCCCAGCGGATGCGGGCTTATGCGGCCCTAGCGACGGAGAAGTACAATTTGCCAGTCTATCCGGTGTTGGTGAATATTTTGCCGTCGGCGTCAGCGGTACCGATCCAAACTTGCTATGAATCGAGCTTTCTGGGGCTACAGGCACGGCAGGACTATCGGGTGATTAACCTGTGGGAGGTGGAGGCAGAGATTGTCTTTGCCCAGTCCTTGCGGGCGTTGTTGCCGTTTGTGCCCATTCTCAAGGATGGAGGAGAGGTGACGACGGTACAGCGGGCGTTGGGGTTGCTGCGACAGGATGAGCAGTGGGTGGAGTTAGAAGCGCTCTTGGCGTTCTTTGCTAGTTTTGTATTGGAGAGCGAAGTTGTCCGACAAATCATGAGGTGGGATATGGCAGTGCTACGGGAGTCGCCCTGGTATCAAGAGATTTTGCGCGAAGGGGAACGTCAAGGCGAACAACGCGGCAGACAGGTGGGTCGGCAAGAAGGTCGGCAAGAAGGTCGGCAAGAAGGTCGGCAAGAAGGTCGGCAAGAAGAGGGCCGATCGCTGATCCTGAGACAACTCAATCGGCGGGTGGGGGCATTGACACCGGAGTTGACGCAACGGGTCGCGGCGTTGGAGTTGCCGCAGATTGAGGCGTTGGGGGAGGCGTTGTTAGATTTTAGTCAGGTGGAGGATTTAGTCGCTTGGCTCGATCGCCAACGGTAAGCTGGTGTTTACTGACCACGGTCTGGATCAAGGCGGGCTTGGCGACGATGATATACAGGTAGGATAGCCACGACACCGGCACCGGCTTCGACAACGGACAGGACATAATATTGTCTACGTTGGCCGACGAGGAGTTGGCAAATTTCACACCCACGGGTGCGGTCGAGGAATTCCCAGAAGAAGGTGGTGAGCAGTTCTTTGAAAAGGCGATCGTGGTCAATCATGGCTTAGTTGTGAATGATTGAAAAGGCGTGTAAGTGCCCCCTAAAGCCTCCACGATCGTGCGCGTATTGGCCTCAATCATTTTGAGATAGGAATCCCCGTCACTGCCAGGGGTACCGATCGCGTCCGAATAAAGCGGGCGAGGCGCTAACTGGACACCCGCTTCCTCAGCAACCGTCGTAATGAGCGCTGGATTGATTGTCGTTTCAGCAAAAATAGCCGGGACCCCAGTTTGCTTAATGGCCGCAACCAGCGATCGGATCATTTGGGCACTGGGTTGCTCCTCGGTGCTGATGCCAATTAAGGTCCCAGCAATCTGGAGACCATAGGCATGGGCATAGTATTGAAAGGCATCGTGGGTCGTGACTAACTGACGGTTGTTCGCCGGAATCGTCGCAATTTGCTGTTTTACCCAGGCATCCAGTTGTTGTAGCTCAACCGTCAGGCGATCGGCATTTTGCTGAATTTGCTCTCGCTGTGTTGGGAGCAGATCAATCAGAGCGGTTTTGATCGCTGCTACCATTGCGATCGCGTTCTCAACATCGCCCCACACATGGGGATCGGGCACCTTTTGACCTTCATACTCTATGTCTAGGGGAGTAACGACTTCACCCACGGCCAGCTTGCCGGCTCGCATCCCCGCCGCATTCATCAACCGTATCACCCCTGGTTCCAGATTGAAGCCGTTATAGAGAATCAGATCGGCTTGCTCCAGGGCAACGCTATCGGCGGGCACGGGTTCATAGGTATGGGGATCATCCCCCGGCTTCAGGAGGCTGGTTAATTGGATCGCGCTCCCCGCGAGCTGGTCCGTGAGGTCCGCCACGATCGTCGTTGTCGCCACCACCTGGGGCGTGTTCATATCCCCCTGACGTTGAGCAGCCTCCGGTGTGCAGGCAACCATCCCTAACCCCAGCAGCATCCCCAACCCAAGCACCTGGAGTCGGCGTGGAGTTGGCCCAAACCAACCCCCCGGCATCAGTCCCAATCGCAGCATCATGCGCCACCTTCTTTTTTCATTATCGTTTCATATTTTGCTAGAATTTTCATAGTTGTTTCATTTTTCTGCGAGGGACCATGTACGCCGTTGCCACCTTACCGCACGCCGCTGCTGACAGCATTCGCGTGAACCATTTAGGGGTGCAGTATCGCGAAGTCAACGCCCTTGAAGAGGTTACGGTAGCGATCCAACCTGGTCGGCTGACGGGACTCATTGGTCCCAATGGGGCGGGCAAAAGTACGCTGGTTAAGGCCCTGTTAGGCATGGCTCCGGTGGTGCAGGGAACGGTGATGTATGGCGATCGCCCCCTGGCCGAGCAGCGGCAGCGGGTGGCCTACGTGCCCCAACGAACCCAGGTGGATTGGACCTATCCGGCGACGGTGTGGGATGTGGTGATGATGGGGCGGGTGCGATCGACGGGGTGGTTCCAGCCTTTTTCGGCCACTAGTCGGCGGTTGGCGGCGGCAGCGTTGGAGCGGGTGGGGATGCTGGCCTTGCGCGATCGTCCCATTGGTCAACTTTCCGGCGGCCAACAACAGCGGGTTTTTCTTGCCCGTTCCCTCGCCCAGGCGGTTGATATTTTCTGTTTTGATGAACCGTTTGTCGGGGTCGATCAGAAAACAGAAGCCGTGTTATTTGAAGTCTTCCATGAACTCACCGCCGCCGGGAAAATTGTGTTGGTGGTCAACCATGACCTAGGGGAAAGTATTACCCACTTTGATGACCTGATTTTGCTTAACCGCACCCTGGTAGCGAGTGGCCCCCGGCAGCAGGTCTTAAATACCCTCAACCTGGAACGGGCCTACGGCGGTCATGTACACTTCTTTGCAGCGGAGGCAGCCTAATGCTGACCTTGACCCTAGCAAGCGTATTTACACCGCTACTGGAACCACTCCAGTATGGCTTCATGCAGCGATCGCTGATTATTGCGGTATTAGTGGGTCTAGTCTGTTCGCTGGTGGGTTGTTACCTGATGGTGCGGCGGTTGGCGTTGCTGGGGGATGCCATTAGCCATTCCGTATTACCAGGGCTGGCGATCGCCTTTTGGCTAGGGGGCAATATTTTCGTTGGGGCGTTTATTGCGGGGATTGTCAGTACCCTGCTGATTGCCTGGATTCAGGCGCGATCGCCAATTAAGGAAGATGCGGCAATGGGGATTGTATTTTCAGCCTTTTTTGCCTTTGGCATTACCCTCATTACCGTGATTCAAAAGCATAACAAGATCGATCTTAATCACTTTCTGTTTGGCAATATTCTGGGGGTGACGATCGCCGATGTGCGGGATACGGCAATCATTGCCGCGATCGTGGGCGTTATCATCTTCCTGATTTATAAGGAACTATTGTTTTTTACCTTCGACCCCTTGGGAGCCGAGGCAGCGGGTTTACCGGTACATCTGTTGAATTTTGGTCTCATGGCTTTAATTGCTCTGACGGTGGTGGCTAGTTTGAAAGCCGTGGGAGTTGTCCTGGTGCTGGCCCTGTTGATTACACCGGGGGCAACGGCCTATTTATTGGTAACCCGGTTGCATCAGATGATGGCATTGGGAGCCGGATTGGGCATTGCTGCGAGTATTAGTGGCATGTATTTGAGTTATTGGTTCAATGTCCCTTCTGGTCCGGCGATTGTACTGGTTTCCTTTAGCCTGTTTATGTTGGCGATCTTGTTTAGCCCCCGCTATGGTGTGTTAACGCAGCCACGATCGCGGTGTGTCTCCCCTGGAGAATCGCAAAGCACTTCATCGCTACCGCCTATTTGGCAGGAATTGAAAAATCTTTTACCGTTTTAACCTCAACGGCTGAAGATCGATTGGCATCGTATTTAGAATGCTGTTTAAAAAGTCGAGAGACGGGTACTTTAACGACTGAAGTCGTTACTACAAACTGGGAGTATCCTAGTTTGGAACAGGCAGCCCTCATCCCTCAACCCCTTCTCCCAGCCCCCCTAACCCCCCGT
>CAZHXN010000061.1:0-11381 GCA_964536415.1 uncultured bacterium
AAATTAAAGAACTAAAAGGCTGGGTTTATGGTGGGGGCGCTACGCGCCCCCACCATAAACCCAGAAGAACCCTTTGTCTAAACTCAATGGCAAGGCTTGTAAGCACGATCGCCGCCACTGCGCGTTAGAGTGCAGAATTAGAGTGCAGAAAAGTAAAAAAGCCTGTCTATCCCTGCACCCGAATTAATGCTGACACCGACACCCCCTCACTTAACCCATGAACCTCTGATTCGCTTGGGCTGCTTTGTTGGCGTCCTGGTCCTTATGGCCTTATGGGAGCGAGTGGCCCCGTGTCGGCCTCTCCTTGCACCCAAACCCCAACGTTGGGGCAGCAATCTGGGTCTGGTGATCCTGAATACGATCCTGCTGCGCACCGTGTTTCCCCTGACAGCCGTTAACCTAGCGACGATCACAACGGCCCAGGGCTGGGGGCTGTTTCATGCCCTTACGCTGCCCCATTGGTTGGTTGTAGGCTTGTCCGTGCTGCTTTTAGATTTGATTATCTATGGACAGCATGTGGTGTTTCATTTCGTCCCCCCTCTCTGGCGGTTACATAAGGTGCATCATGCTGATTTAGATTTTGATGTAACTACTGCCTTACGATTTCACCCCTTAGAAATTTTGCTATCAATGGGGATTAAATTTGTCGCGATCGTGGGGTTGGGTACCCCCGCCCTAGCTGTCTTGATCTTTGAAGTTTTGCTGAATGCGACCGCGATGTTTAATCATGGTAATGTGAGTTTACCGAACGAGATCGATCGTCTTCTCAGAAACTTCATTGTCACTCCAGATATGCACCGCGTGCACCATTCGGTCATTCCCCAGGAAACTAATAGCAACTTTGGTTTTAATTTACCCTGGTGGGATTACCTATTTGGCACCTACCGCGATCGTGCCTCCCGCAGTCCCCAAGCGATGGCAATCGGGTTATCGGAGTATCAACAGGATTTGCGGGTTACCCAATGGTTCTGGTTGTTGTTATTGCCTTTTGGCCCAGTTAGCAATAAACCAGTTAGCAATAAAAATGACTGCGATCGAGAATGATCTCGCCATGATCAGGCACCCACGCTACCCAGGTTGTCGGGGATTCTGGGCACAATAACTTAGCCTCCTCATACGCATATTGCCCCAACGGGTTGAGCAAGGTGACCCAGGTGTCACGGGTATAAGTGATGTGACACGCGGGATACCAATGGGGGGCGATCGTCGCCGAGGGGGTTTCCCCCGGCATCGGTGTGAAACCCAGCGATTGGGCAAGAGTGGGTAAAGCCATGCGAGTTCTCCAGTGTAAAGCAAGACAACTGAAGGCGAGATGGATTGATCGACTGCCAGTCAGCCAACTGAACGGCGTACCACTCAACGTGATACCCCTAGACAAAAATTTCCCCCACCGCCTCTCCCTCTAAACTCAACCAGGGGAACTAGACCAGGAGAAACGTACCGGAGAATTTCTGTTTCCATTTTTACAAAAAGTGATTTCGATCGCGTCTTGGCGACTCATAAATTCACAAATCCTGACAAATGCATTGCCAAATCTTTACAATACAAAAATACTATTCTGTTCACCGAAAAGTAGCTGAAAAGTATAAGTGATGTTGGTTATAGTAGTGTGCTCTCCGAACAGCCTAAAATAGGGCGATAGGGCAATGGTAAATAGATTTAATTTGTATGCATTGCCTTGATTCATTGAGGTATATCTATGGCTAACTTGACCGTTTGGAAATTCGGCACCGCAGAAGGGGCTGAGAATGCGTTAGAGAAACTGACTGAACTGAAGAAGCAGCATCTCATTGAAATTGTTGATGCCGCGATCGTGACTTGGCCCACCGGCAAGAAGAAGCCGAAGACCAAACAAGCGATTAATCTCGCTGGTCTGGGTGCCCTAGATGGGGCCTTCTGGGGGATGCTCTTCGGGCTAATCTTTTTTGTGCCCCTGTTTGGCATGGCGCTGGGGGCGGCGATCGGTGCCTTGTCAGGTAGCTTTGCTGACTATGGCATCGACGATCGCTTCATCAATGATGTCAAGAGCAAGGTCACGGAAGGAACCTCTGCCCTCTTCCTGTTGAGCGGCGAGGCGACTCTGGACAAGGTAAGTGAGGCGTTCGCTGGCGATCAGATGGAACTCATTCAATCCAACCTGTCCAGGGAACAAGAGGAAACCCTGCGCGAACACTTTGGCCTGAGCGAATAGCTACCGCCCGCATTACGGGTTGACCCAAATGTAGCCCTGACAGTGTAATGCTCCGGGTTGGATCTGGAGAACCGTTAATTCCACATCGGTCCCCAGATCCAGGGCAAAATCCGCCAGGACTTCCACCTGGGGTTCCGACATCGGTGATGCATCCTCTGGATTGTCGGGTGTTGAACGTTGATAGATTAATTCGGGCCGCTGAAATTGCAGGCAGTGGTGGCCTGCCAACTGTAGCTCCGATCGGAGGATTAAGGTTCCTAGTGCCCCCGCTTCATCCACCCACGGGGCCGTCAGCGTCAGGCGTTTGTGCCGCGTCTCCCCTGGAGAATCGTTGGCTAAAACAATTTGCGGTGATTGGCGGGTATCCAGATGCCCCTTAAGCCCCACCACCTGCGCCGCCCGTAACCATTGGTCCAGCAAATTGGCAACGGCTCCTGCTAACAAGGGTGCCTCCAGCGATCGATTCAAATCCCTTTCCAATAACTGTAAATTCACAGCTACGGGCACTGGATGTAATAGGCGCAAAGGCTTACCCCGCATTACTTGCCCAATATTAATCTGAATATCCCGTCCTTCGACCGTAATTTGGCTGAGGTGTAATCCCTGGTAAATCGCCTGTTGGGCCGATAGGGAAACCTGAGGAATGCAGCCGCTTAAGAGTTGGCGATCGCCCGCTTCAATGTCTACCGTCAACGTTTCCACCGCTTCCAATTGACTTTTTAAAAACAGTTTAATGGCGGGTTTAAGGAGGCTGCTGATCCAGTGGTGTTGACGACTGGGGACAGTTGGCAGGGATTCAGGCTGCAACGGGGGGGCCGCATCGGTCAGCCGATTACGATCAAGGGCGAATTGGGTGGCCGTTTGGGTCGGTTCGGTCGTCATGGGCAAGTCGATCAGGCGTAATCGTTGGCAATCGTGGTCATTCTCTTGCCTGCCATCATACTGGGAAACTGTAATGTGGATAAAGGTGTAGCTAGATGATTCGGCTAGATTAAAGGTATCTGCTACCTTGGTGTCCTAATTGTGCTAGCCACTCCTCCTCGCCATACCATCACCTGGGAAAAGCTACCTGATGATTTCGTACTACCGGATGACCCTGTGGACAATATCAATCAACCCATGCTGGCGGCGGCCTTAACGGAAAGCTTACAACTGGCGGGGAAGTTGCCTGAAACCGCCCTAACGCCTACCAATTATGGAATCTGTGCCACCGTAAATGGCCAGGTTGTGGTCAAGGCTCCTGATTGGGCCTTTGTTCCCCAGATCTGGGTCGATCGCGCTGAAGTTGAGCGTAGCTGCTATACCCCCCGATTGCAGGGAGATGTCCCCGCGATCGTCCTGGAGTTTCTCTCCGATACCGAGGGCCATGAGTATTCGGTCAAAGAAACCTATCCCCCTGGAAAATTCTTCTTCTATGAACAGATTTTACAGGTTCCGAACTACGGTATTTTTGACCCGGCGACAGGGGCACTAGAACTCTACCGGCTGCGGGATACAGGCCGGTATCGCCGCCTGGAGTCTCCCGATCCAGCAGGGCGATTTTGGCTCCCGGAAATGGCCCTCTGGCTGGGAGTATGGCAGGGCGTGCGGGAAAACTGTTCTGGCTACTGGCTCCGCTGGTGGGATGAATCGGGCAATTTGCTGCTGTGGGGATCGGAACGGGTGCGATTGGAAGCCGAACGCACGGAACAGGAACGCCAGCGGGCGGCGCAGGCCCAACTTCAAGCAGAACAGGAGCGCCAACGGGCCGAGCGCTTAGCGGCTCAACTGCGGGCAATGGGGATTGATCCGGATACGCTTTAGGATGGTAGAGAGTTAGGGTTACAGAACTGGTAACCACGCAGCCTAAACTGGTTCTATTTCCTATCCTGGGAGTTATAGAGTTATCCGTGAAGTCCTCAAACCCTGTGTCGTCCGTTGAAGCGCTGACCCTGCCAGAGACACCAGCCCCAGAGCAACTCGATAACATCAAGGCGCATCTGGATCTGGTTCTGTTGGCACTGGAAGCGCTGGCAGGGATTGGCTCAGAGGCCATGTTGCAAGCAGCAACGACTCTCGGCCTTACGGAGATGTTGCCTGATCGCGTTGCCCTATGGCGTCTACGGCAGGCCAATCCCCTCCGTAAGAGCCAAGGGGGACGCAAAAAACTTGATGTGGACGAGGCCCGCGCCCTGGTGCTCATTAGCAGCCATTTGGCCACCCAACACCAGGAATTGATCCGCCGTGCCGTTGCCCTCCTGGAACAGATGACCCGTCAGGGGCAAGCTCCCTACCGCGCCGCCCTACTGGGGGATTACCTCGATCGCTTTAGCAATACCTACCAGGAGCGCATGGAGGCAGATGAGACGGTTACCCCGGCCACCCTCAGTCGTTTGGCCCTCAAGCTCCTGATCGATCTGTTGTTCTATAGCGGTCCAAGTGGTCCCCGGCGTCTCTGGCTATCCTTACTCGATCGGGCGACCCCCCCGATCACCCTCACCAGTGAAGATAAATCATCATGATGGGTCAAGCATTATGTTGAGTCACCCTGCTTACCTCATAACTCTCAACAGCTAGTGACTCGCATTCCCTCCCTTTTCTCTTTTCTTTTTCCTCTTCCCTCTCTCCTATTCCCTCTTCCCTAAACGCCTTTACCATGTTTGCTTCCACCACTCTCCTCCGACGCTATACCCCGCCGACGTGTACGTTGGAACTGTATGCCCAACAGTCTCCCCTGTCGCGTTGGGCTGGCCGTCCGGTGGTGCGTGATCTGCACTTTCGTCTCCATCTGGATGATCCCCGTCTGCCGGATGATCAACGGACAACCCTCCAGGGCGATCGCCAGCATTTAGACGCTCTCCATACGGTCGTTGAAACCTATGTGCAGGCGCATCTAACCCAGATGGATTGGGATTTAGAAGAACTCACGAGTACGGTCCTGGCAGCCCTGGTTCCGGCTGGGACGGATGAGAAGCCTGCCTTTCTGGATGTGCCCTCCGAACCGATGATTGCCGATGCTAGCCCTCCCCAGGAGGCTTCCCCCTCAGATCGCCTGCCAGCTAGCCCTCCTGTGTCTGCCTCATTGAGGGATGAAGCATCGATCGCGCCAATTCCCGCTCTGGCACGATCGGCTCCGAATATCCTATCGGAGCAGCCTGTAACGACGGGACCGCGATCGCGGATTGGGCGTGATTCAACGGCACTACAGCGCGATCGGAGAAATCCCCTTGAGATCGAACCGGATGGGGGTCTCTATCATCGGTTACACCTGGGTCCCCTGGCAACGGCCCAGATTGGGGATACGGTGCAACTGAGTACGCTGCAATTGTTTGATCTGGCGACGGCCTTGGATGCCTATGGCGAAGAGTTAATGGCCCTGCCCGAAACGCTGGGACGGGCCTGGTTTAAGCCTTCGATTACCTGGGCGCGAACGGCGGCGATCGCGATCGTGGTGATCGGAGTGGCAACGTCGATCGTGCGCTTGGCGGAACAGCCCCAAGTTGCTATGCAAACCGAGGCCCCCACGGGGAGTGAGGGTGCCAGTAGTTTCGATCAACGGCGGGAGGCGGTGGCCGTGGCCCCCTTACCGACGCCAAGT
Organism: uncultured bacterium; assembly: GCA_964536415.1. Classification (GTDB taxonomy): domain Bacteria; phylum Cyanobacteriota; class Cyanobacteriia; order B231; family B231; genus Trichothermofontia. The sequence continues at coordinate 5,769 of CAZHXN010000061.1, forward strand.
TTCCGGGGGATACCGGGTAGTTTGGCCCCCGAAGCCGTTCCCGGTGCGCCCCCTCTAGGGATTCCCGCGCCACCTCCCGGCTCCTCCCTCGCACAGTTACCCCCCTATTCACCGGGAGGCAGTCCACCGCCGAGTGGCTCTGGGTTTTCCACGGTGCCCATTCCTGCCGCCCCACCTCCTGACCTAGCGATGGCCCCTCCCCCGCCGTCGCTCTTACCGGCTCCGAGTGAAATGGGGACGATGACGATTCCAGCGGAACCCTCAGGCACAGCCCTACCGGAGATTCCCGAAAGTCTGCGCAATGCAGCGCCGCCCCCGGTTGCTGCCCGATCGGGGGGGGCTGCGGATGAGGCACCCGCAAGGACCAGCCAGGAAAACCAAATGGCCGCTAGTGCTCCCGGAACAACCAGTACAGCCTTTGATGTCATTCCCCAGGTGGCTGAAGTGCGCGCCTATTTTCAGGGCCAGTGGCAGGTGCCAGAGGGATTGTCGCAAACGCTGGAGTATAGCCTGGTGCTAAACCCCAATGGATCGATTCAGCGGATTTTTCCCCTGGGGCAGGCGGCGGGGAATTATATCGATCGCACGGGGATGCCGTTGATCGGGGAACCATTTGTGTCGCCGATCGCCGATGGGAAACAACCTCGAATTCGCCTAGTCCTCAAGCCCGATGGCAAGGTCCAAACCTTCTTAGAGTCGATGAATTAGTTTTTGTAGAGCTAACCTGCTTGAGTCAAGCCAAGGTGCATCTCACTTGTAAAACCCTCACCTAAATTCCTCTCCCGTTTTGGAAGAGGAACTTGGCAAGCTGGGGGTTCCAGCCTATGATTACCATTCCTATGCATCACTACCTAGGAGAGATATACGCTGCATCAACAAGGATGGATTGCTCGACCTTGAGGGAATTGAGCAAGACATTATTTCTATGCAGCACGTTCCAATTCCTCGCATCCATGACCTACTTGAACTTAATCAACTGTGTGCCAGTCTGGTTGAGTTCTGGAGCATTGACGTTACCATCCTAGCCGAGTTAATGCCCTATGCAGTTGAATCACGCTATGACTTAGATTTTTCCCCCGATCAAGCAACGGCTACTGCTGCCTGTTCTCTGGCGGAACAGGTACGGGCTGTTGTATTAGCGATGCTGCCCCTGAATGAGCTTCCCACCGAGCCAAATGTCCCAACGGAGTAATTACGATCGCTCCTAGAAAATCTTTAAGAATCAACTCTATGCACTGGTGCGACTGAATACTGATGTGGTTCTTGTCGGCAACATTTATGATAGGGAGCCTATGATAGGGAGCCTTGCGGCTCCCATCGTCCATGATTTAGACCGATGCTGGCCTGATCGCCCTACGCACTCAACTGTGAATGTTGGGCACTGATGCGGGGTTCCGTTTGGGTGGCCGCATGGAGGCGATTCAGGGCGTTGATGTAGGCATGGGCCGAGGCCACGATGATATCGGTATTGGCCGCATGACCGGAGAACACGCGATCGCCCTGGCGTAACCGGATCGTCACCTCCCCGATCGCATCAATCCCCGCCGTCACCGACTGCACCGTGAACTCGATCAACTCATTCTGGACATTCACCACCCGGTTAATCGCCTTGTAGACCGCATCCACCGGCCCCGTCCCGATCGCTGCATCCGTCAGTTCTTGACCATCGGGTGTAACCACCGTGACCGTCGCCGTAGGCCGCAATTGATCGCCACAGGAGACCTGCACCAGTTCCAAGCGGAAAAATTCCGGCGGCTGCTGGATTTCGTCATTGACGATCGACTCCAGATCCCAATCAGTAATCTCCTTTTTCTTATCGGCCAGTTCCTTAAAGCGCACAAACGCCTTATTAAGTTCAGTATCGCCCAACTCAAAGCCCAACTCCCGCAAACGGGTGCGGAAGGCATTACGGCCAGAGTGCTTACCCAAGACAATTTGGTTATCGGTCAGGCCGATCGACTGGGCATCCATGATCTCGTAGGTGAGCCGGTTCTTGAGCACCCCATCCTGGTGAATGCCCGACTCGTGGGCAAAGGCATTCGTCCCGACGATCGCCTTATTCGGCTGCACAAACATCCCCGTCAAGTTTGAGACTAGGCGCGAAGTCTTGTAGAGTTGCCGCGTATCAATGCGGGTGAGCGGTGCTTCTGACTCCGGCGGACGACCCAGGAAAGGATTGAAATACTGCCGCCGCACATAGAGCGCCATCACCAACTCTTCCAGGGCGGCATTCCCGGCCCGTTCACCAATCCCATTGATCGTGCATTCCAACTGCCGCGCCCCATTCTTCACCGCTTCCAGGAAGTTGGCGACGGCAAGACCCAAATCATTGTGGCCGTGGACCGAGATAATCGCCTGGTCGATATTGGGCACATTTTCCTTAATGCCCCGAATCAAACGCCCGAACTCCTCCGGCGTCGTGTAGCCCACCGTATCAGGAATGTTGACCGTGGTCGCCCCTGCCGCGATCGCCCGTTCCAGGACTTGATAAAGAAATTCCGGGTCCGATCGTCCCGCATCCTCCGGCGAGAATTCCACATCGTTGACAAAGGACTTGGCATAGGCCACCATTTCCGGCGCGATTTCCAACACCTCGGCACGGGTCTTGCGCAGCTTGTGCTCCAGGTGAATATCCGAGGTAGCAATAAACGTGTGGATACGGCCCTTGGCGGCGGGTTTCACGGCTTCAGCAGCAGCCTGGATATCCTGCTTGGTTGCCCGTGCCAGACCGCAGATGATGGGGCCATCTTCCGTACCCACCTGTTGCGCAATCTTCTGCACCGCTTCAAAGTCACCAGGGCTGGCGAAGGGGAACCCGGCTTCAATGACATCGACCCCCAGTCGTGCCAGTTGCCGTGCGATCGTCAGTTTTTCGTCCACATTCAGCGTGGCTCCAGGGGACTGTTCCCCATCCCGCAGGGTGGTGTCAAAGATAATAATGCGATCGGGTTGCGACGGACTGGTCTGTGACTGAGTATTCATAGGTCGGTATTAGGTCATACTGAGAAAAAGAGACAACCTCTCTTGATATTACTGCGGAAACTCACCAACTGCCTTCATTCCCATGACTCATCCCTTCCTCACCCGACTGCATGATCCCAAGCGGCCTGTGATTGTGTTTGATGGCGCAATGGGGACTTCGCTGCAACTGCAAAACCTGACGGCTGATGATTTTGGGGGGCCGGAATATGAAGGCTGCAACGAGTACTTGGTGGTGACCAAGCCGGAAGCGGTCGCAACCGTGCATCGCAATTTTCTGGCAGTCGGCGCAGATGTGATTGAAACCGATACCTTTGGGGCCACCTCGATCGTTCTGGCGGAATACGACTTAGCCGATCAAGCCTATCATCTGAATAAAACCGCAGCCGAACTGGCAAAAAACGTCGCCAGAGAATTTTCTACTCCCGAAAAACCCCGGTTTGTGGCCGGTTCGATCGGTCCCACCACGAAGCTTCCTACCCTCGGTCACATCGACTTCGATACCTTGAAAGCCGCATTTTATGAGCAGGCATTGGGATTAGTTGACGGTGGGGTGGATTTACTGTTAGTCGAAACCTGTCAGGATGTATTGCAAATTAAGGCGGCCTTGAATGCGATCGCTGACTTATTTGCAGCTAAAGGTCAACGCCTGCCTTTGATGGTGTCGGTGACAATGGAAACCACGGGTACCATGTTGGTGGGGTCAGATATCAGTAGTGTGCTGGCGATTTTAGAACCCTATCCCATCGATATTTTGGGATTAAACTGTGCGACAGGCCCCGATCGCATGGCAGAGCATATTCGTTATCTGGCGGAATATTCACCCTTTGTGGTATCTTGTATCCCCAATGCTGGGATTCCCGAAAACGTGGGGGGGCACGCCCATTACAAATTGACCCCGATGGAACTGCGGTTGGCATTGACCCGGTTTGTTGAAGACTATGGGGTGCAAGTCATTGGCGGTTGTTGTGGCACCCAACCAGAGCACATTGCCCAATTGGTGGAGATTAGCCAAACCTTAACGCCGAAGGATCGCCCGGTGCGTCACTATGATGCGACAGGAGCCGCGAATCGTCCACCTTTGCATTATGTCCCCGCAGCGGCATCAATCTATTCTATCCAACCCTACGAACAGGATAATTCCTTCCTCATTGTCGGTGAACGGTTGAATGCCAGTGGATCAAAAAAATGCCGCGACCTCCTCAATGCCGAAGACTGGGATGGGTTGGTAGCCCTAGCCCGATCGCAGGTGAAAGAAGGGGCACATATCCTCGATGTTAATGTGGATTATGTGGGTCGTGATGGCGTGCGCGATATGCGGGAATTGGTTTCCCGACTCGTAACCAATGTCACGTTACCGCTGATGCTCGACTCCACCGACTGGCAAAAGATGGAGGCGGGGCTAAAGGTCACCGGCGGCAAATGTCTGCTCAATTCGACCAACTATGAAGATGGGGATGAACGCTTTTTCCAAATTTTGGATCTGGCTAAACGCTACGGAGCCGGAGTGGTGGTGGGCACCATTGATGAAAATGGGATGGCGCGATCGGCAGAGCAGAAATTCGCCATTGCCCAACGCGCCTATCGCGATGCTTTGGAATATGGCATTCCCGCCCATGAACTTTTTTTTGATCCCTTAGCATTGCCGATTTCCACCGGGATTGAAGAGGATCGGGTGAATGCACGGGAAACGATTACTGCCATCCGTCGGATACGTGAAGAATTACCTGGTTGTCACATTATCCTGGGGGTTTCCAATGTGTCCTTTGGGCTGAGTCCCGCCGCTCGGATTGTGTTGAACTCCATGTTTTTACATGAAGCGATGGCGGTGGGCATGGATGCGGCGATCGTCAGCGCCGCGAAAATCCTTCCCTTGGCCAAAATTGAGCCGGAGCACCAGGAAGTTTGCCGTCAATTGATCTATGATCAACGTCAATTTGAAGACGATATCTGTGTCTACGATCCCCTCACGAAGTTAACCACCCTATTTGAGGGGGTGAGTGCCAAGGAAGCGCGATCGCAGTCGCGGGAAAACCTCACCCTAGAGGAGCGCTTGAAGCAGCACATTATCGACGGCGAACGTATTGGCCTAGAGGCCACCCTCGAACAAGCCCTAGCCCAATATCCCCCCCTGGAAATTATCAACACCTTTTTACTCGATGGGATGAAGGTGGTCGGGGAATTATTTGGATCGGGGCAAATGCAGTTACCGTTTGTGTTGCAGTCAGCGGAAACGATGAAGGCAGCGGTCGCGTTTCTGGAACCCCACATGGAAAAATCAGAAACAGCGGACAATGCCAAAGGTACGGTTGTCATTGCTACGGTCAAGGGCGATGTCCATGATATTGGCAAAAACCTGGTGGATATTATTCTGTCAAATAACGGCTATCGGGTGATTAACCTCGGTATTAAACAACCAGTAGATAACATCATTACGGCCTACGAAGAACATCGAGCAGATTGCATTGCCATGAGTGGGCTGCTGGTAAAATCCACTGCCTTTATGAAAGAAAACCTGGAGGTGTTTAACGAACGGGGGATTACCGTCCCGGTGATTCTGGGGGGGGCGGCCCTCACGCCCAAATTTGTCTATGAAGACTGCCAGAACACTTACCACGGTCAAGTGGTTTATGG
>CAZHXN010000061.1:11399-26451 GCA_964536415.1 uncultured bacterium
TTCTCAGATTTGCATTTCATGGATAAGTTAATGCCCGCGAAAGCTGCTGGCAAGTGGGATGATTTGCAAGGCTTTTTGGATGAGGTTGGCAGTGGCAATGGTCAGGCGACTCTGAAATCGGAAGTGGAAACCCCTTCTGCTTCCCTCCCTACCACCGAGGTTCCCGTGGTAGCGGATACCGAGCGATCGGAAGCTGTCGCCATTGACATCGATCGCCCCACTCCCCCCTTCTGGGGGACCCAGGTCCTCCAACCCCAGGATATTCCCCTCGAAGAACTCTTTGGGTATTTGGATCTTCAAGCCTTGATCGCGGGTCAGTGGCAGTTCCGTAAACCCAAGGAGCAATCCCGCGAGGAGTACGATCAGTTTTTAGCCGAGAAAGTCTATCCAATCCTAGACACCTGGAAACAAAAAATCATTGCGGAAAATCTGCTCCATCCCCAGGTGATCTACGGCTATTTCCCCTGCCAAGCTGAGGGAAATTCCTTGCATCTCTATGAACCTAATGGGGATACTCAAACCCCGATCGCGACCTTCCAATTTCCCCGCCAAAAATCTCTGCGACGCCTCTGTATTGCCGATTTCTATGCCCCCAAGGCATCTGGGCTAATTGATGTCTTCCCCATGCAGGCCGTCACCGTTGGGGAAATTGCCACCCAATACGCAAAAACACTCTTCGAGGCCAACCAGTACACCGACTATCTCTATTTTCATGGCCTTGCTGTCCAAATAGCCGAAGCTCTGGCCGAGTGGACCCATGCGCGGATTCGACGGGAGCTAGGGTTTGCCGATCGCGATCCGGAGAACCTGCGCGACATCTTAGCCCAACGTTACCAGGGGTCTCGTTACAGCTTTGGTTATCCCGCCTGTCCCAATATCCAGGATCAATACACCTTGTTGAAATTACTGCAAAGCGATCGCATTGGGATGTATATGGACGAGAGCGAACAGTTGTATCCAGAGCAGTCAACTACCGCGATCGTCGCTTACCATCCCACAGCTAAATATTTCAGCGCCTAAGGGTCAGTGCCATGTCAGTACCATGAGTGCTAAACCGCGTGGTTACTCGGCGATCGGTCCAAATGGAAAATTTGGGAGAAGATCGTCGAGTCACAGCGCATCTACAATCGTGATTTCACAAATTTTTCCAAACGCTCCATCCCCTTGAGAATCGTCGCATCATCCGTCGCATAGGACAGACGAATATGCCCATCGGCCCCAAACGCGGCACCGGGGACCGTCGCCACATGGTAATCCGTTAGCAACGTGTCACAAAACTCCAACGAGGACATCCCCGTTTTTTCCACATTCGGGAATAGATAAAACGCCCCTCCCGGCGTCGGACAACTCAGGCCCGGAATTGCATTCAGAGCATCCAACATCAGCTTACGCCGTTTCGCAAACGCCTGTCGCATCTCTTCGACGCAATCCTGGGGGGATGCCAACGCCGCGATCGCGCCAAACTGGGCAAACGTACACACATGGGACGTACTGTGGCTCTGCACCGTCATCGTCGCCTTCACAATCTCCAGCGGAGCCGCCAAATACCCCACTCGCCAGCCGGTCATCGAATATGCCTTCGCAAAGCCATTACTCGTAATCGTGCGGGCAAAAATCTCCGGTCCCAACGACCCGATACTCAAGTGTTCGGCCCCGTCGTAAATAATCTTTTCGTAAATCTCATCCGCAACCACCAGAATATCGCGATCGACAATTACCGCCGCCAGTGCCTTAATCTCTGCCGGTGTATACACCACCCCTGTTGGGTTTGAAGGGGAATTCAGCACGAAGAGCTTCGTTTGGGGCGTAATTGCGGCTTCTAATTGCTCCGCTGTAATCTTGTAATCCGTCGCCGCCGTTGTCGTGACAATCACCGGGGTACCCCCCGCCAGTTTCACCATTTCTGGATAGCTGAGCCAGTAGGGGGCCGGGATAATCACCTCATCCCCCGGCGAAATCAGCGCCATCATCAAGTTATAGAGCGACTGTTTGCCACCACAGGTGACGGCAATCTGTTCCGCCTGGTAGGGCAATTGGTTATCCTGTTGCAGCTTCCGAGCGATCGCGGCCCGCAACTCTGGTTCCCCTGGTGCTGGGCCATAGCGCGTCTTGCCCTGATCCAGGGCTTGTTTGGCAGCCGCGACCACATGGGCAGGCGTGGGGAAATCCGGCTCCCCAGCACTAAAACTACACACATCCAACCCCTCTGCCTTCATCGCCTTGGCCTTGGCGGAAACTGCGAGGGTGACCGAGGGCGTGACTTCGCCAATCCGTTCTGCCAGCTTCATAGTGAACCCATTGTCGATCGACTGCGGTTTTCTAGTGTCGCAGAGGATTCCCCGGTGTGCTGTTAAGATTTAACTTTTTTCTGAAAATATGAAAATTGGTTTCTGATCAGTCGGTAAGTGTTATTAAACTGAAGACCCTCATCCCCTCATCTCTTCTCGCGGCTTGGGAGAAGGGGGACCGATCTCGCGCCCCTCACCCACCCCCCGTTTGCGGGGGGCAGGGGGCAGGACTGGGAGTGAGGGCAATTCTCCTGCGGAGACACTGCGCGAACGGCGATACTTCCGTTTAATGAGCGCGGTCTACTTAACAGGTTTGCGCAAACTGGATTGCCGATCACCCCAGACACAACACGTTATCCACGGCTGTCGGACACCAAGAGCATCGCTTGGGTCAGCCAGGAGTCCAGCCAGCCCGATCGCAGTTCCATCTCCGCAACGCTGTTTGCGATGACTAACATTCCTGTCAAGCATAGGGCGGCCAGTAACCGCTCCCAGGTGTTGAGGGTAACCACACGGTCTTTGGTCGTGGTGTTGCGTGAGATTGAATTCATAGCTGTTCTCCCCCTAAACCCAACTGGCAGATCGGTGGCAAGCGCCCCCACCTCCATTCTTTGACTAGGATTCCCTTATTCAGTGTGAGAATTTATATTCATCACCTGTGATTCTTTAACTGGATACGGGTGATTGGCATCACACCCTAATCACCTCCATGCGGAGAGACATGAATGGCGGCACTACTCACCCAAGGATGGCTCAATTCTAGTGATGTAAGGTAGCTGGGCTAGCTTAAGCAGAATCTTGCGCCAGCAGGGTTGGTGGGTTGCCCCGATCGCTAATACCTGGCCTGGGCGACACCCGATCTGACCAGGCGACTGGCGATGGATTTGCAGGCTGGGATCGATCGCCTGGATCTGTCGGATAACGCTCTCGGTGGCCGGGGCGCAAAATTCGTAGCTGAGCGATCGCAAGCCATCCGCTGGTCCAATCAACCCCGCAGGCGAAATCTTCGCTAAGTCAAACTTTTTCGTAACCTGACCACCCCAGTGACTAGCCCTGTCACTGGCCCCGATCTAAAAGGGAAATGCCTGAAATATCGCGGTGCCGTTTATGAGTGTCCGAAGGGAGTGCCCGATCAACCCGAATGCTGCGAGATTGAGGTCATAGGGAAATATCGCGGCTCACCCTCAACGGTCCATCTGCGGGGCAAGACCTTAGTTTCGGAATAGGTGTCTGAGGTACCGCTCCGTCATTAAAGGCCCCAATTAGAGGCCCCAATTAGAGACCCAAATCTGTGGCAACACGATGGGCGCAGGCAAACCCGGAAAAGGCCACCGCATTCAGTCCTTGTCCCGGAAAGGTACTGTCACCGACACAGTAAAGGCCGGGGATGGCTGTGCGATTAAAGGGCATCCCCAATACCCCCCGTAACCGACGCCGGGGAATCGGGCCGTAGGTCCCGTCCGATCGCCCCAAAAAGCGCCGATGGGTTCGGGGTGTCCCCACTTCCTGATAGTCCTGGGTGACAATTAAACCGGGGAAGATGGTTTCCAGTCGATCAATCACGCGTTCGGCTGCATCCTCCTTTTTCCGCTCATAGTCCCGTTGGGATAGCCCTTGCCAATCCTCAATCCAACTAGGGGTAAAGGTATGGATGATGTGGCAGTTGGGTGGGGCCAAACTGGGATCAAGCAACGTGGGAATGGATACAAAGATCGTCCCTTCCGGCTCTTCCATTTTCTGCCAGTCCTCCAGCAAAATGTGGTGGCAGGCTGTACCGGGGGGCAACACCCGACCGTGGGGATCTTCAATTCCCAAATGCAGGTTGAGGAAACTGGGGGATTTCTGATAGCGCCGCCGCCACTTTTGCTCCGCTGCTGGTAGGGGTTCGGTGGGCAATAGGTCTGGGAAGGTATCCCAACGGGTGGCATTGGACACAATCCGACGGGCATAATACACTTCGCCGGACGCGAGTTGGACGCCCGTTGCCCGTCCTCTTGCCATTAAGACCTGCGTAACCCTGGACCGATAGCGGATGTAGCTGCCTGCGTTGACTAATCCCTCGACCAACTTCTGGGCAATTTGGCCAACGCCACCTTTGGGGTAATTGATGCCGCCATAATGGCGATCGCTAAACACCATGCCTGCATTGATCATGGGGGTGCGATCGGCGGGGACGACTGACCAGCAGTAGCACTCCATATCAATAAATTTGAGCAGGTTCGGATCGCTGATATAGCGACGGGCCACTTCCCCGGCATTTTGGGGCAGATATTTAACCAACCCCAGACAGGCTCCCGGATTTTGGAAAAAGACACGGGCCAGGTAGCGGGGTTCTTCCAGAGATAGGAGTTCGATCGCGTTTAAGCAATTAAAAACCTGCCAGCATTCATCATAAAACTGGCGAATGCCCCGCTCTTCATGGGGGAAATAGGCGGTCAATGCGGCCAGGAATTGCTCGTAGTCCCGGTGGACTTGCAGATCCAGGCCCCCTGGCAGGTGGTAGTGGATCTGGACCGGATCGGGAATCGTTTCCAAACTCACGTTAACGGCAGCCAGGGCACGGGTGAGTAGATTGGTCGTCCCCTGCTGGCCAAAGCCAAAAATCATCGATGCGCCGACATCGAATCGATACCCCTGGCGTTCAAAATAACCCGCACTGCCACCGGGGATCAGGTAGCGTTCCAGCACCAACACCTTGGCCCCCTTGGCCGCTAACTGGGTGGCCGTCACCAAACCGCCGATACCAGAACCGATCACGATGACATCAAAGCTTGAACCAGAGGCGAGTTGGGGCGAACGGGCGGCGTTGGCCATATCGGCAGTAGCAGGAACCATGCAAATTCAGGGGCGATTGGACTGGACGGCTTCTGTTCTGAGTTTATCGGAGTGTGGGGTCAAGTGCGATACATTTTACGGCGGTCAGATTGCCCTGCTCACGGCGACGATCGGGAGCCTCATCTGGGAGCCTATTAGTCAGTTGTTGCCCCCTAAGCGATCAGTGATACCGGGACTCGGTGACTCGGTAGTCAGCGATCGGTCATGCTTGATTCGGAAACGGTTCGGGAGTCAGTTTGGGACTCTTGGGAATCGGTTATTGGTTAAGCATCCCATGCGGATCGGGTGAATGTGACACAATAGCGATATGCTTGGGCGTATCGCCATTTGGGCGTATTGCCACCACGACTTCTGAAAATCAAAACCGATGACTATGCTTGCTCAATTGCAATCAGCCTTCGCTCAACGCCGCGCCCTCAAGGTGATTAGCGGCTTGATGAACTTTGATGTCGATCGCGTTCTGCCCGTCGTCCAAGCGGCAGAACAGGGGGGCGCGACCCTCGTGGATATTGCCTGTGATCCAGAATTGGTGCGGCGGGTGCGGCAGGCGATCGCGCTGCCCATTTGTGTATCGGCGGTGGAACCGGAAGCCTTTGTCCCCGCTGTAGCCGCTGGGGCGGATTTGATTGAGATTGGGAACTTTGACGCCTTCTATGCCCAGGGACGGCGCTTTGAGGCGGCGGCAGTTCTCGCCCTGACCGAGGCCACCCGGCGGTTATTGCCCAATGTCCTGTTATCGGTGACGGTGCCCCATATTCTTGATCTCGACCAGCAGGTGCAATTAGCGGAACAACTGGTAGCGGCTGGCGCGGATATCATCCAAACTGAAGGCGGGACCAGCAGCACCCCGACCCATGCGGGCACCCTGGGCCTGATCGAAAAGGCGGCGCCGACGCTAGCAGCTGCCTATGAAATCTCCCGTGCGGTATCGGTTCCTGTCCTCTGTGCTTCCGGGATTACCAATGTGACGGCTCCCCTGGCGATCGCGGCGGGGGCGGCGGGAGTTGGGGTTGGTTCAGCCATTAACCGTCTCAATGATCCGCTGGCGATGGTGGCGACGGTGCGCAGCCTGGTGGAAGCCTTGGCAACGACCACAGCAACAACGGTCCGCGCCTAGGCGATGCCTCCAGGGCGATTCCTCTACAAAGACGCTACGCGAACGGGTGGGTATTGCCCACCCCATACACTTACTTCATGGGTACATCTCACTTGTGCGACCCTCACCCTAAATCCCTCTCCCAAAGCGGGAGAGGGACTTGCAAATCCGGCTCCTTCCCCCCATCCCCCCGCAAACGGGGGGTTAGGGGGGCTGGGAGAAGGGGGTGGGGGAGGCAGGCTGCGGGTTGGATCGAGATCCAAACCTTAACTGTGTACTGAAACTGTGTACTGAGTAAATTAGGTAAAGGCTGTGAATATCGTTTTGGGGTCGGCATCTTAAACATGAGGAGCTAGAAATCTTATGACAACGCTAACCCTTGATCTCCGCTCTACCCTAGAGCTAACTGATGAACAGTTTGTCGCTATCTGTCGGCATAATCCTGATTTGCGGCTCGAACGATCAGCACGAGGAGAGCTAATTATTATGCCACCCACGGGAGGAGAAACGGGACGACGCAATAGCAAGTTAGGAGGGCAGCTTTGGCACTGGAACGAGCAATATCAACTAGGGGAAGTCTTTGACTCCTCCACAGGATTTAAATTACCCAATGGGGCCATTCGTGCACCGGATGCGGCTTGGGTGCACCGCGATCGCTGGCAAGCGTTAACGCCCGAACAACGGGAAAAGTTTGTTCCCTTGTGTCCCGATTTTGTGATTGAGCTACGGTCATCCAGTGATAGTCTGGAAGAGGTGCGGGCAAAAATGTGTGAGTATCAAGAGAATGGCCTAAAGTTAGGTTGGCTGATTGACCCGACAACGGCAACGGTGGAAGTGTATCGACAACAGCGATCGCCAGAATTACTGCTACAACCTGACACGCTATCGGGTGAGTTGATTCTTCCCGGTTTTACGCTAGATTTAACGGGAATCCTAAGACTCTGATTAGGAAAACTGAATGAGGAAGATTGGATGGGCTTAGGCTTTATGGGCGGTTAAATAGTATCGCCAAGGGGCGGGATAGCCTTCGATCGTGCGACTGGGATCATCCGGATTGAGAAACTCTTTGAGACTATCAATATCGGCCCAATCAGTGCGGCGTTGCTCCGCGATCGTCAGTGGCTCAGCAAAGAAACACGCAATATCCACAAAACCTGCCCGATGTAGCCAGTTCTCTAGACAGGATTGAGTCGGTAAAAACCAGATGCCCCGCGCATTGGCGTAGCGCTGGCGAGGGGTCAGGGCTACGGGGTCTGGGCCAGGGATGCCCTGACAGTCGATCACCAATTCCCCCTTGGGCGCAAGGGCTAACCGTAATTTGTGAAGTAGACCCATGGGATCGGGATGGTGATAGAGAATACCCAGACAGAAAATGGTGTCAAAGCAATTTGGATAGAAATGAATATGTTCAATACCCAGAAGTTCAAAATAGAGGCGATCGCAATGAATCAGGTTTTGGATTAACTGGAAGTTCCAATACAATTTGCCATAGGGTTCAAAGCCCATCACCCATTCTGGCTGATGGGGGATCATGCGCAGCATAAAATAACCATTATGGCAACCAATATCGGCAATTTTGCGTCCCTGTAGCGGTTGAATATGGGGCACAAGCCGCTGCCATTTCCAGTCCGATCGCCATTCGGCATCGATCGCAATGCCAAAAAAGTTAAACGGACCCTTTTTCCAAGGACAAAAGGCTCGCAGTGCTTGGTAAAGACGTTGCTGCTGTGCAGCGGGTAAGGTGTTGGCTTGCCCGATCGTGACCACAGGCCCACTAGCGTCAAGGCTAACAGGTGGAAGATCACGAAGACTGTAGACCGCATCACGGTAGGATTTTAAGCGATCGCTGTCTAGCTGGGTAACCCGTTCCTGACGCAGGTTCAGGATTGCTGTGCGATCGCCGGAGAAATCAGGGCGATTGAGATAGTCAGGGGGAGAGTACAGCAGCGGGCGATCGGTCATGAGTCCAACAGTTAAGATTTAAGGGCAACCCAGGTCACAAAGTTATGCAATTTTAAGAGGGAATCAATCTGGTGAAAACCTGCTGCCCGTAGCATTTCAATTTGCTGGGATTCAGTAAGGGGAACCAGCACATTTTCCAGGGCCTCTTTTTTCCGTTCAATTTCCCGCTGGGCATAGCCATGATGCTGTTTGAAGGCTTCGTAATGGCGGGTCATGGTTTCCTGAAATTGGGGAACGGTCGATTTAACTTTTTCACTGAGAAAGAGGAGACCACCTGAAACGAGGCCAGCGTGTATCGATCGCAGCAGGGATTGCCGTTGGGGCAGGGCTAAAAATTGCAGGGTATAGTTGACAATGACGACGCTACTGTTGCTAAATGAACAGGCTTCGGCAGACTCACACCACAGGTCAACCTGATGCTGTTCTTTAGTGATTGCGAGTTTTGCCTGGGCTTGCTCCAGCATGGCCTGGGAATTATCAATCCCCACAAGTTGGGCAGGTTGGTTCAAAAAACGTCCAATCAATTCCAGGAGCGTACCCGTTGAACAGCCAACATCAATAATGCGAGTACCCGGTTGATAGTAGGCTTTTGCCCAGTGGGCTGCACAGGTGAGGACTTCGCGATAGAGGGGCACCGATCGCGACACCATATCATCAAAAACCCGTGCCACTTCTTCATTAAAGGCAAAGGGCTTAGGCCAAGGTCCTGTCTTAAATAGTTCATCCTTATCGGAACTCAAATATAACTCAGTTTCCAGATCTGGATTCATCTGTATAACCCACGCTTTCTGCAATCGCAGCGATTGTTTCTAAACAAGGGGACTGCTGACTCGACTCGATTTCAACTAGCTGAGGTTGCTTGATCCCAGCCTTATCAACTAACTCTCGCTGAGTTTAAGTTTAGCTGGCGTCTATTTTTAATTAGTGCCCTAGTTAATTAGTGCCCTAGCCGCTTCAAATTTAGGCTTCATGGCTTTGTAGTGAGATGCGACGCTAGAATTAGCAATCAGCTTATTTTCAAAGCATTCCAGATTAGGTAATTCCAGATTCATTATGGATTTGCCAGATAATGCGATCAGAATTCAGATGAAATTTACAATGTGCTGGCAAAATTATTGGGATGCGATTGATAGCTATTTATTATTGAATTATATGTTATCGAGATGTTTTGGTGAAGTCAACCACGGGCGATGCTGCTTGCGGTTGCGACTCGATCGTGTCCCCTCTTGTAAAATCTCAATATGATAGAGAAGTAGCGTTGCGGTGCGATCGGAGTGAGACTGTGTTTGGAAAACCCAGAAATCGTCGAATAGCTACGCTCCTGGCCTTTGCGGGCATTGTTGCCCCGATCGCGGGCATCCATAAGTTCTACGTTGGCCAACACGTCTGGGGCGTCATCTACCTGCTGCTCTCCTGGACGCCCATCCCCCATGTGGCCAGCGCGATCGAAGGGATTTGGTACCTGGTGCAAGATCCGGAGGAGTTTGACTATAACTTTAATGCCGACTGGGCGGAGAGCCTACCGGCAGATAGGGCTGTCCCGGCTAAAGCTCGCCGACAGACCCCGGTTACCTCACCGGCTGAACCCTTTGATGTAACCCGGATTGGCGCCATCACCGAGGCCGTCCGCCAACTGGACCAACTCCGCCAGGATGGTTTAATCTCTGAATACGAATTTGAGCAAAAGCGCCGCCAACTCCTCGATCGCATTGCCTAACCCCCCTCTCTCCTCTCTCCTCCTTACTCCCTACCCCCCAACCGTGCCCCTCTCCCACTGGCTAACCCAACTCACCCAACGTATCGAGCCGGACTCGCGGCGTCCCCCTTCCCGGCGGGTGCAGATGCTCCAGGACCCGTACTATCGGTTTCAGTCGATCGCGGAGGTGCAGGAAGCGGCTGCCTTGGGGGTGACGATCGATGCGAATCGGGCTACGGTTGATGATTGGTTGCGCCTACCGGGCCTCTCGATCCACCAGGCTAAGCTTTTGCACGGCCTCATTCAGGCAGGAGTTCAGTTTCACTGTTTAGAGGATCTGGCGGCGGCGCTCAGTGTGCCGGTGGCTCACCTCAAACCGCTGGCCCCGATCCTGCGGTTTTATTACTACGATCCTGATGGTGTGGAGACGATCCAGACCCTCAATGCCAACCAGGCCACGATCGCGCAATTGACTAAGATTCCGGGGGTGGATCTGTTTTTAGCGCGGGCGATGGTTGAGCAGCGATCGGCCCACGGTCCCTACCGCAATCTGATGGATCTGCAACGGCGGTTAAACCTCCCAGCTACACTCACGGCAGAATTGATGCATTATCTGCATTTTTAGTCATTAATCAAACCCACTCGATAGCTTTCGATGCACTATCCCTCTTTTGTCACTCTGAGCAGAGAAACAACAGCCAAAGGCTGGAAGCCTTTATAAACTATGGGTTACAGCGCTCAGTTCCTAACACTTTCCTAAATCGTTAGGCATCTGCTAGGAACTCAACGTCAGAAAGCATAGCTGACAAGCCTTCCCTGGCGTTAGAACAATTTTACTTCCCCTGAAGTGACAAAAGAGGGGTAACTCATGTCGTTTGATAATCTCGGCAAATTGTTAGCGGAGAAATATCCAGAGCGGTTTTCGGCTTGGATACTGGGTGAGCCGCCAGGCAGTGTGCGTGTTCTGAAGACAGAATTGAGTATTGAACCGATCCGGGCAGATTCGCTGGTGTTTTTAGAAGCCCAAGACCGGATTCTCCACCTGGAATTCCAAACCCGCCTGCCTTCTGATCCCCCCATCGAATTCCGGATGTTGGACTATTGGGTGCGCTTGTATCGCCAGTATCAAGTGCCGATCATCCAGGTGGTGATCGTGTTACTCCCTCCGACAGCAAACACCGTGATTCAGGACCGCTTTCAGGTGGGGGAGACACAGCATCGGTTCCAGGTGGTCTGTCTCTGGGAACAGGACCCGGCAGTGTTGCTGCATGATCCGGCGTTGTTACCGTTAGCTCCCTTGGCGGCAACCCGTGAGCCGGAGGCATTGCTGCGACGGGTGGCGGCCCAGATTGGTCAGTTAGAATCGGAACAGCAGCGGCAGGAGTTATCAACGTATACGCAAATTTTTGCGGGGCTGAAGTTTAAACAACCGTTGATTCGTCAGATTTTTCGGGAGGATATCATGCGGGAATCGGTGATTTACCAAGAGATTTTGCACGAGGGGGTCCAAGAAGGGCTTCAGCAGGGGCTTCAGCAGGGGCTTCAGCAGGGGCTTCAGCAGGGACGCCAAGCAGAAGCCTCGGCCTTGATTTTGCGGCTACTCAAGCGGCGGTTTGGGGGGCTGACGCCTGACTTCGAGGGGATTATTCGGGGGTTGACGGTGGAACAGTTGGAGGAGTTGGCAGAAGCGTTGTTAGATTTTGAGGCGGTGACCGATCTAGAACGTTGGTTAGGACGATCGCGCCGTTAATCTGGCTGCACTGATGGCTCATCCCGGCCCCTGCCATACAGATCACAGCAGACAGTTAGAGCAATGGGGCACTGAAGGGTTGGATCGGGTCCAGATGGGGACGTAGGGCCAGGGGACTGATGCCCGCCCGATCGCAGGCCAACACCCCGATCGCTTCGAGATAAGAATTGACCGCAATCGCCGGGATGCCCAGGGAAGCCGCCGTTACTTGCATAGTCGTCTGGTTGTCCGCCACGGTAATAATGCGAGTCCCGCGATCGCTCAGGCTCAGAAGGGCACAACTCCCACAGGCATCCGCCGGAACGATCGCGGCGTTGATATGATCGGCCCAAATCTCTCCAGCTACACCCTTGCGAATGGATGTTCCCGCTGACGGATTTACAAACTGGGGTGCCCGACTCAGGCCCGCTAGCACACAGGGGAGAAACGTATAGCCTAATTCCTCCGCTGCCGATCGCGGCGCTACATTCGGTTCTAGCGGTAAGGGCCGTAACGCCGGTGCATGGGCACAGGGAAGTTGGAACTGACGGACCACCAAATGACTGATCACCGCCTCCGCTCCACCGAGGGGATCAACCCCCTGACCATGACGATAGTTTTGCAGGGCCGCACTTCCCTCATCATCTGGGAAACGGGCCACCACCGCGATCGCCGTTGCGCCTGCCTGATGGATCAGGGTATCCGCCGCCCGCAGTAAGCTATCGGGATTCGCGATCGTCCCCCAGGTAGCCCCAGAGGTTGCCGTACACAACGTCACACCCAGAGGTGTATCGGTTACAACATAATCAGTTAAGTCCAAACCCAAGGTAGCCCTAGCCGCATCCGCTGCCTGGAGATGGCGTAACCGCAGATCCGGTTCGATCGCCGCATCTAAAAGCAAGCCAATGCGATTACTATGAACAGGTCGCAATCCCCAGTGACCGGCTGCAACTTGATCGATGCCATACCCTTCCACGTAGAGCGTATTGGGTAGAGGCCAATACAGGTGTGCCCCATTCAAGACATTGGGATGGGTAATCAGGCAATCCACCGTCGCCGCGATTGCCCGTGCCACCGGTAACGCATCCCCCGCATACCCCCCGATTGTGGCCCCAATGCCCGTGGGGACGAGCAGGAGGACCGTATAGGGCGTACAAACAGACTGTGGATTCAAGCCGAAACCAGTAGGGAGACTACCCCAGCTCTCACCTCGTCCTGGGTCACGATCGCCTCGACTAGGGCCGTTTGACGATCAACATCTACAGCAGTGACTGCCCAGCGCAGGGGGGTTCCCTGTTGGACTAAAGTTGCCTCAATCGCCTGCTGCATCGTGGCGGGGGAATCTTGCAGCGGGACTTCTGCCGTCACCAGATGAGTAACCATAAGCACTGTGCCTGCTTCACGACTTCTGAAATTGCCCAAACTGGAGTTGATAAACCGTGTCTTCTTTCTCGGTTTCAATCTTCAGATCGGAACGGGGATAGGAAACACACAACAAGGCATAGCCCTGTTTTTGCAACTCTGAACTAATGCCCATCCCATCACTCTGGTCCACCGTACCCTCCAGAAGCAGAGCGGCACAGGTCGTGCATACACCCGCATTACAGGAACTCGGTAAGGCCAGACCGGCAGCCTCGGCGGCTTGCAAAATCGTCTGATCCGCAGCAACTGCGAGGGTGTAGCTTTGTCCTTGGTGATGGATTTGGGCCGTATACGTTTGGGTCATAGTAATAGGGTTAAACCGTAATCAGATTACCCTCACCCTCCCAACGGCGGTAAGCGACGGTAATCTCAGCTTCCATTTTCTCACAAGGGTTTGGCGGCGGCGCGATCGGTAAGATTTATTTCGATACCCGGAGATTGTTGCCTAGGTCGTCTTGGCAAGGAAAGTGCTATGCTGGGATTGATCCGGACCTACGCGATCGTAACGCCCAAACCTTGTCAGGACTGGAAAGTAGCAGCAATACGGGATGCTTACGATAGGCGTAGACTCCGGGTCTTCTCATTGTAGGAGTCCTCGGAATCATGGCTGGGGTTGGTGACCTGGTACAAAAAGCCTTCTACTTAGGGGTGGGATTGGTTTCCTATGCCGGTGAAAAAGCGGGCAGCACCGTGGTAGAACTACGTGGCCAAGTGCAAAAGCTGGCCGACGAACTGGTGGCACGCGGCGAGATGACGACCGAGGAAGCCCGCAAGATGGTGGAAGATTTGATGCAGCAGGCCCAGCAACACAAGGCCACTGAACCAACCGAGAATCTGCCCAAGGAACCGCGTCGGATTGAAATTACCGATGATGATGACGCCGGAGCGATCGACAATCCGGAAGAAATTGCCACCCTCAAGCAACAGGTGAGTGTGCTGCAAGAACAACTGCGAAAATTGAAGCAAGATTGACGGGCCGACTTCAACATGAGGGGAATGGATGGACATTCTGATTGTTGAAGATGAGGCTGCGATCGCTGATCTCATTCAGCTTTATCTAGAGAAAGAGGGCTTTACCTGCCATGTTTGCCATCGGGGGGATGTGGCGCTGGACTATGTGCAAACCCATCAGCCGGATTTAATTATCCTCGATCTCATGTTGCCGGGATTAGATGGCCTCGAAGTGTGTGCCCGCATTCGCCAACGTCCGGGGGCTAAAGATCCCTATATTCTGATGCTGACTGCCAAGGGAGAAGAGATCGATCGCATTGTGGGGCTGTCCACGGGGGCCGATGATTACCTGGTCAAACCCTTCAGCCCCAGGGAATTAGTAGCCCGTGTCCGTGCTCTACTGCGGCGTTCCCTACGCCAAACGGGCAGCCAGCAGTTGCAACGCACCAAACACTTCACGCTCGACTTAGAACAACGTATCGCTCAACGCCACCTCACGCCAGAACACGCTGAAACCCTGGATCTCACCGCCTTGGAATTTGAATTACTGGCGACGTTCATGAGTTATCCCGGTCGGGCCTGGAGCCGAACACAATTGATCGATAAACTCTGGGGCAGCGATTTCTACGGCGATGAACGGGTGGTGGATACCCATATTGCGCGTTTAAGAAAAAAAATTGAACCCGATCCTGCCAATCCCAGCTTTGTGAAAACGGTAATTGGGGTTGGCTATAAATTTGAGGATACGGCTGTTTAAGCAAGCTGTTTAACCAATACGCTGTTACAGCTTTTGTCACCTCAGTGAGGGGCAGGCAATTGGCTTGAGCCAATTGTTCACCAGGTGCTTCTGTCCTTCAGAGACTTGGGAAAAGCTGTAGGGTACCTCGATTAATGGGGATGGGGGCACTTTCACTATCCCAACCCAGGCGATTATATTTAATCCACCCGATCTCAGTCAGCTCTCCTGAGAGTTTGGTGTATGGCCAATCCAAATAAGAACGATTCAATTTTAAGAACGATACAATTTTTGACTCCCCTCTCCCGCTCTGGGAGAGGGGTGGGGGGTGAGGGTG
>CAZHXN010000062.1:0-26398 GCA_964536415.1 uncultured bacterium
GCGTTCCCCAAGTCTCTGAAGGCCAGAAGCACGTGATGAACAATTGGCGCAAGCCAATTGCCTGACCCTCACTGCGGCAACACAGGCTGTAAGTAGACTGCACTCATTACACTGAGGGATTGCCGACTGTTCTCACCCCCTACCCTGCCCCCCTAGGCCCTGCGAATGAGGTGTTGGGGCGAGGGGAGTGCGATCGATCGGTCCCCCTGCTTGCGGCTTGGGAGAAGGGGTTAGGGGATGAGGGTCTTCAGTTTTCATCAGTTTAATGACACTCGTTAATGACACTCGAGTTTAATGACACTCGCCGACTTAGCCGTTAGGGACGATCCTCAGCATTATCCCAGCCACGCGCTTAGAGGCCACACCCACTTCCTTTCCCACTTCACCTCCTCAGCAAGCACCGCAGCAGACAGTACCCATGCAATTTAGCCGGAGGGATGCTTTCCCTGACTGTACAACGGTAGAGAAACGAGCTAAAACATTGTAACGTTTCTTGTCAAATTGAGCCGACTGTCCAACTTGAGCCAAGGGACAACACACTGATTTTCCAGTCTGCCGGAGAATCCCAACTGGCATGGCCACTCCTGCGCCAATCCGTCGGGCTTCTGTTAACTTAACAAAATGGCAGCGCGGCAAACAGATCATCACGCAAGCATACACTCGCCATCGAGCTTCTTAAACTCACTGAAGGGCATGGATAAGGCTGTCGTTAACATTTCCTGTGTCAATCCCCAGTGTCAGGCACCGAACCCGACGGATCATCACTTCTGTCAGCAGTGCCAAACCCCGCTGGTCAAGCGGTATCTTTGGGCCTTAAATCCCGTCGTCGAAACCTATGAGATCGGTAGCGTATTGAGCGATCGCTACCTCCATATTCAAGGGCGCGTTCTGCTCGATACCCAGCCGCAGCGGTTGCCCGCCATGCCTACGGAAATTTCCAATGATCTCGCTGCCTACCTTAGTGTAATGCCGTGGCGGCTGCATATTCCCCAACCCTACGGTCTGCTCTACCTTCCCGAACATGTGCAGACGGTCGTGCTCTTAGAGGAGGCTCCCCTGAATCTGGCCGTTTTGGCTAGTCCAGAACAGGCCACTGCCTCCCCCCTGCTGCCCTCCCTACGAGAGGCGTGGCCCCAGGCATCGCCCCTGCGGCAGTTAAACTGGCTTTGGCAAATGGCTCAACTCTGGTCACCGCTCCAGCGCGAAGGGGCTGTCTCTAGCCTGCTTGATCCGGAGCTGCTGCGGGTGGAGGGTCCCTGGGTACGGCTACTGGCGTTGGCTTTTGATCGCGATCGCCCAGAAACGGAGCCACCACCGACCTTAGCGCAGTTGGGCACCTGTTGGCGAGCTTGGTTCACGGACTCCCAACCGGTCCTAGCTCCCTTTCTGACCTATCTGTGGGAACAGTTACAGCAACGACAGGTGCCGAATGCCGAGTATCTGACCCTCTGGCTGGATCAGGCCCTCTTCCAGTACCACTCCCTCCACTCGGAAAGCCTGGAAAAGCTGGGCGTAGCGGAGCGATCGATCCAAATTGCGACCCAGACCGATCGCGGCCCCAGCCGGGAACGCAACGAGGATGCCTGCTATCCCACGGCAGCGCCAACTGCCAACATAACTAACCAATTCCCCCTGACGATCGTGTGTGATGGGCTAGGGGGGCACGAGGGGGGCAGTGTGGCCTCTGGGCTAGCGATCGCCACCTTGCCAAGTCAGATTGAGAAATTACCGCTGAACCGCCCGCTTTGGAACCCCCACGTGCTGACCACGGGCCTAGAACAGGCAGTCTATGCCGCCAACGATGGAATTAACCAGCGCAATAACGATGAACACCGTCACGATCGGCAACGAATGGGGACAACCCTGGTGATGGCATTGGCGAACCACCATGAGGTCTATATCACCCATGTGGGGGATAGCCGTTTATATTGGATTACTCGCCACGGCTGTCATCAAATCACCCTGGACGACGATATTGCCTCACGGGATACACGCTTGGGCTATTGCTTCTATCGCGAATCGCTCCAGGGATCAATCAGTGGTGCCCTCGTCCAGGCCGTAGGGATGGGACCTGCCAGCCAGTTATATCCCACCACCCAGCGTTTCGTGGTTGATGAGGACTGTGTCCTGCTGCTGTGCTCTGATGGCTTGAGCGATGGCGATCGGGTGGAACAATTTTGGCAAACGGAACTATTGCCCATCCTGACCGAACAGCGGGATGTGGCCACCGTGAGTCAACGCTTAGTGGAGCTAGCCAATCGCTGGAATGGCCATGACAACGTCACCGTCGCCCTGATGGTCTATCACGTTGCCCAAACGCCAGCCGTATCGCTGGACGCCCAAACCCTATTCGCCCGCCTTACCCCTGCCCCCAGCCTGCCCGATGCACCAACCCAACTGGAAGCCGAGAGCCTGATGGCCCTCTCTGAGGCCGTCACGACGGGCATCCGCACGGAAATTTTAGCGGCTACGTCCGTTGCTTCTCCCCGATTGCAGGGGCGGCTGGGCCTCCTGCTAGGCAGTACCCTCCTCGTCTTGGGACTGGGGGGACTGTGGCTGTGGCTCAGCAATCGCCTTGCGCCCCTAGGGCTAGCTGGCCCGCTGGCAACTCCCACGCCCTCAGAATCCGTATCCGTTCCCCTCAATCCGGTCCCAACGTTCCCCAGTTCGATGCCCAGCCCTGGGCCAACCTCAGAGCCAATCGCGGCGATTGGGCAAATCGTCACTCTACAACGTACCCAGGTTCTTTGGCCTGAGCCTGATCCAACCCTAAACCTAACCACTCATGCCCACTTAGCCCAACACCTGCCCCAGGGAAGCTGGCTGCAATTGGTACGGCAACAGACCCTTCCTCCTGATCAAAGCTGGTTCCAGGTGCGGGTTTGCGGCTTGCCCAAGGTCCCAACAGGCGAGACCCGTGGAGGGGCAACTGCCCCCCGCATCCCTATTGACACGGCCCCGGTAGGTGCCCAGGGTTGGCTACGGTTAGAAGCCAATGAACCCTGGATCGTGACGACTGGGTTCCCCGCTAATTTAGACCAGGCCTGTGCTGTGCCCACCCCTTCCTCAACCCCATCGGGTGGGCCAACCGGCACTACTGACTTGCCTGCCGTGCCGCTGCCGCCTCGTCCGGGTGAATCCCCAAACGGGTGAGGTTAACGCGACCACGGGAATCAATTTCCCGGATCTTGACCACCACTTCATCCCCAACTGCTACTTCGTCTTCAACTTTACCAACGCGGTAGTCGGCCAGTTGGGAAATATGGATCATGCCTTCCTTGCCGGGAAGTAACTCCACGAAGGCCCCGATCGGGATAATCCGGGTCACCCGTCCAGCGTAGACATCACCAGTATTCAGCTTACGCGTGAGGCCCTGGATAATGCTGCGGGCTTTCTTGGCCTTTTCGCTGTCGGTGGCAGAAATCATCACTGTACCGTCGTCTTCAATATCAATTTTGGCCCCGGTACTTTCGGTAATACCCTTGACCGTCTTACCCCCCGGACCGATTAGCAAGCCGATCATGTCGGGATCAATCTTGAGGGTGAGCAGGCGGGGTGCAAAGGGAGACAACTGGGGCTTGGGTTTATCAATGACCTTCAGCATTTGCTCCAGGATATGCATCCGGGCCGGACGGGCTTGGCGGATTGCCTCGGCGATCGTGGCCACGGGTAAGCCGTGGATTTTCATATCCATTTGCAGGGCAGTCACCCCGGTATCCGTCCCCGCTACCTTGAAGTCCATGTCCCCTAGGAAGTCTTCAATGCTCTGGATATCGGTGAGAATCCGCACCTCATCGCCTTCCTTGATCAGCCCCATTGCGGTACCGCTGACGGGTTTGGAGATGGGTACCCCCGCATCCATCAAGGCCAGGGTCGAGCCACACACTGACCCCATTGAGGTCGAACCATCGGAGGACAAAACCTCAGACACCACCCGAATCACGTAGGGGAAATCGGCTTTGGAGGGCAGGACGGGGACGAGGGCGCGTTCCGCCAGGGCACCGTGGCCGATCTCGCGCCGACCGGGCGATCGCATCGGGCGAACCTCACCTACAGAAAACGGCGGGAAGTTGTAGTGGTGCAAGTAGCGTTTTTGCTCGTCGGGGTGGAGATCGTCCAGGGCCTGGGCGTCGCCAGCGGTCCCCAATGTAGCCAGGGACAGGACTTGGGTGAGACCCCGGTTAAACAGGCCACTGCCATGTACTCGACTGGGTAAGACCCCAACTCGGCAGGAGATAGGCCGCACCTCATCTAATTTGCGACCGTCCACCCGCACCCCAGATTCGACGATCTGCCGCCGCATGATTTCCTTGGTTAACCCTTTGAAGGCTTGACCAAGGGCTTTGGGATCAGCCGTGACGATCGCCTGCACTGGATCGGTTTCGGGTAATTCCGCAATCGTCGCAGCCACGGTTTCCTTAATCTCGTCTAGGGCAGCATCCCGGACGTGCTTATCTGTCTCAAACCGAGCCAGGACTGCCTGAATGGACTCACTGGCGCGATCGCGTACAAAGTCCTCCAGAGTGAGATCACGGGCGGGGGGTTCGGGATGGACTTGTTCAATCCCCAGTTCCGCCAGTAGATCCCGTTGAGCCTGGATCAACTCCAGCGCTGTTTCATGACCAAAGTCGATCGCCTCGATGATGTCCTGCTCCGGCAATTGATTCGCCCCGGCTTCCACCATAATCACCCCCTCAGGGGAACTGGCCACGATCAGATCTAAATCGCCGATCTCAATTTCCCGATAGGTGGGGTTGATGATAAAGTCATCCCCAACTAGGCCCACCCGGACTGCCGCCATTGGGCCATAGAAGGGAATCCCGGCCAATAGGGTCGCGATCGAAGCCCCCGTAGCCGCCAGCACATCGGGCGGTACCTTTTCATCCATCGACAGGGTCGTGGCGACAATTTGAATATCATCCCGCAGCCAACTGGGGAAGAGAGGACGGATGGGGCGATCGATCAACCGTCCCGTTAAAATGGCCTTCTCTGGCGGTTTGCCTTCCCGGCGTAAGAAACCACCAGGGATCCGGCCAGCGGCATAAAGGCGTTCTTCGTAGTCCACCACCAGTGGTAGAAAATCAATCCCTTCTCGCGACCCTGCACGGGTTGCCGTGACCAAAACGGCTGTATCGCCCGATTGCACTAACACTGACCCGCCTGCTTGGGGTGCAAGCAAGCCAACCAGGAGCCGAATATCCCTACCATCAAAGGATATCGACTTCTCTATTTCTTTCATGCCTTACGTTTCCTTCTTTTTACGTCGTCTATTTACATCTTCTTCGGTATCTGAGGCAATCCTAACACTGATATTCCAGGACTGTCGCACAGGGCCGGACAGATAGTGATCGCCCGTCATACGTTAGGTACTGCTAGGTAGGCGTTTGCCTGCCTCTGGGCGAAGCCCAGCCCCCTGCTAAACTCGGCGGCGTTTGGACGATGGGGTGCGCCTGTACCGCCTCTACCCGTTGCCGATGCCCTCAGTCGAGGTGCTCTTTTACCCCCACCCAACGAGACCGCGATCGCAACCGGCTGTGCCTTGGCCTTGCCCTAGTGGCCACGGTGCATCACTCCCCTTGGCGATCGCCGCCCCATCGCTAACAGCCCAGACGATCCAAGCAAAGTTGTAGAATAGGCACTTGACCCTTGGGAGCGAGTGGCCTGTGCCTGAATGCCCTCCAGACTCCCTTTGCTGGCGTGACTGCCCATAAGTTTGCATGGCGATTTTACATGGTACCTGGCTGACCGCAGCCCAACTGACTGCCCATTCCCCTCGACTCACAGCCCATGCAGCCCAAGCCTTTGCCGATGGGGGAGCCTGGTTTCTCTGGGGGGAGGTTTGGCGTAAGCCCCTGGTCCCCCGCGCCACGATACCGAGTCCGGTGCCTCTGCCTTTAGCCCTGGATGGACAAGGGTTAACGCGGGAATTACAAACTCGCCACCACGCCCAGCAGTTGTATTGGCCGGAAGCCTTTGCACAAGTCGGACACGTCATGACGATCGCCCTGCCAACGATCATCACAGACACAGAATTACTCCCCCAGCATTCTGCCACGGTGTTAACCGACACCGGGTTGCCTGATCCCAGGTTTAGTGAGGGCGTCACCGAGGGCATCACCACAGGCCTCATTGACGAGACTGAAGCCGAGGCAGGGCCTAGGGCTGCTAGTTTGTACCCCTGGCAAGTTGAGGGGTATTGCCTCACTCCCTTACAGGCTATGCAGTTTCTCCAATCGTTGCCCTTGGGTTTGGTGAACCGTGAGGCCGATTTTATCGGCACTGATGTGCGGTTTTGGTCCCATGTGGCCCGCTGGGGGTTGGATCTCCTGGCCCGCTGTAAGTTTTTGCCCGGACTGCGGTTGGTGAGTGATGGGGTGCGAGCAGCCGCGATCGCTGACTGGCAGCCCTTGCTAGACAGTGCCCTCGATCAATCGCGCCTGGAAACCTTTGCCCAACAACTACCACCGGCCTGTCGCTTTTACCAACCTGCTCCCCTGGAGGATGTGGCTGCGATCACCCTCCCCCCCCCACCCCAGACCTTGATCCTCAGCTTTTTGCAGGGTGTCCTGGCGGCGCAGGTGCGAGCGGTTGCCCAATCCCAACCGTTACCCGCGAACCCGTCGCCTCTGGGACGTTGGTTGCAAGCCCTGCGCGAAGATGAGCCGGAACTGGAGTTAGACCCCGAAACCCGCGATCGCCTGTTGGCTGCCCTGACCACCTGGAGCCGCCCCGTCTACCCTTACCTGAGTGGGCAACAGTTGTTCCACGCCTGTTTTTCCCTGCAAACCCCCGATCGAGAAGGGGGCGATTGGCACCTAGACTATGGGTTGCAGGCAGCAGATGATCCCACTTTTGTCGTGGATGCGGCCACGATTTGGGAACAGTCGAGGGAATCCTTGGACTACCAGGGCCGCACGATCGCCCAACCTCAGGAAACCCTCCTCATGGGCCTGGGCTTAGCCGCCCGTCTCTATCCCCTACTGGCGGAAAGCCTGGAAGTTGAACGTCCCCAATCCTGTACCCTGACGCCGCTTCAAGCTTACGAATTTCTCAAAGCTGGTGTGTGGCGTTTGCAGGAGAATGGCCTGGGGGTGATCTTGCCCCCCAGTTTGGCCCAGCGGGAAGCCTGGAGCAACCGCCTAGGGCTGAGGATTCAAGCCAGGGCAGCGACCGGAAAACGCGCCCAAGCCTTGGGGTTGTCGAGTCTGCTTAACTTTGAGTGGCAGTTAGCGATCGCGGGCCAAACGCTTTCCCAGGAAGAGTTTGAACGCTTGGCGAGCCTCAACAGCCCCCTCGTCCAGATCAATGGCCAATGGGTGGAGTTACGGCCCCAGGATGTGAAGGCGGCCCGTGCCTTTTTTGCCGAACGGCCTGATCAGCGTACCCTGTCTCTGGAGGAGGCCCTGCGGCTGAGTACGGGAGATACCCAGGCGATTGCCAAGTTGCCCGTGGTGAACTTTGAAGCAACCGGGGCGTTGCAGGAATTATTTGCTACCCTGACCAATCAGCGATCGTTGGCCCCCATTGACCCGCCCCGTGAATTTCGCGGTGAATTGCGCCCTTACCAGGCACGGGGGGCTGGCTGGCTAGCCTTTTTAGAGCGTTGGGGGTTGGGTGCCTGCCTCGCAGACGACATGGGGTTAGGAAAAACGATTCAATGTATTGCCTTTCTTCTATCCTTACAGGAACAGGAGGCCCTGGATGCGCCGGTCTTGCTGATTTGCCCTACCTCGGTGTTAGGCAACTGGGAGCGGGAGGTGCGTCGCTTCGGCCCAACCCTGAAAACCCTGGTTCACCACGGCGATAAACGGGCGAAGGGGAAATCCTTTGAGCGGGCAGTACAGGGGAAACACCTGATCATTAGTAGCTATGCCCTCGCCTATCGGGACCTGAAGGAATTTCAACAAATTCAGTGGCGGGGTTTGGTCATTGATGAGGCCCAAAATATCAAGAATCCCCAGGCAAAACAGGCCCAAGCCATTCGCGAACTCAATGCCCATTTTCGGATTGCCTTGACCGGGACGCCCGTGGAGAATCGACTGTCAGAATTATGGTCGATTATGGATTTTCTGAATCCCGGCTATTTGGGACCACGCCCCTTTTTCCAACGTCGCTTTGCTATCCCGATCGAACGCTATGGCGATACGGATTCGCTGCAAACCCTGCGATCGCTGGTTCAGCCGTTTATCCTGCGGCGACTGAAAACCGATCGGGACATCATTCAGGATCTCCCCGAAAAACAGGAGATGACGGTCTTCTGTGGCCTTTCCCCAGAGCAGGCAACCCTCTATCAGCAAACGGTAGATCACACCCTGGCGGCGTTGGAAGCGGCAGAAGGGATTCAGCGGCGGGGGATGATTTTGGCCCTCCTGATGAAGCTGAAGCAAATTTGTAACCATCCCCTGCTCGGCAAAACGGAGTCCCATCCAGTGGGGGCCAAGGCCACCGGGAAGGTCGCCAGAAGTCGAACGCAAACCCACCAAAGGGGTTTCCCGCAGCTGGAAGCCGCAGCCGTGGCGACTACCCACTTTTCCCGCAGTTCGGGTAAGTTGCAGCGGCTGGATGAAATGCTGGAGGAATTGTTGGAAAATGGCGATCGTGCGTTGATTTTCACGCAATTTGCGGAATGGGGGAAACTCCTCAAAACCTATTTAGAAACCCGTCATAACCGGGAAATCTTTTTCCTCTATGGGGAGACGCGCCAAGCCCAACGGGAGGAGATGGTCGATCGCTTCCAACACGATCCGCAAGGCCCGCCGATTATGATCCTATCTCTGAAGGCCGGGGGGGTGGGGTTAAATCTCACCCGTGCCAACCATGTGTTTCACTACGATCGCTGGTGGAATCCCGCCGTGGAAAACCAGGCTACCGATCGGGCGTTCCGCATTGGCCAAACCCGCAACGTCCAGGTCCATAAATTTGTCTGTTCAGGTACCTTGGAAGAGAAAATCCACGACTTGATTGAAAGCAAAAAAGCCTTGGCGGAACAGGTGGTGGGTGCGGGAGAGGACTGGTTGACGGAGTTAGATACCGATCAATTGCGAACCTTGTTATTGCTCGATCGCAATGCGGTGATTGAAACCACGGAGGAGTAAGGCCCCGTCAGTAGATCTGCTAGATCTGCTCGCATGGAGGAGGCCCTAGCGCCAGCAAAGCTTTATGCTGGATGCTGGCAATTCTTCAGAAACAAGAGGGGCAGGCGGGAACGTCTCATCCTGACCCCTGGCGATCGCGGGTGAATACGGGAGTAAGCGCAATGCTCTACCCCCCTTGGACTTTGGACCTGTGAGCGATACCCCTGCCCAACGCGTAGCCAGTTATAACCGCCAACTGTATCAGGCGATTAAGCTCGCCTTCCGTTTGCCACTGCGTCGTCAGTTGTTGATCGCGGTGTGTGATGATTTGGCCCTGCGGAACCGGATCGCCGCCCGGTTGCAAGCGGAACTGGCCGTAGGTGCTCCCCCCGCTGAGTCTGTTCGTGGCGTATCTCCATCGGAGAAGCAGGGGGCGGCCCCCCTAGCAAATCAAGCTGGCCCCAGCTATGCCCGTTTCGTCAGTTTAGGACTCAACCTGAATAATCCCAATCCGCTGCTTCAGATTGCCCAGTGGGTAAACCAAAATCCGCCACCCCTGACGCCCCAGGGAACCCGCCTCCCCCTGCCCCACTTCCAAATTTTGGGCGTTGAGCGGCTAACGCGCCAACCCCTGGCGGTACAACGGTTGTTTCTGAGTTATCTGCAAGGGGCGGAGGAACAGTTGGCTAGGCTGGAGTCGGGGTTGTTGTTGTGGGTGTCGCGGCCCTGGTGTCGATCGATCCAGCAGACGGCTCCGGCGTTTTGGAAGTGGCGGAGTGGGGTCTTTGAGTTTATTGGTGACCCCACCGTGGCGCTATCGGTTAGCGACCAACCAGAGACGGTGTTGTTGGATAGCCTGGAAACTGAGGCAAGCTCGCCAGTTCTGGGAAACCCGACGGCAACCCTCTCTCACCAGATTTGGGACATCCTGAGTCAGGATTTGGCGAAGTTGGATCAGGCGACTCTACCGGGCGGGGAGCCACCCGTGGCGAATTTGCAGTTGTTATATCAGTTCACCCGTCAATTGTCGGTTCTGCTGGCCCAGGCGACGCCCCAGGCAACTTTTGATCTGCCCGTTCTCTCGGCAACGCCGGTCTCCCTGGATCAGGGGGAGGACCCGCCAGCCCCGACGGTATCCCGGCCTGCACCCCAACTTCCCACTGCGTCTGCGCCTAGACCACCGAAGTCTCCTGCTGCTGGGTTGCGACGGGACCCCCCTCCTCAACCCCGACGGGAACGGGAGAAGGTGCCAGTGGCTCAGGCTGCGGGGGCAAGGGTGCCAGTGGCGGTGGTGCCTGCGGGTGCCCGCCGGTTGGCGGCAGTGCCCCTCACGCAGGAAGAGGCTCCCGGTTCGCGTAGTGTCTCGGCAGGAGAATCGCACGCTGCCACAGCTTCTCCTGCGCCAGCTTCCGAGGAGACCCGGACGATGGTAACGGCTCCCCCGGCTTCTCCGCGTGGCTATGTGCCCGCTGCGTTAGCGGAATTGGTATTGGCGATCGCGACTCAGCCCGCTAGCCGCGAGGATGTGCTACCGCCCCATTCCCATGCCTTGCAATTGCTGCACCATCTGGAGCATTTGCATGAGCAACAGGAGTTACCCAGGGTGTTGGTGGCGGCTTATCTGGATCTGGGCAACTTCTATCGCGATCGCCTAGAGCAGGGGGAGGTGACCCAGGCAAATTTACAGGCTGCGATTCTGGCCTATGAGCAGGTGTTGGCCTGGTTGGATGAGGATTCTACCCTGTGGTCGGATGTGTTGAATGATCTGGGGAATTTCCACTGGATGTTGGCGCGTCATGCCAGTGAACCGGCGGCGATCGTGACCTATCTTGAACAGGGGATTCGTCTCTATCGCCAAGCTCTTGCTAGCACCCATCCTCGCTCACAACCGCAGACGCTGGCGATGATCCAGAATAATCTGGGAACAGCCTATGCGGATTTAGCCCGTTATCAAGAACCGGCCCAGCATCTCCAACAGGCGATCGCGGCCTATCAAGCGGCCCTAACCTACCGGCAGGCGGAGACGGAACCGCTGAAGTATGCAGCAACGCAAAATAATCTGGGCACGACCTACTGGAACCTGGCCCAATATGAACAGCCGGCGGTCCATCTTCAGGCGGCGATCGCGGCCTATACGGAGGCGCTGCGATATCACAATCTGGAGCACGATCCGTTGGGCTATGCCATGATCCAGAATAATTTGGGGACGGCGTATTGGAACCTGGCGCAGCATGATCAACCCCAGGCATTTCTCAAGTTGGCGATCAGTGCCTATCAGGTTGCCTTACTCTATCGCACACCGGAAGCCGCCCCCGCCGCCCATGCCGCAACGCTGAACAACCTGGGAACGGCCTATTGGCATCTGGCGAATCATACGCCAACGGAGGCGGAGGCGCGTTTGGCCCATCTGCGTGAGAGTATTGCTACCTATGAGCAGGCGATCGCGGCGACGGAACAGTTACAACAACAATCGCCGAATGTTGGGCTGGCGTTCGATCGCTATGCGACCCACAACAATCTGGGGCTGGCCCATTTCCAACTGGCGACCGACCCGCAAACAGAGCTAGACACCTCGGCAAAGTCACAACATCTGGAGGCAGCGCTTGTCCAGCACTTAACGGCGCTCCGGGGCTGGGAGGGAAAACCGGATTTGTATCAGGCGGCTTTTAGCTATGTGGTGCAAACGGTGCGGGCGTTTTATCAGGAGTGTGGGTTAGCAGGACAAAATCTGGCGCTTTCCCATATTCCGGCTCATCTGTTGCCCCAGTTGTTGCCCCGGTTGTAGTGGGTTGGGGTTGGTCTCCTGCTATGAGCTGCTGACTATCGTCGAAAAAACTTACAGCCTTTGTCGCTTCAGTGAGGGGCAGGCAATTGGCTTGAGCCAATTGTTCATCAGGGGCTTCTGGCCTTCAGAGACTTGGGCAACGCTGTAATACTTCAGTTTAATTAGTTTGGTCTACTTACCGTCTCGGTATTAATTATTGTATTAATTAATTATTAATGAATTATTAATGTCAGCCCATTACCCTAAGCGTTTCCCTAAAATCGATCACACTAGCTTTTTCCAGGCTTACCTGGCCCAGGAAGTGGGGTATGATGCCGATCGCCTTGCCTTTCTCGATCGGGGTATCACTAACTCGCCTTTCTACTCAGAGATTCCCGCCTATGCCGATCGTCTTACGGCCTTCGTGCCGCGATCGGGAATGACGCAAGCTTGGCCCACTGAGCCATTACCCCCTGGTCGATGGCAACCCTATCCCGATCGCGGCCAGTTACCAATCATTCAGGACGGGCCGTTAGATTTTCTGCATCCTGATATTCAACATGCTTGTCTGTGTATTGGGACGTGGGACCAGCAGACGTTCCAAACCCAATGGTGGGGACGACAGGCCCTCGTGCCTGTTGAGTTCTGGAGCGCAACAAAAATTATTCCATTGCTATATCTTGTGGCCCAAATTCCTGCCCTGGCTGAGGCTGACAATCCCCAGAAGTGTGATCTCGATCGCTATCGGATTCGGGAGCACGGGAGTGAGCAGTGCTATCAGTTTAGCGAATTGGCCACCGAAGTCATCAGCTACCAGGAACGGATTGCCACATCCAATGCGATCGCCCATAGTCTGAAATTATTTGCGACGCCGATCGCGTTAGAAAGCTGGCTAAAGCAATTAACAGGAAATTCAGACCTCACGTTTCAAGGTCGCTATGGCGAGCCGCCCTTTTTAAGGCAGCCAGAACTCTATGATCCAGACAGCGATCGCGTGTTGCTAAGTGCCCAAGTGGATGAACATCGCGGCGACAATACGATTTCTGCCTATGATCTGACCCGCGTCCTATCCAGTATTGGCTGGCACCCCTATTTACCGATGCCCGCCCAAATGGCTGGCGTCAGCCAACAGAGTTTAAAACCCCTCATTACGGCCCTAGGAACTGACTCGGCTCGCTATGTGGATGTCGCCCTCAGAACCTTGGCCCTGGAACAGTACGTACAATTCCCCGTCATCCTGTCCAAAATGGGGTTTGGGCGCAGCCGTATTCGCGATCGCAGTGAACTCAGTTATGTCGTGCTGGGCCAATGGCTCAATACGCGCTACAAACCGGCACAATTACAAACCTTTTGTCTAACCTTGATCGCCGCCCAAGCAGGCAGTGATCCCCATGAAGAGGCCCGCCTGCTGGATGCGCGAATGGCTACGGAAGTTACTGAGATTCTTGATCGGTTAGTCGTCAAAGCATCCATACCCGGACTCCCCCCTGAGACTACATAAAGGGGTGACATCCCGGCGGGGTGGCCTGGACCCTACCCCGCTCCGATGCAGGGGACCTTTAGTAAAAATTACAGATTTTTAATTGAGAATTTTTTGCGATAATATTCCTAGAACTGGGGCGTAGTGCTGCTGCCCTAGCTTGACTAGGAAGCTGGCCACCCCTGATCACTGTAGAGTCCAATAGGGAAATTCTATGAATTGTCACCACTGTCGATCGGGTTGTCATACCCAAACCGCTTTACCTCAACGTCGTTGGCGTTGGTTACGGCGATCGCCCCAGACCCCGGCGAATCCTCTCCCTCCCCCCCAGCTACCCACGATCGCCCTAGTGGGTAGTCCGAATGTGGGAAAAAGCGTGTTATTCCATGCCCTCACGGGGACCTATGTCACCGTCTCCAACTATCCCGGCACGACGGTAGAAATTACCCAGGGACAGGCCACGATCGGCACCCAGACGTTTCAGGTCATCGACACACCGGGGATGTACTCCCTCCTCCCCATCACGGAAGAAGAGCGGGTGACACGGGATCTGCTGATCCACTGGCCCATAACATTGGTCATTCATGTTGTGGATGCCAAAAATCTGGGGCGGATGTTGCCGCTGACTTTGCAATTATTAGAGGCAGGATTGCCGGTGTTATTGGTCCTGAATATGATCGATGAAGCCCAGCAATTGCGCCTCAAGATTCATCCCGATCGTCTAGAGCGTGAATTGGGGATTCCCATTGTGCTGACCGCTGCGGCCCAAAACCGGGGCATTGCCGAACTTAAAACCAGGATTGCGAACCATGTCTCAACCCGTCGTGTACCCACGCCCCATTGAAACGGCCATCACGCGCATAGAAGAGATTTTGGCTGAAGCGAACACCCGTTCGCGCAGTGTCTCTCCTGGAGAATCGCCTCTTGATTCGCAACTGACTTCCCGCAGTCTTGCTCTACTGCTGCTCCAAAGAGATCCCGTCTTGGCCGCACAATTGCACCTTAGCCAGCAACAGCAGCAGCAAATTAACGCTGCCATCGATCAGGCCCAAACGCAACTGCAACAACCCCTCAGTTTAGCGATCGCCCAAAGTCGGCAACAACTGGCCTGGGATTTAGAAGCAGCCACCCTATCGGTCCCCCAGCAGAGTACGGTCCTATTGGCAGAACGGTTACACCAAGTCACGGTAAATCCGCTGACGGGTTTTCCCCTTTTGCTGTTGATTCTCTACTTTGGCATTTACCAATTTGTGGGCCAGTTTGGAGCGGGGACCCTGGTCGATGTGATCGAAACCTTTTTTGAGAATCGCATTACACCCGTGGTCAATCACTGGATCAGTATCCTCATCCCTTGGCCCGTTTTGCAGGACCTGATTGCCAATGATTACGGCATTATTACCCTGGGAATTCGTTATGCGATCGCGATTGTTTTACCCGTTGTTGCAACTTATTTCCTCGTGTTTTCCTTGCTGGAGGATAGTGGCTATCTGCCGCGCTTATCGTTGATGCTCGATCGCCTGTTTGCCCTGATTGGCCTATCGGGTCGCGCCGTGATTCCAATGGTGTTAGGGTTGGGGTGTGACACGATGGCAACAATGGTCACTCGCACCTTGGAAACCAAACGCGAACGGATCATTGCGATTTTCCTACTGTCGCTTGCTGTGCCCTGTGCGGCTCAGTGGGGATTGATTCTGGGGCTGTTGGCCCAACAACCCATCACCCTATTGATTTGGGCTGGGATTATTATCAGTATTTTTATGGTCATGGGTTATCTGGTTTCGCGCGTATTACCGGGGCAGAAGGCAAGCTTCTATATGGAAGTCCCGCCCCTACGCTTGCCCAAACTGAGCAATGTGCTCACCAAAACCTATGTGCGGATGCAGTGGTACTTCTGGGAGATTATTCCCCTGTTTATTTGGGCATCAGTCATTATTTGGTTCGGACGCTTAACGGGGATATTTGATCTGCTGGTGCGAGCCTTAGAACCAGTGATGGGGTGGCTTGGTTTACCGGGCACTGCCGCGCCGATTTTCATCTATGGATTTTTCCGGCGAGATTATGGTGCTGCTGGCCTATTTGATCTGCAACGGGAGGGTGCCCTGACGGGGTCCCAGTTATTGATTGCCGCGATCGTGCTCACCTTATTTTTGCCGTGCGTGGCACAATTGCAGATTATGCTCAAGGAACAGGGGGTAAAGCTCACGATCGCGATGGTCTCTTTTATTATCCCCTTTGCCTTCCTGGTGGGTTACCTGGTTAACTTAGGCTTACGAGGATTAGCCCTCAGCTTTTAGGTTGGCCATCTGCCCTGTGGTCACCTAATGCCTTGGCCGGATGGAACTCCCCGAGGGCCAGGGATTAATTTAGAGTCAGCAGTGAGTCAGCAGTAGGATTGTCTAAATGTCGTTGGACGCAACGTTAGACGCAGCTTTGGACACAGCTTTAGACACGGCTTTTTGCGATCGCCTGCGGGTAGCGGCTCCCCGGTTACAGGCCGTTTTGGCCCAGTTTCACCAAGCGCGGGTTTTGGTCGTTGGGGATTTGACCCTTGATGAATTCCTCACGGGGCAGGTGGAGCGGTTGTCGCGAGAAGCGCCTGTCCTGATTCTGCGCCATGAGGAAACCCGCCAGGTGCCAGGGGGGGGAGCCAACGCCATTTACAATCTGGCCTGTCTAGGAGCCAAGGTGCAGGCAGTGGGGTTAGTCGGCGCGGATGAACAGGGGCAAGTGTTACAGCGGTTGTTTCGTCAGGTGGGGGTGGATACGAGTGGGATTTTCGTCGATCGCGATCGGCCCACAGTGACCAAAACCCGCATCTCTGGCCATG
Source organism: uncultured bacterium (assembly GCA_964536415.1). GTDB lineage: Bacteria > Cyanobacteriota > Cyanobacteriia > B231 > B231 > Trichothermofontia. Next base: position 16,146 of record CAZHXN010000062.1, read on the forward strand.
CCCGCCAGTCGGTCACCCAGCAAATTGTCCGGGTCGATCGTCGCTCCGATGCCCTCCCCCATCCTGACCTGCAACACCAGCTTGCGGCCTATATCCAGGCCCATGAACCCCATGTGGATGCGATCGTCTGCTCCGACTACGGCGATGGCGTCCTGACAGCCCCGGTGATCACTGCCGCCCTCGCCCATCCCCGCACGATCGTCGATGCCCAGCAACACCTCACCCGCTACCGAGGGGCAACGGTCTTTACCCCTAACCTGCCGGAAGCGGAACTCGCCGTGGGCTATCCTATTCGCGATTTAGCCACGCTCCAGCAAGCGGGTCGGGACCTGCTTGCCCTGACCGACGCTCACTATATCCTGATTACACGAGGCGAGGAGGGCATGGCCCTATGGGAACGGGGGACAACGGGGGAGCAGTCCCTATCCCAGGCAGTGCCTGCTGCGGGGGCCACCTCCCTGATTCCCGCCTTTAATAAAACCGATGTGTTTGACGTAACGGGGGCTGGGGATACGGTCGTCGCTGCCCTGACCCTTGCCCTGATTGCAGGCGCTTCCGCCTGGGAAGCAGCGGTTCTGGGTAACCTCGCCGCCAGTTTGGTCGTGCGTCAGTTTGGGACTTCTACAACGACCCCAACAGCAATTCAGGCCGCGCTACAAGCCCTATTAGAACAGATCGATGCGTGCACTTAGAACCGAGCCTTGGCCCTGACGCTGGGTTTTTCCCTTGGTCCCCCATCTTAAGCAGCCTGATGGCAATACCTGTGGCGATAAGATCAAGGCGTGGTGACGATCCATTACCTGAGGCAGGATAGTCTCAGAGAGAAGGACAGGAGTGGCCAGGGAGAACTATGAATCCAGATACCGAAATTGCCCGTTTGCGGGAGCTGATGCCCGCCTCAGGACGTATGCACGCCAAGCTGGTAAGCCGTCCTGAACAACGATCGGTCCTCGAAGTGCAATTGCCCCCCCCGTGGCGGCAAACCCGACTCATCAGCATTAACTTTGACCTGTGGGGGCGTCTTCCCCGTCCCCAACGGGACCTGTTGTTATTGCGGGCAGTGGCCTGGACGCTGGGGGTGCGCTGGTTCAAGCTCGATCTCTACCAGGGCCTCATTCTAGCTGGTCTGGTGGGGGCGGTGGTGGAACTCAGCCAGGGGGATGCGGTGGGAACCCTGATGGCAGGGGGGCTAAGTACGATCGGGGTGGTGCAACTCTGGCGCAGTCAGACCCAAACCCAGCGCGAACTCGAAGCGGATGAAGCAGCCCTGCAAACCGCCCAACGGCGGGGCTATACGGAAGCTGATGCGGCACGGCATCTATTAGAGGGAATTGCCGCGATCGCGGATCTGGAAAATCGTACCGCGCTCAGTTTTGTCGAGTTGCTGCGATCGCAAAACCTACGCGCGATCGCTGGTCTCTCGGCGGTAACTATACCGGAAGCCTTGCGACAGTCCTAAACAGGACTTAACCCCGCTAGGGGCCGTGGTAAAGGGGACCATCTATTAACTCCCTTTAAGGTTAACTCCCTTTAAGGGGCGTCGAGATCGGGGGGGTGGCGTATTGAATATAGCGATCGCGGCCCTGGTGCTTAGCTTCATAGAGGGCCGCATCCGCCTGACGCATTAAATCCTGAAGTTGGCAGGGGGGGCTTGGGATCAGTGTCCTGAGGCCGAGGCTAATCGTAATGCGATCGCTAATCGCCGAAGCGGTATGGGGAATTGCGAGGGCCTCAAGCTGACGGGCGCAATTGTTCAGCGACTGTAATGGCCCCTGCGGCATCCGTTTGCGGCAAAATAATGGCAAATTCTTCACCCCCATAGCGGGCCACCAGATCCTGCGATCGTTGACTCACCTGTTGGGCAGCTTGGGCAATTTGCACCAAACACGCATCCCCCGCTTGGTGACCGTAGTTATCATTAAACCGCTTGAAGTAATCCACATCAAATAAAATTAATGATAGAGGCTGGCGATCGCGCTTAGCTCGCTGCCATGCTTGCTGGAGATAGTCATCAAATTGACGCCGGTTCGCGATCTGAGTCAGGGGGTCCGTCCGGGATAGACTTTCTAAACGTTCGTTGGCGACTCGTAATTCCTGTTCTGCCTGCTGCCGTTCCAATTCCGCCCGCTTGCGATCGCTAATATCCCGGATAATGAACAGCACCTCGTCCGGCCCACAGGGGACAACCCGCACTTCTTCGTATTGGATCTGTCCCTGAATGACATGGTGTTGTTCATAGACCTGTAGTTGTTGGTTGTCCAGTGCCTGCTGAATCACCTGCATTTGCCGCTCTACCACTTCTGGAGGTAGATATTCCGAGAGGTGCCGACCCACCGGATCGTACTCTGGCGGTAAGAGATCAATCAGGGCATTCGTTTTGACATAGCCCAGGTAAATGCCTGTGCGACTCAGGCGAAACATCAGGTCCGGGATGACCGTTAAAATGGCCTGCTGCTGAGCTTCACGGTGACGCAGGGCATCCTCTGCCTGTTGCCGCGCTGCGATGAGACGCTGCCGCTCGCGCCGACCGAGCCAATGGGCGATCGTCCAGCCCACCCACCCACTCAAGCACAGTGCTAATCCGATGCCAACCCATGCCAATCCTAGTACCCCGAAGCCCCAGCCTGCTGCCTGGAGCGGGGGTAGGCCAGCCAGCACCATGTTTGACCCTAGCCACGATCGCCTTGGCCCAGTTGACCCAGATAGTTGCCAACACAGTAGCGTGGGGTAATGGCAGCGCATCACTCAGCAACGTCGGTTCATCAGCTGATACTGTAACGCATCATATCTTTGTAAAAACTAACAAACGTCACAGGCGAGAAAGCCATTCTCGCCCGCTCGCCTGATCCTATATCCAGTATCCAGACGTGATCGCCGCAAGCCTTGCCCAGGAGCGCAATGCCTGGGGCTAGTGATCGCGATCAAAGGGTTGGTAGGCGACAACCGGATCATAGAGATGGCAGCGATCGACGATCGTCTGCATCATTGCCCAGGAAAACTGCCGTTCCTGGATATACTCTCCCCAATTTTGCTTGAGGCTGGCATAGGCCATCGGGAGATTGTAGGACGGGATCGCCACCGAGACATGGTGGGGCACATGCACATTGATGTTGTGACAAAGGATTTCCACCCAGCGAGGATAGGTGCAGTGGAGGGTGCCCGCGAGTTGGGAATAGGCTTCGTTCCATTGGGCCGCAGGGTAAAACTGGACCTCCGGATCAGTATGGTGAACCAAGGTGAAGGTACTCATCCAAAAGTGATAGCCTAACCAGGGCATGAGCCAGAACTTCACAAAGCCCCAGACCCCCGTCGTCAGGATCAGCGCGGGGAAGCAGATGGCCGCGAAAATAACCACCACCGCGATCGATAGCTTGACCTGGTTTCGGTGCCGAGGTTCAACCTGGCGCGGATCAAAGTGTAGCGTGGCCCAGTGGGCGATCGACGCCAGCCACCACAACTGCCCCCGTAGCGATCGATAGAAGCCCTGCATGAAAGGGCTAGCACTGGCATACTCCTCCGGTGTCCAGGGCCGCCACGCATTATCCTCTTCCATCTTATTGGTGTGGGCATGGTGGTGATTGTGGAGTAGCCGCCAGCTATGGAAGGGGTAGATGAGGGGCAACATCAACAGATGACCGACCACATCATTCACCCAGCGGCGCTGGGCAAAGGAGCGATGGCCACAGTCATGGGCAATCACGAACCAGCCGGTCAGGGCTGTGCCCGTGAAAAACCAGGCAACGGGCAGCAGATACCAGGGGGAATAGGCAATGCCGATATAGCCCAGACTGACGGCAGCGATACTCAGGAAGACATTAAACCAGGCTTTTACACGATTTTTCTCAAAACACTTGCGGGGGATGCTTTTGATGACATCTTTTAATTCAAAGTTAATGTTGGTCGTAGGAGCGATCGCCGTTTGCTCGGCTTTCCAGGCAGGTTTGTCCGTCGTTGCTGTCATGTAAATACTCGTAAAAGGCTGAGTAATATTGAACCATGCATCCGCCAAAATACCCATCGCAGAGAAGTCGGTTTGCGATCGCCTTGACATCGCCTTGGACGCCAGGGGGCGAGGCATGAGGGGGAGAGTGTTGGCAGTTAACCGGGTGGCGATCGCGAGGGACAGCGCAAGGTCATGCCGAAGCTCCGGTCAACTCAACGATCTCCCCAACTCTAGCCACAGAATCACGACAATTTTTGTTAGGCTCATGGATAGTCTCTCGGTTCCTCGCAGATAGTCTGTTATGATACAATCCACCCTCTCACCCACCCCCGCAACCGCAATGGATGCCCCCAAGCATGGGATGCCCGTCACCATCATCACCGGCTTCCTGGGTAGCGGTAAGACGACCCTGCTTAACCATATCCTCAGCAACCAGCAGGGCCTCAAAACAGCCGTTTTGGTCAATGAGTTTGGCGAAATCGGGATCGATAATGAGCTAATTATTGCCACCGAAGATGACATGGTGGAGTTAAGCAATGGCTGCATCTGCTGCACCATCAATAATGATCTGATTGAAGCCGTCTACAAGGTGCTGGAGCGCCCGGATCGGGTCGATTACCTGGTGGTTGAAACGACGGGGCTAGCAGACCCCCTGCCTGTAGCCCTGTCCTTCCTGGGCACAGAGCTGCGGGACCTGACGCGCCTGGATTCAATTATTACCCTTGTGGATGCTGAGAACTACAGCCTAGACTTATTCAACAGTCAAGCGGCCTATAACCAGATTGCCTACGGGGACATTATTTTGCTGAATAAGGTGGATCTGGTGGATGAAGCCGATTTAGATCGGCTGGAGGTTCGCATTCGCGATATTAAGCAGGATGCCCGCGTGCTCCGGACGGTGAAGGGGAATGTTCCCTTACCCCTGATCCTGAGTGTGGGGTTGTTTGAGTCGGATAAGTATTTTAATCCTGAGCACGATCGCGCTACCAAGGCTGATCTCGCTCCCGACGGGCACGATCACACCCATTACGATCACGAACATGGCCATTGTGAACATACCCACGAGCATGGCCACGAACATCACCACGAACACCATCCCGCCCACGCCCATGCCGACCATAGCAACTGTGATCATGAGCACGGCCATTGCGAACACGAACACGATCATGCGCATCATCACTCCGACCATTTGGCGGTAGATGGCTTCACATCCCTTTCTTTTCAAAGCGATCGTCCCTTTTCCATTCGCAAGTTCCAGCATTTCCTCGATAACCAACTGCCCCCCACCGTCTTTCGTGCGAAGGGAATTCTCTGGTTTGATGAGAGTCCTAAACGCCATATTTTCCACCTGAGTGGCAAACGCTTTTCCCTGGATGATGAAGAGTGGAAAGGTCAACCCCAAAATCAATTGGTCTTAATTGGCCAAGATCTCGATCACGCGACGTTGCGTACCCAGTTGAACAATTGCCTGTGTATGCCCTCTTCGCCCAATTGCGGGAAAGACTTCCGCTAGGTTCAGTAAACCTAACGTTTAGCAACGTTGGTAGCAACGACTTTAGTCGTGACAGGCTAGCGTTAGCACCACCAACGTTGCGCGATCACCTTGTGCTAGAAGTGGGGTAGCTTAACTGATAGCATCCGCTTGTCCCCCCCTGAGATTCTATGTTGAAACTATTCCCCTGGCAGATCTCTGCTTCCCGAACGCGATCGGCAAAAATCCTGTGGTCGTTGGTGGCGGGACTGATGGCCATTGGGTTGATTTCGCGCCTTGCTCCCCTCTTCAGCCCAGCACGCCGCCTCAGTCAGTTTCCCACAGAGGACGGCTACTTGATGCTCACGATCGCCCGCAACATCGCCTTGGGGCATGGCATGAGTACTGCCGATGGTACCATCCCGACCAATGGCACCCAGCCTCTCTTCACCCTCATCCAATCGGTTGGGTTTTGGCTCGTGGGTGGGGATAAACCGGCTGGGGTGGTGATTGCCCTAGTGCTACAGGTGATGTTCAGTCTGGCTGCTGCCAGCCTCTTGTTTTTACTCGCTGCTTCAGTGTTGCGACAACGGGAACAGGCGACAGAAATGGCTGCGCTCACAGCGGGCCTGTGGTATGCCAGTTCGATCGTGGTTCCCAATAGCATGAATTGTTTGGAAACGGGGTTATATAGCCTGCTCGTGTTGCTATCGGTTTATGTCTGGTATCAGCATGAGCAAACGCCATCAACCACACAGCTACACCTCGGCTTCGCCCTCAAATTGGGGGCCTTACTGGGACTCACCTTTTGGTCGCGCAATGATGCAGTTTTTTTAGTTGCAGCCATCACGGGTTGGCATAGCCTCTTAGGACTGATTTTCCCCGCGCAGCGATCGCAACTCCCTCGCCGGTTGGGTGAATCGCTGATCATGGGCCTCACCTCCCTCATTGTGGTCAGTCCGTGGTTAGCCTATAACAAGATTAACTTTGGCAGCATTGTACCGATTAGTGGAACTGCCCAGTCTGCGAGTGCCACCTTTGGGAGTAATGCGGTACAGTTGCCGAGCAAATTATTTGAATATGCCAGCATTATTCTGCCCGTACCGGCAGTCGTGGAACAAGCTCCCCTCCTCCTTCTGGTTACCTCACTGGTGGCGATCGTCTATCTGATTGCGCTGGGGTTCGCGGCAGTGCGCCTGATGCACCCCCAAGAACGAACCTGCTTTTATGTCACGGCAACCTATGGGGCTGCTCTAATTTTCTACTATGGGTTTCTATTTGGTGCGCCTCACTTTGTCGGTCGCTATTTATTCCCCCTGTCGCCGTTCCTTGCCCTGTTTACCGTGGCTATCCTAACGGGGTGGGTTAAATCCTGGCCAGTGGGTTTCTTGACAGAGCACCTATTACCCTATGGCGGCATTGCCATGTTGGTTTTGATTCTATTGTTAAACTTCCGGCTGTATAAGTTGGGAACTGAGCATCAGCATTTTCAGGTGGTCAGGTGGGTTAACGAAAATGTTTCGGAGGCAACCTGGGTTGGGGCAATTCAGACGGGTACCCTAGGCTTCTTCCACGATCGCACCATTAACCTGGATGGGAAAGTCAATCCGCAAGCACTGACCGCCGTACTTGAGCGCCAGATTCCGACTTATGTGGTTGAAGCGACGTTTGATGAGCAGGGGGGACAAATTCAATACCTGGCAGATTGGTCGGGGATTGCAGGTTGGATTGAGTTGGAACCGATTAGGTCTCATTTTGAAGTGATTGTGAACGATGAGGCGCAGAATTTAGCAGTACTGCGGCGCAAGACCCGCTAGGGAGCAGCGTCGTGTCCGGTGAGATTGCTGCTAGACTAGGCCAAGGTCAAGGCTGACAGCCGAAGCGTTATCTTGTACCTGGCATTACCTTTGCTGCCGTCATCTCTGCTGTTATCTCTGTCACCCATCTCTGAGGATTATGTCTTTAGGTCAAGAGCCGCCGCAACGGTTGAAATCATCCCTGTCTTACCATGGACGTAAGTTTAGCTTTGAAGTCTCACAGTTGCGGTTACCCAATGGCGCGATCGGGTATTGGGAATGCATTCGACATCCGGGCGGTGCCCTCGCGGTACCGGTGACGGCTGAGGGCCAGTTGGTGCTGGTGCGACAATATCGCTTTGCCCTGTGTGGTCGCTTGCTCGAATTTCCAGCGGGGACAGTTGAACCGGATGAAGATCCCTTGGTGACGATTCAGCGGGAATTGCAGGAAGAAACCGGCTACCACGCCGATCGCTGGCAATGGTTAGGGAAATTCCCCCTTGCACCCGGTTATTCCGATGAATTTATCTACGCCTATCTGGCCCAAGATTTGCACCAATTAGAGGTACCACCTACTCAGGATGAGGATGAGGATATTGAAGTGGTCTTGCTATCACCAGCTGATCTCGAAAAGGCCATTTTGGCCGGTGAGGCCATTGACGCAAAGACCATTTGTAGCTTTTTCCTGGCGCGGCCCCATCTCTAAACCGCAATCAGCAGATGGAAATATCCCAAATCAGTTGTGGGAGAGGCATCCTGCCTGCCACCTAGATAGCTGAGACAGTCATTCCACATTCAACGGGCGATCGCTGGGGCTGGCCGGCCATCCACAAAGCCGAGACGGCTACCCCACTCACATAACCGAGGCGACTATCCCACGTTCAAACTATCCCACGTTCAATACGTTCCAATCCGTTCAAGTTTTCGACATCTTAGCAATGGCTTTATTAACCTTACGATCGATCAAAAAAGACTTTGGGATTAAGGAAATTCTGCGCGATGCCAGCTTCAGTTTGGAGGTGGGCGATCGCGTGGGGTTGATTGGCACCAATGGGTCGGGAAAATCAACGTTGTTGAAGATGATTGCTGGCCTAGAGCCGATCGATGGAGGCGAACGCTGGGTCAATGCTGGGGCCAAGGTGGTCTATTTGCCGCAACAACCGGAACTGGCGGCGGATCGGACGGTTCTGGAGCAGGTGTTTGCCGATAGTGGCGAACAGATGGCCCTAGTGCGGGAGTATGAGACCGTTTCCCACCGTTTAGCCCATCAGCAAGGGGAGCCTGAGAGATTGATGGCCCAGTTAACTCAACTTTCCCAGCAGTTGGATGCGACCGGTGCTTGGGACTTGGAAACCCAGGCTAAGGTCATTTTGACAAAGCTGGGGATTGAGGACTTTGAAGCGCGGGTGGGAGATCTGTCGGGCGGCTACCGTAAGCGGATTGCGATCGCGGCGGCGTTGCTGTCGGAACCGGATGTCTTGCTGATGGATGAACCCACCAACCATCTGGATACGCTGTCGGTGGAATGGTTACAAGGGTACCTGCGGCGCTATCGCGGGGCGCTGTTGTTGATTACCCACGATCGCTACTTTTTGGACCAGGTTACGAATCGCATTCTAGAGATCGATCGGGCTGATTTATATAGCTATGCGGGTAATTATGCTTACTATCTTGAGAAAAAGACAGAGCAGGAGGAAACAGCGGCCAGTCAGCAGCACAAACATGCGGGTGTTCTACGGCGAGAATTGGCGTGGCTGAAACGGGGACCCAAGGCCCGCAGTACGAAACAAAAGGCCCGAATCGATCGCATTCAAGCCATGCAAGAACAGACATTTAAGCAAGCCCAGGGTAAAGTGATAATCACCACGCCGGGGCGGCGGATTGGCAAGAAGGTGATTGAACTTGAAGGTATTTATAAAGCCTATGGCGATCGCCCTTTAATCAAGGACTTTACCTATTATTTCAATCCCGAAGATCGGGTGGGGATTATTGGTCCCAATGGGATCGGTAAATCCACGCTGATGGATATCATTACGGGACGGGTGGAACCGGATGCGGGACGGCGGGAAATTGGCGTAACGGTCCAGTTTGGGTATTTTGATCAACACTCGGATGACCTGCATCTGAATGAAAATCAACGCGTCATTGACTATCTCAAGGATGTAGCGGAATTGGTAAAAACAGTTGATGGCAGTGTGATTACAGCCTCACAAATGCTAGAGCGGTTTCTGTTTCCGCCTAATCAACAATATGCCCCAATCCATAAACTATCCGGTGGCGAGCGACGGCGCTTATTTCTGTTGCGAGTATTGATGGCCGCTCCCAATGTTTTGATTTTAGATGAACCAACGAATGATCTAGATGTGCAAACCCTGTCGGTCTTAGAAGACTATCTAGAGGATTTCAACGGTTGTGTCATTGTCGTCTCCCACGATCGCTATTTCCTCGATCGTACCGTGGATAAAATTTTTGCCTTTGAAGGAGAAGGCCAAATCCGCGAGTATCCTGGTAATTATTCGATTTATTTAGACTACCGTCAGGCCGCAGAGACAGCCCAAGCAGAGACAGCCCAAGCTGAGGCCACTCAGGTACCCAAGGTAGCAGCGTCTAAAGCAGCTTCTAAGACCAAAGCCGAACGGGTACCATCATCCCCAGCGATCGCGGCTGAAAAACCGCGCAAATTATCCTATAAGGAACGGCAGGAATATGAACGTTTGGAAACCGAAATTCCAGCTTGGGAAGCGGAGAAGGCCGCCCTGGAAAAGCGACTGTATCATGACCCTCCCAGCAATTTCTCAGAACTGCAAAGCTTGGCGACCCAGTTAGCGGAGTTAGCGGCCACGATCGATCAGGCAACGGCACGCTGGCTAGAATTAGCGGAACGGGCTTAGGGAGTTGTCCCCCTGGGAATTGCAAGATTTCAGGACACCGATCATCTTCGGTATAATCTCTATACTCAAATTGCAGCCCTGATCTGACTCCTATCGCTTATGGTCAATCCAAATAAGAACGATACAGTTTTTCACTCCCCTCTCCCGCTCTG